>JAZLLG010000042.1:0-18902 GCA_045598045.1 Lachnospiraceae bacterium | reverse complement strand
GAAAGACTGATAAACAGTGGCTTTTATGATTTAGCCACAGCTTATCAGTCTGTGCACGTCAACTATTGAAAGCGCCGTATACCGAACGGTACGTACGGTGCTGTGAGAGGACGGCGGTTAGTCACCGCCTCCTACTCGATCGAGCAGTAGTCAGCTTACCCGCTTGCGAACAACGGGGCCGCAGGGAAATTAGGCATGACGCGGCGAAAATCATATCTTATAAATTATAAAAATAATGCTTGCAATTTGAAAAATTCGGTAGTATAATACACATCGTTCGCTACGAAAGCGAGCGATATAGGGCTATCGCCAAACGGTAAGGCAACGGACTCTGACCCCGTCATTTTCAAGGTTCGAATCCTTGTAGCCCTGCTAAAAAATGAACCTCAGTGGAAATCCGCTGAGGTTTTTTCTTGTTAACAGAAGTCCTACTGCTTAAAAGGAAAAGATTGTTTTTTTTACGCATTAAGTATATTATTCTTCGTAACCGAAATGCCCTGTGCAGGTAAATAACAAAACGGAGACATAAATGAAACAGCAGAAATCTTGCGGGATTATTCCGTATACAATTAAAAACAATGAGCTTTATGTCATGCTGATAAAACAAACGAACGATGTAGTCTGCTTCCCGAAAGGGCATGTTGAGGGCGAAGAAACCGAAGAACAGACAGCTCTGAGGGAATGTATGGAGGAAACGCACACAAGTGTTTCCGTTGAAGAAGGTTTCAGATACGAATACGGATACTACATGGAAGAATATGACGCTTACAAGACAGTTGTTTATTTCCTCGGTAAAATGAACACCGAAAACTTCCTGAAGCAGGAATGTGAAATCAGTGATATATATTTCTGTACTGTTAAAGAAGCCTTTGAGCGGATAACGTATGATAATTTAAAAGAGGCATTGGCAAAGGCGGAAGCGTTTATCAACAAAAAAATATAACATTTTGGGATGAGAGGTAAGGAGGCGGCAAACTAATATGAATACCGAACATACAATATGGAATCAATCGGTGACGGCGGTTGTTATTAGAGAGGGTAAAGTACTTCTCGGACGCCATACATACGGAAACGGAAACGGTTGGCTCATCGTGCCCGGAGGCTACATGGAGCAGGGAGAGAGTCCTGTGGAGGCGGTTATCAGGGAATATCATGAGGAAACCGGCGTTACAATTAATCCGACGGAGATTATTTCAATCCGTTTCAATTCAAAGGACTGGTATGTTGCATTCAGAGCCGATTATGTGTCCGGGGAGGCACGTTCGGATAATGATGAGAACAGTGAAGTGATATGGATGGACACATCGGAAGCTCTTTCAAGAGAAGATGTTCCCGGGCTTACCAAGACGCTTATAAGTCTTGCAATGGACAAAAAGAAAGGGCTGAAACAGATTCCGTACGATAGCACGAAGAACTTGCCGAATTCTCTGTGGGGATAATGACTTTACACTTTAAAAACAGAGAGCGTACAAAAAGTTGAACATGAGTTGCATTTTCGTGTGCAATAAGGTATAACTCTCTTAAAAACTATTTGAAAAATGTTCAAGAAGGAAAAGCTTATGAAAAGATTTATATCTGTTGCGATTATACTTGTACTTATGGCATCTGTGATGCTTACGGGATGCGGAAAGCAGGCGGAAGATCGGAAAGACGTTCCGAATGCCGTAGCTACCGAAAAGCCTCAGCAGGAACAGAACGAAACGTCAAAACAGACTCCTACGGAAAAGCCTGCCGAAAGTCAGGACATAAAGGCTGCCGATAATGCGCAGACTACTTCCGGGCAGGAAACACCGGTTCCGACCGAAGCCGAAAAGCCTGCGGAAGAAAAGAGCCTGACGAAGGATGACTTCAGACTTATGTCGGGAGCAACCTCCGAAATCAAGGGCGAAAACGGAATTTACAAAATCACTACAGCAGGTGAGTTCAGTGCTTCCGGAACACTTTCCGAGGGTCAGATTGTTGTTAATGCCAAGGGGGCTGAAGTAGTAATAATTCTCAATGGCACATCAATTTCGTGCTCAACCGGAGCTCCGATTAGTTTTATCGATGCCGATACCGCAAAGATAAAGGTTTCGGAGGGCACCGTAAACTATATTAACGACAACAGACCTGCGAGGGCAAATGGTGATGACGATACAGAGGACAAAGGAGCTGTTTATGCAACCTGTGACCTTGATATCACAGGAAAGGGTGAGCTGAACGTTGTTGCATCCTTCAACAATGGTATTCATACAAAGGATGCTCTGTCCATCAAGAATGTTACGTTAAATGTTGAAGCGTTGAAGAACGCACTTAAGGGAAACGATGAAGTTGAAATCAAGTCCGGAAATCTTAACCTTATTGCAAAGAATGGCAGCGGAATTAAGACCGAAAACACAGAGATTTCAAAGAAGGGAAAACAGAAGGGAAAAGTAATCATCCTTTCGGGTACCGTCATCATAGACTCGAAAAAAGAGGCAATTGCCGCAGCTTATTCGTCTGAAATCAGCGAGGAAGCTGTAGTGGAAAGCAAGTAATAAAGTAAAAGTACCGAGGTATGTTTACATAACGGATTTAACACGGGCGTCATCGCAAGCTTTTTGCAGATGGCGCCCGTATATTTAAACATTTAATTATTCTTTAATCACTATTTCTTTGTAATCATGTCGAATGGGATATAAGATATAAAATAACCCGGTATGCGGAAAAAGCGTGAAGTCGCGTGTATTGATATACCGAAAATTTGATTGAAAAAACTGGAGATAGTATGCTGATTAGTGCAATAAAGCTGGCGACGGCCGCAATACTCACGGTGATTCTGGCTGTGGCAGTTGACCGGTTTGCCGAAAAAGAGAAATTCTCTAAAATCTCATATGCTGAAAAACAGATTCTGATTGGGTTGCTGTTTGGCGCCATGGCTGTTTTAGGGACGGAATGGGGCATTTCGATGAACGGTGCTCAGGTCAACTGTCGTGACGCGGCACCGCTTATTGCAGGACTCTTTTTTGGAGGCCCGGCGGGCATTATTGCGGGTATAATCGGCGGCGTTGAAAGGTGGTTTGCGGTTCTTTGGGGAGTGGGAAGCTTCACAAGGGTAGCCTGCAGTGTGTCAACCATACTTGCGGGAATTGTTGCGGCATTTCTCAGAAAATATCTGTTTGACGGGAAAAGACCAAATCCCGTCATGAGCCTTTTTGCGGGAATTTCAATTGAGGTTTTTCACCTCAGTATGGTCTTTTTTACTAATGTTCCAAATGCGGAAAAAGCAATTAATGTTGTACGGGTGTGCACAGCCCCTGTACTTATTGCAAACGGCGCGGCAGTGATGCTCGTATCGCTTGTACTTGGATTGATTTCCGGAGGGAAAAACAAAGGAAATGAAAATGAAAGCGGAAAGAAGGTCTCACCGCTTTTCAAGTCAATTCAGAACTGGCTTTTGGCGATTATTCTTGTGGCATTTGTAATGGTCAGCGGCTTTATGATTGCATTTGAGAGCAGTCTTGCGGCTTCTCAGGTAAATGACCGGCTGACAGCTGCGATGCGTGAAGTGAAGGCCGATCTATCCGGAAAATATGCCGGAGTTGCAATCGAGGATGGTTTCTTTGTAATTCTGGATGAAAATAAGAACGTTGCTTCCGCTTCGGATAATTTCCCGGGAAACGCTGTTTTCCCGATTGACAGCGTTAATTTTTCGAATCTTCCAAAAGACACGGTCGGGAAGCTTGAAGTAAACGGCGTACAGTATTACTATATTGACAGTATTTCCGAAGGATATGAAATAGCCGGATTTTGTACAGTGGATGAGGCGATGTTTACCGGTATCACGTCGATATATATTTCACTGTTCAACATGATTCTTGTCTTTGCTGTGCTCTTTGTGGCTGTTTACCTGCTTATAAAAAAGTCGGTTCTTAACCAGATTGTAAGCATAGCCGGTTCACTTAAGAAAATCTCGGAGGGAAATCTTCAGGAAACCGTGGATGTGCGCAGCAATGTTGAATTTGCGTCTCTTTCCGATGATATCAATACAACGGTGGATACGCTGAAAAGATATATCGCGGAGGCGGAGGGAAGGATTGACGCAGAACTTGAATTTGCAAGAAACATTCAGTTGTCGTCGCTTCCGAACAATTTCCCTGCTTTCCCGAACAGGAGAGAATTTGATATATACGCAAGGATGAATACTGCCAAAGAAGTCGGTGGAGACTTTTATGACTTTTATTTTACTGATGCGAATGTTCTAAACTTCCTTATTGCCGATGTGTCGGGGAAAGGGATTCCCGCTGCGATGTTTATGATGAGAGCCAAAACGGTTCTTAGAAGCATTGCGGGGCAAGGTTGTGAAATAAACGACGTGTTTACAGAGGGTAATAATCTTCTGTGTCAGGGAAATGATGCCAATATGTTTGTTACAGCGTGGCAGGCAGCAATAGACTTAAAAACGGGTGTGATGAGCTTCGTAAATGCCGGACATAATCCTCCGCTTGTAAGGCATGCAGACGGCAGATTTGAGTTTTTGAAGGTGCACGCAAACCTCGTACTTGCCACGATGGAAGGCATTAAGTATATAAAGCATGAAACATCACTCGTGCCGGGAGATATTGTGTTCCTCTATACGGATGGCGTCACGGAGGCAACCAATGCGGACAATGAGCTTTACGGCGAAGCACGGCTTGAAAAAATACTGAACAGCAGAGATTTTAAGGACATGAAGGAAATCTGCGATACGGTTAAGGCTGACGTTGACAGTTTTGTCGGCGAAGCGCCGCAGTTTGATGATATTACCATGGTGGCTTTCATATATAAGGGAATGGAGACAAAACATGAGTGAGCTCACGGTTCCTGCCAAAAGAAACGAACTTGATAAGGTGATTGCTTTGGTCGATGCATTCCTTGATGGTATGGAGGCAACGGAGAAAAACAGACTGACGCTTGAAATGGTGGTTGAGGAACTGTTCATAAACATTGCCCAATATGCATATGACGAGGACGAGGGGGTTGCGACCATTCTCATCGAAAAGCACAAAGAAGACAGTGTTCGTATCATCTTCAAAGATAGTGGGAAGGAATACAATCCGCTTAAAAAAGAAGACCCGGACATTACTCTTTCGGCGGAAGCACGCGATATCGGAGGTCTCGGAATATACATGGTAAAAAAGAGTGTGGACGATATCACATATGCTCGAAAGAACGGGCAGAACGTGCTGACAATTACAAAAAAAGTAAAACGGAGTTAAGTATGAATAAGCTTGTGGTAATAACAGGCACAAATGCATCAGGTAAAAGCGGGCTCGGCATAGAACTGGCAAAGAAGTACGATGCGGAAATCGTGTCAGCGGATTCCCGACAGGTTTTCGAAGGGCTTGACCTTGGCTCGGGAAAGGTTACGAAAGAGGAAATGCAGGGAGTTCCGCATCATCTTATTGATGTCGCAAAACCGAATGATTTCTTCTCTCTGACAGACTTTCAGGAACAGGCATATGCAAGTATAGATTGCATACTGGGACGCGCTAAAAAGGCCTTTCTCGTGGGCGGAACAGGCCTGTATGTTAACGCGGTTGTTGATGGCTATAATATCAAAAAAGAACTTGTCGATCCGAAGCTTCGGAAGGAGGTTGCGGACAAAAGTCTGGATGAACTTCTGGCGATTCTGAAAGAAAAATGTCCGGAAGCTTTGGGAAGAGTCGATAATCAAAATAAACGTCGAGTGGAGAGAGCTGTGGAAAGAGTGCTGCAGGGCAACACAGACGTGCCTGTCAACACCCCCAGATATGATACCCTATTAATCGGTGTAACGTGGCCGAGAGACGTGCTCTATGAGCGCATACGCGAACGTCTGGACCGGCGCCTTGAACAAGGTATGACAGAAGAGGTTGTAAACCTGAGAAAGCAAGGTGCCACGGATGATTTTCTCTATTCTCTCGGACTTGAATACAGATATATTCTTATGTATCTGAGAGGCGAATTTGAAAGCTTTGATGCTTTTTACAATAAGCTTTTTATGGAGATACGACATCTGGCAAAAGAGCAGATGACATGGTTCAGAAAGAGGAAAGACATAAGGTGGATTGATATGACAAAAGATCCCTTTACCGAAGCCTCAAAGCTGATAGATGAATTCTACGAAAAAGCATAAAAAAGTGATACCGGGGGACGGGGATGTGTATTCATTTTGTTTTCAAAATGAATACACATCCCCTTCCCCCGGTATCACTTTTTATTATTCCTTAACGGCGCCTGAGGAGACACCCATTACAAGAAATCTTGAAAGAAGGAAATAAAGGATGACAATCGGCACTGCAATGAAAATCGAGCCTGCCGCAAAACGTGTAAATTCCGTTTCGTCAAGAGAAGTAAGCCCGACGGCGACGGTCCAGAGTTTTTTATTCTTTAAAAGCATTTTGGGAAGAATGAAATCGCTCCAGGGCCATGCAAACAAAGTGAGAGAAGTATAGACGAGCATCGGCTTTGACAAAGGCATTGTAATGCTTGCAAATATTCGCCAGTTGCCGGCACCGTCTATTCTGGCGGCTTCATATATCGTGCTTGGAATGGTGTCGAAAAATCCCTTCTGCACAAGATATCCCATGGGTGCGCCTGCGGCAGATATGAGAATAAGGCTCCAAAGGTTATTGATCAGATTGAAATTAATCATAATCAGATGAACGGCGGTCATTCCCATAAAGCCCGGAAACATACTGAGAATGAGAGTCGATTTCATGAGCGTTTTTCTTGATTTGAACTCGAATCGGCTGATGGTGTAGGCTGTAAGGGTTACCAAAACCGTGCCGATAAGCGAGGACATTACTGCCACGAACAAGGTGTTTTTAAGCCAGTTGGGATAATCATACATCTTTGTGTCGGTAAACAGTCTTTTGTAGCTGTCCAAACCGAAGCTTTTAGGGAAGAAACCGTCTATATCATATATTGAACCTGACTTGGAAAAGCTCGCAAGCACTATCCAGAAGATGGGGAATATGAAGATAAGGCTGACGGCAATGAGAACGATGTATGTTATCGCCGAATCTGCCACATATCGTTTGTTTATGTGCTTTTTCTTCATCGATATGTATCCTCCTTCTTATAGGCTTTTGAGTTTACGTAAACAACGAGAGAGATGACGCTTGTAATGAGGAATATGATAAGGCTTATTGCAGCACCAAGTCCGTAATAGTTGTTTACGACGACAATGCTTGAAAGCATTAAGGATTCGAAGATTATTGTACTTGGAGGTTTCCTGGCGCTGAGCGTAATGGATTCACTGAAAAAGGAAAACATGTGTGTCATCTTGTCGGAGCGGGAGAGGGACATACTTCCGCAGGATATGACGGTTCTGCTTGACAACAGTGAAAAGAAAGCAAATCTTACAATGAACATTGTCATGAATGCACTTCAACGTAAATTTGACGTGAACCATGATCATAAAATCAAGTGTGTCTGACCGATATAAAGACATTAAAAATCCCCGCTGCTTTTGCAACGGGGATTTTGCGGCCCATGAAGGAACCGGCTTCTGCAATTTAGATTGTGAAACGCTTGATTGTATTGAGGAGGGATTCAGCTCTGTCATCGATTTCTGTAATCATGCTCTCAATACCCTGAGTAGCCTCTGCCATCTCAACTGTTCTGTCTGCGATTTCGCTTACACCAACGTTTGTCTCGCCGAGTGTGGAGTTAATCTCGGAAATAGCTGTTGTGATAACGTCTACATTGGAGTTGAGCTCACCAATCTGAGTGATGAAGCTGTCCATTGTATTTCTGAATGTACCTGCGTCTTCAACGTACTGTTCACCAACCTTTGTGAACTCACCGAATTCTTCGGTAACGAGCTTGTTGATGAAGTCTGTTGTTGTGTTCATTGTATTAAGCATGTCGCTTACAGCTTCCTTAATATCCTGAACGATGCTTACGATGTTGGAAACAGCCTCTGTTGAGTCGGAAGCGAGCTTACCGATTTCATCAGCAACGACTGCGAAACCACGACCCTGTTCACCTGCTCTTGCAGCTTCGATGGAAGCGTTGAGAGAGAGGAGTGCGGTCTGTGATGCGATTTCGGAAATAGTATCTGTAAGAGCTGTGATTCTGTTAACAGCTTCTGCTCTTTCTGTAGCGCGCTTAACCTGTTCCTGAACGTCCTCGAGCATTGTTTCAGCCTTCTGAGTAGCTTCCTGAGACTGCTTTCCGAGACCCTCGGCACGAGTGAGAATTTCAGAAGATGCTCTCTTGCTGTCCTTGGCAACGGCGTCAAGGTCGTTAGCCTGCTGGTTAACCATGTCAACACGATCCTTGATACGAGCTGTTGTATCGGAGATGTTGTTCATGCCGGCTGAAAGCTCCTGAGTAACTGCGGAGTTATCTGCTGAAGCTTCGGAAACGTCTGTAGCGCTCTTCTTAATCTTAACGGAGTCAAGCTTAAGAGTTTCACTTTCGTTTCTAAGTTCTGTAACAACTTCATTGAGCTGCTGTCTGACACCAACGAGTGAAAGGGAAATCTGACCACTTTCGTCTGAACGCTTTGAAAGCTTGTCGATTTCTTCATTGTCTGATACATCGAGCTTAGCGATGCGGTCTGCACCGTCAACAACCTTTCCGTAAGGTTTGGCAACTATTGCTGAAAGGATGATGCCTGCTATGATAAGAACTGCAAGACATACTATACAGCAGATGATGAGAGTTGTCTTCATAGGGGTAATCATTGCTGTAACGTCTGTAAGGTCACATGTAACAACAACGATGAGGTATTCTGATGTAATGTAGTAACCTGCAAGCTTGTCTGCACCATTGTAAAGATACTGGATACATTCATGCTGCCCGGGCTTAACTGTGCCTGCCTTGATGCCGGCAACAAGATTCTTAACTGCGTCGTTGGCAACGGGATTACCAACTTTGCTTTCCGTAGGATGGTAAAGCATTGTGCCTTCCTTATCAACTACGTATACATAGCTTGTGTCGAAACCGGAAACTTTAACGCTCTTGAGAGCTGTGTTGAACTCTTCGTAACTGAGTGTTCCCTTAGCGTTCACGAATGTACCGTAGCCGGCAGCTGTGTTGTCCATACCATTCATAATTGCATCGGTAATAAGTTTTTCTGACTTAGTGCCGGCTACAATCATTGAAGTGAGACCAACAATGAGAGCTGTTGCAAGAATAAATAACAGGAATCTTTCACGTAATTTAAATTTAATCTTCATGGTGAACCCTCCGTGGATTTTTTTGGTTATCTGCAATTCTACTACGATGTTAAATGCTTTACAATTAAGCCACTGTAAAGGAATTGGCATATATGATAAATTATCGATAAATAAATTCTGAATATTTGCAAAAACGAAAGATTTTACTTATAATCAGCATAGGTTATGTGGGCATAAGTGTCACATGAATTAAGTTGGAAAAGGGAGAAAAAACGTGACAAAGGAAGAAATATCAACAATAGTTAATAATCAAAGGAAATTCTTCAGAACAGGCAGGACGTTGGACGTTTCATGGAGAAAGGAACAGCTTAAGAAACTTCGTGATTCTATCGTTAATAATGAACAGCTTATTCTTGATGCCCTGTATGAAGATCTTGGAAGAACGCCTGCGGAGGCGTATCTTTGCGATATTCTTCCGACACTTTGCGAAATTGACGAGAATTTGAAAAAGCTTCGCAAGTGGGCTCGCCCCGAGAAACATTTTTCGGGATTTATTACGTTCCCGAGTTTTTCGACCGAAGTTAATTTTCTCCCTTACGGATGTTCACTTATCATTTCACCGTTCAATTTTCCGATTATGTTGTCCTTGGGGGTTTTGAATGCAGCCATATCCGGAGGAAATACAGCTGTCATAAAGGTTTCTTCCAAGTCGGCCGCAACATCGGCGGTTATTGAAAAAATAATGAACGAGACGTTCCCGCCGGAGTTTGTTAAGGTGATCGGTGGTGGGCATGATGTTGCAGACTTTTGCCTGGAAGAACGCTTCGACAAAATTTTTTATACGGGAAGTCCCAAGGTGGCAACCCATGTTATGGAGTGCGCCGCTAAAAATCTTACACCCGTTGCGCTTGAACTTGGAGGGGAAACCGGTAACTGGTGCATAGTCAGAAAGGATGCGGACATCATAGATACGGCAAGAAAGGTTGCGTTTTTTAAAATATTGAATTCCGGTCAGATTTGTATAAACATAAATCAGGTTGCCGTAGCGGAAGAAGTGGCAGATAACTTTGTTTCGGCGCTTAAGTCCGAGCTTACCAGGCAGATTGGGGAGAATGCCGAAAAGAATCCCGAATATGCAAAGCTTATTGCAACATCTTCTTATAAGAAGTGCGCAGAAGAAGCGGAATTGTACAGAGATCGCATCGTGTTCGGGGGAACCGGAGATGAAAATAACTGCAAGTATGCTCCGACGGTCATTTACCCCGTAGATATAAATGAAAGTATTGTTCAGCATGAACTCTTTTGCCCGCTTCTTCCTATAGTAAAGTACAAAGACAGTGAAGTCGACAAACTTATAGACATTATAGAAAGCCGGGAACACGGGCTTGCATGCTATATATTTACAAAAGATATAAAATGGGCGAAGAGGACCGCTAAACGTATGCAGTTTGGCGGAGGATGTATAAATGATGTAATTATGCACATTATGGTAGAGGGAGTTCCCTTCAACGGAACAGGACATTCCGGCATGGGAGCTTACCATGGGATTTGGGGATTCAGAGAGTTTACTCATCCTCAGACCATTCTTAAAGGAAACACAAAATGTAATCTTTCTCTTCGGGAACATCCGTATTCCGGAAAGGCCGGAGAAAAGAAAATGAAGATATTCAGAAAGTTCGGAGAACATTAGGAGGCAGTATGACCACACATACAAGAAAAACTTATGTTATCGGGCACAAGAACCCCGATACCGATTCTGTCTGCTCGGCTATAGCATATGCTCACTTTAAAAATCAGGTAGAGCATACAGATACCTTCGTGCCAAAATGCGCAGGTGAGCTGAATTCCGAAACAAGATTTGTTCTCAGGGAATTTGGTGTTGAGGAGCCGGAGTTTGTTGCGGATATAAGCACTCAGGTTAAGGATATTGAAATCAGGGAAACAAAAGGCGTAAGCGGCAAACTTTCATTAAAGAACGCATATCATCTTATGCAGGAGGCCGGTGTTGTTACGCTGCCGATTACCGAAGACGAAGAACTGAAGGGGCTTATCACCATTAATGACATCGCTACATCTTATATGGATGCATATGACAGCGAGGTTATTGCAAAAGCAGGTACGCCGTATTCGAACATTGTTGAAACTTTGGAGGCGGAAATGCTTGTAGGCAATCCCGAGGGCGTATTCAACGAGGGAAAGGTTCTTATTGCAGCGGCTTCGCCTGATATAATGGAGAAGTACATTGAAAAGAATGATCTTGTTATTATGGGAAACAGATACGAGATGCAGCTCTGTGCCATTGAGATGAAGGCCGGTTGTATCGTTATTTGCGAGAACGCTCCCGTGTCGCTTACGATCAGGCATCTTGCGGATGCAAACGGCTGCACCGTGATTTGTACTCCATATGATACGTACACTGCAGCGAGACTCATCAATCAAAGCATGCCCGTTGAACACTTTATGACAAAGGACAGGATTAACATGTTCAGAACCACGGACTTCGTGGATGAAATAAAGGATGTCATGGCCAAAAACAGAAACCGTGATTTCCCGGTTCTTGACTCCCAGGGCAGGTACCGCGGCATGATATCCAGACGTAATCTTCTGGACATGCAGAGAAGACAGGTAATCCTTGTGGATCATAATGAAAGAAGCCAGGCAGTTGACGGTATTGAAAACTCCGAGATAGTGGAAATCATTGACCATCATCGCCTTGGTACAATGGAAACCATCACTCCCGTTTTCTTCAGAAACCAGCCTTTGGGCTGTACGGCAACCATCGTTTACAGGATGTTTGTCGAGCAGGGAATCAAACTTACGAAAACGATATCGGGACTTTTATGTGCTGCAATTCTTTCGGATACATTGTACTATCGTTCCCCTACCTGTACCGCTATGGACAAGGAGGCAGCTGAAACTCTTGCAGGCCTCGCAGGCATTGATTGTGCTGAGTTTGCAAACAGAATGTTCCTTGCCGCAAGCGACCTTTCAAACAAGTCCGATGAGGAGCTTTTATACCTCGATTTTAAGAAGTTCAATATGGAAGAAAAACAGGTAATGGGTGTGTCACAGCTCTCTTCCGTCAATCAGGCGGAGCTTGATGAAATAAAAGAGCGCCTGAAACATGCTATGAAAAACGTTTTGAAAGTTCAAAATCTGGATTATTTTCTCCTTATGCTCACTAACATAATGGAGGAAAGAACAGAACTTCTTTACGTGGGTGAGGACGCTGAAAGCGTGCTGGAGAGCGCCTTTGACGTAAAGCCGGAAGGCGGAAGCGTGATACTTAAGGGCGTTGTATCAAGAAAGAAACAGCTCGTTCCGGAAATACTCAGACTTTTTCAGAATACATAAAACGGTGTGCCTGAAAGCTTACTTAAACGTTTTCGAAAATTCTTGAATTTTTGGTGGATTGCTATTATAATGTGGAAAATGTGCGATTCAGAGCATATGCACATAAGAATTTCAAATACCCGTTTAGGCGGACTTTTACGGAGGAATTAAAATGAAGTTTGGTTATTTCGATGATGCAAACCGGGAATACGTTATCACAACTCCCAAAACACCGTTGCCTTGGATTAATTACCTTGGCGCAAACTCCTTTTTCTCATTGATTTCAAACACTTGCGGCGGCTATACTTTCTATAAGGATGCAAAGCTTTTAAGACTTACCCGTTATCGCTACAACAGCATACCTGTTGATACAAATGGTAAGTATTTCTATATCAAAGACGGCGATACCATGTGGAATCCCGGCTGGCAGCCTACAAAAACGGAGCTTGATGAGTACGAGTGCCGCCATGGCATAGGCTACAGCAAGTTCCATGCCGTAAAGAAGCAGGTAAGTGCGGATGTTATCACTTTCGTACCTACAAACGACAATTGTGAAGTATCACGTATCACTGTTAAGAATAATTCTGCTTCGGAAAAGAAAATCCAGCTTTTCTCATATGTGGAGTGGTGCCTTTGGAATGCAGACGATGATATGAAGAACTATCAGCGTAACCTTTCAACAGGTGAAGTTGAGGTTGTTGGTTCCACCATTTTCCATAAAACCGAATATCGTGAAAGAAGAAATCACTATGCCGTATATTCCGTAAACACGGAAGTAAACGGCTTTGATACAAGCCGTGACGCTTTCCTCGGTGCATACTGGAAGAGCAACGAAAGCCCCGAAGCAGTTGAAAACGGCAAATGTACCGGCTCCATGGCTTCAGGATGGTATCCCATCGCTTCCCACCAGATTGACATAAGCCTTGCTCCCGGTGAAGAAAAGAGCTTCATCTTCGTTCTCGGCTACATTGAGAACCCTGTTGAAGACAAGTGGGAGAGCTACGGCATCATAAATAAAAAGCCTGCATATGCAATGCTTGACAAGTTCAAAACAGACGAGCAGTTCTTTGCAGCTCTTGATGAACTTAAAGAATACTGGAACGAACTTCTTTCAAAATTCGTTGTCAACACAAAGAATGAACGTGTTAACCGCATGCTTAACATCTGGAATCAGTACCAGTGTATGGTTACTTTCAATATGTCGCGTTCGGCATCATATTATGAGACGGGTATAGGCCGTGGAATGGGCTTCCGTGACTCGTGTCAGGATCTCCTTGGCTTTGTACATCTTATTCCGGATCGTGCAAGAGAAAGAATCATCGACATCGCATCCACACAGTTTGAGGACGGTTCGGCTTACCATCAGTACCAGCCTCTCACGAAAAAGGGCAATGCAGACATCGGTTCGGGCTTTAATGACGATCCGCTTTGGCTTATTGCCGGAACGAGCGCTTATGTTCGCGAATCAGGTGACTATTCTATCCTTGATGAGATGGTTCCTTTTGATAATGATGAATTCAAGGCTACACCTCTTATGAACCATCTTAAGAGATCGCTTGACTACATTGTTAATCACAAAGGTCCTCATAAACTTCCGCTTATCGGCCGTGCAGACTGGAATGACTGCCTGAACCTTAACTGCTTCTCTACAGAACCGGGTGAATCCTTCCAGACGTTCGGACCCAGTGAAGGTCCTGTAGCCGAGTCGGTATTTATCGGTGGTATGTTTGTTAAGTACGGTGAAGAGTATGCACAGCTTTGTGAAGCACGTGGTGATAAGGCTGAAGCCGCTTATGCAAGGGCAGAAGTTGACAAGGTGCGCGCAGCTGTTGAAGACGCAGGCTGGGACGGTGAGTGGTTTATCCGCGCATACGATGCATATTCAAACAAAGTCGGTTCACATGAGTGCGAGGAAGGACAGATATTCATTGAGCCTCAGGGCTTCTGTGTTATGGCCGGAATCGGTGTTGATAACGGAAAAGCAATAAAAGCACTTGACTCCGTAAAGGAAAAGCTCGATACTAAATATGGTATCGTAGTTAATCAGCCTGCATACACACGTTATCACGTCGAACTTGGCGAAATCTCCAGTTATCCGCCCGGATACAAGGAGAATGCCGGCATTTTCTGCCACAACAATCCTTGGATTTCCATTGCAGAGACTGTTGTAGGACGTGGTGACCGTGCATTTGAAATCTATAAAAAGACATGTCCCGCTTATACGGAAGAATTCTCCGAAATACATGCAACCGAGCCTTATGTATACTCACAGATGGTTGCAGGTAAGGACGCTAAATTCTTTGGACAGGGTAAAAACAGCTGGCTTACAGGTACTGCCGCTTGGACGTTTGTGAACCTTTCACAGTACATCCTCGGCGTATATCCTACACTGAACGGACTTTCCATCAATCCTTGTGTTCCCAAGGATTTCGGTGATTTTGACATCACCAGAAAGTTCAGAGGCTGCACATACAACGTTTCCGTTAAGACAAACGGCGTTGAAAAGGGTGTTAAGGAAATCATCGTTGACGGCAAGCAGTTCAATGGAAATGTAATCCCTTATGAAGCAGGAAAGACATCCGTGAAGGTAGAAGTAATCATGGGGTGATTTTATGAATTATGATTTTTCCGAACTTGAAAAGAAGGCAAAAAAGGTCGTAAACGCTGTTGCGGACGGCCTTGAAAAGGGAGCCAAAAAAGCAGCGGGTGCATGTGCATCAAATCCGCGTTTCAATTCTCCCGACTTAAATCGTGACCGTTATATGCTCAAAGGACGTTTGGCAACACAGGGTTACGATTGGTGGTGGCACAATTTCACCGGAGTAAATGCCAAAACAAGAGAGGAAAAAGCGTTTTTCATTGAATATTTTGTAATTAATCCGGCGCTGGCCGAAGACAAACCTGTTTTCGGCCAGGAGCCTTCAAGTATGGCTGAAGGAAAGAAACCCTCCTACGTTATGGTTAAGGCCGGGGCGTGGGGAAAGGGTGCAAAACAGTTGCACAGATTTTTCTCCGTAAAGGATGTTAAAATTTCCGACGGTGCACCATTCTATATCGAAGCAGATGACTGTTACGCAAGCGAAGGACGTCTTGCAGGCTCGGTAAATGTAAGTGAGAACGATGCAATCACAATGCCTTGGCTTATGTGCTCGGCAGGGTCAATGAAATGGAGCCTTTCCGTGGACAAGAAGATTGCCTACAACGTAGGTTACGGCACTTCAAGGCCTTTGCGTGATGCTGCCGCTTTCGAAATGTACTGGCATGCCGAAGGAATGAAAACAGAGTATTCCGGTACCGTGGAATTCGATGGAGAGCTTTATTATGTTTCTCCTGAAACTTCCTACGGATATTCAGATAAAAACTGGGGCGCAAACTTCACATCGCCTTGGGTTTGGCTTTCCTCCAACAACCTTATTTCAAATACAACCGGAAAACGTCTTGCAAATTCTGCTTTTGATATCGGCGGCGGAAGACCAAAGGTTTTCGGAATGGAATTGGATCGAAAGCTTCTTGGCGCCATGTATTACGAAGGCGAAGAAATGGAATTTAATTTCTCCAAGGCGTGGATGAATCCTAAAACAAAGTTTGACTGCTATGAGACCGAAACAGAAGTTGTATGGCATATTGAACAGGAAAACAGTGCATATGTGATGCAGACATGCATTCACTGCAAAAAGGATGAGATGCTCCTCGTCAATTACGAAGCTCCGGACGGAACAAAGAAGCATAACCGTCTTTGGAACGGCGGAACAGGCGAGGGCTGGATCAGACTTTATAAGAAGGAAAATAACGAGAAGGTACTTATCGACGTTTTGAATGCTAAAAACGTCGGGTGCGAATGGGGTGAATTTTGTTAATGGGTACGGAATTGTATTTTTATGAAACCCACCTGCATACTTCGGAAGCAAGTGCGTGTTCGATTTGTCCGGGAGCGGACTATCCACAAAAGTATAAAGAAGCCGGATACACCGGTATATTTGTAACGGACCACTTTTTCAACGGCAATTCAGGTGTTCCGAGGGAATTACCTTGGGAAGAACGTGTCGATATTTATTGCAGCGGTTATGAACATGCAAAAGAAGTTGGTGATAAAATCGGGCTTGATGTCTTTTTCGGTTTGGAAGTGAACTTCGCAGGAGACGAATATCTCTTATATGGACCCGATAAAGAATGGCTGAAGGCACATCCCGATATTATGATATGGACTCATGAACAGCTTCGAGAGGAAGTACATAAAATCGGCGGCATTATGATTCAGGCTCATCCGTATCGCGACAGAGGTTATCTGCAGGCAATAAGAGTACACCCGCATCATGCCGATGCTTTTGAGGTTTATAATGCCGGAAACTTTGCTTATTGCGATCAATACGCGTATCAATATGCAAAACAAAACGGTATTAAGATGACAAGCGGTTCTGACATACACAGAGTGGGGGACTTGGAAAAAGGTAGAAGCGGAGGCGTGTGCTTCGCAAGAAAGCTTGAAAGTCCTAAGGACTACGCAAGTAGAATCCTTGGAGCAACCGGGTGCGTTCCCATTCTTCAGAACGATGTCCTTAAGACAGAATCATTAAATGCTGATTTAAGAAATGATGAATATGGTTATATTACGTTTGTTGACAGGCTGATTCCTCAGAAAGAGCAGACTTGGGGCAAGCCTGTTCGCATAACTGATAACAATGGTGTTGAGCAGGACGTTGATCCGGCAGATACAATTGATTGGAGCAGGATATGAACGCAGGATTAATCATTTTGATTGTGATTGCATGCATCGTGGTTGTTGTGGCAACAGCGGGGTTTGTATTTCTTGCCAGCTATGTTTCATTGCCTAAAAGCAGCCTCGAAAGTAGCAGAAAATGGGAAGATGACCATGGCTTCTGGAGAGATTTCGACAAACGTAGAACCGAGGAATATACGATAAAATCCTTCGATGATTACGAGCTCAGGGTTACCTATGTACCAAACGAAAATGCTCCGGACCCGAAAAAGTTCGTTATCATATCTCATGGCTATACATCCACAAGATATGGCGCACTTAAGTATCTTAACAAATGGATTGAACTGGGGTATAACTGCGTTATTTACGATGACCGTCGCCACGGTGTAAACAAAAAAGGTTTTTTCAATCCCAGCACTTTGGGAATAAAAGAGGCTAAAGACTTAATCGCAGTAATTAGTGACACGTATATTCGCTACGGTGAGGACATTTATCTTGGCCTTCATGGCGAATCTATGGGTTCGGCTTTGCAGATTACCGCATTGAAGTACAAGCCGAAGGTACACTTCATTTTTAACGATTGTGGTTTTGCTGAGATTACGAATGTCCTTGAGGCCGGAATATGCGAGGTCTTTAAACTTCCTGCATGGCTCATCTATCCTGCATCGTTCTTTAACAGAGTGCTTTACGGATGGAGCTTCACAAAGAATCGTCCTATTGACTCCCTTAAGGACAATACCGTTCCGATATGTTTTATCCACGGCGAGAATGATGGATTTATTAATTGTGAAAACAGCAGGCAGATGGCCGAAGCAAATCCGGCTTATACCGAACTTCATCTTTTCCCAGGAGCAGACCATGCGGAATGTATGTATAAGGATGAGGAAAGATATCTTGAGATAATGAAAGCCTTTTTGGGAAAAGTCAGCGAATTGGAAAATATATAATAAATCTGAGGGTGCACTGCCTGTTTTGGAAGTGCACCCTTTTTGGCTGAAAGCATTGGTGGATTGACATCTGATGACGGAATTGATTAAGCCGGATAAAACGCGTAAATTGTATAAACAATTATGTAAATTTTCGCAACCAACTTTTACGAATTATTGTTGACAAGCCGCCTTTTCCGTAGTATACTTTCGCTTGTGCTCGAGAAAAAGAGCAAATGCGGAAGTGCTGGAATTGGCAGACAGGCATGACTAAGGATCATGTGTCAAAACGACGTGTGGGTTCAAGTCCCATCTTCCGGAGGCACAAAATGGGACATCGGTAGATGTCCCATTTTTTGTGCCTGCGGAAGATGGAGTCCTAGAAACATCGAGAAATCGGTGCTTCTGGGATTTTTTTTGTTGGAAAATTGATGACTTTGAGGGGTTCCCAACGTCCAGTGGACGTTGTCTTGGGACCGACCGGAGCGGAGACCCCTAAGTCGGCAGTGTTTTTTACAAGTTCTAATGAAGAAACCGGTGAATCGTCTGGATCTTCGTCATAACCATCTAAGATAGCTCTTACATAGCGGTAATCTCAACATTTATTATAACCACGAGTTGGTCGTATGTCATCAAATCACATCAAGGAAATATAATTATACCCTTGATAATGCCTGCGACATTCTTAAGAGCGATGCCATGAGAGGCTGCTCTGATGCTGAGATCCTCGCTTTTGCCCAGAATAATCTACTTGGAATGGACAGATACACAGGAGGATATTAAAAATGTATGCAAATTTAGTAAATAACCTTGATG
>JAZLLG010000041.1:0-26182 GCA_045598045.1 Lachnospiraceae bacterium | reverse complement strand
AAAGACTGATAAACAGTGGCTTTTATGATTTAGCCACAGCTTATCAGTCTGTGCACGTCAACTATTGAAAGCGCCGTATACCGAACGGTACGTACGGTGCTGTGAGAGGACGGCGGTTAGTCACCGCCTCCTACTCGATTCTTTGTTCAGCTAAATCAGATTACTTAGTGTATGTGCACTTAGCATCGAATTCTACTGTACCTTTGTAGTTCTTAAGAACGCCTGTAACAGTGATCTTGTCACCAACCTTAAGATCTTCGCCGCCAACAAGTCTGAAGCACTGGATAGCCTTGTCGCCGACCTTGATGGTAACTGTGATGTTGCCGTAGTCAGCAGAGTAAGCTGTGTTAATCTCAGAGATTTCACCTGTAAGGGTGTATGTGCCGTCCATAGCCTGGCCGTCAGCAAGAGAGAAAGCCTTAGCTACGATATCATCCGGGTTAGCGGGATCTGCTGTAACAGCAGCGGGAGCTTCTGTGGGCTTAGGCTCTTCGGGAACAACAACAACTGCGGGAGCAGCGCCTGCCATAACGTATGTGCACTTAGCGTCGAATTCGATTGTGCCCTTGTAGTTCTTGATGTTACCTGTAACTGTGATAACGTCGCCAACCTTGAGGTCCTTACCGCCGATAAGTCTGAAGCACTGGATGGACTGATCGCCTGCTGCGATTGTAACAGTGATGTTGTCGTAATCTGCAGAATACTCTGTGTTGATTGCTGTGATTGTACCTGTAACTGTCTGGATGTTAGGCATTACTTCGCCTTCAGCGAGCTCTGCAGCCTTTGCGAGAACGAGAACGCTCTTAGCTGTTTCCATCTGCTGACCTGCAAGGTATGTGCACTTAGCATCGAATTCCAATGTGCCCTTGTAGTTCTTAAGAGCACCTGTAACTGTGATGACATCGTCAACCTTGAGCTCCTGTCCGCCGATGAGTCTGAAGCACTGGATTACTGTGCCGTTTACATCGATGTTAACTGTAACGTTGCCGTACTTCTCGTCGTAAGCTGTGGGAATTTCAACAATCTTACCGGAGAGAACATGTGTTCCGGGAAGAGTAGCACCCTCTTCAAGAGCAGCGAGCTTCTCAAGAGTGATGTTCATCTTCATTTCGTCAACAGAAAGATCCTTGGAGTATGTGCACTTAGCGTCGAATTCTACTGTGCCCTTGTAGTTCTTGAGTGTACCGAGAACTGTGATTACATCGCCGACCTTGAGGTCTTCGCCGCCAACAAGTCTGAAGCACTGAACTACCTTGCCGTTTACGTCGATGTTAACTGTGATGTTGCCGTAATTTGCATCGTAAGCTGTAGGAATCTCAACGATTGTACCGCGGAGAACCTGCTTGCCGCTCATAGCTTCGCCTTCAGCAAGAGCAAATGCCTTGTCAAGAACAGCTGCTTCGGAAAGGTCATCAGCCTTAGCTTCAACCTTGATAGCAATTTCAACTGTCTTTGTCTCAGCACCGCATGTAAGTGTAGCCTTAACTGTAACTGTCTGATCCTGTTCTGTCTGAACGAGAGCGAGAACGCCGTCAGCTGCCTCAGCACCTGTGATTTCGTATGCGATAGCAACGTCTGTGAATGTTCCGCCTACAGCGTTAAGTGTAACTGTTGTGTCTGCGTTAACCTTTTCGGGAATACTGAGGTTTTCAGCTTCGAACTCAACCTTCTCTGCATCTGTCTTGTTAGGAAGTGCATAGTTGGAGAAGCAGTCCTGTGTAACAGGGGAGATGTAGAATGCTCCATCATAGAGTGTAAGGATACCTGTTACGTCAGCAAGATATCCGATGTGGCTGTTGAAGCCATCCTTGAAAGCTGCCTGCTCATCCGGTGTGATAGGACATACGGAAGAGGAGAGTCTTGCGTAGCTCTGCTTGTCGCCAAGCTGCCACATGTAGTATGTTGTATCTGTGCCGATACCGATGATTGTAACGCCCTTAACTGTAACGAGGCTGCCCTGCTTAGCTGTGAGAGCTTCGTCCTTAAGTGTAGCTGCGTTAAGGAAAATGTCTGTGTAATCAGCAGGTGCGATTTCTGTAACACCTGTGTCAACAACTTCTACGGAACCGTTGATGATTTCGTATGTGCCTGAATATGTGGATCTCTGGCCTGTAACGCGGATTGTGTTACCAATCTTAAGACCAAGGTCTGCAACAGGGTCGGAACCTAAATTGTAAAGATAGTAAGCGCCATCCTTATCTTCGAAATAGATGCAGTTGGAGGAGTTGCCCTTTGACTTGCCGATGAGAGCTGTAACTACACCGCTTACAACAACTGTATCGTTCTCTGCAGCTGCTACATACTCAGCCCATGAGAACTCTTTGTATGCAGGTACGTTGTGAGCAAGCTTGATTTCAGCTTTGTTGCCTGCAGCGTCTGAGATGGTACCGATGAGGTTGTACTTAATCTCTGTGGATGTCTTTTCATCAACGTCGATTGTAACCATCTTCTTGGAGTTCATTTCGCTGACTGTAACGCCTGATGCTGCGTCAACTGTCCAAGCAATGTTGAATGTAACGCCGTCAACCTTAACAACACCAACTACTTCGTAATCGGAAGCTGTTGTTGCGCCGTCGGAATCTCTGTACATAGAGAAGAGATAATCCTTAGCGTCGTTTACAGAAGGACCTGCAGGAGCTTCTGTAGGAGCGGTTGTGGGAGTTGCAGGAATGGGTGTTGAAGTTGCAGGTGCCTGTGTAGGAGTAGGCTGAACTTCTTCTTTGCCACATGCTGTGAGGCATGCAATGCTCATCACGAGAACGAGCAGTAAAGAAATAATTTTCTTCATGTTTTTTCCTTCCCTTTTTAATTGTTAATTGTTATCTGCTTATCGGACAGCACTTTAATCTGGTAACCACCGTCAAAGTAATCGACAACACCCTTTACGGAGATGTTTTTGCCTTCATACTTGTCTGCGGTAATGACGTTTTTGCTGTCGTCATAGAGCACTGTGGTACGAACACTTACCTTTGTGCCGTCTTCGGCTTCGCAGGTGAGTGTCATTGCTCCGTTGGAGGAGCTTGCGGGGTTCTGTGTTGTGTATACACTGACAACCTTGAGATTGTCCATGGATACGGAGGAATTGAGAATAAATTCGGCAGTGGGGATAGTCATCTCATTGCCTTCCTCATCAACGACAGTTGTGGTTCCGTTTGCAAATTCATTTGCGGAAACACTTGCATAAGCGGGAGAGTGTCCGTCGCTTATCTTTTGAATATTGCCGGGATCGTCGGGCTTCATCTGTCTGTAGGAAACGTCTGAAACCTGATATGTTCCGCCAACTTCATAGAACTGGCAGCTTCCGACAATACGTACACGGTTGCCGACAGTGAGTATTTCAAGTCCGCCGCCGGAAAGATTGTAACCGTAGTAGATGTAGAAGCCGTTATAAAGACCTGTTTCGGGGTCAAGCTCTTCAATGTAAACAGCCGAGTCGTCATTAAATGTGAGAACACCTTCAAATGCAACCTTCTGCCCGGTGTACTTTTCGGCATTGAGACGAAGCTCCTTAATGGTAAGCTCGATGGCATCGCCATAGTAGAAGTTGGGGTCCTTCTGACCGGAGTAAATGTTCAGCTTGCAGTCCTTTGCATTTGCAATGGCCGACATAGCTGTTGAGCCGTAGCGGTTGTTGTTTGAAGAAGATGCAATGGCAAGACCGTTTTGGAGAATCTCGATGTTGAGATTTCTGTAGTCTGTCATATCGGCTGTTTTATACCAGATCCAAACGAGGTAACGACCTCCGGTGGAATCAAGATCCCAGTTTTCGGTATCGGACTCCAGAATTATGGAAGTGGCTTTCGAAAGAGTTTCTTTTGTAAAGTTTGAAGCTGTTTTGCCGTATTCTTCAATTTTACCGGTGGATTCGGGTGTGTTTATGGCAATGAAACGTGCTTTGAGAACACCTGAAGAATCTACGTCGGTGGGAACATTGAAGTGAACGGTGTCACCGTCGATGAATGACTTGACGGTTGCTTCACATTTTTTCGTGCTGCTTGACTTATCAAGCTGCAGAGTGCCTGCCCAGTCCTTGAAAACCGGTGCTTCCGTGGGAACGGGAGTGTCTGTCGGCTGCGCTACCGAAGGCGTAAATGCCGGAGACTCCGAAGGAAGGGCGGGAATATTATTTTTTTCGTTGCTGCAGCCTGTAAGGACTGCAGCAACGAGTAGAGCCAAAAGTATTTGTTTCTTTTTCATATTGTTTTTGGAAAAGTATTACTGAGCGTATTCACACTCTGCAATAGCATTCTTGAATGCAGCATCGATAACCTTGTCATCATCACCGCTCTGTGAGAGACACTGAGCAAGGAGAGACTGAACCTGGCTACGGGCTACGGATGAACCATTGAATGCAGGGCTTACATAGTAAGCTTCCTTCTGGTCGAGACAAATCTTAGCGGAAAGAGCTGCGATGTTGTCGCCGCCGTCAGCCTTGTTGATGAACTCAGCGTATACAGGGTTTGTAGCTACGGACTGAAGAACAGGAACGTAACCGGAAACCATGGAGAATTCAGCCTGGAATTCAACGGATGTTGTAAGGAACTTAACGAAGAGCCAAGATGCAACTACTTCCTGAGGGTTATCCTTCTTGAAGATACATACTGAAGGACCCTGGGAGATAACCTTAGGGCTGTTTACGTCAACCTGAGGGATTGTTGCGATACCTACTTCGAAAGGATATGTACCGTCTGTTCCCTTTGTAGGACGCTGATGTGTAGCACCTGCGGAAGAACCGATGGACATGTAGCTTCTGATACCTGTTTCAGCTACGAAAAGACCTGATGTGTATGCACCATAGATTGTCTGTGTTGTGCAGAGACCATCCTGGTACCACTTTCTGAATTCCTTAACGAAAGATCTGTTCTGAGCGTTATCGAAGAGGAAGTGATTTGCGGGATCTGCACTTGTGTAAGGAGACTTGTACTGTTCACACATTGTGATGAACCAGTTACCTTCAGAGTCATATCCGAGAGGGATGGACTGAGGATCGATAGCTTTGATCTTCTGGCAGAGAGTCTTCATCTCTTCCCATGTTGAAGGAAGTGTAAGGCCGTTTGCATCGAAGAATGTCTTGTTATAGTAAAGAACTTCTGTTGACTTAGAGAAAGGAAGTGTGTACATATAGCCGTCGCCGAATGCAGCACCTTCATTGTAGTAACCCTGAATGAAATCTGCCTTCTGCTCGTCTGTAAGACCGATGATTTCCTTTGATCCGTCAGCACGTGTAACTTCTGTCTTGCTCTCGATAAGGGCATCAAGCTGAGCTGTAGCCTTAGCCATGTTGTAAAGAGCAACGTGGTCGGGATAGCAGTATGCGATGTTGGGCTCGTTACCTACTGTAAGCTCTGTTGAAATCTGATCTCTGACGTCATCATAGCTGCCTACCTGCTCCCACTGAACGTGGATGTTGGGATAGAGCTTGTTGAACTCTTCGATGTAGAGGTCAAGAACTGATGAAAGGTTAGCACCCATTGTGTGATAGAAAGTAATTGTAACGTCGCTTCCGTCGTAGCCGTTTGCGGGAACCTGGAAGTTAGCTGTTTCAGCTAAAGTCTTTGTCTGAGCTACGGGTGTTACGCCGGGCTCCTGAGCGGAAGGCTGCTGAGTTGATGTTGTGTTACCTGAGTTGTCGGGAGTAGTTGCGGGTGTGCCGTTTCCGCCACATGCTCCAAAGAGCATTGTTGCTGCAAGCATTACACATGTTACAGCTTTAAAAAGTCTCTTTTTCATAAATAATCTCCTTCTTTTGTTACATTTGCACGTTTATGTGCTGTTATTGTATATCCCTGCTTTCCGCAAAAGAAGCGGAAAGCGGGACTTAAGCTCCGAAGAGCCACAATACATATTAACCCTTGATACCGGATCTGCTTACACCCTTCATGATGTACTTACGTAAGAATACGAATACAAGGAAGAGAGGAAGTGATACAAGTGCAACCGCTGCCATCTGAACAGGGTAGTTTGTTGTACCATCGTTTCCTTTGAAGGCACTTCTCAAACCGTTTGTGATGAGATAGTGGTCTTTCTTTGAAACGAGTCTCGGCCAAATGTAGGAGTTCCATGCACCCATCATCTTAAGGATAGTGATGGAGATGAGTGTCGGAAGTGATAAGGGAATCATAACTTTCCAGAGGTACTTTAAGTCGGATGTACCGTCAACTTTTGCTGCAAGATAGAGCTCGTTGGGAATCTGAAGGAAGTTCTGTCTTAAAAGGTAGATGTAGAAAACACTTACAAGGAACGGAACAATGAGAACCGTGTATGTGTTCAGCCAGTTAAGTCTTGTAACCGTCTGGTAGTTTGTAATGGTGAAAAGCTCACCGGGAATCATCATTGTAGCAAGGAGAGCTGCAAAAAGTGCGTTCTTTCCCTTGAACTCAAGTCTTGCAAAGGCAAATGCGGAAAGCACTGTAATTACAAGAGAGAGAAGTGTGGAAACTATACCGACAAGCATTGTGTTCTTGAAGAGTTCCCAAAGGGAAGCCTGTGAGAATGCTTCTGCATAGTTTGTAAGGTGAATGACTCTCGGCCAGAGTGTGGGAACACTCATGGTGTATTCCTCATATGACTTAAGTGATGAAATAATCATCCAGTAGAACGGGAAAAGTACTACCAAAGCCATGAATATAAGGAAAAAGTAAAGGAAAAACTGTACTAATATTTTAACAACACGCTGTTTTGCTGTTACTTTGGAAATGTCTCTTTCCTGCATTAATCTGTCTGCCATGCGAGCACCTCCTTAGTAATGTACTCTCTTCTTGCTGACCTGCAAGTTGATGAGAGTAACAATGAGAATGATAATAAAGAGGATAATTGCTGCTGCAGAGGCACGACCCTGCTTATTGGTAGCCAAAGCATCGTAGATGAAGCCTACCATTGTATTAAGACGTCCGGGAGCATCGGAAGGTCCCATATTTTCGCCGAATATACCAATGATGGAGGTGTACTCTTTGAAACCGCCGATGAAGCCTGTGATTACTACGTATGCAAGCATGGGGGAGAGAAGCGGAACAGTGATTCTTGTGAATACTCTGCCTCTGCTTGTGCCGTCAACCTTGGCTGCGTCATAGTACTGTTTGTTTACGCTCTGAAGACCGCCAAGAAGAATGAGAATCTTGAAGGGAAGAGCGTTCCATACGATGTAAATTGTCATTACGGCAATGTTGGCAATTTTTGTGGAACCAACGTTCATCCAGTTGATGGATGTGCCGCCGAAAAACTCGATGATGTTATTGATGATACCTTTTGTAACGATTACTTCTCCGGGAAGACCGAATGCTGTACCTACCATGTTGAACATTGCTGCAAATACCATACCGATAGCAATGGAGTTTGTAACATAAGGCAGGAAGAAAATTGTCTGAAGGAGCTTCTGCAGAGGCTTAATAGAATTAAGACATACTGCAATAAGGAGAGCGAGTAATGTTGATACAGGAACTGTCAGTACGCAGAGAATCATTGTTGTGGAGAGACAGTCTTTGAATCCCTTGTATCCGATAACGCTCTTGAAGTTACCGATGCCGAAGCTGAACTTTGCGCCGCCCATAGCCTGCATTCCGCTGTAGTTCTCGAGGAAGGCCATTCTTACTGTGTTAAAAATGGGCCAAACCGTGAATACAAGCAGGAGAACAATGGCGGGAGCGAGGTACAGCCAGGCTTTCCATTGCTGTTTGCTGTCTACCATTTACTTCACCTCGCAATAAATTCTCTTCTCATCTTCCTTACCGAAAATGAATACTTTGTTCTTCTTTAAGCTGAACTTAACTGTCTTGGCGTTTTTGTCAACTTTAATGTCGGAATCGATGATGGAGCGGATTGTAGGGTTAGCGGATGCTTCGCTTGTGGAAACGATGCTGGCATCACGGCCCATAACTTCTACGGAGGAGAGGTTAAGCGTGAGAGGTCCGTTTTCATCAACGATGAAACCTTCGGGTCTTACACCGATGTAAACTTCCTGATCCGGAACATCAACAACGGAAAGAACTGCTTCGTTACCGATGTAGAGCTTGCCGCCGGAAACTTTACCATTAAATACGTTGATCGGAGGTGTACCGAGGAACTTTGCAACGAAGAGATTTGCAGGGCTGTCATAAACTTCCTGAGGAGCACCGATCTGCTGTATAACACCGAGCTTCATAACTACGATCATATCGGAGATGCTCATTGCTTCTTCCTGGTCATGTGTTACGAAGATGGTTGTAATCTTTGTTTCGCGCTGGATTCGTCTGATTTCTTCACGTGTCTGAAGACGAAGTCTTGCGTCGAGGTTTGAAAGAGGCTCATCAAGAAGAAGAATGCGGGGAAGCTTAACGAGAGCACGGGCGATGGCAACACGCTGCTGCTGGCCGCCTGAAAGCTCTGAAGGCTTACGATCGAGGAGCTCATCAATCTGAACGAGCTTTGCTGCTTCTTCGGTTCTCTTGAGAATTTCATCTTTTGTGAGTTTGTTTTTACCCTTGAAGTTCTGTAAAGGGAACATAATGTTCTGCTTTACGGTCATATGAGGGTAGAGTGCATAGTTCTGGAATACCAGACCTACTTCTCTGTTTTCCGGTGAGAGCTCTGTTACATCGTCCTCTCCGAAAAAGATTTTGCCGCTTGAAAGCTTCTGAAGACCGCTGATCATGTAGAGTGTTGTACTCTTACCACATCCGGAAGGTCCAAGAAGGCCTACAAGTTTCCCGTCAGGAATTGTGAAATCAAAGTTGTTGACTGCAACAACTTCCTGTCCTGATTTCTTGTCTCTGCTCGGGAAGATTTTGGTTACATTTTGTAATACTACTTCCATTCCTTTCCTTCTCCCTTTGTTTATTTTCTTTGTTCCATTAGATTTTTAAATCACCAGAACATTTTATCAGTAGGTCTGACTTTCCGCCTTCTGACGGGCGCGCTCCTGCTGATAATTTATCAACTCCTCACGAGATTCGAAAATTCTCTGGCTGGGGAAGTCGACGACAACGGTGCCTGCAATTAAGTCGTGAATAACAAGATTTTCTTTTGTGATAATCATCAGTACAATCTGGAAAAGAGGCAGACCGAAGAAGATGACCACTTCCAATAATCCTGCGCGTTCGAATAGGAACATCACTATGATAAAGGCCGGAACCATTGTTTCAATTGTGAACTTACCGAGGATGGTACGAGCGGTAAGTATAAGATTTGGAAGACGTATGCCTTCCTTTGTCATGACGCCGAGGGCAAAAATCTTTTTACCGAGCGTCTGTCCGTTTTTGAAGATGATAGGGATAACAATATCGAAAATAATGAACGAAATCAAAAGACTGGTGGATACTATAATTAATGAAAGATTGATGACCATTGAATAGGCTTTGTTGGCTTCGGAGTCCATACCCATTGCTGCGGAAGCATCGTCATAAAGTGCAAGCTGCTCGGAGGAGAGAGCATTGTACTCGTCGAGCGAAATATCAAAGTCGATGCCGTACATGGCTTCATACTTTTCATATGAGGAAATAAGGGTATCATAATAAGAATCGTAGCGGGGAATTTTGGAAATCAAAAGAGCGATTCCGACCGCAACGATCGAAAACATTATAAAATCAAAAAGGAACGCAGATATACGTTTCCATACGCTTGCTTTTTGAAGATCTGCTGCCACGTTACTTCCCCTTTTCGCTTAATATTTCAGGAAAAACAGCGCAATATTCCCCTGATTTTCCTTTTGAGCGTAATTGGTATTTTAACACAGATTTCTGTTTATTTCAAGATAAGCGTTTGTTTAGAAAAATATAATCACTTTCTTTTTCGACAGGGGTAGTTTGCGTCAAAAAAATCTCAAAGAGCGTGGGACAAGCTCTTGACCGACGTAAGGCATATTGCTAAAATTGCTGTGTTGGACAAACAACGAAAAATCTAACAAAATTGATATTATTATGGAAAGAAATGCAGAAGCATTTTTCTGCATGGGAGAAAAATATGGATTATTATTCGGTTACGGGGATGCGTTGCGCGGGATGCGTTGCCAAAGTGGAAAAGGCGGTTAAGGAAACGGAAGGAGTTACCGAAGTAGCGGTTTCACTGCTTACGAATTCCATGACGGTAAAAGGAAAAGCAAAACCCGTTGACGTTATTACAGCTGTAGAAAAAGCGGGGTTTAAAGCTGAGAAATTAAAAGGTGCGGTTTCAAATTATGATGAAGCGGAGAAGAAGGAGATTGAAGGTTATAAAAAAAGCCTTATTGCTTCCGCAATTGTCCTCATAGTTCTTATGGCAATATCCATGGGGCATATGATAAACCTCCCTTTTACAAAATGGACCGTTGAAAAGCCGTTTCTTTGCGGAATCGTCCAGGCTGCGTTGTCGCTGGCAGTTATAATTATTAACAACAGGTTCTTCGTAAACGGAGTAAAAGGAATTAGGCACCTGGCCCCCAATATGGACACACTTGTGGCAATGGGGTCGGGGATTTCATATCTCTACAGTCTGTATAAGCTTGTTATGTGCGGCGCAGGTTTGGAGACAAATCCGGGCTATTATTTTGACTCGGCAGCGATGATTCTTGTTCTTATTTCAATAGGAAAGCTTCTGGAGGCAATTGCCAAAGGAAAGACAACGGATGCATTAAAAAGCCTCATTAAGCATTCACCAAAGAAAGCTGTTGTTGTCACAAAAAATGAGGCCGGCGAAGAAGTTCTTACCGACATCGAAATAGATAAGGTTAATGTGGGTGACATCCTTCTTATCCGTATGGGTGTTTTGATTCCGGCAGACGGTGTTGTTGTCTCGGGGGAAAGTACCGTCAATGAATCCATCCTTACAGGAGAGAGCGTTCCGGTACAAAAAACGACAGGTGACAAGGTGAGTGCCGCTACGATTAACAATGCGGGAATGCTTCGTGTACGTGTTACCGAAGTGGGCGATGATACATCCTATGCCAAGATTGTACGCCTTGTAAGAGATACATCAGCTTCAAAGGCGCCTATCGCAAGAACAGCCGATAAGGTTGCGGCGATATTTGTACCTGCTGTTATGGCAATCGCCGTTCTTACATTTGTAGTCTGGATGCTTGTGAGAGCAGGACTTACGGAAGCTTTGATTCATGGCATTTCCGTGCTTGTAGTCAGCTGTCCGTGCGCTCTTGGCCTTGCCACTCCGGTTGCCATTGTTGTCGGCAGCGGTATCGGAGCAAAGAACGGAATTCTCTTTAAGAACGCTGCGGCCCTTGAAATGATGGGACGAATCAATACCGTTGTTTTTGATAAAACCGGTACAATAACGAAGGGTGACCCGAACGGGGATGCCACACTTGCAAATACAATCCGTGACGATGCCAAAGATTCGATTGAAAAACTCAAGAAGATGGGCCTTAAGGTGGTAATGCTTTCAGGCGATAAAAAGGCTATTGCGGACGATATAGGAAGTAAGGCCGGTATAGAGGAGATTATTTCCGAAGTGCTTCCCGAAGGAAAGCTTGATAAGGTTAATGAGCTTAAAAAGACCGGAAAAGTGATGATGGTCGGTGACGGAATTAATGACGGTCCTGCTCTTATGACAGCAGACGTCGGAGCGGCAATCGGTGAAGGAACGGACGTTTCCATTGATGCAGCTTCCGTTGTTCTTATGAAGAGTGAGCTTATGGACGTTCCTGCAGCGGTAAAGCTCGGTAGAATAACATTAAGAAGCATAAGACAAAATCTTTTCTGGGCGTTCATCTACAATATAATAGGAATACCTCTTGCAGCAGGAGTGTGGGAACCCTTGTTCGGAATATCACTTACCCCTATGTTCGGAGCAGCAATGATGAGCATTTCAAGTTTTATAGTTGTTATGAACGCATTGAGAATCAAGTTAAAAAAGATATATTAATGTTTACAAAGCAGGCACCTTTTCAGGGTGCCTTTTTTGTGCGAAACCGGACCATGAATTTCGGGGCGAAATGGTCCGAAATGAAGAAAAACGCGAAACCGGACCATTTATTTCGGGGCGAAATGGTCCGAAACGAAGAAAAACGCGAAACCGGACCATTTATTTCGGAGCCATATGGTCCGAAATGGGAAAAAGTGTGAAAACGGACCACGAAAGCGAAATTTTTATGGTCCTAAAAAGCGAGAAAAGACAAAATTGGACCAACAGGCATAATAAAAGATACTGTTAAGTCGAAATAGTTGTTTACACGTACATCGTGCGAATATATAATGCAGATACGGGAGACGCAATGCATTTTGTGTGCATGGCGATATGGGGAAAAGGGAGGTAGCTACGGATTTAATTTTTAAGGAATTGGTAAACAAGGAAGCGCTTGTCAAAAAACAAATTGAGATAGTTGAGAATAATCTTTCTCACCCTGTTGAAGGCAGACTCAAGGTGTCGGAACGGGACTCAAAGTTTTATTATTACAAGCGGAAACGGGAAAATGGGGAAGAGACTTGCACCTACATTACTAACGCTGACATAAATACAGCCAAAGAGATAGCTCTTCACGACTATAGTAAAAAAGCTGAAAAAGTTTTGTTGAAAGAACAAAAAGCATTAAAAGAATTTGCTTTATGTGACTTTGATAAGGAACTGGATGACTGCTATGCCAAATTGGATAACGGCAGAAAGGCAATTCTTTCGCCAATTCCGGGAACGGTACAAAGTGTTCTTTCCATATGGGCGAACGAACAATATGAACCTAATCTTTCATATCCCGAAAAATTGATACACGAGACTGAAAGAGGTGAGCGTGTCAGATCAAAATCCGAACAGTTAATTGCAAATTATCTGTATTCCAAAAGAGATATAATCGACTATAAATACGAAAGACCTCTGGAACTGAAAGTTAATGGGAAAAAGGAAATTGTTTTCCCAGACTTTACGGTTATCAACAAGTTTACGGCGAAGATGCGTATAATTGAGCACGCCGGGAGACTTGACCTTCCTGAATATCGTGAAGCTTTTGTTTGGAAACATAAGGCTTATGTGGATAACGGATTAATACAAAACGGTACTGTTGTTTACTCTTTCGAATCAGAAGAATATCCTATGACTGTCAAACAGATAAAAGGCCTATTGATTGGTTTACTTTAACGCATATGAAGCGGTTTGATGAAATACCTGATTGTAGGTGGTTAACACCTACAAATCTGTGCAATAGTTTTCAAAACTATTGTGGGGAGGTTTGGGTAACATGAAACCTGTGGAACGTTGTATCAGGCAGTATAATTACTTTGTAAGAAAAGAAGGGGAATTTGTTTCGTCAAAAAAACTGATGAAATATTTCAATATATCAGACAGAAAAGTAATCAATCAGGACGTTCATTTCCTTAAAGAAAGCGGATGCAAATTTGAAAGTGTTCCGGGAAAAGGCTACAAAATGATTTCTCATTGCAGCCTTGAAGATTTTGCTCTTAATGAAAACGATCGTGATTTTCGAGACGCACTCACTGTTATAGAGATGATGGCAAATACGCCGAAAGTGAAAAAGTTTATTAAATATGCTCTTGAATGTATAGCATACAGACGTATTTCCGAAGGAGAAAAACTTTTCTCGGAAGAGTGACTTAAGTAAAAATCAAAACAAGCGACGGAGAAGAACGGCTGTTTTTCTGCAGGCTTGTTCAACGCTCTTTGTTCATAGGTGAATAACCGTACTGATGATATTTAATTACAGCTTTGAAAAAAACACTTGCAATATGAATCAATATGAGATAAAATGGTACGAACTCTGCGAAGACGCAGAAAAAGAAAAAACACCTAAACCGATATATTCAGGAGGATTTTATGATTTCAGCAGGTGATTTCAGAAACGGTATTACACTTGAGATTGATGGACAGGTTATGCAGATTATCTGGTTCCAGCACGTTAAGCCCGGTAAAGGCGCAGCTTTCGTAAGCACAAAGCTTAAGAACGTTATTTCCGGAGGTATTGTTGAAAAGACATTCAGACCTACAGAAAAGTTCCCCGCTGCAAGAATTGACAGACTTGAGATGCAGTATCTCTACAAAGAGGGCGATTCCTTCAACTATATGAACACAGAAACATACGACCAGATTTCTCTTACAGAAGATCAGGTTGGTGATTCCATGCAGTTCGTTAAAGAGAACGAGATGGTTAAGATGCTTTCCTACAACGGAATGATTTTCTCTGTTGAGCCTCCTCTTTTTGTAGAACTCGAAGTTACAGACACAGAGCCCGGCTTCAAGGGCAATACAGCTACAGGTGCAACAAAGCCCGCTACAGTTGAAACAGGCGCACAGGTTGCAGTTCCCCTCTTCGTAGAAATCGGCGAGAAGATCCAGATCGATACAAGAACCGGGGAATATATGAAGAGAGTATAATCATTCTCGAGGTATAAGCGGAAAATAATAAATCACGGCAGCAAGCATGTTTTTGCTTGTATGCCGTGATTTTTATTTTCTGATTATAAGCCGAAGGCTTGGTCACCGAGTACATCGCGAGAACGCTTGCGTTCGAGCGATGGCGCGGCGACCAACCTCGAGAATGATTGACTCTCTTCATCACAGCTTCTGATATTCATTATTTTTTATCTTTGTTATTTTCAAAATAATCGTTGACTTTCCTGTAATAAGTGGTACAATTCCCATATCGTCGATTTAACGCGGTAAAGTGATAACATCCCGATGCTTCGTAAAGGGTGGTACATATGAATAAATCATACACTGCCATACCCGCTAAGCATCTCCGTACTTGTTAACGTGTTAAGGAGTGGCGAAATTCATTAAGAGTAGCAGATTTGGTGACCTAGGTCTGCGGATAGGAGGATATTTATGGGTCGAGTTTATAACTTTTCAGCAGGTCCGGCAGTATTACCGGAAGAAGTATTAAAAGAAGCAGCAGCAGAAATGCTGGATTACAACGGAACAGGTATGTCCGTTATGGAGATGAGCCACAGATCAAAGGCTTATCAGGAAATCATTGACACGGCAGAGAAGGATTTGAGGGATCTCATGAATATCCCCGATAACTACAAAGTTCTTTTCCTTCAGGGTGGTGCATCACAGCAGTTCGCTATGATTCCCATGAACCTCATGAAGAATAAAAAGGCCGGCTACATTGTTACAGGTCAGTGGGCAAAGAAGGCATATCAGGAAGCTCAGATTTACGGTGAAGCAGTTAAGCTTGCTTCTTCCGAGGATAAGACATTCTCTTACATCCCCGATTGCAGCGACCTTCCCATCACTGATGATATGGACTATGTGTACATCTGTGAAAACAACACAATCTACGGAACAAAGTATAAGAAGCTTCCCAACACAAAGGGAAAGAACCTCGTTGCAGACGTTTCTTCATGCTTCCTTTCCGAGCCTGTTGATGTTTCCAAGTACGCATTGATTTACGGCGGCGTTCAGAAGAACGTTGGCCCTGCAGGCGTAGTTATCGTTATCATCCGTGAAGATCTCATCACAGAAGATACACTTCCCGGAACCCCTACGATGCTCAAGTACAAGATCCACGCCGACAACGGTTCTCTTTACAATACACCTCCGGCATACGGCATCTATATTTGCGGCAAGGTTTTCAAGTGGCTCAAGAAGATGGGCGGACTTGAAGCAATGAAGAAGAAAAATGAAGAGAAGGCTCAGATTCTTTATGACTTCCTTGACGGCTCCAAGCTTTTCAAGGGCACAGTCGCTAAGGAGGACCGTTCTCTTATGAACGTTCCTTTTGTTACAGGTAACGAAGAGCTTGATGCCAAGTTCGTAAAGGAAGCAAAGGCAGCAGGTTTCGAAAACCTCAAGGGACACAGAACAGTAGGCGGTATGAGAGCATCCATCTACAACGCTATGCCTATTGAAGGCGTTAAGGCACTCGTTGAATTTATGAAGAAATTCGAGGAGGAAAATGCGTGATGTTTAAATACAATTGCTTAAATAAGATTTCCAAGGTTGGAACACAGAACTTCACAGAGAATTTTGAGGCATGTGAAAATGTAAATGATGCCGATGCCATTCTTGTTCGTTCCGCAACGATGCATGAGATGGAGTTCGGTAAGGACGTTAAAGCTATCGCACGTGCCGGCGCAGGCGTTAACAACATTCCTCTTGACCGTTGTGCGGAAGAGGGTATCGTGGTTTTCAATACACCCGGTGCAAACGCTAACGGCGTTAAAGAGCTTGTTATCGCAGGTATGCTTCTTGCAGCACGTGACATCACAGGCGGTATTGACTGGGTTAAGACAATCAAGGACGAGCCTGAAGTTGCCAAGATGATTGAAAAAGGCAAGTCCAACTATGCCGGAACGGAAATTCAGGGCAAAAAGCTTGGTGTCATCGGCCTCGGTGCCATCGGTGTACTTGTTGCAAATGCAGCAGTAGGCCTCGGAATGGAAGTTTACGGATGCGACCCGTTCATTTCCGTTGAGAATGCCTGGAAGCTTTCCCGTTCCGTAAAAGCTGTAAAGACAAGAGAAGAAATCTTCAAGAAGTGCGACTACATCACAGTTCATGTACCGCTTCTTGACGATACAAAGAATATGATTAACGCTGACACCCTTAAGATGATGAAGAACGGTGTTGTTGTCCTCAACTTTGCAAGAGACCTTCTTGTAAACGATGATGATATGGCAGCTGCTCTTGCATCAGGCAAGGTTAAGAAGTACGTTACAGACTTCCCGAACACAAAGAGCGCAAAGATGGCAGGAACAATTGCTATTCCTCACCTCGGAGCGTCTACGGAAGAATCCGAAGACAACTGCGCAATTATGGCTGTTAAGGAACTTGTTGATTACCTTGAAAACGGTAACATCACAAATTCCGTTAACTATCCTGCAGTTGATGCCGGTGTTATGAAGACACCTGCAAGAGTTTGTATCCTTCACAAAAACATCCCCAACATGCTTGCACAGTTCACGGCTGCTTTTTCGGCTGACGGGATTAACATTGAGAACATGGTTAACAAGAGCAAAGGAGACAATGCTTACACCGTACTTGATGCAATGAACGTAAACGACAAGATTGTTAAGGACCTTGAGAAGATTGAAGGCGTCAGAGCAGTAAGAACAATCGGCCAGTAACGCAACCTGATAATAAACAATGAAACGCGAAAAAGCATTCTTTACTTTTTCGCGTTTTTTTGTGCAAATTGCAAAACTCACGAGATGGTATAGCGGAAAACTAAGACAAATTGCGAGCCGGCCTGCCTGATTGTAAATAACTATGTGGTAATTGTCGAAATAACTTTCGTAATTGTCTTTATTATGTCAGTGTGGTAAACTGATAACACGGATTCCCAATAATCGGGTTGTTTATACGAACATTCTATTCCTAGCGAAATAATTCGGGAAATGCTTCCGAACAGAAATTCCTCAGAAAGACACGGTTAATAAAATGAAAAGAGCGTTTAAGTATCTGTTTGTTCAAAAAGAAAAGATGATTCTTGGCTATATAGTAAAAATCGGCGGAACCATATCAGAATTGTTTATTCCATGGATTATGGCAAAAATACTTGATGACATCGTTCCTGCTATTAAAGACAGCGGAAACTACTGGCTTTTGGTTGGCTGGGGCACCCTGCTCGTTCTTTGTGCGGTTGCGGCCAGATACATGAATGTGTTTGCAAACAGACGTGCGGCATGGGTATCGAAGGATGCAATGCAACGCCTTCGTTTTGATCTCTTCAGGAAAATAATGACACTTTCCGGTAAAAGAACGGATGAGTTTGGAATACCTTCACTGATTTCCAGACTTACATCGGACTCTTACAATATTCATACATGCTTCAACATTTTCCAAAGAATGGGTGTGAGAGCCGTTTTTATTCTTATCGGCGGACTGATTCTTGCATCGACTCTTGATAAGGTTATGACGCTTGCGCTTCTTGCAACCATACCTTTTGTATTTATCATAGTTTTGTTTATTTCAACACGAGGCATACCGCTCTACGCAAAAGTACAGGAATCCGTGGACGGTATGGTGCGCGTAATGAGAGAGGACGTTTCCGGAATCCGCGTAATTAAGGCACTTTCCAAGGAAGACTACGAAAGAAAGCGTTTTGAAAAAGCAAATTCCGAAACGGTTGCCAATGATTTGCATGCCTCGGGCGTTATGGCTGCATCCGGGCCGTTCATAAGCCTTTGTCTTAACCTCGGTCTTGTTCTTTGCGTAATTGTAGGTGCTTATCGAGTCAACTCGGGAGCAACACAGCCCGGAACAATCGTTGCGTTCCTTTCATACTTTATGATGATTCTTAACGCTGTAATTGCGGTAACACGAATCTTTGTTAACTTCTCAAAAGGTTCTGCATCGGCAAAGCGAATCTGGCTCGTTATGGATGCGGAAGACGATCTTAAAGTGATTGATTTTAACGGATCGGTTCAGGAAAACGCACCCAAAATCGAGTTCAGAAATGTATGCTTTACTTACGGTGACACTACGGACGACATAGAAGACAAATACGTTTTGAACAATGTGTCATTTACTCTTGAAAAGAACGAATCGCTTGGAATAATCGGAGCCACAGGTTCCGGAAAGACAACGATACTTAGCCTTCTTATGAGATATTACGACTGCCAGAAGGGTGAGATTTTCATCGACGGCAGAGACATAAGGACGTATCCCCTTGAAGAACTGCGTCGTAAGTTCGGCACGGCATTCCAGAATAATATTATTTTTGCTGATACAATCGAAGAAAACATCAGCTTTGGACGCGATCTTCCGCATGAGGACATCGAAAATGCTTCAAAGGCTGCCTCTGCCATTGATTTTATTCTTGGAAAAGATGGCGGCTTTGAACATGAAGCCGCAATTAAGGGCGCGGACTTTTCAGGCGGTCAGAAGCAGAGACTTTACATTGCAAGAGCCTTGGCCGGAAAGCCGGACATTCTTGTACTTGATGATTCATCTTCGGCCCTTGACTATAAAACCGATGCGGATGTCAGAGCGGCAATACGCGAGAACTACGGTGATTCGACTCTCGTTGCGGTAGCACAGAGAATAAGTTCCGTTATGAAGATGGACAGAATCCTTGTTCTTGATGATGGCAAAATCATCGGTTCGGGTACTCATGAGGAACTGATGAAAAATTGTGAGGTTTATAAAGAAATTGCAGCAACGCAGCTGGGGAGTCTTGTATAATGGCTAATAATAAAAATATGCCGAATTTCGGCAAAGGAAAAGTTGTGGAACACGCAAAAGACCCGAAGGCTGCCTTCAGGTTCCTATGGAAGTATCTCAGCCAGTTTAAGGTACTTTTGGTTATTGCACTTGTTCTTACACTTACGGCAAATACATTTGCACTTATCGGACCGGAACTTTCCGGTAAAGCTATCGATGCACTAAAAGGGAAAAATGACGTAGATTTTGACACAATGTTCCATTATGCATGGCTCATGACTCTTTTCTACGTAGCTTCAGCCGGCCTTTCATATGCGCTTGCACTCCTTATGAGAAGCATCACCCAGAAGATTGTTAAGAAGATGCGACATGATGTTTTCGATAAGCTTATGAGCCTTCCGGTATCGTACTTTGATACACATATGGCCGGCGATATCATAAGCCGTGTATCTTACGATATCGATGTTATTAACACATCGCTTTCCACGGACGTCGTTCAGATTCTTGCAAGTACCGTTTCCATAGTCGGTTCCTTCGTAATGATGGTCAAGATATCACCTCTTCTTGTAATTGTTATGTGTGTTACAATACCGGCTTCTTTTATGTACACCAAGAAAATGACGGGTCTTTCCAGACCAAAGTTTTCACTTCGTTCCAAGATGCTTGGAGAAATGAACGGATACGTTGAGGAAACGGTCGGAGGACAGAAGGTAATCCAGGGTTTTGCACGTGAAGAAGTATATGAACAGCGCTTCGAAAATGTAAATGAAACCGCTATGGAAGCCTACTATCAGGCAGACTATATGAACGCTACCATCGGTCCCAGCGTAAATATGATTAACAATCTGTCTCTTTGCCTTGTTACGATTTTTGGCGCCCTTCTTTATATGCTTAACATGATGACTCTCGGTAATGTGTCGTCTTTCGTGCTTTATTCCAGAAAGTTTTCGGGGCCCATCAATGAGGCTGCCAACATTATCGGTGAACTTCAGTCGGCTCTGGCAGCTGCAGAGCGTGTAAACAGAATCCTTTCCGAAGACAACGAGACTGCTGACATCTTAAATGCCTACAAGCTTGAGAACGTTAAGGGAAATGTGAGCGTGAAGGACGTACAGTTCGGTTATTCACCCGAGAACCTTATTCTTAAGGATTTTTCACTTGAAGCCCCTGCAGGGAAGCTTGTTGCGGTTGTCGGTCCTACAGGCGCCGGAAAAACAACGCTGATTAACCTGCTTATGCGTTTCTACGACCCGAACAGCGGAGAAATACGCGTCGACGGACATGAGAACCGTGAAGTGTCAAGAAAGTCGCTTCGTGGGTCATATGCGATGGTACTTCAGGATACTTGGGTTTTCGGAGGGACAATCTTCGAAAATATTGCATACGGTAAAGAAAACGCTACAATGGAAGAAGTTGTGGAAGCTGCAAAGGCTGCAAGGATACATTCCTTTATCATGCATCAGCCACAGGGCTATGACACCGTGCTTACGGAGGATGGCGTTAATATTTCAAAAGGACAGAAGCAGCTTCTTACAATAGCCAGAGCAATGCTTCTTGACGCAAGTATGCTTATCCTTGACGAAGCAACTTCAAATGTTGATACCCGTACGGAAAAGAAAATACAAAGTGCAATGGAAAAGCTTATGGAGGGCAAAACATGCTTTATTATTGCCCACAGACTTTCCACCATTGAGCATGCGGACGAAATTATCGTTGTGGATGAAGGAAGAATCAAAGAAAAAGGACGTCACGATGAGCTTATGGCAAAGCGCGGCGCATATTATGAACTTTACGCAGCACAGATTCGATAGGAGGACATATGAGTAAAGTCGCAATTTTCATGGCTGACGGCTGTGAGGAAATTGAAGGCCTTACGGTTGTTGACATTTTAAGACGTGCCGGCATCGGCATTGATATGGTTTCAATCAGGGAAGAGCTTACGGTTACAGGTTCCCACGGCATTAAATTTATGGCTGACAAGTGCTTTCAGGAATGTGCTTTTAATGAATACGAAGGCTTCATCCTCCCCGGCGGAAAGGTTGGTACCGAAAATCTCGGCAATTCCGACTATGTTTGTACAACGATGAAAAAGGCTTTTTCTGCAGGAAAGCTCTGCGCAGCCATTTGTGCGGCTCCGAGCGTGCTTGGAGGAATCGGCATTCTGGCAGAGCACAAGGCTACCTGCTATCCCGGTTTTGAAGAGAAACTTACCGGCGCGAAGTATGTTGTGAAAAAAGTGGTTCGGGATGAGAATGTCATTACATCCCGCGGAATGGGCACGGCTATTGAATTTGCACTTGAAATTGTTGCATACTTCATTGATGAAGCTAAAGCAAAAGAAATCGAAAAGAGCATCATATACAATACGGAGAAAAAGACATTATGGTAATTAACTGTGTTCCGGTTGGGTACCTTAAGACAAACTGCTACATATTGCATAAAGAAGGTGCGAACACATGTATTGTGGTAGATCCGGGAGATGAACCCAAACTTATTTTGAACGAGCTTGAGACTGAGCGCCTTACTCCTGAGTTTATCATTCTTACTCATGCGCATTTTGATCATATTCATGAAATACCTGTGCTTCAGGAAAAATACCCCGAAGTAAAGTTGTATTGCCTTGACGAAGAAGTGGAAGTGCTCGAAAACTGCGAACTTAATGCGTCAAAGAAGTTTCATCGGACTCAGGAAATGAAGCCGGATTTTGTGTTTACGGATGGTGAAGAAATTGCCCTTTCGGGACTTAAGTTCAGGGTGATTGCAACACCCGGCCACACCAAAGGATCTGCATGCTTCTACTTCGAAGATGCAGGTATTCTGATAAGCGGTGACACGCTTTTCAGAGAAGGAATAGGCCGCTCGGATTTTGCAACCGGAAATACCGAAGCAATACTTCACTCCATAAGGGAAAAGCTTTTTAAGCTTCCGGAGGATGTAAGAGTGCTTCCCGGACATGGAGAAACAACAACAATATATCATGAGAAAGAGAGCAATCCTTACGTTTGATTTGAAGATAAAATAATATGGAACTGATTTTTTTAAAGCCCGTATTCAAAGAAATGATATGGGGCGGCAACAGAATGAAAACAGAGTACGGCTACGACATTCCGGGAGATGATACCGGCGAATGTTGGGCTGTTTCCGCACATGAAAACGGTGATGACACGATAGATGGCGGAAGCTTTGACGGAATGAAGCTTTCGGAGCTTTACAGGTCTCACGGGGAGCTTTTCGGCGACAATAAAAAGAAATTTCCGCTTCTCGTGAAAATCATCGATGCAAAAGCCGATTTGTCCATACAGGTTCATCCGGATGATGTTTATGCGAATGAGCATGAAAACGGGAGCTTTGGCAAAACCGAATGCTGGTATATACTTGACTGCGACGAGGATGCGGAGATTGTCATCGGTCATAATGCAAAATCTAAAGAAGAACTGGCTGCAATGATTCATGAGAATCGTTGGAATGAGCTGATTTCTCCCCGTCCGATTAAAAAAGGAGATTTTTTCCAAATCGTTCCGGGTACGGTACATGCCATAAAGAAAGGTACACTTATTCTCGAAACGCAGCAGTCATCGGACGTTACATACCGTCTTTATGATTATGGACGTCTTCAGAACGGTAAGCCGAGACAGCTTCATATCGAACAGAGCATCGACGTTATTACATGCCCTCACAAAGACACCTTGAGTCTTGGCGAAAAGAGCAAAGTGGGTGAAACGGATATTGAGAAGCTTGTTGAATGCGATTTCTACAGTGTCTGGAAGTATGATGTAAAAGGAAAGACCGGCTTCGAGGAGGCGGAAACCTACAGACTTTTCTCAGTTATTGACGGTGACGGATCAATCAACGGAGTCGGTATTAAAAAGGGACAACACTTTATTATGCCGAAGGGTTACGGAAAGTACACTTTGGATGGCAAAATGAGCCTCATAATTTCAGAAAGCAGATAGCTATTAGCACTCATACAAAATGAGTGCTAATTTTATCTTGACTTTTGTTTTTGGGTGTACTATCATAGCCATTAACGAAAAAAGAAGCGTGTAAAAACGCGGAAATTTTTAAGGAGATGAAATACAAATGGCTACAGAAATCAAGTCAGGCAATTTATCAATTGATTCGGAAAACATATTTCCGATAATCAAGCAGTGGCTGTACAGTGACCACGACATTTTTTACAGAGAACTCATTTCAAACGGATGTGATGCCATCACAAAGCTTAAGAAGCTTGAGGGAATCGGTGAGGCTCAGCTTCCGGATGACAATGAATGGAAGATGAGCGTTTTTGTAAATCAGGAAAACAAGACAATCACCTTTACCGATAACGGTATCGGCATGACAGCCGATGAGGTGGATAAATATATTAACCAGATTGCTTTTTCGGGCGCAAGGGATTTCCTTGAACAGTACAAGGACAAGTCCGGCAGTGACCAGATAATCGGTCATTTCGGTCTTGGATTCTATTCTGCATTCATGGTTGCGGATAAGGTTACCATCGATTCTCTTTCCTACAAGGAAGGAGCAAAGCCTGTTTACTGGGAGTCTGAGGGCGGAATGAGCTACTCCATGAGTGAGGGTGACAAAGACGAGCGCGGTACAACTATCGTTCTTTATCTTAATGAGGATTCCTATGAGTTTTCAAATGAGTACAAAGCAAAGGAAGTAATCGAGAAATATTGCTCCTTCATGCCTGTTCCCATTTTCTTCAAGAATGAAAATGCGAAGCCTGAGGAGGTAAAAGAGGGAGAAGAGCCCAAGAAGCCCGAACCCATAAATGAAATCAATCCTCTTTGGACAAAGCATCCCAATGACTGCACCGAAGAGGAATACAAAAAGTTCTATCGTGAAGTTTTCAACGACTACAAAGAGCCTTTGTTCTGGATTCATTTGAACATGGACTATCCTTTCAACCTGAAGGGAATTCTCTACTTTCCTAAGATCAACACGGAATACGATACCATCGAAGGAAAGATTAAGCTTTATTCAAACCAGGTGTTCATTGCAGACAACATTAAAGAGGTTATTCCTGAATTCCTTATGCTTCTCAAGGGAGTAATCGACTGTCCGGACCTTCCTCTGAACGTATCAAGAAGTGCCCTTCAGAATGACGGTTTTGTTAAGAAAATTTCCGATTACATTTCCAAAAAGGTTGCGGATAAGCTTATCGGTATGTACAAAACCGAAAGAGAAAACTATGAGAAATACTGGGATGACATTTCTCCTTTCATTAAGTTCGGCTGCCTTAAGGACGAAAAATTCCGCGACAAGATAAAAGACTTCGTTGTATTTAAGAACCTGGAAGGCAAATACGTTACTCTTCCCGAATATATCAAAGCTTCCAAGGGCGATACAGCCGAAGCAACCGACGCCAACGGCGAAAAGGTTGAAGCTGAGGTTGTTGATGAAACACCTTCTGATAACAAGAAGGATGAGGAAAAGGAAGAAAAGAAAGACACTGTTTACTACGTTACAGATGAGAAGCAGCAGAGCCAGTACATCAATATGTTTAAGGAAAACGGTAAGGATGCAGTAATTCTTACACATTCCATTGACCAGCCTTTTATTACTCAACTTGAGTATGACAATAAGGACGTCAAGTTCATGCGTATTGATGCCGAAGTTGCCGGCGATTTCAAGGACGAGACTTCCGAAGAGGAACTTAAAAAGGAGACCGAAAAGCTCACTGAGTTCTTTAGAAAGAATCTTGGAAAAGAAAAGCTCAACGTTCAGGTTGAGAAAATCAAGAGTGAAAAGATTGCCGCAATGATTACTCTTTCTGAGGAAACAAGACGTTTCCGGGATATGATGAAAATGTACTCCATGAACGGTATGGACATGGGTGATGCAGGACTCGGCGAGGGCGAGACACTTGTCCTTAATGCAAATCATCCTCTTGTTTCTTATCTTTTCGAGCACTCAAGAACAAAGAATGCAGGCATCATCTGTGAGCAGCTCTATGATTTGGCAACATTGGCACACAAGCCTTTGGAGCCTGAAGCAATGACCAGGTTCGTAGAAAGATCCAATGAAATCATGCTTCTTCTTACAAAATAACCGTTAAGGCTTACCTTACTCTTAACATTAATGAGAACCACGGTGCCTTATTGGAAAGGATTTTATGAAATATAAATGCCTTGTACTTGACCATGATGACACCGTGGTCTCTTCTACAAAAGAGATTCATTACCCGGCTTTCCTCGAAGCGCTTCGTATTATGCGCCCGGGGGCAAAGACTATTTCTTCGGACGACTACTTCCGCTACAACTTCGATCCCGGTTTCATAGAGTTTATGGAACGTGACTACGGATTTACGGAAGAAGAGTTCAAAGCCGAGGAAGAAATCTGGAAAAATTATGTCAGCACGCGCATTCCGTCTGTTTATCCCGGAATGAAGGAAATAATCGAACGCCAGAAAAAAGAAGGCGGCTATGTATGTGTTGTGTCGCACTCTTTCAATTTCAATATCCTCAGGGATTATAAGGCAAACGGACTTCCTGAGCCGGATATGGTGTTTGGATGGGAAGTCCCAAGGGAAGAAAGAAAGCCAAGCCCGGTGTCACTTAGGAAAATTGCGGAACGTTTCAACCTGAAGCCTTCTGATATCATTGTTGTTGACGATGCCAAGCCGGGATATGACATGGCAAGAGCATTCGGAGCTGATTTCGCGGCAGCGGGATGGTGCCATGACGTACCGGAGATACGTGAATTCATGAAGAAAAACAGCGATATATGGTTTGCGGGAGTCGATGAGCTTTCAAACTATCTTTTCTCTTGACAATTCATATATTTTGTAGCATAATGACGAAGTTGCAATTACGGCAACAGTCAGTAAGTTCGAGGTGTGGCTCAGTTTGGTAGAGCGCTGCGTTCGGGACGCAGAGGTCGTGGGTTCGAATCCCGTCGCCTCGACTCTTGCATAATATGCAGATGCTAGAATGGCTCAGTCGGTAGAGCGACGCACTCGTAATGCGTAGGTCGCGGGTCCGATTCCCGCTTCTAGCTTTGGTCACCCACAAAACGGGTGACCAATTTTTTGTATTCCCAATACAAATAAACCACCTGCTATGCAGGTGTGTCCCTGGTCAGCTTAAGCTTCAAGAAAAAAACCTCCTGAGGTATAATAAGTGCAGGTTCGCCAACCGCACAAAAAAATACGAAGGAGGTTTATCCT
>JAZLLG010000040.1:0-51784 GCA_045598045.1 Lachnospiraceae bacterium | reverse complement strand
GAAAAGCGGTAATGGCTTAAGCCATTATTGTGATTTTCTCTTGAAAAGATTGAATTGAAGTCTTAAAAGGTATATGAAGTGCGAAAAGAGGGTGCACGGCCGGTTAGGCCGCGTACCCTCTTTGTCGACGCTCTGAAACGAACACCATAAATCGGTGTTCGCTTTATTTTTACTCAATGAACTTGAAAGCTACGCCTGACAAGCTGCTTAACGTCACTTGCATATATCAGCCTTTGACAGCACCTGCAATGAAACTGTCCTGAATCTTCTTACTGAAGAAGATATAGAAAAGAAGAACAGGGAAGGTTGCAAGCACAAGTGCAGCACCTGTTGCACCGTAATCTCTGTCGTGGGCTCCGTTCAGACCCTGAGCTACTACAGGAATTGTCTTGTGTGTCTTATCACTGTTAAGGATACTTGCAAGAAGGAACTCATTCCAGCACTGCAGAAGTGTGTAAATGGAAACTGTAGCAACTGCAGGCTTCATAAGAGGAACGATAACCTTAAAGAAGATGCCCCAAGTGTTACATCCGTCTATACATGCAGCTTCATCAAGCTCGAAAGGAATATCCTGCATGAAACCTGAACATACAAGAATTGCCATAGCCATTGAGAAAGCGGCATAAGGAATAATAAGGGATGCATAAGTGCTTAACATCTTTAACTGACCAAAGATGATGAGGAGCGGTACGATGGAAACATGAACAGGAATTGTAAGTCCGAGCATTAAGATGCTGTTCATACGCTTTCTGCCCTTCCACATAAGTCTTGTAAGTGCAAATGTTGCCATAAGTGCAACGATGAGAACAACAAGAATTGTTGCAATTGCTATAATGGCACTGTTTACAAAACCGGCAGCGATACCACCGTCAAAAAATCCAAGAGTAGGATCCTTTGAGCCAAGGTTAAGGACTGTTGTGTAGTTTGACCATAACCATTTTTTCGGAAGTCCTGCTACGTTATCACCGAGGATTTCGGCATTGGACTTAAAAGAGAATGTAAAAAGCCAGTATACAGGGAACAGATTTATAAATGCCCAAATGATAAGTCCTGCATAAATGAAGAATTCTTTTACCGTAAATCTGTATACGGCACGTGATGAACCATAGTCTTTGCTCATTTTTACGCCTCCTTATCTCTGAAAACGAAGCCGATAATAAGTGCAAATGCGAAGCAAAGGATGATAAGGAGCATTGCTACGGCACTTCCGAGACCGTACTGGTTAAACTTGAAAAGATAACGTGCCATGGAAATAGCGGGTACGTAGGCTTTTTTAAATACACCTGTATCACCGATCATAGCCTGAATAAGGTCGTATGACTTGAATGAACCTGTTACCGCAAAAATTACACTGATTTTAATAATAGGCTTAATGTGAGGAAGAACAATATAACGGTTAACCTGTCCTTCGCTTGCACCATCAATCATGGCTGCTTCTCTGTATTCCGGAGGAACACTCTTAACGCCCGCATACATAAGGAGCATATGATAGCCGACGTACTGCCACAAAACAGGAGTAAATACGGCAGCAAGAATCGTCTTTTCGTTTGCAAGCAAGCCGCCTGAAGGTCTCTCAAAGCCGAAGAACTCGAGAACGTTGTTCATAAGACCATAAGACGGATTACAAAGCTTTGACCAAAGCATACCGATGATAACGGCTGAAATAAGCACCGGCATAAAGTTTATCGAAAGGAAAGCACGTTCTCCGGGTCTCTTGTTACCAAGGGCAAGAGCAAGTAAAAGAGAAAGAGGCAGCTGCAGAAATACTGACAGCAACGCAAGAATACAAGCATTGCCCAAAGATACCTTCATATCGTAGGTACCACCGGTGAAGAGCTTAACATAGTTATCAAATCCAACGAATTCTCTTGTAGCTAGATTTGCACCCTGCATTTTGAAGAAACTTACAAAACCGGTAATGAAAATGGGTGCAACCAGAATTCCCACAAACAATAACAGCGCGGGAAGCAGGAAAAGGAATATTGTAAGTTTATTTCCGTAAAGTTTTTTCATAGAGTCCCCTCTAATGTTTCATCCCCGGGCAATGCCCGTTGAATACTTTTCTTAAAAGTCACGGCGGGTATTGCCCCGCCGTGATTTGTGTAGATTTTGTTTAAATTATCTGATGTCCTTTGTAAGGCCGCTAACGAATGTAGCACCATCGATTTCAGAAGCATAAATCTTACCAACATAATCAAGGTAGATGTTAGCTGTCTCGGAATCCATAGCTGTATCGCCGAAAAGAACATACTGGCTAGCCTTGCTGCAGATATCTGCTACAGCAATTGTAAGAGGATTGAGGTCAGGTGTATCGTAGTCAACCTTCCAAGCAGGAAGACCTGCGCCCTTAAGGTAGCACTGCTTACAAATTTCCTTAGCGAGGAAGAATGTACACTCAGCAGCCTTAGCAGCGTTCTTAGAAGACTGTGCGATTGCAAGTGTATCTGAAGGTCCACCGATAAGCTCACCAAGCTGAGACTTGGAAGCATCGATTACAGGGAACTCAGAAACTTTAACCTTGTCTGCGAGACCAGCATCGCTGATGTCTGCACAGTTCCAAGTACCGTTCATGTAGAAAGCATACTTACCTGCAATGAAGTTGTTCTTGATTTCATCGTTACCAAGAGCGATTCCATCGGGATCGAAGTACTTCTTAGCGATCATATCCTGGAAGATACCAACTGCCTTAGCGAGGTCAGGGTTGTTCCAAGTAGCGTTGCCTGCGAAGATTGCGTTGAGAGCTGTAGCACCTGCTGTCTTCTCGATGATGGACTCAAGGTACTCAGTTACACACCATGTTTCCTTACCGGAGCAACCGAAAGGAATGATTCCCTTTGCAACGAGCTTATCACAGCAATCGATGAGCTCATCGTATGTCTTGGGAACGTCGTTGTAACCAACGGACTTGAGGAGTTCCATGTTAGCGAACATACCAACGATGTTGAATGTAAGCGGAACGCCATAGTACTTGCCGTCATATGTTACGTTACCCATCATAGCTGCAGGAAGATCTGCTGCCCACTTCTTGTACTCTTCGTCTACGCAGTATACACGACCCTGCTTAACGAAGTCGCCAAGGAATGCACATGACCATGTGAAGAAGATGTCAGGGATCTCGTTAGCTGCAACAGCTGCCTTAATCTTTGTCTTGTAAGACTCGTTCTCGAATGATTCCCATGTGAAGTTTACTTCAGGATGAGCTGCCTTGTAGGCTGCAATAGCTGTTTCGTATGCGCCACGGTTAGAGTCAGACTCTGTAGCGATACACCACATGTTGAGATTAATCTTCTCGTCTCCTCCCTGAGATGTTGCGCCTGAAGGTGTGTCAGAACCCTTACCACAACCAACAAGAGAAACGATCATCAGAACTGCTAATAATAAAGCGATTTTTCTTTTCATGATTTCCCTCCTTGAAAAGTAAATGTGTTTATTTATGTAAACGGGCTTTCCCGTATACACCTTTGTTATTTCGCAACCTCGACATACTGCCACGGGTATTCGATGAGCAGCTTGTCTCCGTCAAGAGAGTAATAAAGAACGGTATCCTGCATTGTATGCTCGTACATAAGCTTTATTGTGCCGGCCTCTTCATCAACCGAGTAGTGCCCGGTAAAGAAACCGTCTTCAAGGAATGTATAGTTGCTTGTAAACTCAAAAGAATTGTTCCCCGCGTTCCAAACTCCCATAATTCCGTCACCAAGCCTCGTCTCAAGCTCATAATCATAATTATGGTAAAAGATCAGCCCTTCTTTTGTTAAAGAAAAACGATGCTTTTCAACACTTCCGTCACGCTTGATTATGCTTACGAAAGTATCATCTACGGTGAATTTGTAGTCTGCTCTTTCCGTGCCGTCATAGATTGTAGCTTTTCCCTTATCCGACAGTCTCAATGCAACTGTTTCGGGCTCATAGCTGTTCGCCCATTTTTTACAAAGGTCCGCATTATCAATGACAACTTTTCCGCAGCCGACTGTTACCGCAAAGAGGAGAAGAACCGCAAGGAAACCAATTAAACGCTTCGCTTTCATATTCGTTTGTACCCCCTTACATAATTCAAATCCGTCAACTTTACTGATTATAATCTTCGAAATCGTTTTCGAAAATAGACGATTTTTACATCATCAAGCATTGTTTTTACTTTTTTAACAAAAAATTCACTTTTTTGACATGTGTAATGTACATTATGCACAAATCAATAAGGATTATTTTTACTTTTTGTATTCGTTATTTTTACCAAATCATTGAAAATCGCCCTATTTTATGGTACTCTAACAGCCAAGAGAAGAGATAATATGATGAAAAACAAAATTGCACGAATAAAACAGTATTCCATTCAAAGGAGAACTATCGGTCTTCTGGTTGTTCTGCTTTGTTTTTTCTGTGCCGTGTTTCTTCTTTCCTCTTATATCATCAACAAGCGTTCGAATGATGACGTTCAGAAAAGCACTTCGGAAACAGCGGTAAACAACATCACTTCCTATATCGAAAGCGCCATAGAAAAATACAATTACATTTCCAGACTCGTCATGGCCAATGACAACGTTGTTCCGTTTCTCCGTGCCGATACTGCCGATATGGATATGTTATATAACGCCCGAATGGGAATTTACGAAGTTTCCACCGTTTTTTCCGCCCCCGGGTTCATTGATTCCATTTTTGTCATCAGGAACGATGGCTTTTACGCCTTCACAAATCATACGAAATACATTGTTTCTCAGACCGAAGATGTAAAAGGAAAGCTTCTTGATGCAAAAGGAAGTACAATCATCTCGATAAACTGTGACGGAATGGTTAAGCGTGCAGACGGCAGACCGTCTCTCACCCTTTCCCGTGCAATATACGACATCACTTCGCAGGAGCATACCGGCTACCTCGTTGTAAATATTTCCGATTCTGCTTTTGATGAAATCATCAGTCTTCAGAAAGCAAACAAGATATGTATCTCAAATCTCGACGGTCTTTTCCTCACAGGCAGTGAAGAAGTACTCAGTGATTTTGACAGCAGCTTTTGTAAAGATTACGCCGTAACCAAAAGTGTAAAGAAAAACGGCGTACGCACATCCATATCCGGAAAAGCCGTTCTTTCTTCCCTTGTTGTTCTTTGTGAATGTTCCGATGTTGCCTACGCCTTACCTGCAGAAATAACCTTTGCGCTTCTTCTTACGCTTACTGCCTTTATCGTTTCTGTAGTCACGTTCACGTTCTTCATTTCAAGAAATGTTGCAAGGCCCATAAGCAAGCTGGATGACGCAATGGAGCTCACCAAATCTTCCGGCTGGCTCAAGCGCATTGATGCCAACATGCCAAGTAACGAAATCGGTAATCTTGCCGAAAGCTACAACAGCATGATTGACTACCTGAACGAACTCTTCAACCGACTCCTTGAGGAAGAAAAGAACATTCAGGCCGCAGAAATGCGCGTACTTCAGGAACAGGTCAAGCCGCATTTCCTTTACAACACTCTCGAAACCATCAGTTATCTGGCTGTTCAGGAAAACGCCGAAAAGTGCCATGATGCGCTCGAAACTCTCGGAAGCTTCTACAGAAACTTCCTAAGTAAAGGAGACAGAGAGATTCCTCTCCGCAGAGAAATCAAAATCGTTCAGGACTATCTGACGCTTCAAAAGTTACGTTATGACGACATTTTTTCCGACGAATACGACCTTGATGAATCCACCCTTGACTGTGTCGTTCCGAAGCTTCTTTTACAGCCGCTCGTCGAAAACTGTATTTATCACGGAGTACGCCCGAAAGGCGAGCCGTGTATCATCCGCATAAGCTCCGAAATGAAGCCCGACGGAATCATTATAAAAATATACGATTCCGGTATCGGCATGACCCGGGAACAAATCGAGTCGGCCATGTCCCCTGACAAAACCGATTCCAAATCGATGCTTTCCGGATTCGGTTTGCACGGAACAATAAACCGTATACGTTACTATTGCGACAGCGACAATGCCATCAAAATCAGTAGTTCATTGGGGGAATTTACCGAAATCAGCATCTACATACCTAAGATGCGGGAGGGGAGAGAATAATGTACAGAGTTATGATTATTGACGATGAGACATCCGCCAGAAAGCTTTTGTACTCATCCATAGATTGGGAAGGGCTTTCGTTGGAATTTGCCGGTGAGGCAGCCAGCGGAATTGAAGCAATAAACGTTATTGACGAATTAAGGCCCGACATTGTTTTCGTTGATATTTTCATGCCTTTTATGAACGGCATCGAATTCACCAAAGTAGTCACACAGCGTTATCCGGACCTTATCATCATCGTTCTTACCGGCTTCGATGACTTTGAATACGCGCGACAGTGCGTATGTCTTCCGGTTGTTGAATACATGCTGAAGCCGATTGTCAGAAAAGATGTGAACGATGTACTTATCCGTGTTAAGGACATGTTGAGTAAAAGGAATCCGGATCGGCCGGATATTTCCATAAACGCCTCAACTTCCACCATCGATCAGATTACCCTTTACCTCAAAGAAAACTTCACGGACTCAAGTATAAACCTTACTTCCGTTGCTCAACAGTTCAGTTTTAATCCAAGCTATCTGAGCCGGAAGTTCAAACAGGAAACAGGACAAAGCTTCGTGGAATATCTTATGAAATGCCGTATGGACCACGCCATAAGCCTTTCCAAAGCAGGCAAAAAGATGTTTGAAGCCGCTAATGAAGTCGGCATTCCTGATCCAAACTACTTCGGAAGGTGTTTCAAAAAATACACAGGCGTAAGTTACTCCGAATATGCAAAATAATCGGTCAGTTCAAAGCTTTCGTCTGAGGCTTCCCACTATTTGCACAAAAAAAGCAGAGGAACGGTTTTTGACAAAGCCGTTCCTCTTTATTTTACTTAGTAAAATGAATAACGTTCCATGACAGAGGCTTGACAGTTGTTTTGAATGTCTCGCCCGTCATCTTTGCACTTCTGCTCTTCTTCGGAACAACAACGTCAGGATTTTCGTAGGTGTTCTTTGCGTCAAAATCTTTGCTGAAGAGCTCTGTGTGCGCATCAAGCTTGAAGCCGGGGAATGCGCTCATATCAAGCTCAACCGGAGTGCTCTCTTTTTCATTACGGTTAATAACGAATACACTGAGTTCTCCGGATTTTTCATCATATGCTGCCGCACAATCAATGAAAGGAAGGTTCTTCTTGCCGGTGTACTGAGAGTTATCATCAATTGCATAGCCGGGAATATCAAAGCGTTCGCAGTCGACAGAAACCTGAAGTGATGTTCCGTGGCCATACTTCATAAGCTGTGTAAATACGTAATGGGAAGCCTTCTTCCATACGTGGTCGTGATCCGATGCACAAAGATCGCCGATACCACCCGTTGCGCATGCAATCTTAACGCGGTCTGCATGACGAAGGAAAGCAAGCTGTGTGGAACCGAGTGTAAGTGCGTGAAGCATGTCTCCGCCGGGGAAGTCAAAGTGCCTCATCTTGTCAGGGTCGTGAAGGACATACTCACGGTTCGGATCGAAGCGATAATGGTCTTCAACCATGTTGTGATAGCCATAGCCGGGACGAGGCTCACGAAGCGGTCTGCACATACTGCCGTACTCGTCGAAGGAAATCATCATCTTCTTGGGAGAACGAAGCTTTGCCGCTACATAGTCACACATGGCAACTTCTGCATTGATGAAGTCTTCGTAATAAACAGAACCTCCAAGAAGTGAAAGAATGTCTCCGGGAGGAGCAACATGATAATGATGAAGTGAAAGATAGTCAACAGATTCATAACATTCGTTAAGAACCGTCTGCTCCCACTCCGGGAAGTGCGCCATAAACGGAGCCGAACTTCCGCACACAACCGTTTCAATGGAAGCGTCAACCCATTTGCAGGCTTTGGATGTTTCGTTTACGCGAACGCCATAGCCCTTCGGATCCTTATCCCATGAACCAAGCTGCCAAGGGCCGTCCATTTCGTTGCCAAGATAAAAAAGTTTAACGCCATAAGGCTTTTTATGACCGTTTTTCTTTCGAAGGTCGGACCACCATGTGCCGCCTTCATGGTTTGTATATTCAACAAGATCGATGGCAGACTGCATGTCGCCTGTACCCATATTTATTGTGTAAAGAGCTTCTGCACCGCACTTTTCCGCCCACTGCAGATACTCGTCATGGCCCACTTCATTTGTGATGTACTGGTACCATGCCATGTCCAGATGTTTCTTTCTTTCGGATTTCGGACCTATGGAATCCTTCCAGTTCCAGCATGATACAAAATTTCCGCCCGGCATACGCACATACTTCATTCCGGCTTCCTTAAGACTGTTTATAACGTCCGTTCTGAAGCCCTGCTTATCTGCGGTCGGATGCTTGGGGTTGTACATTGTTCCGTTTACGATTGTTCCGATGGGCTCAACAAATGTGCCGTAGAGTCTCGGTGATATCTCGCCTATTGTAAAGGCGGGATGCAGTGTGATTTTTGCCATAATTATTCCTTCTCCTGTCCCAATACCATAATGTCGTATGCATGTTGCAATAGCCTTCACAGCCTTCCGTCACGCAGACGTTGTGCACAAAAGTACTGTATTCATCATAAGCAGGAAGGCTTTTTTTGTCTACTTCATATTTATCACATCATTCGCAATTCATTGCTACATTTTATTTTTTCATTTTTATTTTTATAATTCGTTTCTGCATTTTTGATTGATAAACATCAGACTATTATGTATAATGCGTTATGAGGGGAGAAATAAGAGGTATAAAATATGGATTTTCTTAAACTTAGTATTCTTTACACTTGCGAACGTGAATTCATCCACAGACACGCGGGCGGCATGGGAATGAGCGACACAGAGATTAAAATCTGCACCTTCATTCACGCCAACCCAAACTGTTCTCAGGATGCTGTTGCCAAGGCTTTGATTCTTGATAAAACTACTGTTGCCAAAGCTTTGCTTTCCCTTGAAAACAAGGGAATAGTATCTCGCGGCCAGGACCAGCAGGACCGCCGCAGAAAAATGCTTAACATCACGCCTCGTGGTTTCGAGCTTGCCAACGAGCTTCGCAAACGTCATAACGATCGTCTGAACGAGCTTATAGCAGATTTCTCCGAAGAAGACAAAAAGCAGTTCATGAAATACATTGAGCGTCTTCTTGATTCAGCTGAGAAATGGCTCTACAATGAACGCAAAAAAGAAAAATAAGTTAAAAAAACGGAGCCTTGAGGCTCCGTTTTTTATGTCAATTACTCGATTGTGTAATTATCAAAGTAGCCCTGAACGAGGATAATAGGTGTTCCTTTATCGCCCGAACCGGATGTAAGATCGCAAAGAGAACCGATAAGATCTGTAAGCTGACGAGGTGTAGTGCCTTGAGAAGCCATGCTTCCCTTGAGGTTTGCATCCTTAGCCTTGATGCTCTTTGAGATAGCTTCCTTAAGTGCTTCGCCGGAAAGGTTTGCATAGTCATTATCAGCAAGATACTTAAGCTTAAGCTCGTTGGGTGTTCCGATAAGTCCGTCTGTGAATGCAGGGGAAACAACCGGATCTGCAAGCTCCCAAATCTTTCCCTGAGGATCCTTGAAAGCGCCGTCGCCGTAAACCATAACCTCTACATGCTTACCGGTCTTCTTAAGGATTTCGGACTGGATGTCCAAAACGAGCTGCTTGCATTCGTTAGGGAAGAGCTTAATCTTGTCTTCAGTGGACTTATTGGAGCCGAGAAGACCGTACTGTGTATTGAAGCCGCTGCCATCAACAGATGATGTAAGAATGTCATCAAGTCCGCATACGACTTTTGCACCTGCAGCAGAAAGAATTCTCTTTGTGCGCTTTCTTGTGTGAATGTCACAAGTAAGAACGCAGTCTGTATATTTAAGGATGGTACGGGGATTGTTTGCGAAGATTACTTCAACTTCAGCGCCCGCTTCTTTAATGACGTCTGAATAGTACTGAACATAGTCAACACCTGTGAACTCATGAACGTTGTTACCGAAGAGTTCACGATACTTTTCAAGGGTGAGGACATCTGAGTAGGGGTTAACTCCTGCTTCATCAAGCTGATCGTATGTGATGAGTGCGTTGCCGACTTCATCGCTGGGATAGCTGAGCATGAGAACAACCTTCTTGCAGCCCATTGCAATTCCTTTAAGAACGATTGCGAAACGGTTACGTGAGAGAATCGGGAAAATAACACCCACTGTGCCGCCGCCAAGCTTTGCCTTAACATCCTTTGCAATAGCGTCAACAGTAGCATAGTTACCCTGTGCACGGGCAACGATGGACTCGGTAAGAGCTATGACATCTCTGTCACGAAGCTCAAATCCTTCGCTCTTCGCAGCCTCAAGAACACTTGAAGTAGTGATATCTACCAGATTGTCTCCCTCTCTGATGATGGGACCTCTGATGCCTCTGGAAACAGTACCTACACGTCTTTCCATATATTTTTCCTCCATGTTTCTGCGGTTTGCCCACAAAAAAACCAAAATGTATTTTACTTCCACTTTTTTTATTTGTAAACAAAAAAAATGCCGAATTATTATACAGTTTTGTTATAAAAAATTGGGGTGTTAAGAAACACCCCTTATAAATTATCATTTGTTCATGGTCTCCCACCACCTGATAAGGTAGTTGTAGAAGCCGCTTTTTATTGCAATGCTGTTATGGTCCGCATCCGGAACTTCATACCACAAATGTTCAACACCGTTAGTTGTTAATATATTGTGATAACTCTCCGGAAACTTGCCGACAACACCATCTTTTGTGCCACATGTTATCATAATGAGGTCGAGCGGATATCTGTCCTTCTGAACCACCACCAGTTCATCCTCTTTGAGCTGACCCGGGTGTTCCATCGCCCAGTCTCTGCCGGGAGTAAGCCCCGGAGCAGGTGAAACAGCTCCGATACACGAAAAGAGATCGGAACGCCTTGTGCCGATAAACAGCGTCTCTCTCCCGCCAAGTGAGAAGCCTATAAGCCCTCTTTTTGCTCTGTCCCTGCTTACGGAAAAATGTGACTCCACATAAGGAATAAGGTCGTTAACGAGATCGTTGATAAAGTTATCGTAAGGAGCTATCGTCTCGTTATCAATCTTTCCCATTACAGGCTTTCCGTCCTGCACGGTAGTGGCGTACATGTTCGGAAAAACAACGATTACATCACCGATGTTCCCGGCTTCTTTCAGATTGCATAAAATTTCGGGGATTTTATTGTTGGTGTCGTTAATCAGGCAATATTCATCACCGAAAATCCCATGCAGGAAGTAAAGAACGGGATACTCTTTCGAAGTATCATAATTCGCAGGAAGAAGGATGCCCGCGCCTCTCGTGGTTCCTGTAGTCTTGGAGGAATAAGTGAAAAAGCTCTTTGCTCCGCACTTGGAGTCTTCGCATTCTGCTTCTGCCGTTTCCGGGCATATCACGTCTGTAACTCTTTTTAAATCAATACTCATGTTATCTGGTCTCTTTAGGTGTTTTTTCCGTCGGGCTGAAGCCATCAGCCTGTTTGGGAGTAATCTGAACCGCCACTTTGTCTTCGGCCTTTACAGTCTTTGGTGTTTCAAGAATAAGGTGCCATTCGGCCATATCGCTTGTAACAACTTCCGGGCTTGACGCATCAATATTAACAGCTAAGTATCCTTCACCGTAAAAAGCGCCCGTTACGTTATAGCTTATCATTCCCGTTCCGCTCTCCAGTACAATAAGGACAAGGTTCTTTTCAGCAAAAAATGCGTCGTCATATCCGGAACAAGCATGCCAGAATGTAATGGCAGAAGAGATTTCAGAACCAAGTTCGTATACGTTCTTATTATCTTCATAGTATTTGTCAAGTTCGGCTCTGCTTGTAATAATAACGGTTTTAGGATACTTCTCTCCGTCAACATAGCCGTTCGTACGCACTACGAAAGACTTTGTCTCTATAGGATCTCCTGTGATAATTGCATCAGCAGGTTTTTCTTTTACTATTTCGGTTCCCGTAACCTTTTTAAACAAGGAACCGCCCTTAAATCTGTCAGATACCTTTGTCGCACCTGCTTTTACTTTATTCAGTACAAGACCGTTGTCAACCTTTTCGAAATACAATTCAGACCCTCCGATATTAATGGTAACAGCTTCTCCGTTTATTTCAAATGTACCTGTCATTTCATCATCAGTACCTATAGAAAGAACGCATTCCTTTGTTTCATTATCAAAACTTACAAACACGGAACTCTCCGCTGTATCCGAAAGAAGGAAATAAACTTCCTCTCTTTCCTCCGCAGGAATCTGAGCCACTTCATCCGGAAGCTTTGTTACAACGGGAAGTATAGCCGTCTCAGGTGTGGGAGCAGGTGTTTCGATTGCAGCTGGCGTTTCTTCGGGAGCAGGCATCTCGGTTACAACGGGTTCCTCCGTCTGAACAGGTGCATCTGTTACAGTAGGATTCTCCTCCTGCACAGGCGTTACTGTTGCAACAGGCTCAGCCACTTCGTCAAGCACCATGGAGTGTGTGGGAACAGGTTCCTTTGCAGCTTCAGTCTGAGTTCCCGCATTTGAAGGCAACTGATTTTGCCCCAGGTTCTGAGCGCTTCCGCATGCCGCAAAAACTGTTATAATTGCAATCAAAAGTATATAAGATATTTTTTTCTTCATTTTGTGTTACCCTCCTGTATACAGGAATAACCGTATAATAATTCAATTCGTTTCAAAAAATCTATTCGAAGTTTGTCCGGTTTGTCCCGATGATTGCGAAGCATCCGACAATGTCCCAAAAAATAAGCCTCCAAAAAAGAGGCTTAGTATGCTCATGTTGTCGATACCGATTTTACCAGACGTCCCGCATACATGCTCCATAATTGTGCGGGGCTCCCTGGAAGTAATCACAATTCCCGCACCTGACAGCGCCGCCTGCAGACCCGCTTTCGTTTTTAAACTGACCATCGCAAATCGGACCCCAATCTGCGTGTGTGCCGTACATTGTATCATCGCTTCCGCAACTGCCGCCGCTTACGCTATCAAGTTCAGCATCCGATAATTCGCCTTCTTTGTGCCATTGTTCGAAATACCGGCTAGCCTCTTCAGTACTCATTTTAACATCATATTCTTTTGCAAGAGTCAGAAGTTCCTCGACACTTTTTGCCCTTTTTGCTTTCAAAATCATTTCATTTGTAAGCTTCATCACAATCTTTCCTTTCCTGATAGATGTTTGGTTATACCGATTGCTTATATTACATATTTTTTTATCGCTGCAACTACTTCTTCCATCTCAATAGGCTTTGCAAGATGATCATTCATTCCCGCCGCTTTGCACTTCTCGGCATCTTCGGTGAACGCATTGGCTGTCATTGCAATAATCGGAATTGTCTTTGCCTCAGGATGTTCCGATGCACGAATGGCTTTTGTAGCCTCAATACCGTTCATGTAAGGCATCTGCATATCCATGAAGATAACATCATAGGTCTTTGGCGGTGCTTCCGTAAACTTCTTAAGGCACTCCTCTCCGTCACAGGCATGCTCGGAAATAATACCGTTCAGTGTGAGCAACTCATTGATAATTTCCCAGTTAACCTCATTGTCTTCGGCGACAAGTGCGTGAACATTAAGCTGCTCAAAGCTTCCGCACTCCTTTTCTTCTTCTTTTTCTTCATGATAAACCGGCTTCAGCGGAAGAGTAACCTTAAATCTGGAGCCCTTATTTAATTCACTTTGAACCTCTATGGTTCCGTTCATGAGTGAAACAAGGTTTTTAACAATTGCAAGGCCGAGACCGGTACCTTGTATTTTGTTTACGCGGGTATCCACCGCTCTGCTAAAGGATTCCCACATGTTCTCCATGAATTCTTCGCTCATTCCGATACCGGAATCTTCAACGATTCCAACAGTATTCAATGTACCGTCCGCACCGGTTTCCTGATACATTTCAAATGAAACTTTTCCGCCCTCGGGAGTATATTTAACGGCATTTCCGACAAGATTTGTAAAAATCTGGCTTACTCTTACTTCGTCAGCCTTCACCCACCTGCTTGAAATATCATGAATGTTATATTCTCCGTCCTGACTCTTAGACACATTTTGAAGACTGAATATATTTTTCACACTTTCGAAACCGGCAACAACATCAAGTTCCGTTTCTCGTAAAGTGATTTTGTTGTTTTCAATTGCGGAAATATCAAGGATATCATTAACCAGTGCAACAAGCTGACTGCCTGATGCCCGGATTTTTCCGAGACAATCCTCAACCTTCTTTTTATCATCGATGTTTCTAAGGGCAATATCAGTCATACCCTTTATTGCATTCATGGGAGTTCGTATATCATGGGACATGGCAGAAAGGAAATCGGATTTAGCCGTATTCGCACGGTTTGCTTCCTTGTAAGCAGTCTCGAGTTCTGCCTGCATCTCCAGTTCCTTCTGCTTCTGTTCGTCTATTCTCCTTGCAAGCCAGGTTACATCGGTAACGTTACCCTCTTCATCCCGCCCGGACGCAACAAGCTGAATGCATATCCAGCCGTTGGAAATTGTCTTTACTTCGCGCGTGATGGTATTGTTTTTCTTAAGACGTTCCTTCATGGTCGGAATGTCCCAGAAGTCTTCATTTGCTGCCCTGTCTTCCGGGTCAAAGTCGTTTTCCGCCCAAAGATCTATCGCTTCTTTGACACCTACCGATGCATTGTCTACGTATTCATCAGTGTAGCTGCCGCTGTTAAGTACAATTCGTCTGTCATTCACAAGGTCGAAATGGGCAGTAACAAAGTAGGTATCGCTAAGCGTTTTGAGATATCTTTCCTTCTCAAGCTGCGTTGTATACATTCCGGTTACATCCTGATGATACCCTACAAGCGAATAGCCCTTTCCTTTAAAGTCCTTGTTTGGAGATCCCACACAACGTACATATATGCGTTCTCCGTCAGGATAGTGCCATGGATAGAAAACTTCAGCCTGACCAATGGTTCTCATGTCTTCAACGCCCTTAAGCACCAGTTCCTTCTCTTCGTCCGGAACACCGTTCCACCATGCTTTGTAACATTCTTCGGGAGTAGCATCTTCCGGAGCACCGATAAGCATCTTCATGCTTCGGTCACCACGAAGCAGCGGTTCTTTTCCCTCTTCCGCTTCTATAATCCAAAGCCCGGCTTTGGCATACACAAGCATATCATTAATCCAAAGCAGCTCGTCTTTTGTTTCGTTTATTTTTCTTTGCGCGGAAATTTCACTTTCCAAAGCGCTTTTTTCCGCCATATTTCTGCTTTCCATACGATAAATGGCAGAATTGATAATGACAGATGTACACGTCAGAATGATTAGTATGGATATTTCCATATACAGATTGTCTTTGATGAATGAAGAAAAATCATATCCGCTGCTTATCCCGGTTCTAAGTTCATTTTCATTCATACCGCTGTACCATATAAAAATAACAAGAATAAAAAGCACGCACACTACAAGTGCGCTGAACAGTATTCTTTTGCTTCTGTTTTTCTTCATTTTGGAAAGGCCTCTGTTTTCGAACGGATGTATTTTCCGGTTTTTTGAAAGCAACACATACAAAATTAATTATAACAATCGAATTCCTTATATCAATTAAGATTGAATTAAATAAAAAAGCAAGTCAGGTATATTACCCGCCTTGCCCTTTCTTTATTTTACCGCAATAACAATTCCGGCAACAATAATGATCGTACATATAAATTTGTGAAGCATATTTTTTTCATGGTACAGGAAGCGCCCGGCTATAAGTGATACAACACATCCGCTCTGTTTAACAAGCGTCATTACCGTTACTTTACTTTCCGGAATTGCGTTTGCCATAAACAGTGCTTTGTCCGCAACAACAAACAAAAGGGCCAGTATCCATATCCAATAGTTTTTTACCGCTCCTTTTACATCCACATTTGTTTTACTGAAAATCATATAGAGGAAATAAAGGATTACAAGAAAAAGCATGTAGTAGAATTGCAGCTGAGACGCCGTGACATCTTTTGTCAGCACCTTATCCAGAAATCCGGACACGGCATTCAGAAGGCACGACAGCAATGCAAGCGCCACAACAACCGGTTTAACATTTTCCTTTTGTTTCTTGAACCCGCCGAATTTAAGGAGCAACAAGCCTCCTGCCACAAGCACAAGGCCGATAATCTGGTTAACCGTACACGCTTCTCGAAGTACCAGAAATCCCAAAAGAGTGGCAAACAGTACCCTGGACAAATCAAGAATACCATAAATACTCAGCGGCAGATCTTTTATTGCTTTAAAGCTTAATATCCATGCAATAAAAATCACCAGTGCCTTCACAAAAATGAGTGGAAGGAACTTAGGATTAATACCACCTATATCCCTCGAAAACGGAATACAGAAAATAAAAGCGAATAACGTATAGAAGAAGAGCACCTCAACAACGGTGCTCTTCTTCAAAGATTCTTTTTTTACAACATCTCTGGCACCTTTAATGACGCCATATAAGAGTGTAAGTAATATCCATTCCATATAAAGCCTTCGTTACTTTACCTTTACCGTAACATCATCTACAAAGAATTCCGCATTTCCATCGGTTTCAAGATATATTTCGGCAGATCTGAGGTCTTTCGAAAGCTGTGCAGTGGTTTTTATTTCCGTCCAATCACCCACAGAACCGACCGTTATCCATTCCTCAGGTACATTACCGTCAAGTCCCATGCGTATTACCTTATCGGCAGTCTTTACATACGCTGTGACCTCGATATTATAACCGATATATGAAGAAATGTTAAGCTTAACGGTTGCATCCTTTTCCTGACGGGTAACGCAAAGCGAATGACCGCCCGGAGTATGGCTTTCCTTGTCTGTAACAAAGAGGAAAGGAAGATGTCCTGCGCCTCGGATTGCAGCAATGTTTGCCTTGTCTTCGAAGCCCTCATAAAGGCCCAGAGGCTCAATTACCATGTCATCCACATATATTGCGCTGAACTTGTCTGGCTCGGCTTCTTTTGTACCGAAGGAAAGAACAGCCGAATGAAGGTCGCATGGTATTCTGAAGCGGGCACTGATTTCACTCCACTCGCCCTTTGTAACCGCTTCGGCAATAGCCGGACCTTCACCGTAAGCATCGAGGCTTAATGTAACAGCCTCCGCCGGGCTCTTTACCCATGCCGTAACAAGAACCGTCTGACCAATGAAATCGGATGCATCGTAGCTTATGCCGCTCCAGCTTCCGAACCTCTGCTCACAGCCCATGGAATATTTGCCGCTATGTGCTTCCGAATCACAGAAGTTGATATGCGTGAAGCCTTTAGCCTTAAAGCCGATATCTTCAGGCTTATAGACATTGGGATTCTTAAGGATTGCTTCCATATCTTCAGGTCTCGGAGGTCTGCCTGCGGGCAGCTTCACGATTTCCTTGCCTTCCGGAACTTCAAAGTCAAAGACATGCTTTGAAAGATCGATTTCAATTCTTTCCGGCTCACCCAAATCACCGCCGCGCACTGCCATAATCATGGCGTCGAAGCACTTCTTGGGAGTAAGATCCCCATGGAAAAGGAGCGGATTTGCGCCATGTATCCAGGAGTTGTCATCCGTAAGTCCCCAGAATGTGACCGTTGTAAGATTTACACCTTCTTTTACTGCTTTGATAAGTGCCTCAAAGAAGTTTTTGAAGAAAACAGCCTGATAATATTCCTGGTTTTTGTTCGTACACGTGCACTTTACGTCAAACTCCGTAATATGCACCTCGGGAACAAGATTGTTATAATCCTTCAGCGCCGTAATATACTCATCAATATCATTATTGTCACTGATGTGGCCCTGCATACCGATTGCATCGATAAGCTTCTCGCCAACTATGCTCCCGTGACCGTGTCCCTCACGAGTCAGGGCGCCGATGATGGCCGCCTTTTTTGCAGGCTGGAACTCATTGTAGTCATTGTAAAAAAGCTTCGGGCGGATTGCCTTAAGACTTTCCTCATCAGACGCATCAACACCATACTTACCGGCATACTTTTTGGAAATCTCGATAACCGCTGCCTTGGCGAATTTAAAGGCCCAGTAAATGAAATCATCACCGATAACCTGATACCAGTAGCTGTTTCTTAAACCCGTCTCAGTCTTGTCTTCAAGCTCAATGGCTTCATTTACGACGTCCCAGGCGTATATCGTGCGTGCGTAGTCATTTGCATACATATAGTCCATAACGGAGAAAATGTAGCTTTCCATACGTTTAAGCATCGTTTCCCTGCTTACGAAGCATATGGGATCAAGCTTCTCAAAACGTGCAAGCATAGGATTCTCTTTAAGCTTTTCGGGAGGTGTGGGAATTGTGACCGCCTTGTAGCCCTTACAGAACACTTCTCTCGGACACTGGCTGTGCCATACAAGCACATGACCTCTGACAGGCATACCGTTTGTGCGTGCCCAGTCGAGCATCTTTTTTGCACCGTCATTAATGCAGAAAGGCAGATACTCCTCCGTAGCCTCAGGACTTGCAAAGCCCATGTTGCGGTCATCCTTCAGTTCATTTCCGAACGTCATACTGTTAAACTGCTCAGCAATGAACTTTTCTTTTTCGGGATTACCTATTTCGTTTTTTATAAAGGGTTCATGAATGTGCTCAACGGCAACGCCGATTCTGAAATAATCTTTGTAAACCTCTTTAATACTCTCCATAACAACTCCTAGAACTTAATCTCCACAGGGGGCTTTGAAAATGATGAAATAACGGCGGTTGCATCCTTAAAGTAGTAAACAACGGTGTTTCCGTCATTTTCATCATACATTCCACGAAGATTCGGGTATGCATCCAACATGGACTTACGTGCTTCAACACGGTCGTCTTCGATGAGGAGACCGCTTACACGAATCCAGTCACCATTCATGAAAGCACAGATTTCAGCTTTCGGATTGGCTGCAAGCTGATGTGCGGTGGGCTTAATCTTGCCGGTCTGAATGTAAAGTTTGTCCTCGAAAACATTAACCGTTCCAAAAGGACGAACACGGGGCTGGTCGCCCTCTACGGTTGCAAGATAATATGTCTGCGCTGCTTTTAAAAACTCGTAAACTCTTTTCATTTTTCCTCCTTGACTCCGAAACGCAACCCTTCATCTGTTGCTTTTTGTTTTAGAATAGCAAAAAAAGATGGTGGATTCTATAGCCGAATCCACTCATCTTTTCTCAATTATTGTGCGGTTTATGGTTAACCCGATTAAAGGATTTGCTCCATAACCGTCTTTTGAACGGTCATTCCGCATTTTTCATAAAAATTCCTTGCGGAATCATTACCCTCCCATACGTTGAGAGTTATATTGTAGCAGCCTTCTTTCACGGCAAAATCCTTTACATACTCGTAAAGAGCAGTTGCAACATGCTCCCTGCGATGGTTCTCATCAACACAGATGTCGTCAATATAGACACTTTTATGTGCCACAAGATTATTGCCGTCAATCTCCTGCATCATGCAGAAAGCGTATCCGCAAAGCTCACCTTCATCGTTTACATACACAAATATCGGGCGTGTATCATCTTTAAAAATCTCCCGAAGGCTCTTTTCGTCATACTTTGTACTGTTATGTATAAACAAGTCCGGACGAATGTCAGCATGCACGTTATCCACCTGAATAAGCAGTTCAAGCACGCGTTTTTCATCCCCTGTTGTTGCTCTTCTTATTTTCAAGGTATTGTCCTTTCTATATTTCTTTAATTCCGTCCTCAGTGTAATATTCATAAGGCTTCACGCTGTCGCCAAAGCTTAAGAAGCTGAGATGCTTAAAGTCTGTTTCGGGAACGGATTTGCCACCTTCCGAAATCGGAAGAATATGGTTTTCACGAAGGAAAACAACGACCTCATCCAAAGCAACATCGATGTATATTACTCCCTTGTCATATATCTTTTCCGTAAGCACTTCACCGTTTTTAAAACGAATGAGCTGCATACGTTCGGGAATGTACACCGTGCGTCCTATGGCGTTTTGTTCATATACCGGCGCCAGCATAATGGAATCACCAAGAAGAAGCTGGTCCTCAACATGGCATATTACATCATCGTTACAGTATTCAAAAGCAAGCGGTCGGAACATCATGGTGCCACGAAGCGCAGCCTTCATAAACTCACTGTAAATGTACGGCAGCAGCTTGTAACGCACTCCCATAACATCCCTGAAAGCCTTGATATTGTTGAATTTATAGGGCTCCTGACGGCGCGTACCCGCTGCCGAGTGATTTCTCATAAGCGGAGTGAATACGCCAAAAGCAAGCCATCTCAGCATAAGGTCCTCGGTTGTGTCACAACCGAAACCGCCTATATCTGCTCCGGTGTAGAGGAAGCCACACATATTCAACGAAGGCATCAACTTAATGTTCATAAGAAGATGTGACCACCATGACTTATTGTCGCCCTGCCAGATGCCACCGTAACGGTGCATTCCGATGTAGGACGCACGCGAAAACATAAGTATCTGTTTGTCCGGTTCAAGACGCTCAAAAGCTTCAGAAGCGCCGCGGGTCATATAGTATCCGAAAAGATTGTGCACGTCCTTATGGCAAATCTTCTGTCCTTTGTAGTTATGGTAAAAGGATGCATAGTCATCGGAAGAATTCGAAAGTCTGTTGAAAAGATCGCGAACTTCAAAGAAGCTGTTAACATCCAGATTCTCACCGCGAAAATCCTTAAGTATGTCAAACGTTTCGTTCAGTTTCTTCTCGGAGTAAAAAATCGCAGGCTCGTTCATATCATTCCAAAAGCCGTCGATTCCTTTGTCCAAAAGGAACTTGTATTTATTTCCGAACCACTCTCGCGCTTCGTCGTTCAAAACATCCGGGAAGCAACATTTGCCCGGCCAGACACCAACAACGAAATCCTCACCGTTTTCATCCTTACAAAACCAGCCGTTTTTGCGGCCTTCTTCATAAGTGTCGAAGCCTTTGTCCTTCTTGATACCTGCGTCGATAATCGGGATAAGGTGGATGTTTCTTTTTTTCATATCTTCCACAAGTTTCTCAAAATTCGGGAATGCCTTGCGGTTTATCGTAAAATCCCTGTAGCCGTCCATGTAGTCAATATCGAGATATATCATGTCCAGCGGAAGGTCGTTTTCCTTAAAGCTGTCGGCAACCAGACGCACTTCATCCTCGGACATATAGCTCCATCTGCACTGACCGTAGCCGAAAGCCCATACAGGCGGAATGTAGCTCATGCCGATAAGGTTACGGAACTCTTTTACAACTCCGTCATAACTGTCACTTTCGATAAGATATATTTCGAAGTCCTGACGCTCGAGCGTTATTGTAAACTCCGACATAACCGTATCGCCTATGTCAAAAGTAACCGCAAAAGGACAGTCAATGAACACGCCGAGTTTTGAATCCGAGAGGATGAAGAAGTTGTGTCCGCCGTAAAGCGAGGTCGTCGATTCATCATGGTGCGGATTATCGTCACAAAAACTCTTGTAAATGTGTCCGCGTTTATTTATACCGCGCACATTTTCGCCAAGTCCGAAAACCATTTCCTTTTCGCCGAGACTAATCTTAAAGCCTTCTTCCGTACGTGTGAGTCTGTCGGATTCAAATACCGCTGCCTCGGGCTTTCGGAGAACAGCCTCCGTTTCAATGGGGTTTCCAAACACGGATCGTCTTATCATCTTTTTACCTCACGTTTCTTTCTTCTGAGAAGGAATAAGGTTACAAGCAGGTACAATGCAACAATAATAACATTTACAAGTATTTTGGCATCTTTCTGTCCCTGATTTCCGATTGTTCGTCCCGCAAACATTCCACACGCACTATACAATGCAAAATCAAACAAGGCATGAAGAAAAACCGTAGACCATATGCATCTGCTGCGGAAATATATTGCGGCCAAAAGTGCTCCTGCAAAGCACATCTGAATCACCTGTTGTATAACAGCAAAAACATCATCAGCCCCGACAAGATTTGTGAAATGCGCAAGTCCGAAAATCAGGCCCGATACAATCATTGCACGTGCAAGTCCTTTACCGGTTTCGTCATACTTTGCAAGAAGCGAATCCGTAATGATTCCCCTGTACACAAACTCTTCCGTCATTCCGACAAATAACGTAAAGCTCACAAACTCAACGATTTCCAATGCATTTTTAAGCTCAACGTTATCTTCATTAACAATTGAGAAGGTTGTCCATAAAACGATGAGTGAAATAGCGAGAATGTATGCTCCCGCAAGTATTCCGCCAAAGAATCCCTTTGTATTCCATTTCAAAGCCTTAAGCTGTCCCGCAAGAACAACCATAAACATGACAGGAATCATCAACGCAGCCTGACGCACAAGCCAATAAAGGTTTGTATCATGTCCAAAAACATCGAAAACGCCGTCTGCCAGCTTACGAAGCAGAACAAATCCACACATCAGTACACCGACAATAAATGAGAATAACACGGTATGCTGCTTTTTAAATTCAACAATCTTCTTCATAAAACTACCTTTCAGAGCAATGTCATTTTATTTTATAACAGGAGTCCAGTAATGCTGCTGGTAAATATCCGTAAAACGATATGAAGCTTCGGTGTTCTCCGTACCAATGTAAACGTAGGAAATCTTCAAATCGCCGTTGTAAACCATAGGTTCACCGAAGTAATAGCTGTCGCTGTAATTGCCATTGTAATCGTAGTAGTCGCAAAGAAACTCGATTTTGTCACCGGGCTCAAGGTTTACGGCACTCTTTGCAACCGTTTCGGTCTCGTTGTTCTTATAGACTTTTCTGATGCCTGCCACATAACCATCGGGATGTGCGTTATCAAACACAAGAATAAGCTCAACCCTGTCACCGTTTACCATAGCCGGAACGTAACCGCTTTGAGAATAATTATCGGCATCTCCGGAGGAATCCGTGTGGTAATACGCCACCACATTACCGTTGATTGCAAGCCAGGTTCCGTCATATTCTCCAATGAGATTACCGTCATCATCGTACTCAAACTGGTTATCAAGTCCAAGGTCGATGTAACCGTCACCGTCGTTATAGAACACATTTAAATCAAGCGCTTCAACGAGATCCCACTGTGATTCCGAAATAACAAGCTTCTTTGTACCGCCCTGATTTGTCCATACAAGGCCGTTGGGATCGAAATAATTTGAAGCAAGATACTGAGCTGTTTCGTCATTTGATAATGCTCTTCCGCTCAGGAAGTCAAAATCCGTGCCGCCAAAAAGGCCGCCGAGAAGTGATGATATTGCATCTGCACTGCCACCTGCTGAAGAACCTGAAGCCGTGCTGCTTCCGAGAAGCGTTGAAATGGCCGATGTGGAAGAACCTCCTGTCGTTTCCTGTCCGGACACTTCAACTCCGGCGAACTCGGTAATGCAACGGGAGTACTCATCATCCATGCCTATCTGCTCATAAACCTGCTTTGCTTTCTTAAGGTTGGCAGCCTTTCTGTAAGGGAAGTAAATGGCAAGTCCGTTGGAGTCGGACATATTCTGTGAATGTCTGTTGTATTTAACGGCACCCTTTACCGCCTCGGCAAGGCCGGCAGCCTCGGGAGTTCCGATGTTTTCACAAAGATTTACAAGGTCAACCTGATCGATTTTGGATGAAACCGCAAACTCTCTTGTGTTATTTCTGGCATTTGAAACTTTCTTATACTCCTTGCCGGTAACAAGGCTGTTTACACTCTTTGCAAACTCCGTAAACTCGGAAGGAACCGTCTTTGCAAGTTCAGCCAGGTCCGTAACCGAAAGGGTGGTCTTCTGACCGTTGCATCTCTGATTGCATACATCAACAAAGTCATCAACAATTCTCTTGCCGATTTCGGTTGTGGGCTTTGAAGTGTTTTTTGAAAGCTCTGTAAGCCAGTTTGTATAATACCAGCCGACACCGGGCTCCGTTTCCTCGGAAGCAATCAGGTAGTCCGCATATTTTTCAAGTGTAAGTGCACTTTCCAACGTCCCCATAAGACAAGCGTCAAAGCCTATAAAATCGAAAGTTGCTCCGGACTTTTTCAAAGCCTTGTCAATTCCTGCGAGAGTCATGGAGCCGCTTGATTTGTCCTTTTCATCGTAGCCGAAGCCCGAGATGGAGCCGCCACCGTGATCCCAGAAAATAAGTTCGTTTCTGTTGGCAGGGAAATTCTCTGTACAGTATTTTATGAATTCGGTAAGTGTGTCGGGGTTTGTCATTGAGCCTGTTCCCATATCACGTTCAAGGCAAACAAGCCCACCGTCCTTAACTCTGTAAATCTGATTTTTCGAACTGCTTACAACATTGTTTTTCCACTTATTGCAACCGCCGGTGTAAACAATGAGATTGACCTTTTCACTTATTGTTGCCGCTGCCATTTCGGAAAGGTCAGAAGTAGCCATACCGTTCTTAGATTCAAGGTCGGTGCCGCACATATAAACCATTATTGTGACAGTATCCTTACCGTTTCCAAGAATTTCGGTACGTTTTGCTCTCGCGCCTTCAGCAACATTTGTATCAAGCGTTGAAGCATTTGAAGACCAGTTGTAAGCCGAAGGTTCATTGCTTCCGCTTCCAAGCCCCGTATCTGCGCCCGCATCGGCAAAGGAGCTGAGGAACGAGCTTACGCTCTGTCCGAGGCTGCTTCCGGGATTTGTTCCGGGGTCTGTTGTCTCTCCTCCGCCGCCAAATAAGCCTTTAATTACAAAAAAGAGAATAACAATTACAAGAAGTCCGCCGCCGCCAATGCCTGCAGCTCTCGTTCCGCCGCCCGCACCGGTACTGTTCTTTCTTCCCGTGCCTGTTCCGACGGGGCCGGTGCCGAGACCGGTTCCTCTTTTGCTTACGTTTGCGCTGCCGGTCACATTTTTATTATGACTTGCAGGTCTGTTGTTTCTGTCCATTTTTTTCCCTTTCAAAAACATATATTTTAAATCCCGAATACCCTATAAAAGAGATTTGCCGTCACAATCAGGCATATTCAGGCCCATAAGGCCCGAAATCGTCGGCGCAATGTCAACAACATCAGCGCTTTCAAGTTTTTCGCCCTTTTTGAACGGGCCGCCGCAAAGCCACAAAAACGTCTTTGCCGTAGGATGATTCACGCCAAAGCCATGATCCCCCTTATGGTCGCACTTGCAGTTTCGGTCTACATAACCGTATCCCTCTGCAGCCTGTACAGCCAATGTAACTTCTTTGGGCGCATGCATCCTGCGAAGCTCTTCATTTTCAAGTATTGCCTCAATATGAAGTTCTTCTTTGTGTGTTTTCAGGTAGTCTGCTGCTTTTGCATTGTCATCTGCATAAACGTACGCACCCATACCGACAGACTGAGCTCTTCCGATGCCTGCATCGCAAAGAATTTTATCCAGCTGGATGTAGCCATTTACAACATTTTCCTGACCATGGTCGCTCATTACGATAAACACGGTCTTTTCTTCGAGGCCGTTCTTTTTTACCGCATTTATAAGCCTTTGAATCATATCATTTGTGTGAAGTATGGCTTTCTCGTCTTCTTTTGAACCAACACCAAAGTCATGACGTGAGAAATCCGTGTCCGCAAAATGAATCGTTATAAGCTCCGGAGGTCTTTTCTTTTCCAAGAGACGTTCCGTAAGGAAACAGCAATAGTCATCCACGTCAGCACGCTTTATACTCTTGCGTTCCTTTCCCCATTTAAGTTCCGTATAAGCAAGCCAGCTTTTGGTGGCATATTTAAGATACTTTACAATGGGTTTTTCACCGCGAAGAGGCATACACTCCGGGAAATCCCAGCGGATGCTTCCAAAGCCCTTTCCCGAAACCGGCCAAAGAAGCGATGCAACTTTATATCCTTTTTCAGAAGCGGCCCGCCAAAGCGTACGTGCTCCGATGTCTCCGATTTCCCAGTACCACTTCCTGAGGTCCTCGGGGACGTCCGCCTGCCATGGTTCGTTGTGTGAAATGTTGTGCTTATCGGGAAGAACACCGGTAATTGCCGATGTATGAACAGGATAAGTAATTGTGGGAAAAACAGTTGTCATGTTATCACAGAATGTGCCGTTTTCAGTAAACCACTTAAATGACGAAAGCTCAGAAATCCTTGATAAATCAGGCTTTGCAAGAGCATCTGCGGATATGAGTATTACATTGTACGGTTTTTTCTTTTTCATTTTCCCACCCCTGTAAAAAACGTCAGCCGAAGCTGACGCTATTATAGCATATATTTAAAAACTTCAACATATATCGGTGTTATCGTCTTTTAACTTGTAAATATGTTCACGTTGTATTATTGTTTATTTACTGTCGGCAGTATAATGCCCATTATATCACACTGTTGCATACATAAACACCGCTACACCCGCGTAATAAGCGATGGTATTTGCAACATTCCTTATATTTCCCAATAATTTCGGCAAGAGGTGTCATATGAATTTATGTGAAATTGAAAAATCCACCATTCTCAAATCCCAGCATGGTTTTTCCACTCGTCTGGACGGCGTAAGTTCAGGCATATACACTTCGCTGAACCTTGGCGTTGACAGAGGCGATGACATAGAAAATGTGCGTGAAAACTGGCGGAGGTTTCTCGAAACATGCGGCATTCCTCAGACCAAGGTCGTATTCGGAAAGCAGGTTCATGGTAATCACATTCATGTTGCAGAGCTCGGTGATGCACGCCCCATTGAAAACATTTCAAATCCTATCCTTGCAGACGGATATGTGACAAATGTCAAAAACCTTCCGATCGCGGTATCAACCGCCGACTGTGTTCCGGTTCTTCTCGAAGATACAACAGCTCAGGTTGTAGGTGCGTTGCATTGCGGGTGGCGCCCGACGGTAGCCGATGTCGAAAAAGAAGCCATTAACAAAATGCTCGAACTCGGAGCCGATACCAAAAACATCCGCGCTGCCATAGGTCCTGCCATCGATGCCTGCTGTTTTGAGGTTGGTCATGAAGTCATCAACGCCGTTGACGAGCTTCTCGGACCGATAGATGCGGCTCAGTTCTATCAGATACGTGGCGACAAATATATGCTGAACCTTCGAGGTGTTGTGCGAGAACGTCTCATTCAGCTTGGCGTGTCCCCAAAAAACATAGAAAAAGTCGGGACATGCACAATGTGCCATCCCGACAGATATTTCTCCCACCGTTACACAAACGGGCAACGCGGAAGTCAGTTTTCAATTATTATGCTTTAACAGCAGCATAGAGCTTTTCGATAATCTTAACCATTGCATACGTGTCAAGACCGCAATATTTCAAAAGGCCGGCACGTATGTTTTTTATTTCTTCAGGTGTATGATTTTTAAGGTCCGCAAAGGTTGCACTTGCCTCCGCACCGTTATGAACTCCTCTCAGCGCATTGTAATCAAGCTTCGGGTCATCCGGGCAAAGTGCCGGAAGCACCGACTTCAAAGAAAATGAACCCGCCATTTCCCTGCAGTAATAGCTGTGATTTCTGAAGGGCAGTTCCAAATCCTGTATATGAGAATGAATATTCATAAGGTGAACCGAAAATTCAGGGAACTGGGAAGCCAGTTTACTTATAACCGATTTTTCAAATGTGCTGTTATAAGCCAATACGCAAACATCTTCCGGTATGTCATTAACAAGCTGTTTGGCAAGGTCTTTTCTTGGGTCACGCCCCTCTTCCGCAAGAAACTCAAAATGTTCCGTGGGCCCGCCTTTAATCTTCTGAACATGTAGGGAATACTGAAAAGGTATCTGCGTAAAAGGCGAAACACCGTCAAACTCCGGAATTGCCTTTGTATACGCTTCGAAGTCCAAATAATAAAGCGGATAAGTAACTGTTTTAAGGAACCTGTTAACTGCTTTTTTATCCACTTCCGCAGGCTTTTTGTTCACTTCAAAGTCCACCTGCCGGTACTGACTTTCCGGAATATCGTTCTTTCTTGGAATCATGTCGTTAAATGTAACGACGCCTTCGGAAATCAATTCAAACTGTTTCTTCCGCTGCATCCCATGAACGTCAAATACGTTGGGCTTTTCAAGTGCCCGCGAACAGTACCCCCAATAAGGACAGTTCCCCGGTTCGAAGCATGCCTCCGAAATATCCTTAACCGGCTCTTTTTTCGAAAGCATGGTCTTTCGTATGTTTCTTAATGCCGCTTTTATGTTTGGCAGCCTGTTGGTCACATCTTCGGTGCAGTCTTTCAGTTCAAAAAGTCTGCTGACGTCAATATCACCCGTCCGAACGTAATCCTTATCCAAGTGAAGGTTGTAGACATGCGCTACATTTTTACCGCACTTTGTGAGAACGTACAGCTGATAGGCCATTTCATAAAGGCAAAGATCGCTCACCTTAACGGCACAGCGAACCTCAACTATGTCAACGTGGTCACCGAAATCACGCAATATGTCTACATGAGCCATAAGCTCGTCTGATGAGATGTTCACGTTAAAAGAAGTGTTGACTCCATCCTCAGCCGGAAAAAAACTTTTTGCAAGTGCTTCCGCTTCATAGCCTTCAGGCATTACCGTTTCTTCATTTTCTTCTGTATTGTCGGCCTTGTCGGCCATATAGCTATCCATCCACAGTATCTTGGGACACTGCATGCCACGGATAAATGAACGTTTATCCATATCAATTCTCTTCTGTCAAAATCAGATGAGAGATGTACTGAAATACCTCTCCACCCTGTCTGCAAGTACTGTGCAAATAACCTTATCGTTTCCGTACTTCTTTGCCATTTTCTTTGCTGCCCAGACGTTAGCGCCTGAAGATGTGCCTACAAGAAGGCCCTGAACCTTCGCAAGTTCTCTTGCCGTGTTGATGGCGTCCTCATCGGTAACGGTTACAATGTCGGTAATCATATCAACATCAAGAATATCCGGAACGAAGCCGTCACCGATGCCCTGAATCTGATGCAGGCCCGGCTCGTCGCCAAGAAGTGCCGATACATTCTTTGGCTCAACGGCAACAATCTTAAGATCGGGATTCTTTTCTTTAAGGTATTTGCTGATGCCCTGAAGCGTACCGCCGCTGCCGATACCGCTTACGAATATGTCAACTTTACCGTTCATCTGCTCATATATTTCTTTTGCGGTTGTTGCGTAGTGAGCATCGGGATTCGCCTGGTTTGTAAACTGCTGAGGAACAAAATATTCATCGGAGGAAGCAGCCAGTTCTTCTGCCTTTGCTACGGAGCCTCCGATAGAAAGCTCTGCGGGAGTAAGAACAAGTTCCGCACCAAGCGCACGTATAATTTTCTTTCTCTCTTCGCTCATGTTTTCAGGCATAACGATTATTACACGATAGCCCATTCTGACACCGCAGAGTGCAAGGCCGATGCCCGTATTACCGCTGGTAGGCTCAATGATGGTCATACCGGGTTTAAGCTTACCTTCACGCTCGGCAACTTCAATCATGTTCTTTGCAATACGATCTTTAATGCTTCCACCGGGGTTCAAAAACTCTGCTTTTGCAAAAATATTCAATCCGGTAGACTTTTTTAAATCGATCATCGGGGTATCACCGATGAGGTCGAGTATATTGTCCGTAACTTTATTCATAAAGCTTGTCTCCTCTTATCTCGCATTTTCAACATATTTTTTAAAAAGTGCCGACACATCTTTCCAGTCCATACATCGACAGAATCGGCTTGTTTCAAGACTTGTTGATTTGTTCCAAGGTCTGTTAAGCACTGCAACCTTTCCGCACTGTATTCCTTCAAGAAGCGGAAATGCCAAAGGGGAATCCTCAACAGCAAAATCATATTTGTAGCTTTTGAACTCGTCGATGGTTACACCTTTTTCATCATGCTCTTTTTCCACACCATATTTATCAACGTGAATAAGCTTAATCCTTTCAAGACCATGCTCATCCAGCCAATGCCTTGTCAGCTCATACGTTCTGAAGGGGCGTCCCGTTACGACATTGACTTCGTGTCCGGCATCAAACCATGAATTAATGGTTTCCGCAGCGCCTTCAATGATGTCTACCGTTCCGAGATTTTCGGGCTCATGCGCAAGAAACATCATTTTTTTGAAGTCTTCGTCGGAAAGCTTAAAAGACTTCTGAATGTTAAAGTCCGTAATTTCCTCGTAGGCAATGTCCTTGTTGAATATTTCCCGTCCGAGGCGGCAGAACATATCACCGGTTTTGCTTATTACATCATCACAATCAACATAAATTTTCATAAAAAATACTCCCATAGCTGATGGGAGTATTATGTGCGTTTATATTTAATAAGTCAACTGTAAAGATTAGTATGGTTTTTCAACATACTAATAACGTTTTGCTTTTTTCATGATATATACCAGTTCTTCCTTGTAATCATCCTCGCAGACTGAAGGAAGGGCTTCCACACGTTCAATGACTTCACTGATATCTGTTGTTCCGAGATACTCTGAATTTCTGAGATACATGCCGAACTGTGCAACACCTGCGGCAAAAGACATGTTTTCGCTCATTTCGGAGTTATAGTTTTCATCCGTTACAGGGTAAGCCAGAAGACGGCTTGTGTCCCCATCGGGTTCTTTATATCTGACAGAAAGGGTGAGCCATTCGTTGTTTTCCGTATTCTGCTCGGTATTCTGTGTTTCAGGCCGATTGTATTTTGATTCAACTTCCTGCATGTCATATGCCGAATCAACTTTTGCAATTTCATACAAAGCGGTTACTCTGTGGCCGGCACCGATTTCTCCGCCGTCCTTTGTATCATCTGCAAAATCTTCTGCTGCCATCGTTCTGTTTTCATAGCCGACAAGACGGTATCCTTTTACGACGGCGGGATTGAACTCAACCTGAAGTTTGACATCCTTCGCAACCGTAAACAGTGTGCCTCCCATTTCTTCCACAAGAACCTTTCTTGCCTCGGAGAGGCTGTCTATGTAGGAATAATTACCGTTTCCGTTATCAGCAAGTGCTTCCATTTTGTTATCCTTAAGATTTCCGGTACCGAAGCCCATAACCGACAAGAATACTCCGCTTTCTTTTTTCTCTTTGACAAGGCTTGTCAGTGCGCTTTCACTTGTAACGCCAACATTTAAATCTCCGTCCGTTGCAAGAATAACGCGGTTGTTTCCTCCTTCGATGAAATATTCTTCCGCTATTTCATACGCGGTATTTATACCTTTTGAACCATGGGTGCTGCCGCCTGCTCTAAGGCTTTCGATAGCATCCGCAATCTTTGTCTTCTCATCTATACCGGCACCTTTTATTACAACCGCGTCAGAAGAAGCATATGTAACAATGGATATTTTGTCCTCGGGGCCCATATTTTCCAAAAGCAAAAGAAATGCTTTTTGCACTAACGGAAGCTTGTCCTCGCTGTACATCGAACCGGAAACATCAACGAGAAAAACGAGATTTGAAGGGGGCATAGCGTCCTTATCAAGTTTTTTGGCCTGCAACCCAATGAGAAGAAGCTCCGTGTCTGCATTCCAAGGGCATGGCGCGATTTCGGTTGTGACCGAAAAAGGTTCGTTTCCCTGAGGTTCAGGATAATCATAAGAAAAGTAATTAATCATTTCCTCAATACGTATAGCATCGGCAGCCGGGTTAGAACCGGAAAGAATCTTTCTCCTTAAGTTCGTATAAGATGCCGTATCCACATCTGCTGCAAAGGTTGAGAATGGATTTGCCTTGACGGCTAAGAAAGAATTTCCCCGGATATAATTGTACTCTTCGGTATTAAATTCTTCCGGCATCACATCGCTTTCGCTCATATCTGCCACTTTTGCATACGTGGTCTGTGTCTCCATCGGACTCTGTCCGACATAAGTAATGGCCTCTGATTCCATTGAGTTGCTTGGTGCATATCCTTTTGCCGCACCTCCGCAAGCCGTCAGAGACACTACGAGCATTAGTGATATCACTAACACCGACAATTGCTTAATGGGTTTTCTTTTCATAAGTTCTCCTCCTGTATAAATGATTGTATATTTCGAATGAGCCTTGCCACCAATGTCCTCCCCACATCGGTGGCGCTCATACCACAATAACCGCATTGTTTTTATAATCGTTTCAGTCTATTCGATATATTTTTTTCTATTATCTAAAAATAAGCACATCACATCCGGCAGACCCGGTTGCGATGTGCTAAGTATTTTGTAAAAGTTATTAAAGAGTTTTAAAAAGTCCGACTTTCTTAAGTGCGGGGCGAAGCGCCAGATAAAGCAGCACTGCAACAATACCTGAGAGTACCGCGTTTACAGCCGTTGCAAGAGACGATACCTTGGCAAGTGCTTTGGCAGCATCCTGAGGATATCCGAAAAGATACTGCTTATAGAAGTAGCCGACAAGCGGATCCGCAACACAGTTAAACAGTAGTCCGGCAACTGAAGAGATTATTGTTCCTGCCACGACTTTCTTGTTGTCGGAGGTACGTGAAAGCTTAAAAACCTTATGAGCGAGAAATCCTGTAATAAGACCTATCAGCAATTTCAAGAAAAACGTTTTTGGAGCACTGGTTGTATAGCCGGACGTGAAGTCAGCCAAGGTAAGGCCGACAGCGCCGGCAAGGCCACCCCAGGAGCCGCCGATAAGAAGAGCCGCAAGCACAACCATTGTATTTCCGAGATGAAGCGATGTGTTTCCGGATCCAAGAGGAATCTTCAAAAAGACGAACAGGACATAGGAAAGTGCAGCAAAAAGGCCTGCCTGAGCCATTGTTGTAAGCTGTTCCTTTTTTGTATAGGAAACCGCACCTTTTTCACTGAGCTGAAGAATGCCATTTACAAGAATCACTGCTCCTGTCATAAACGCAAAGAGGCCGATGCAGATAACCGGGAACATCGGGTCATCCTTGTTAATTGCCTCTTCGTTAACCACATAATTTCTAAATCCGAATATTGATGCTGCAAGGCCGGCAAGAGTAACCGTTCCTCCAAGCCAGATCATCGTTGTTTTCTTCTTTTTCTCCATAATGACCGCTCCTTTTGCTTCTTGCAATTATAGTCCCTTACTGTTAATATATAAATATTCAATTTTCACTATTTTTTAGTATACAGTATGTTAGGAGAACAGTTATGAATCAAATTATTCTGGAAAAAGATAACAGTTCATCAAAATCTTTATACATACAATTATATGAAGCCATAAAACAGCAGCTTCTTTCCGGCGACATTTCATCCGGTGAAAAAATGCCTTCCGTCCGTATGATGGCAGACACAACCTGCACAAGCACAACAACGGTAATTCGGGCCTATGACCAGCTTGTTGCCGAAGGGTACATCAAAAGTCGTGTCGGAAGCGGCTACTATGCCGAAAACGTAAAGCGCTACATTAATGATGCCAAAACTTTTAAAAAGCCGACCGCAGACATTTCCATAAAAGAACCGGAATACGCAGGAAGCACTGGCACACCGCAGTTTCTTTCAGACCCTGCTTCGTTTGATTTTACAAAATGGAAGAAGTGCGTCTCTCATGTGCTCACAGAACAGTCCGATGTGCTTCTGTCTCGTTCGGAGCCCAAAGGCGAGTCCGCACTCAGAGCCGAAATAGCTGATTACCTGCTTCATTCCAGAGGTGTACGCACCTCAAAAGAGAACATCATCATCGCGGCAGGTACACAACAGACCATTCTTCAGCTCGGAAGACTTCTGCACTTCGCAGGCATCAGCCTGACTTCCGTTGAAAAGCCGGGGTACGCACCTGTTCGTTCCATGCTTTCCGATGCAGGCTTCACGGTATTCGATATTCCCGTAACCCCCACAGGCATCATCATTGAAAAGCTCCCCACAAACATTTCCTCCGCAGTTTATGTGAATCCATCGAATCAGTTCCCCACAGGCGCAGTTATGCCTATAGCTGCGAGACAGCAATTGCTTAAATGGGCCTCCGACAACGATTCATACATTGTGGAAGATGATTATGACAGTGAGCTTCGTTATTTTGGTCGTCCTTTACCCAGTCTGAAAGCATTGGACACCGAAGACAGAGTTGTTTATCTTGGTTCATTTTCAACCACGCTTTTTTCTTCCGTTAAAATATCCTACATGGTTCTTCCCAACGCCTTTGTGAAGCTTTTCGAAAGCAGTCGCGAAAACTATCGTCAGGCCTGCTCGAAAACAGAACAGCTTACTCTTGCCCGCTATATGCATGAAGGCTACTACTACGCTGCTATTCGCAAAAAGCGCGTCCTTTTTTCGGGAAAGCTGGAAATCATAAAAAAGATTTTTTCAAAACTTCCGAAAAGTGCCGGAGCCGAACTTGCAAACGTAGGCTCAGGCCTTTCCGTTATCATAAAAAAAGCAGCTTCCAAAAACCCGAAAGCCTTTTGCGAAGCTGCAGCATCCTTTGGTATTTTAATTACGCCGATAGACGAAATCTCAAATTCGAAGGAACAATATTATTCTTTGTACTACACTGACATCCCAATGGAAAAAATGGGATTGCTGGAAAAGCTTTTTACTTCTCGTAAATGTGAATGATTACGCCCTTTTCCCAGCCTTCTACAGTTCCTTCCAATGAAGCACTCTCCAAATAAGCAAGCGCTTCGCTGTCGGTCGTAATCTTAGGTTGTGTGAGCATTTCTCCGTTCACCAGTGTACCGTTATTCTCGATAAAGATTTTGCAAGGCTTTCCCTCCCTGTCTGTTCCTTCAAGCATATATCTTGCCGAAAGGGAGAACGGGGCACACTTGTACTCACGCTGTGTGTCTACTCCACCTGCCAATATCTTTCCTTTAAAGTTTTCACAGTCACAATCACCGTCAAAAGTAATCATGCGTGCTGTAGCGTTCCCGCCCTTCACTTCATTACATCCTGTAATAAAAACCCGAACGGTGAGAACGTCTTTTTTTGTTGTATTTTCTGTCATATTTTCTTCCGGTTGCAGCTCAAAGCTTTCAACGCTGCCCTATTCAATGCCCTCAACACCGTCACACTTATCGACAATGTTTATGCTGCCATCTTCGTTATATTTGAACTCTGCCACACATACGCTTCTGTGGAAAAGGCTTCCACCCTCAAGCTGATCGGTGTGATAGAATAGATATGAATGACCTTTGAAATCACAAACGCCGGGATGATTTGTGAAGCATCTTCCTTCTTCCATAAGGTACCCGCCATATTTCCAAGGACCTGTGGGGCTTTCAGATGTTGAATATGCAAGATGTTCAACTTTCTTGTTAAGGCCGAAGCCCGCAAAAACCATATAGTAAAGTCCGTTTCTCTTGTAGAACCAGGGGCCTTCACCATACGTCGTTCCGGTCATGTGGCTTCCCTTACCGAAGGACTCTTCAGTCATGGGGATTTTCACAACACCGACCTTCTCGTCATATGAAATCATATCCTCATTAAGAAGAACGTAACGAAGCTCCGGATTGCCGAAATAAAGATATGCCTGACCATCGTCATCTATGAAAACGGTAGGGTCAATGTCATTCCAGTCTCCTTCATCAACGAGCGGCTTACCGATATCTTTAAAAGGGCCTTCCGGCTTATCCGAAACACCTACCGCAATTGCCATTCCGCTGTCTTTTTTGTGAACGGGGCAGTAAAGATAGAACTTGCCATTTCGTTCGATGCACTGAGGAGCCCATGCTCTGTTATCCGCCCAGGAAATGTCATCCAAAGAAAATACAACTCCGTGGTCGGTCCAGTTTACCATGTCTTTTGTGGAAAAGCAGCGCCAGTCAAACATAGTGTAGAAATCATTGATAAGCTCGTCTTCATCGTGCGTTGTATAAAGATAAAGAGTATCCCCTACAACTGTTGGTGCCGGGTCTGCCGTATAGATTGTTGAAATAATCGGATTCTTACTCTTCATGATATGTTCCTCCCCAAAAATTTAGTATGCGGCCTGGTTTGAGAATAATGTTCCGCACTCAAAGAATAGCTTAACCGCATAACTTCGTCTATACAAAATTTGCGACGTTCTTACCATGTGTTGTGTTGAAGGCGTAATTGTATGTCTGCGTTCAAAACTTTTTATAAAAAAAGCCGTAATCGGTTGTAGAATGTGAGAAGTTCTGTATAATTGTCTTTTGTTTGTTACGTGATTTCATTGGCCGTTTCGTGAAAAGCGCAGCAGGATATAAAGATTTGGAAGGATTTAGTACTATGAAAGACGACAAGAAAACACTTTTATTTGAAGAGACACCAATACCAAAAGCAGTGATGACGCTTGCGGTACCGACTGTGGTCGGATGTCTTGTAATGATTTTATATAATCTTGCGGACACATATTTTGTAGGAATGCTGAACGACCCTGTTGAGACAGCCGCCGTAACGCTCGGAGCAACAGTCATCCTTGCTTTTAATGCGGTTACAAACCTCTTCGGAGTCGGCGCTTCCAGCCTTATGAGCCGTGCCCTTGGTGTCAAAGACTATGACACCTTTAAGCGCACTTCCGCTTTTGGATTTTATTGTGCCTTGACGGCATCAGTTCTTTTTTCGGTTGCAGTTGCGATTTTTAACACGCCCCTCCTCAGGCTCCTCGGTGCAACATCAGACAATATCGAAGCCACCCGTTCTTATATCTTCTGGACGGTTATATGCGGTGCCGTTCCTGCCATAGTAAATGTAGTAATGGGTAACCTTGTGCGTTCGGAGGGCAGTGCACTTCACGCAAGCATAGGAACGATGAGCGGCTGTCTGCTTAACATCATACTTGACCCGTTCTTTATTCTTCCGCAATTCCTCAACATGGGAGCCGCAGGTGCCGGCCTCGCAACATGTATTTCAAACTCTGTTGCCTGCATCTATTTCTTTGTTCTCCTTGCAGTAAAGAAAGGACGTACTTACGTTTCCATCAGCCCTAAAGATTTCAAGCCTTCGAAATACATTGTAAAAGAAGTGTTCCTTGTGGGTATACCCGCTTCCATCCAAAACCTGCTGAACGTTACGGGAATGACCGTTCTGAACAATTCCATGTCCGTCTTCGGCTCGGAGGCTGTATCCGCTATGGGCATTGCACATAAAACAACTATGATTCCGATGTATGTGTCAATGGGAATCTCTCAGGGTGTTATGCCACTGGTAGGCTATAACTTTGCATCAGGAAACAGAAAACGAATGTCCACCGCCATCAGATTTACCATGACTATCGGAATAAGCTTTATGGCTGTCGCAACCGTTTTCTTCTTCATTTTTTCGAATCCGATTATTGCGCTCTTTATGGATAACGAGCTGATTGTTGAGTACGGAGCTGCTTTCATTAAAGGACTTTGCCTCGCGCAGCCTTTTCTGGCCATTGATTTCTCAGGCGTTGCGGTATTTCAGGCATGCGGAATGGGTGAAAAATCCCTTGTATTTGCAGTACTTCGAAAAGTTGTACTCGAAATTCCGGCCCTTATCATTTTAAACAAGATCTTCCCAATGTACGGAGCCGCTTATGCCCAGCTTGTTGCGGAAGTTGTCCTTGCTGTTGCGGCGCTGATAATGCTTAAAAAGATTATGCAGATGAAAGCTCCTCAGAAAAAATAGCAAAGCAGCCCCATTTTCCCCGTAGGCTGAAAAGTCTCAGAGTACTATTTGCTTTATTTTTGAATTGGTGTATAATCGTTGTATAAATGATGCTACGTACAGTGGCAAGCGAGTAGGCCGACTCCTGTTCGCTCAAAAAGGAGATTTATGTCGATTGTTGTTGAAAAATAGCTCGAATGCTTTGCGTTCGCTGCTAAGATACGTTACTCAGTCCAGTGATGGGCTTGGTTTGATTTATCTTTTTTCAGCAGACATCCGGCAGATTCTCTCTGTCCCAAACAGTGCGTCATTATGTGGTTAATAGCCAGTACTACGCATTTCAGGCGTTATCCTTTTACGACTACCGGATGTCTTTGTGAAAAGACATCCGTTTTTTTATGAAAGGGCCAAAAATGAACATAGAAACAAAACTCGAATTCGATAAAATCAAGGAAATATGGAAAAACCTGGCTGTTACGGAAGATGCAAAAGTACAGATTGACAAAGCCGGAATCATCCTCAAGGAAACCGAACTCCGAAAAGCGCTTAAAGACACAACAGACGCAAGGGATATGATTGAAAAATGCGGTGCACCGCCTTTGGAATCATTGGAAAATGTTGAGGAAATCATGGTTCAGTCGCAGCTCGGCAAGCCTCTTGCCGCTCCGCAGCTGGAGCGCATTTCCGTTGCGCTCGCGGCGGTTTACAGGCTTCAGGCATATCTTGCCAGAGGCAAATCCTTTGAAAATTCATTGGGATTTTATGATGTTAACCTTGACCCGCTTAATGAAGTACGTGAAGAACTTCTTCAAAAAATACGAGGCGGCAAAGTTGACAGCCATGCCTCTTCAAACCTCCTTCGCATACGTTCGGACATTATGTCGGCAGAAGAAAAAATGAAACAGAAAGTTGACGCCGTTATGCGCTCGAACAAGGACATCCTCGCCGACTCCTTTTCGACTTACAGAAACGGCAGACTTTGCGTACCTGTAAAACGCGAATGGCGTTACAAGCTGACCGGAAGTGTCATTGACAAATCCGCTTCGGGAAATACGGTCTTTATTGAGCCGTCCGTAGCGGCAAAATGCTACGAAGAGATACAGGCACTAAAGTTCGATGAAGAAAACGAAGTGTATCAGATTTTGTTTGCTCTCACGTCGCTGGTGGCCGAAAATGCCGAAACGATGAATGCAAACATCGAAATGATACGGAAGCTGGACTACATCTTTTCAAAAGGCAAGCTTTCTCTTGACCTTCGGGCATCAAGACCCGAAATCAACCCGGAAGGACGTCTGTCCCTTAAGAATGCAAGACACCCGCTTATGGACCGTGTCTCGGCAATACCGCTTTCCATAGAAATGAACGAAGAACGTAAGGGCATCATCATTACCGGGCCCAACACCGGCGGAAAAACCGTTGCCATTAAAACTGTTGCGCTCAACTGCCTGATGGCCCAGTGCGGCCTTCACATAACGTGCGAAGAAGCTGACGTACCGATGCGAAGCTCATATCTTTGCGACATCGGAGACGGTCAGAACATCCACGAAAACCTTTCTACATTCTCGGCTCACATAAAGAGTGTGCTGGAAATTATTGCGGAAGTAAGCAGAGACAGTCTTGTCATTATGGACGAACTGGGCTCGGGAACCGACCCGACGGAAGGAATGGGAATCGCCATATCCATCCTCGAAGAGCTCAGAAAAAGCGAATGTCTTTTTCTTGTGACAACGCACTACCCGGAAGTCAAAGAATACGCAAAGAAAGCTGAAAAAACCGTCAATGCCCATATGGAATTTGACAAAAACACGCTCAGCCCGACATATCATATGGTTATCGGCGAAGCGGGCGAAAGCTGTGCCTTTTACATTGCGGAACGCCTCGGTATGCCGGAAAGGATGCTGCGTGTGGCACGCTGTGCCGCTTACGGAGCAACAGCCGACAACGAAGCAGACTCAGCATCAGCCAATTTGGACCGGGCAATGAGCGAAGCGGCAAAAACAGCCTCGGAGTCTTTTGCAAACGGTCATCACGGTCCACGAATCCAAAAGAGAAAAGTGTCCTCAAAAAAGGACTTCAGCGGTGAATATACCATTGGCGACAGTGTTTTCATCCTACCCGAAAAGAAGATCGGCATCGTTTGCGAACCGGTAAACGAGAAAGGTGTGCTCCGTGTTCAGCTCCCTAACAAGAAAATCTGGATTAATCACAAACGTGTCAAACTGAACGTAAAGGCCGAAGAACTTTACCCTGAGGATTATGACCTTTCAATAGTCTTTGACAGTGTGGAAACGAGAAAATACCATCATGAGGCAGCCAGAAAGTATACGGACAAGGAGCTCCATTATGAGGAATAAAGGCTGAACTTTGCAAAGCCGTACCGACTTTCAGGTAAAAGAAATCAAGCACGCATCTCCTGCTTGGCTTCCACAAACCATTTATTATTCTGTTCATAGAAAAGAAAACTTGAGTGGCCTTCTATGAGGCATGTGTAACGGACTCCCGTTCCACCTGCCACAAAAGAGGCCGCTTTTCTTACGTCCGTGACTTTGTCGATTTTGTAAACCTTTCCGTCACGCCATGTGATGCTCTGTGGAGAAAGCAGGCCGTCAGCCGTGAAGACCGCGTTCCGGACATTATCCCGCAGCTCATCCGTATCTTCGATCAGCCCGTGTCAGCAGGTCCCGGAAACTTTCTCGAAGGAGACGAGTTCGAAGAATACCCACATGACGCTTCCGTTCCCGCCGAGGCCACTTTCGGCATACGCATAAGCGGTGACAGCATGAAGCCTTTCTGTAACACCTCGGATGTCCTCTGGGTTCACAGTCAGAACACCCTCGAGCACAACGAAACCGGAATTTTTCTTCTGGACGGTCAAGCCTACTGTAAAAAGCTTCAAAGCAATAAAAAAGGAATCGCTCTGGTCTCTCTCAATAAAAAGTACCAGCCGATTCCCGTTAATGAATATTCCGATTTCAGAGTTCTTGGTAAAGTAGTCGGGAAGCGTTAAAGCACCGCTTTCCGAAGGGATTTTTTACGTCCATGCCTTCCAAACATCAATCGCATACCCCACAGTGGCATTCTTCCCATTTCTGACAACAGGCGTTTTTATAAGCTGCTGGTTTTCCAAAAGCTTGTCCAGCTTGTCTTCCTCAGACAAATACATAAAAAGTGCCAGCGTGTCCTTGTCTTTTGCATTTTTGTCAATCAGTGTCTCAAAACCACCGACGCTTTGAAGCACACTCGCGAGCTCACCCGACTTAACTTTGCACCAGTAACACTTCATAGGTTTCCGTCACGGATGACAGCCGCAACAACATCAACCTTTATCATTCGTATCAGCCTTCTTCCAATGCGCTGCAATCGAATTAACAAATCTGCTGACGCCTTCACAATGTTCGCTGAACTTTCCGTCCAGATATTTGTTCCAAAGCTTATCAACAGTAAGTCTTCTGAGTATATCAGCAAGCGTACAAATCAAATAAATCACCGCTACGCCCAAAACCGAAAAAGCAAAAACAAGCAGCGGGTTCTTCACCTCCGAAATCTTAAACACCTTCGGAAGCCACATGTCCGTCATAAACGGATTTGCATGAATCAGATACACGCCGAAAGTACTTCCTGCAATGAAATTAACCGCTTTGCTGTATTTCATCTCAAGCATTGCAAATCCGATGAACAGTTCCACGCAAATCACTATTACTATCGGGCTGTTAAGCTCTCTGTAGAAATAGCGCTGAGCCAGGATGTCGGCGCTTCCGGTCAACACGCCGGCGAGCGTAAGCACATAGCTTGATGCGAGCAGAATCAAGTAAAATACGCATGCAACGATAATGTGCTTCGCTGCATTCTTTTTTTCAAAATTACCAAATCTGCGAAGATACCCCGCAATGAAGTATACAACAATCACAGGTATCAGCCTTCCTTCAATAATCTTGGGGAAAAGCCTCGGAACGCCGCCGTAAAGGACAACAAAAATCGTGATGCTCGTTGCAAGAAGCGCAACATATTCTTTCTTTTCAAGGGAATTAATCAGCTTGTTAAGGAAAGGCGAAAGAAGCATAAGTATGATATATGCCGTTACAAACCAATACTGGCCAAACAGAATCGGTAGGAAAGACACCTTTGTCATTCCCAAAATGCCTCTCAGCTGAAAATTACCTGTGCAAATCAGTGATATCACCCATATTGCCCACAGACCAATCGAATAAAACCAAACTTCACCCGTGATCTTAAAAATCTTTTTTGCGGTAATGGTCTGCCCAATCCTCTTCAAGCAGGAATCAGAGCGTATGCCGATGCATTCTTATCGTTTATCTATATATATAATACTTTCCTGCACTTTGCAACCTTTCGCTTCAAGCCTTATGCTTGTGTTTTACGAAGAAATGTGCTATAAAATCACACGTAAAAGAATAACGCAGATTGCCACACTTACGTGTGGAACCGAACATACTGCATGACAGTATGCCAGGGGGTAAGGGAATTGCGGTGCAAATCCGCGGCAACAGCCATTACCGTAACTCTTTCCATCTTTCGGAAAGTCAAGTCGGAATGCTTATCAGTCTGTAATCCGTAAAAAACTCTTGGGCAAATGGAAGAGATGTGGATTGGAACACGAGCAGGGTTCCTTTTTTGTCGTCCGCACCCATTTTTTGGGTGCCTTTATTGTTTATTGCGGCTTTTATTCTTTTGCAATAAATAGTAAAGGAAGATAAAACATGAAAAAAACAGCAAAATCACTATTATTGGTTGTTGTCATTTTGATGATGTCCTCTGTGCTCGCAGCATGCGGAAAATCCTCAAAAGACGATGACCCCTGGTCGAATGCCACTTACACAAAGGACAAAGAATTCGGAAACGGAAGTACATCCTTTCAGGTTGAGGTGGTTGTGAACGATCACTCCGTTACATTCACTCTGAACACCGATAAAAAAACCGTCGGTGACGCCCTTCTTGAGCACAATCTCATCTCAGGCGACGTTGAAGAATACGGTCTGTACGTTAAAGTCGTTAACGGAATCACCGCCGACTACAATGTAAACCAATACTACTGGGCATTCAATAAAAACGGCGAAATGATGATGGTTGGCGTCGACGGAGAAGAAGTTACCGCCGGCAGCCATTACGAACTTGTATATTCAAAGTAAACTACCATGACTAAACGTATAACAGTTAAAGAACTGGCGATTTTCTCAATGCTCGGAGCAATCATGTACTGTTCCAAGCTTCTTATGGAGTTTTTACCAAACATTCACCTGCTCGGAATGTTTATTATGACTTTCACAATTGTATTCCGCCAAAAAGCACTGATTCCGATTTATGTGTACGTCTTGTTGGAGGGTCTGTTCGGTGGATTTTCCATGTGGTGGGTGCCATATCTTTACATCTGGACTATTCTCTGGGGAGTGACCATGCTCCTTCCTAAGAAAATGCCCGTAAAGCTTTGTTTCGTGGTTTATCCCGTCATATGTTGCCTGCACGGCCTTTCATTCGGCACACTTTACGCTCCTGTTCAGGCGCTGATGTTCAGAATGAACTTTCAGCAAACAATTGCCTGGATAGTTGCCGGATTTCCTTTTGATGTTCTTCATGGAGTCGGAAACTTTTTTGCAGGATTCTTAATCGTCCCTATTTCAAAGCTCCTTAAAAAGCTCATGAACGTATTCGTCTGAGCTGCATAAACCTGCAATAAAGAGCTTCCTCTGTTGCCGAATCTGCAGCAGAAGAAGCTCTTTTTTCCATCATCAATTATAAGCATTTCTACGCTCTGTACCAGTCATCGTAAATCCTGTTTCTGCATTTTCTTTCTTCCTGCGGAAGTTTCTCCGCTTCAGCAATTTCATATACGCCGAATGTATCAAACATTCTTGAAACAGGATCAACCTCCACAAAAGTACACCATGGCAGCCAATGATAATTGCCTTGATAAAGCTGCTCACAGAAAAAGCCGCTTTCATGAACAAGTCCGGGAATGGCAGCCCCGTATCTTCCGTCAATATCGTTGGCCTGTTTTGAATTTATGTAAATAAACTCCGCATAATCCTTGTAATGCACGTCTCCCGTCAGGAGATAAAGTCTGTAGAAAACGTACCCGCCGCAAGCCATATATACATCCGCGCCGCCGCTTCCCACAACGATATGGCTCTGGCCGCTTATGTGGTTGAAGTTGAACGGCATTGTGGGGAAGTTCGTTTTAACGGGGAAATTCCAAATGTAAGTGAATGTCTCGACATAATCCGCAGCACCCTTTAACGCCTCGAGCCATCTGCCCGCTTCGGTAAGATCATACAATGCAAGGAATGCAAACATAGCATATATGCCGGCTTCTTTATCCATAATGTCAAGATTGTCGCAAGTGCCGCCACGATATTCCATCTTAAGATACAGATTTGTGTAAGTCCATTCTCCGGCTTTTACTGCTGAAATCCGGTATTCTTCCTTGTGTGTGATAATAAACATCTCCGTAAGGAAGCGTACAACACTCGGAGTATTTGCTTTCGAATCCATACACATACTGCCGTCATAATTGTAAGACCGGTAATAGCTGCCGTCATCATTTTGGATTTTCACAAGCCAGTCAGCAGTTTTACTGCAGTAATCAAACCAATCCGAATGCTCTTCGTTTTTATTATGCAGAAAAACGTACGCGTCAAGTATGCCCTCAAGACCGTCTCCAAGCTGTCGGATAAACTGCGGCTGAGGCTCAAAACAATCCAGCCCGAGCTGATACCAGACCTTAGGGCAGCCCGTCTCTGTCATCGTCTTTTTTACCCAGAAATCAACAATGCCCTTTCCCTTTTTAACGGCTTCTTCGTCGCCGTTCAATGTTCCGTATCGAATAAGCTGATAACCTATGCCTGTCTGCTGGCCGACAAAGCCGATTTCCGCTGACGTTGAGTTGACATCAAACTGAGGAAGCTGTGCAGCAAAAGGAGTGCCCCATACGCCTTCGGAGTACTCTTTTGTGACATCTTTCAGCAATTTCATATTATTGTCAAAAAGCAGGTGATTGTCGATGTCTGCAAGTCTGTCCTTCAATCTGTCGTATACCGTGCGCCAGGTTTCCCTCATCATACTTTGGAAACTGTCGTACTTTCCGAAATCAATGACCACGGAATAGGTGTGTTCAAACCCTTCCTCTACAGGATGATGAACCCTTTTAAGACTCATTCCGCGAGGCCCCCCGATTTCGCCGTTCGTTCCGGGATAAACGTAGTCAATGGAAAGTCCGTCAACCTGTGCATTTATCGGCTTGCTGAGAGCAGCGCCATAGTAAGTATACAGAAGTGACTCCGGCTTAGGCTTACTGATTCCGAGGGCGCCAACCGTTGCATTTCTGTCAACAAAGCTTTCGCTCGCAACACTGCCCTGGTCGCACATGGTAACGTCAGCATATAGTCTTGAGAAACATATCGTCTCTCCGGATTCGATGTTCTGCATTGCAAACATGGGAAGACCGGAGTATGTCTCTTTCCGCCAGTAATATTGCTTATCCATGCTCTTTCCCATAGCGTACTGTCCGGCATATTCATTATGTTTGTACCACTCTCCGGGGGAAAAGTAATTGAACGCTTCCGCATCGTCGTCATCAGCATGCCAGAAACCTGTTTTCGACTGGAAGCCAAGGTCTTTTTCCGCTTTTTTGACTACTCTCACCTTACGTTCAGCCACAAGACTTTCTTTACCGCTGTTTTCAAGCACACGCCATGTATCCGTTACAACAAATTCAGAACCGTTTTCTGATATAAAGGTGCCTGTTGCAAAGACGCATCCGGCCTCTTCTGTGACAGAAGAATACTGAACGTCCCCAAAAACGCATACTGCACTTATATCCTTTACGGAAATGTATATCGGTCTTTTGTTAAAATACAATTTCTTTCCTGCCTTAAAGACAGACACTCCGCCATCAGCAAAGTGTAATTCGTATTCCCCAATACTAAGCATTACCTTCTGCCTCCAATTAATGTCATTTATGTTTCCGGATTCGGAAGAACGCATTTCGGCCGTAAAATCATCTGGTCAGTGTAAAGGTCAGTGTTTCAGAATGATCTGTTGTTCTACTTCCGTCCTCGTCAGTAGTAATTTTGGACCAATTTACCGGCATCCATATTTCCACTTCATTAATGTTTTTTCCATCATCTGCATAAAATTCGACTTCGATACTGTCGTTCGGCGATAATGTTGTATTTGTTGTGTACCACCACTTACCGCTTGGGCTGTATCTTTCCATTGTAAGGTTAAGTTTTGTGTCCTGCAAACTTGCAATACATTCGCCTGTTGACAGATCAACCCTTCCTTCGAGAATAATGGGGCTCATGGTTATAACATACTTTTCGTCTTTGTATGCATATTCATAGTTTTCAGCTGTTCTTGTACGAGATACCGAAGGAATTGAAATACGGAATGTACCGTTACTTTCAATAGACACGGAAGCTGCCATTCCGCTGTATATTGCGTCGATTGTATCCATACCGCCGACATCCTCAATGTCCGAGCCGTCAATCATAAATTCGCCCGAAACGTTTGGAATTTTCACATCAGCATTTTCATGTCCGCCTTCATCGCCCAATTCAATATCCGTTACAGGACCTGTCACGGAGAAATCGCATTTAATAACTGCGGGATCCTTTTTCGGATCGTTGCCTTTTGCCCAGATGTAAAGTTCGGAAGGCACATCAGCCTGAATGTAGCCAAGAACGGTACCCTCGAAGTATACGCATCCGTCCGGCTCCACCTTCTTTACCCATGCAGAGTCATAGCTGCCGTCCTTTGCCACAAGAATGGCCGTTCCGCCGGCAATTTCATCCCCATTGCCATAAACGTTGATTTCCAGAGGAGAATTAACGCACTTTCGGATACAGTCGCACTGCTTAACCATTTCTTTTTTGTTTTCTTCGGCAACATGGTTTTTAAGTGCCTCAAATGCAGGCTGGATTTCCTGCCCGAGTTGGGCAATGGTCTGCTCTATGCAGTACTCTCTTGAACCGAACTTTTCAAGATCGGGGAACGTACTTCCCAAGGCAAGCCTTCCCACATCCTCGGTAACCGCTTCGTAGGCTTCGATCCACTCAAGTTCGGACTCATCAAAGAATCTTCCGGCATATTGTGTCATTTCCGCCATAAGCATGGAGTTGAACATCTCCGGGTCACCGTCATATTTGTCTATGGTTGTCTTATATATTTTGAATATTGCATCTTCCCACGTCTCAATACCATAAAACTTTGTATAAGCAGTGGACAGTATGTCACGTTTGTGATTTTCGTTGTAATAAGAGACCATTTTAAATATGGTTTCTTTGTATTCATTTATCACACCTTCAATAAAATAATTCATTGAATAGTCCACCGCCATTATAAGAAGCGTACCAAAGGCGCAGAAAGGTGTCTTGCCGACAAACTTTATCATCTGCCCGGCATCGTACAGCCAGAGCGCTTTATACGATTCAAGCTTTGCCTTATCCATTTCTCCATAGCCGTAGGAGGCTCTGACCAACTTAAGCGAAACGGATGCTATGGAATAGAATGTTGCAAATTTATCGAGTGCGTATCCCAAAGTGCATCCCGGTTCAAGCCCCTTAACAGCACAGACGAAATCCTTTGACCAGTCCGAAAGGTCTACTAACATGTCAAGCTTGGAGAAGTCAGCCGTATATGCTTCAAAATCCTCCTGACTGACGTCATCGTATGACCGGCCGAGGAGCGCCAGATACACTCGGAATTTTACGGGATCGAGCTCAGACGCATTCGTGTTCAGGTATGACTGAAGATTCTTGTACGCTTCATCATCCGACACGCTTTTATGCATCATCGAAACAAGCCTTGCATTTGGTGTATTTGCATTGTTTACCACATAGGTACAATACTTTGACAAATGATCCGTATGTATAACAACCTGTTTCGTCTCAGAATCAATCTCACTGTACACAAGTTCCCACTCACCGGTCGATTCGTTGTAATATTCGGCCCATACACTTCCTTCTTCGTCTGATGAATCTGCTGCAGCCGTTTCGTAGGGCAGCGATATGGTAAAGAAACGGTCAAACTGTTTAGCATCACCGGCATCTATATCATAAACCTTGCGGATTCCTTCATCACCATATACCGTTTCCGCTTCAGCCTTGTGTTCTTCTATTGTAACCTCACTGACATCGGCGCTGTTGAAGCTTCCGAAGTCAATGGAAACACCGCTCTCGGAAGCCTTAATAACGCTCTGTCCTTCTTCAAGCGTAAAGGTTTCCTTTGATTTATGGGATAATATGGTCGATCCCGCAATTATCTTGTCCTTAGCAGTGTTCTTACCGGTTCCTTCCTGTTTTCCGCCAGACACAACCGTATCTGTTTTACCCGCACCCGGATTCTTTTTAATCCAGCCCGGCTTAACAAAGCCCGTATACCCGGCGCAGATAACAAGCGCAATAACAAGAATTATGCACAAAGCTCTGCCGCCTTTTTTCCCGGACTTAGCCCGTGTTTCCGCAACCTGTTTCTCTGTCTGTCTTTGTTCCATAAGCAGCTGTGTTTTTGTCTTAACAGCCTGCTGCTTTTCAGGTTCTTTCTGTATTGACGTAGTTGTCGCTTTTTTAGTGCTCACATCATCAACTGCTGCGGAAACACCAATAATCTTCGTTCCGCAGTTCTCACAAAATTTTGCTCCTTCTTTAAGTTTGCTTCCGCAATTTACACAAAATCCGGCCATATTCATCTCCTAAACTACTGGTATGGTTTACAGGGGCATTTTTCATTTATTTGAAGGCGGTTCTTACCACCACTTTCTCATTACAAAAAAAAGAAGAACTGCTTGTACAACAAACATGATCGGAACGCTTACAAAAAAACGTGCCTTTCTCGTTTTATGGTGGAGCGCATACATGGCAACGAGTGCTCCGAAAGAGCCCCCGATGAAGGCCATTGCCAAAAGCGTCAGTTCCTTAATTCTCCACTTATGTTTCACAGCCGCGGCCTTATCCACAGCATAGACAACGAACGTTGCGATATTTATTACCGCAAGATATACAATCAATGGAATTGGCATTATATTACTCCTTTCGTCCTTGCACAGTTGATATATATCTATTTTAACAATTAATGCCGACAAAGGAAATAATTTTTTTCGTCAAAAAAAGAGGCCTTTTCAGGCCTCAGATTACTTTCTTTATGTCCTTGTCGTTCGCCCCGGGAAAGATTTTCTTTATGTGAGAGGCGATTTTCTGATGTGACATTTCAGGTTTTTCATTATACGCGGAAGTTACGATATCCCGGCCAAAAAGATGCTCCGGTGTAGCATATAAAGCAATAGCCCACCCGTACTCCTGACCTTTTTTGTTCTTCTTCTGCCGGAAATCACTGACGCAAAGATACAGCTGCATTTGAAGTTCTGTAATGATGCCCTCAAAGTTTTTCTCGCCACCCTTTCCGAAACCTGCTTTTTGCTTTACTTCAAAAGAGAAAAGCTCATTGTCGGCGTTTGTGTCGAAAAAGAAATCCATAATTCGTTTCTGACGCATGGATGCCTTGCCGTCTTCCCAAAGCGAATCAAAATCATAACCTTCTCTGCGATAATTGGCAAAGAACGGCAGCCATTCCAAAGAAATGAACCCTGCTTTTTTCCCGAAAAACTTGCCATAAGCAACTTTGCCGCTCCGAGCAATAATTTCACGCCACTCCCACGGATCATGCGCTATGTCCCCGGACCACCAGTACTTTGCCACAGTGCGTTCTTCCAGTGAAAACCCCGGGACTTCATTCTTGAACAACGGCAGAAAACCCACTGCATTAATATATTCTATGGCTTCGTCAACTGTATGTATACACTTCGGATCTTTCCAATCCACACCATGCATAATCCATTCACCGGACTCGTTTCCCATAATTCCTCCGATACAGCCCTTACTCTTCCGGCTGTAAAATCAGTTTTTCCAAAGCATAAGCCACGCCGTCTTCATCATTTGTAAGCGTGATAAAATCAGCTTTTTCCTTCACAACATCGTACGCATTTCCCATGGCAACACCCATACCGGCATCCTCAATCATGGGAAGATCGTTCATGGCGTCACCGATGGCTATCGTATCCTTCATGGATATCCCCAGAAGCCCGGCTGTAAATGAAAGTGCCTTTGACTTTGAGACGTTCGCATTAAAGAACTCGGTAAAATATGCATTTGATGTGCATCGTGTTGTTTCTTTGAAGGAAACACGGCTGCACTCTTCGTTCCAACGCGCACTGCGCTCCTTGTCATCGGTCCAAAGAATCTTCGGAATACCTTGCTTAAGCAGAATTTCAAAGTCCGTGACCTTAACAGGCTCTATTCCCGACAACTTTTTATACTCGTTTATTTTCTCATCAAGCTTATTACCATACAATCGATTACCGGACCAGATGCATATGGTAACATCTCTTTCAAGTCCCATTTCCCAGATTTTTCTTGCATCCTCTTCGGGAAGATTACGTGAAAACAAAACTTCACCTGTTTTGGACTGTACTACAGCCGCACCATTGTAGGTGATTACGGGCATGTCCAGGTCAAACAGACGTATGAACCTCTCAACTCCCATTATCGGGCGCCCCGTCGATAAAGTCACCTTAACTCCTGTATCCATCACTTTTTTTATTGTATCAACAGTGCGGGCAGATATGACTTTATGACTGTCTACCAATGTTCCGTCAATGTCTATGGCCACAAGCTTGTATTTCATAAGATAAACCCTTTATCAGACTTTGGAATATGTGGCTTTCGCCGTAACGCCGACGATTTTGCCGATTGCACCGGTCATGGCATTAATCGTGTCCGAAGGCGCATCAAGAGCAACAGAAATAATGTTAATTCCTTTTTCACGATAGGGAATGCCCATTCGTCCGATTATGTACCGGCTAAACTCGTGCAATACGCCGTTCAGCTTCTCCACCGCATCAGCGTTTTCAACGATGATGCTGATTACTGCCACTCTTGTTTCCATAAAGATTCCTCCATGACCATACTCATGATAGAGACATTATAATACTTTATACAGATTCAGTAAACAAGCTTACCGCCTACTCTTCATCGTCCCAGAAAAGCTCATCAAGTGTTTTGCCAAGCGCCTTGCAAATGGCAATACAAAGGTTGATTGTCGGATTATAATCACCTTTTTCTATTGCATTTATGGTCTGACGTGACACTCCGCACTGCTTTGCCAGTTCGTCCTGCGACATATCCTTTCCGGCCCTTGCGGCCTTAAGCTTCAGATTCTTCATGCATTTTCACCCCTTTTGTCGATAAAGTACTTAACCAGATAGATAACGAACAGGTAAAGTAATGCTATTCCGCAAATAAGCGTTACACCTTTATACGTAAATACACCCTCTACGATTATTTCATCCTTTACAATGTAGTATACTCCAAGAGCTAAAAGAATTACCGCCAAAACAGCCTGAACAACAATTGTCCACGTCTTATTAATATTAAGTGCAAAATAGCCATCATGAAGGATGCTGTAGGTTGTGAATACACATATTGCAATGACTACCAAAGCAAACGCGATGACTCCGCTCTGTATCGGGAGGCGTGCCCCGGAAGCATCCACAACCATCTGATAATCGGCAAAAAGCACCATTTCCGCAACAGTAACAAAAAAGCCAAGCGAAGCTGCTTTACTGTTTACTCTTTCCTGACGCTCATCAACTTTCGATTTAAGCTCTCCGTCTGTTGATACGGCAATAAACAGCATAATAATAATGGGAGTCATTACAAGCATTCCGATAATAACGGCGCTTATGCCATAGAAGAAATCAGAGCGGTCGATATTAATTTTATATTGCATATCAAAACTTCCGTTATATCCCTTCATTGCCTCAATTTTCGGCAATTCATTCAAAGGATAGTCCTGACCCTTAACATCATATTTCCGGATAAATTCATTATACGAATCCAAATCCGCAATAATATGATATTCCAACTTATATGTACCCTTTTGCAGCTTTATCGGGCTGTCAAAATACAGTATGCCCGCTGTAAATGCCATCTGTACACTGTCATCCGGTGCACGAAACACAAAGCCTGTAATGTATTTGGGTGTCGAGTCAAACGTTGTACCTCCCCATCCGCCTGACAAAACATAATTTCCGCTTTTTTTGACCGTTATCGGACAGGAATACACCTTTTGCGAAGGAACACCGTCTTCAAACGTCGTGGTTGTTTTTATATCCGAACCATATTTTCCATAAAACGATGCAATAAACATAATCGAAAACACAACAATCAGCAGCTCCGCAACAATACATATCCCGATTTTTGTCGCTTTATTATTTTTTGACATAATATAACCTCCTAAAAAATATCATTCAGTTTCACATAAAAAGAGGACGTCTGCTCCCTTTATGACCACAGAGTAACATCCTCCTCGTAAAATGTCAAGTATATTTTACATTTTGTTTTATTTTTATTACATTATGTCACATCGGTACTGCTTGGAAACATGAACTCGCCGCATTAGCTGAATTGGAATCCGAGATTCCAGTTTGCAAGTTTAAGTTCTGATTTTGAATATGCCTTGCAATAGTAAATTCAGGTAAAATAAAATATCTCGATTTTTCTGGAAGTTAGTTTTGCAAAATTCTTCAGAACTGGAAT
>JAZLLG010000039.1:0-3502 GCA_045598045.1 Lachnospiraceae bacterium | reverse complement strand
CTACCTGTATTTTGATAAGACAATTATACCACAAAAAGCGGCTCAAAGCCAGTAAAATCAAGGCTTTAAGCCACTTTTTGTTACTAAAAAGTGAGAAAACCCAGCGACGATATCCGCTGGGTTTGTCTACAGTCTGAAGCCGTTTCGATTGAAACGGCTTGCTCTTTTAATCAGTAAACTATGCTGTGCCTGCGAGAGTCAATGCTTTCTCCACAACCTCGGTAATCTCTTCAAGATAAAAGGCAAATTCGTCATTTACCGTATCTGTCCTTTCCTCGTTGGCTTCAGCTCCTTCGGAAGGTACATTGTCTTTAAGAGAGAACGAATAAATGGTGCTTACATAAAAGTAATCAGCGAAGCGCGCACGGTAAACCACATATATGAAGCTGTCTGACGCGGAACCGTAAACGATAATGGGCTTTTTAAAGCCGCGAACGTTTGCAAAACGTGGAGCGCCGAGAGATGTGGAAAATCTGTTGAGGAAAGGGAAAAGCTGCTCTGTTGTAAAATCATCCGCACAGGGGAGCATGCGTACTCCTTTAACATGGGAATTGTAGCTGCTGGAGTTTGAAAAAAGCCAAAGAGTTGCGCCTGCGATAATAACCAAAGCAAACAGAGCGATGATGAATGTTGATTCGGAAAATGTGAAACATCCTATGATGCCTCCGATAATGAGCGCTACGCTCAAAAGGCGAAAGATGATGCAACGTGCTTTCATTTGAGGAGTAAGTCTTCCAAACGCATCTAAATCGTCCGAAATGGCATCGATGACACCGTGTATTGCGTCAATTTCCGGGAATATAAATGCTTCGTCACGAACCTTGGTGCGATGATATGTGATGGCGCTGCGAATGCGTAAAAATATTGATCGGGCGGTAAAAAACAGTAGACACGGTATGTCAACAAAAAGCCAGATGGCACCCACCAGGCCGCCGGCATCCCCTTCCAGACTGTCACCGAGAAACAACAATACAAAAAAGAGAATAAAAAAGATGAGCGGTAACCGCCAAAAATAGAAAAAACGTTTTAAAACCTTGTTCATTGCAGACCTCCGGAAAAGCACCCCCTACGTGTAACCGACGGAGAAGCATCGCAAATTAATGTAACCGTGAGGAAATCATAGCATAACGGCTATATACAGTCAAGCTGACGGAGGCTGTGTCCCGGTTGAGAAGCGAACAAAATGAAGGCGTATCTATCCAAAAAATGTGACTTTTTGATTGAATATGGTATAATTTTTTTCAAAGGAGAAGATGAAAAATGGACATAAAGGATTTACAAGGGACATGGGTTAAAATAAACAGCCGATTTCCGAAAAATAATAATATAGAGATTCACGAAAATGAAATTACATTCCCGGTAAGCGATCCTTGCGCAGATGCTGTCGTAAATAAATCTGCCGAGTTCGAGTTGTGTGAGGCAAACTATATGATTCACGGCGAATGTTGCTCACTGAAACTTGAGGGGGGAGACTACCCCAAACCGGAATTTTACTGCCATATGGATAATGTTGACGGGAAGGATTTTCCGGTTCTTTCGCTTATGACTATGGAGTATGACGGCCGTGGACTTATTGTTATTGCTACGTTTGTTCTTGCAAAAGACAGTGCATTCATAAAACCGGATTTTGAGTCACGTATGTATCAAACCTGCAACAGAAGAAATGCTCCGGCGATGATGAATTTGAATTTCACAAGTGGAGATATGATGAAATTTATGATGTCGGGAATGAATACACCGCAGCCGTCGAAAGTTAATGCCGAAGCGTGGAACTGTGCATGCGGCGGACAGGGTAATACCGGTAATTTTTGCTCGGAATGCGGTTCCCCGAGACCTGCGGCATATGACCGGGGAACTGATAAAAATGCCCCCGAAAAGGAGACAGAACAAGATGATCTATAAATGCAAAAACTGCGGATCTGCTGTAAATTACGATGCTTCACAAAACAGGATGGTGTGCGAATATTGCAATTCTGTATTTGAAATCTCCGAATTGGAGGACTCCTATCTCAAAGATAGGGAAGCGGACGAGACGATGGATTCTAATGTTTATGTCTGCAGTGCCTGCGGCGCAACGCTTATGACAAATAATGTTGAGGCTGCGACATTCTGTGCATATTGCGGACAGCCCTCAATTGTTTTTGACCGCGTGTCAAAGGTTCGAAAGCCTGATTACATTATCCCCTTTAAGCTTACTAAAGAAGAAGCTTATGAGAAGATTAGCGAAAAGCTTAAAAAGGGATCTTTTGTTCCCAAAAGCATTAAGAATATTTCTCCTGATGTTGTCAGGGGAATTTACATTCCGTTTTCAATGACAAAAGCTTCTTATGAAGCCAATGAGATTCTTTCCGGCAAGGTGCGTAGCGGGAAAAGCACGACGACAGTATATTATTTCAGACATGCTAAGGCTTATTACGACAATCTTCCGGTAGACTGCTCGGTAAAGTTCAGTGATGAATCCGCAGGAAGGCTGGAACCTTTTCCGAAGGAAGCGTTCAACGGGTTTTCGCCCGCATATCTGTCCGGCTTCTATGCCGATATGGGCGATGAGAAAAAGAAAGACTTAAATAATAAAATATACAAGAAGGTACAGGATACCTATAACACCCTTGTCGATGGAACCATAAAAGCAAGTAAAATAGAACGTGTCAGCGGTGAAACCAAGTGCTCCATACAGGAAACAAACTATACTCTTGTTCCGGTATGGTTTTTCGCCTGTAACAATGAAAAGCTGCGCTGTACAATTATGGTAAACGGCTACACCGGAAAAGTAATCGGAGCTGTGCCTGTCGATAAAACGAAGGCAGTCGGTTTGTTCCTTGCTGCTTTTATTCCGCTTGCGGTTTTGCTTGGATTTACTTGCGGTGGGCTTTTCGGTGTGATATTCGGAACAGAGTCGGATGTGGACGGCGATATTTTCGGCTTGCTGTTTGCCGGAGTTTCAGCGCTGTTTCTCATGGCTACGGCAAAGCTGAAATCTCTGAAAAAGAGTATCAGGCTTTCTTCGGAAAAAGATATATTTGACTTGGCAAAAGATCGTGAGGAGGGACAAAAATAATGAGTACATTTGGATTTATTCTCGGTGCGCTTCTTGGCGTGGCTTTTGCGGTTGTTCTTTCTTTGCTTTTGGTTGCTACTCTTGTTAAAAAATCAAACGACTGGGGTGATATTGAAGGTGTGACTCCTTCGATGTCCGGTTTTGTTGTTTTGGACGAAAAAGACAAAATAAAGAAAAGCCTTTCACTTGAAGAAGCAAAAGAAAAATATAATTCAGAAAAATGACCGAAACCGGAATTAATATTTTAGTCCGTTCTAAAAAATCTATATATTCTTAAAATTCCCCGACAGAGCCGTCGGGGGATTTTTTTATGGTGCGCCTAGCGGCGCACGTTTCTAACGGGTTAAAGTCCCGATTCCGCCCGGTAGTGGGAAGGATATAGCCGAAGGCAAGGGTGTCGAGGGCGACCTCGAATCTGAAGGAAGCTGGATGTGGGGAACATAC
>JAZLLG010000038.1:0-61873 GCA_045598045.1 Lachnospiraceae bacterium | reverse complement strand
CCGAGGAATCGGACATAGGATACGCAACGCATACAAAACTTTCATATGTGTTTGTTCTCGGATTTTTCAGTGCATTTGCAGCTTTGGCATAATGCTCATTGTTTGGAGCGATGTTTACTATTCTCAGCGGTGTCATATACACATCAATGAGTCCGCTTCCTTTATACAGAGGAATTGCGCTTGTTTTATCTGAATCTTTCAAAACAAAACGATTATCTTCCAACATAAGAACGGTCTTTTCTCTGCCGGATATATCGAGTCTCTGCTTGTTGATCTCAATATATGCGGATAACGAATCTATCTGCGGAGGAGTAGTAACCGTAATTCCAGTTATATTCTCGCATTCGATGTGGATATTTCCGTCTGCTATCCAAGCATGAGTTTTTGCATACAATGTTCCAGGCGTTATGGAGTGAATCTCTATCCAGTATGCTTTACGATAGCGATTCATATATGTATTATAATATATCTCATTCGGATAAGGCTCTCTTTGAGTATCCATAACCTCTTTCAGAACTGGGATATTGAACTGAACCTGCTCGAACATATTATGCATAATGTTCACATTCAAGATTTCTTTATAGTCTTTAAGATATGGACAATCTTGTTCAAGCAGTTCATGTCGCTTTTTATGACCAGAATCCGCATTTGAAGTCATATACCGAACACGAATGTTCGAAAGATTAACAATCTCGTTTGGATTGAAAAATCCCGTTGATGGATTGATAGCTGCAAAGAGGTCCGGTGTTTTTTGAGCCAACACCCAAGTGGAAAAGCCACCGTTAGATTGTCCCATAGAGTATATCTTGTTTTGATCTATGGGGAAACGATGCAGAATATCCTCAAGAATCTCTCTGAATACGATATCTCCAACATAGCTGCCCGTTGTCATACCACGTCCATGAATGTCTGCAACGATTGTATCTGGGAATTCATCTGTTCTTTCAAAGTAATGTGAATACATTGAATATACATCGTTGCAAATGGTGTTGAAGATGAGCAAAGAATATTGTCTGCTTTTTGAGTATTCTTTAGGAAGACAGACTATATACTCTACAACATGACCGTCAACACTTGATACATAATAGTGCTTCTTTGCACCGGGAGAGTCTAAATACGCATCATATTTTCCATCTTCAATGATGTCCAGAGTTTTTGAAAACTCACGCCACGCATCAAAATTGCGAATGTCCGCCTCTCCAATACGATAGATATTAGTTAACTGATATGTTATATAATTCTTGGCTTCTAATGATATACGATCAGAATGCAATAATCTGTTTGCCCGGTCTTCTGTCGGAACCATATATCCACATAGAGAGTTTAAATGCAAATCAAAAGAATAGGTATGTGCTAATCCAAATATGTCTTTGTAATCGACACTGACTGCCGCACATGTATACAAAGATTTCTTGGCAAGCGAAAGAGCAGAAGAATCAATGCTTAAATAGTCATACAAACGAATATTACATGAATACAACATCTCATGACTATCGCTATTTTTGATCGTCAGTTGCATAGGAGCATTTACATCCAAATTCACCGCGTCAACCGGCACACATGCCATATTGAACGGATCACCGTTATATTTTTCGACTCCGTTATGGGCGACAGCGATTTCGCCTTTCTGATAGTGGAGATTATCTACGATCAGCGACGGCTTGTCCGAAGAACGTTCATACTGGAAAGATGTGATACGTATCGTTGTTCGGAAAAACTTCACAGCCTCATTCTGCTGTAAACAAAGAGAATTCTTTCCTTTGTTCAACTTGAAAGTGAAAGTTTGCCTTCTTGTTTCGATTTTTGTGCGATAAAGTAGCTGAACCTTTCCGTTTATCCAAAGTCTCATTTGGGTGTCAGCTTCAATAGAAAATGTTATGTCTGTATCTTCATCACACCATATTCCCCAAAATAGAAACAGGGAGTCAAAATCGTTGAACTGTATATTAGAATAATATATGCTTGAAAACGTGTCTGTTTCTCTGCAATCACAAACATCATATTCTAAATCAGAACATTTTCTAATATGAGCATCAATTTTTTGAATCGTTTTGGGAGTCATTCTAAAATCCTCAAAGCGATAGCTTTCGTCTTTCGGCTCGGTTATGATACCTATAAACTCCGGAGAGATTATTCCTTCTCTTATGTCATATTCTATAGTGTTATTCATCAAATATGCTTTTCTCAATGTTTACATTAAATGTATTGCTCTGCTTGCTTTGTAAACATTTCAAAATACACTCCTTTTTTTTGCATTAATTCTTCATGGTTTCCCACTTCGCTAATCTGACCATTTTGCATTACAACAATCCGATCAGCTTTTTTTACCATTGACAACCTATGCGATATTATTATAGTGGTTGTTTTGTTTGATTCACTAAACAAGACATTCGCAAGATCTGCCTCAGCTATGGGATCTAATGATGCTGAAGGTTCATCAAGTATGAGCAATCCAAAATTTGACATCATTATTCGCCCAATACCGATTTTTTGTAGTTCTCCGCCCGACACAACAATTCCGTTAGAATCAAATTCTTTGGTCATCTCTGTATCAATGGAAGCAGATGCTTTTTCCAACACTTGATCTAGTTTCAAACTCGCAACAATATCTTCCACCTTTTTTTCGGGCGCTGTTGAATAAATTGATAGATTGTTCTTAAAAGGTAATGCATACGCATTTGTGTTTTGGTAGGCAACACCAATCCTATTTCTTAACGAGAGTATGTTATAATCGCGAATATCTTTACCATTGTATTCTATCGTGCCTTCGCAACTATCGTACAAGCCTACAAGCAATTTAACAAGCGTTGTTTTGCCGGCGCCATTATTTCCTACAATCGCAATCTTTTCTTTTGGGTTGATATGAAAATCGATATTTTTTAAGCCAAAATTTGAATTTGGATAGTTAAATTTTATTTTTTTAACATCAACACTAAATGGTGCATTGCTTGTTATCTCTGCACCGCTTGATCGCGTCTCGATGTAAGATGGCGTTTGGAAGAACTGCTGAATTTTTTCACTGTACAAACTTAAGGCATTAATTTGTGACACTAACTGAAACAGCGACACTAACGATGACATTAGTTGGGAATTTGCAGTAATCAAACTCATAAATTTTCCAACACCGACAATTTTTTTTGTAACTATCGTTTCAAAACTAATGTATCCCATAAGCACTGCATTATATAAAACCGCTATACAATTCTTCGTGCTTACTAAGCCAAACTGCTTTTTTGAATACTTTCTTGTTATTGTTTCTTTACTATTTGAATTGTTAGAGTATAATCCAAACAAATCATTGCTTACTATTGTCGTTTTAAGATCAGCTGAATATTCTTTTTGATAAAATACCCTATGAACATATCCGAGCCTTCTATCTACTGGAACAACTTCTTCTTGCCTTTTTATGTTGAGCTTGTTTTGCTTAATCTCAAAAAGCATAGTTATTATCAATTCAATTAGCGATATAAGAAGTATCCACGGACCGACAACAAGGATTATTGTTGTCATGGAAACAATATTTGCAACTGTAGAAAAAGCTTTAAATACTACATTAACTGCCTCTTGTGATTTTGCCGCATATTCATTTAACGCCCATGTGTAATTATTGTAAAAATCGGAATCATCAAAATATTGATAATCCGTTTGTAATGATTTACAATATATTTTGTAGTTGATTTTTTGAATAATTCTAACACGCATAGGTTCGGCATATAAATGAATAAACATAAGTGTAATAATCGAGGTGGTTAATAAAATAACCAAAAATTTGCATATCACCAATACAACAGAAACAAAATCATTTCCAGCAGCTACACTGTCAATTACAGATTGCGTGAACAAAACGTTTGCTATGGAGTTAATGGGAGCTACAAACACCGCCATAATGAGAGATAGAACAACATATAGTTTCCCATTTTCCCAAAAAGGCTTAATTAAGAATAAAAGATTCTTTATTGGTGATCTTTTTCTTTTTTTCATGTGGACATCACCTCTTTATATAATCATGTAATATAATAATCTTCAACTTGTTAGAATTCAACATCTCGAATAATAGACCAAGCACAGCTGATTTAATTGTTCAAAGTCGTCTTTGATTTGCTCAATGGTTGTTTCAAAGTGTTCGCTTAACTGCTGTATGTCAAATCTACCATTAGACAGTTTTAACTCTTCATACTGTCTTTCCGAAAAAACAAAACCGTTACTTTCAAAAACATCCTTCAAGTATTGCATAGACTCAAATGTTCTGATAGGATACACATTTGCATCAAAATGCAATGGCTTCGGATTATCAAACGTCATTGCCATCGCAAAATTAACAAAATGCTCAAGCGAGTTCAATTTCATGCCCCACCTTGACTTGAAGTTAAAAGAATTTGTATTTTTATTCCAAAGACTTAGAACCTGTTCAGTTGTAAGGCGCAGTGTTTGATAACTGTAAATTGTATCTATTACATTGTCAAATTTTTCTTTTTCGCTCCTTATTTCATCTTTAGACAAAAATTGCGAGCTGGTAACGATTTGAGACGTTGCTCGAATTGTAGTTTCTAAGTCTTCGTTCGATATTTCAAGTCCATATTTTTGAGGGTTAAGTGTAATATCGGTATTTGGAAGCGGAGAAAAACAACATGTGTTCAGTTCAAAAATGCCGCGTCCTTTTTCGAGAATATATTTACACAAATCCATACTCTCTTGGATAGTACGTTTGCTTTCAAATGGTCCCCCGAAAATAATGTTTCCTTCGATACAAAAACTCCCATCAACTATAGACGAACACATATCAATAAATGATTTAATCATTTGAGATGTGGTATTCTTTTTATATGATTTTAATACTTCGTTCGATCCACTTTCCAAACCGATTTGAAACCCCCGCAAGCCTGAATCCACCATATATCGTAAAAGTTCAGGCTTGTTATAGACAGTGTTAATATGAACCTCACAGAACCAACCAATATTTCTCTTTTTTCTTACCTCTCGAATTCTATCGCAGAAATCGTATACGCGAGTTTGATTGCATGTAAAAGTATCATCTAATATATGTAGCTTATTTGCAAGCGGAAACTCATTTAGCAAATAACCAATTTCCTCAAAAACACGATCCATCGACCTATATCTAAGCTTCCGTGAGTTTGCCCCCTCGTAGCAAAACGTGCATCGATTAGGACACCCACGACCAGTTAAGACAAAAATACGGCTTGGGTCATTGTACTTTGCTATATCCTTACGACGAGGCTTTGCAAACGGATAATCATCTAAGTCCTTTATAGGCTCACGATCTTCTGTCTTGCAGAGTTTATCATTTACATAATACTTAATTCCTTTAATATCCTCTATTGCTCCGTTACCGTTAATATAGTGTTCTAGCAATTCTATCGTTGTTTGTTCCCCTTCGCCTACAGACACAATATCAGCTTTGCTTTGGATAAAGAAATTTTCATTTAACACTACTGCCTGTGGTCCGCCGACAATGACAACTATATCCGGCGAAATGCTCTTGACATATTTTATCATATTGGTAACCATAATCTCATTATCGCACGCACAATAGAAACCGACAACTTTTACTTTTTCCTTGATTTTTGAAAACTCTTCTTCAAAACTATTTTCGCTACACTCTATTACCTTACTTGAAAAACCGTTTTCTATTGCAATAGTTGACAAATAATAAGGAGCCCCAGGAAGAAACGACGCTACAGCTATACCTCTGATTCTATTTGCGTAAACGAAAATCACATCGTAATTGTTGTTTGGTTCCTCCTTTTGCTGTTTTCCGAGCGAAGACATTTGAAGTATCTTTGACTGGATTCGCTTTATAGCATTACTTCTTATATATTGAAAAGCGCTTTTATTTACAGCAGCAACAGAAGAGAGCAAGAAATAACTTTCGTTATCTTGGTTGATTTCTATTTCGATCTTGTCTTCGCACTTTAATTGTTTATAAAAATCTCGTGTATAAGCATCTACTCCTTCAAACATACAAACTTGAGGAGTATACATACTTGTCTGATCCAAAATTGAAAAAAGGGTAGTGCCTCCTTTTTCAAAAGATTTTTCCTGAATTTCACGTACCATCTGAAAAAATGCACTTGACGTCGATTCGGTGTTATTGATTCTAATGTCAACGGAATCTGACATTAATTGAGAAATGCAATCCACCCCTTCCGCTTTAATGAATTTATCGGTAAATATAAGTTCATAATCCACACAGCTCCCTTTTAATATTGCAATTTTAGACTCTAAACCATCATTGGAGTTTACAATGAGGGAAATACGTGCGCTACACTCTTTAAGTAATTCTACATCATCTGCTGTAATACTATGGAATTCACCACGTATAGTGCAATTGATTTTCTGATTATAAAATAACTGGTGATATTTATCAATTGTGTCAATTATTGACTTTGAAAAAAACTCAAACGAATCATTGTCCGACGTGGTATTCAAGGACGTATCGGTAATCCGGTTGCATGATTCGGTTCCGACAATGTAATGCATAATAACAAACCTTCCATTAACATAACAGATTGAAATAAACTGTATATATTTAAATCTCAAACCACTTTTATGAATATGAATAAAACCATACAACCTATATAATACAAAAATGGTACATCAATAATAGCCTCCACTATACTAAGTTGTTAGATTGTTACTTTTTCCGTTGTGTTAGCTAAAAATTGTCTGAAGGCCCCAAACTATTGCACCGCCAACTGCGCCACCAATTGCACTTGCACCTGCGTTTTTCCAAAAGTCTTTAGCAGCCTCTGAAATATAGCAATTATAAGTATTTTTCTCTACTTTAATAGGCTTTTTCAGTGTTCTCTTTTCCATTTCTATCTCACCCCTTTCTGTTTGAAATTATAACTATAAATAGCGCGGCTATTATTGATGTCTATATCCGTCTCCTACGAGAATACAGCCCGGAGGTGTCATAAATAAAACGTAAAAAAATGTAAAAATATCAATTGATGATGACAATGAATTGACCACTGTGATGAACAAAAACACAAACGTACTGTTTGCTATAATACCAACCGCACCGGCAAGAACTTCCCAAAAAACAAACGGTGCCATAGTAATAAACAGTCCGTGAAACTTGGTAACACTTGTGTTACCTAAAACCCATGCAGTTCCCTTTTCAAAAATCACTTTACAATATTTCATTTTATTACCGTAAGCGACCAAGTGAATCATTTCATGAACAAGAAGGTATATTACAACAAGTACAGAAAATCCAGCAAGAGCCAGTAGAACAGCTATTATGTTACCAATTTTGTCATTACACAATGACAAATTGATTCCTACTTTTAAACAAAGTGAGCGCACAGTTCTTATCACTTCATATCCGTAGCATTCAAAAAACAAAAAAGAAGATATACATATTAAAACCGATGTAAGTCGTCTAATTTTTTTTCGAAGAGAATCCATATTTTGAAAATAATGAATATCGTTATTATTTGTGGATTCTGATAAATGGATCTGATTGTTTAATTCTTTCTTCATATAATTCTCACTCTCCAAGCAAGTTATCAATTACTATTGCTATTTTTTCTATGGTGTTAAGTATTGTAATATTCAAAAGATCATCCGGTACTTCAAATTTAAACTCATTTTCAATCATTACTATCAAAGAAATAAACTGGATCGAATCCATTTCAAGTTCATCAGAATCCGACTGATAGTCTACGCCGACAGCACATAATATGTCTTTAATTTTCTCTTTGAAATCCACTCTTATGCCCCCAATTGATTTATTATTCTCTCAAATATTCCATCTATATCATCATAATCAAAAATTGGTTTTTCCACATTCTTCTTTATTCTTTCAACCATTTTACTGTATTGGTCAGAGTTAGCGTGCATTTTAGAAAAGCTCACAACGCAGCCGATCACTTTACAGTCAGCGGCTGATTCAATAAAGTTAATGCTGCGATTTATATACTCGATGTCATCGAAACAATTCACGACTAAAAGTACAACATCTGGATTTGTTCCAATTAGAAACTCGTACTGAGGAAAAGTAAAATATTGTTCGTGGTAATCATTTGCCGGGACAGTTCCGGATTGCGAACCTACAATTATTAAATCCGGTTCTTCAATATCGCACCGATGAATCAATTCATTATACAATTTCGCCGCATCATTACTTTTTAATAAAACGGGAGAATTATATCCAATAGGGCAGGTATAATCCATCCCAAACAACCATCCCGTTGGCTCTGTGGAAATTTGTTTGATCGAATATCCTTTTTCAAGAAATATTCTTCTAAGCATCAGCTGTAATGTGAATTTTCCTTGACGGGCGCTTGTTCCGAAAACGCCCAGTACCGGTCGGTTTATCTGCCATAGCTTGCCAAAATTCCAGCCGTGAAATTCAGTGACTTTTGCAAATTGATGATATTCTTTTCGGGTTAATGAACGATTGTCCTTGGTATCAAAGAAGAATACTTTCTTCCCTTGTTCATTTGATATTTTTTCAATTGTTATATCATAACTGCATTTGGAAATCTGATTAAGCATATCAAGGTGACCGCACACAATCGCATCAGATGCGAAATCGTCTTTCAAGTCTTCTATATTCTTTATTGTCAATGTATTGTCTCCATAACCAGATACATCGCAAACACGAAGTCCCACCTTTCCACTCTCGCGCACGTCGTAATATCCTGCAACCTCATATTTCAACAAATCCTCGTTGTTTGCAACAACTTGTAGTTCTTTTGAAAAAGGAAAAAAAGCAATACGTCGTGCGTCTATATTTTTCTGTGGCTGAAAGGCTTCACAAAAGTCTGCGGATTCAAACTTAATAGTGCTTGTATTTGAAGGGGCTTCTATACCTGGGCTTACCACGCTCGCTCTAAGGCCGCTGTCGTTTATCAGAGAATTCAGAAACTCCGCAGCATTGAAACTGTTTCCATGAACTATTACCTTTTTCCCATCCAGCCAAGTCACCCTATGAGAACGGGCACGAGTAATAACGTTTATCGGACTGCCATAAACAATATATTGATTTATACCGAGAGGAAGATTCGGAGTAGAATCAACACCGATTACATACTCTGATGCTGCAGGATATGACAATGCTCCTTCGTTATTAAACGCCGACACAATAAGGCAATTGTTGGTTTTATTTAATTTTTTTAATACGCTCTCCAACTCAGTAATATTGTCAAACACTATCGCCCCAGATGAAAGTAGTATGTAACTACAGTTAACATTTTCAGATACATACCCCAGTGCTTTTATTAGAAGAACCGGATCACAGTAAAAATCTTTCTTGAATATTTTAATTATATAAAATGTGAGCTCTTTATTCTTCGAGTAAATTATGTTAAAAACAGCTGTGCCGTGCCCTATTTCATCATAAAAATCATTTGTCGAAACCACAAGTTTTTCTTTATCAAAAGAAAAACTTGCTCCTCCAACAATAGTACTGTTATTTGCTAATTGTGTATCAATTCCACTATCAATAATAACTACATCAGCACTAATCATCTTTACCTCCAACTATGTAAAAACGTAAAAAACAGCACAAAACCCTCCCTAAAGGAGCCTTGTGCTGCTTTCCTCATTCAAATGCATATGACTGATTCATACGAGTTTGGGTCGTACTTTATTGTCTCCCCAGAATCAGTCGAGCATTGAGAAAGAGTGACTCCCTTTTTTAATATGTCTGTGGTTTTAGGTAGTTGCTATGATTTTGGATTATGCGGTTGAAAATAATATATAACAAAAAATGATTTTATCAATAATTGTCATTTTTCCGTGCATACAATCTTTTGAAAAACACTGGTTTTTCCGAATTCTTTTCAAAGAGTTATTTTCTTTGTAATATACATGATATAAAAATTCTACCTAATCTCCAACATTATACGTTAATACAAGTATATATAACAAAAAAAGCATAATCAATAGTTTGGGATAATGCATAGTGGTTAGGGATATTTGCAGTAATATTTTGTCAACTGAGACTTGTTTTCTGCTATGTTGAGTATATCAAACTGTAGCTTTCATTGACTTCCACTTTGTTTTCTAATATCAGCATTTTGTTTAAAAATTCTTACTATCAATTCCTGAATAATTGTCCTCTTCTATTTTCACCAAGAACATATAATATGGGAGATACAGTGTTCAAAGTATTGTAATATAGGGTAGTTTTTGAAATATAACATGTCACTCTTATACCCGCTTGAGCATGAAAAAACGAACCCTTTCGGATTCGTTTTTTATATTGATATTCTAATGTATTAACAGATATGCTTGTGTATGACACGCTGGCCGGTTTACCATTTTCATCATAATGCTATTCTGCGAATGTATAGCAAATCACTATACCGTCGAATATATATGTATTCTGAATTGAATTCACATTACATTAAAGTAATCCGTCCGAATTGCACTTAAATACGCTCTTTTTATAGAAAGGCAAACCGTGTCCGCTTATACGGTTTTACCGTATTACTTTGTATTATTTGCTGACCTAGTATCCATATATGAGATAAATAAAAGTTGATTTCAGTTAGAAATTCGATTATTAATCCTGAAGAATCATTAGTTTTTTCAAACAATTCAATATAGTTTTCTTTTTGTATGAAATAATGCTCATTATTCCCACTGACAATATTATTGATATCAATGCAAAAAGTAATTGAATCCACCCTTGAAAAATAAAGCTTAATAAAATGCCGATAATCAAAACAAGAATTGAAACAAAATGGCACTGTATTGAACTGTATTTTGACCATCTAAGTAAACTGTTTTGATTTATACTGATTATTTTTGAAAGATAAACAGTAGAATTATCTTTATTCAAAAGTCCTTTATAGCCTATCATTAACGGCAAATTTTCCGGTTCTGACATATTTCCGAAAACCAAATCAAACATATATGGTATAAAAAACAGAATACTGTACGGTTCGTTTGATACCCAAATATCCTCTTTTATAATCTCAATATCGTTTTTTGAATCTGAGTCAACATCATACGATACAGTACCATCACCGTGACTGTAATAGAAAATCTGTTCACCTGCTTTTATATTACAAGCTATGTTCAAACCTGTATCGTTAATAATTTTCAACATACAAATTACCTACCAAAGTTTTATCTTGCCATCAAATCTTTTGTCAGAAAAATAATCCCATATTGATGCAATAAGACCTCCTAATGATGTACACGCTGTTACAATCAACAACGGTTCTCTTATTAGTGCTGAAATTGCCCATTTTGCACTAACATTGAACAATCCGGCATAAGCCTTCTTACCAATCCAGATTAGAGCTTTTACTGCTACATTAATAATGCTGTTCGTAATAGACTTTAATCTCCATGCAATGTTTTTAGCGAAAAATGCTGCTGCTGATCGTTTACCCATCATCTTAATTGGAGCCATATACCCAAGCCATGTAGCATTTAACCATCCAGCTAACCAAAAAATGATCGCATCAATTGCAATTGATATGGTCCATGAGTATATACTAAAATTCCCACTTGGATCCTCATTATTTACAACATTGTTCTCGCAATAAGAATACAAATTACATCCAAGGACAGTCCCACTTATATTAAGATAATCCGTGTCATCTGCATTTAGAAATCTGCCGACTTCGGGGTCATAATACCTGCTTTGGCATATACTGTGCAAGATACCAAGAGCCCGTACTACTGAGTAGTTTTCCCCATGCATCATATGTATATGTTACAATAACATTTCCGTTTGAATCCGTGAATCCGAGAATATCTCCCTGCTGATTCTTGATATAATAGTAGTATACACCATTGTAACTCCAAGCAACCGGGGAACCATTCTCGTCATATAAATAAAACTGATCACTACATCCGCAATATGTTTCACATATGATCTTTCCGTCTTCCCAAACATATGTAAAATCGCCTTCAACTGAATACTTTGCTGTCCTGTAGCCTTCACTGTCATATACAAACTCAACAGGATAGATCAACACTAATACGGTCTTTTTATTATCAGTTAGTATGCGGCAATACTATTTGCACGCAAAACATATCATCTTTTTCGAAATAATTGACAAATCCATAGTATTTTTCGACTGTTTCTTCAACTATCTTATGCCCAAAGCCATGCATTTGGGAGTCCACTTTTGTAGACTTCAGTTCAGGATTGGATTTTATCACAGATTCTTCGATTGTATTCTTACATACTATTACTCTGTTCTGATTTTGAGTTAAAAAGTGTAGTTCTATCCTTCTTGCTGATTTTGTCACTGTCATCTCAGCTTCAATAGCATTATCTATTATATTTCCTAGTATACAAGCCAAATCAATGTCGTCAATATCCGAATAGTTACCAACATACCCGGAAACAACCGTCTTGATTCCATCTTTTCTGCTAGATAGTTTTGAGTTTATGATATAATCAATTACAGCGTTATCAGTTTTAATAATATTACCGAAGTTCTGTACAGTCTCTATCAAGTTATTGATATAATCAGAACATCCATCGTAATCCTTTGAACTGATTTTAGCAGATACAACAGATAAATGATTTTTCAAATCATGCCGAACCTTACGGATATTATCCCATATTACACTTGCATCATTAGCAGTTTTCTGTGCAAACAATGCCCTATCTGCGATAAGTCTGTATTCATACTCCCGACGTTGGGATGATTGTACCTGATATACCATAAAGTATGAAATAATTGTCGCAATAATAATTGAGAGTAAGAGTGACAAAATATGAACATCGTCAATTGTTTCGTTATCCACAGCCAATTTCATCAAAAATCCCAAAGCTATTACAGTCACAAATGTATATATAGATACGATTACACCGTTTTTTCTGTCAAGAGGGTCATTGTACGAAAAAATAGTTAAAATCAATTTGTAAATAATAAACCTTGCTGCGAAACAAACAATCAAATATATTATGCGAGGAATTCCATTACCGCCCTGCATAACTGAATCAATATCATTCACAACCAAGGACAAACACACATACACCAAACTGCTGGAAAACATCTGAACAATTATGTAAATACAATTCGCAAACAAAGCTCTGAATGTGCTTTTTCTCTTTGCACTTATGAAAATTGCAAATGCAGATGAAATTATAAGGACACCAATTAAATATAGGAAATCAAATCCTGGCAAAAAATAATCAGCTAAGTACTCAAATGTTAACAATAACGCTGGTATTACATACACAAAAAGTTTTATATCCCTTCTCAAAGACAAATGAAGAAATGCTGGGATAAACCACACCATATAAGCAACATCTGAAAAAGTTGCCAATATCTCTACAATCGTATTCATTAAATTATTCTCCTTGATAAGAAATCGGCATAAGATCTTTTAAAGCTCAGATAACGTCTCTTCGCAATAGGTATTGGTACATTTTCCTTTCCCATAATCACAGATATTGATTTATCTATTCGTTGAATTTGGTCAAGATTAACTATATATGCTGCGTGAACCCTAAAGAAATTCGATGTTGTTATTTCTTTTTCAATGCTATTCAAAGTATTACGAGAAGAATACTGTTTCCCGTCAGTAAGAACATAATAGCAATAATTCCCAATACTATGAATATATACAATTTCTTTTTTTCGGACACTAGTGTTACCGTTTGCTGTAGTTATTGTAAGTCGTTCATTGGGTTCATTAATAGCGTCTGCCAACCGTTTCATCACTTTTGATAGTTCATCACAGACCCTTTCCTTCCTCAAGAACGCAACCGGAAAGAATTCAAAAACATCATAGACAAATTGGGAATAAGCTGATACAAAAACAATCAGCGTTTCCTCATTTATATCAACTAGCTTTTTAGCTACATCTAATCCGTTCATCCCCTTCATATCAATATCTAAAAATATGATATCGATACGTTCACGTTCAGCAAAAGTGATAACACTTGCCCCGTTATCATAACTGAATAATTGAGTATTTTCAAAAATACTAGCGTACTTTTCTCGAATTATTTTTTTTACATACCCGCTTAGCATTGAAAGGAACTCTGTATTATCATCGCAGAATAATATGTTAATCATTTATGCCTCCTCTATCACTTATTTCTTGAATTATAACATTGTAGTTAGTAAAAGTCAAATTTATATATATCATATAATTGTTCTCGCTATGCAGAAATAAAGCGGGCTACCTTTGACAGTATCCCGCTTTATCCTTTATTTCTTAATAATCATAGGTTCCTTAGGCTGATATGCGTTCCAAAACGATGCAGCTCCGCCACCTGACAAAGCTGAAAAGAACGCAAAATTAGCAAGGACCTTTTCGAAAAAGCTTACCATACAATTCTCCTTTCTTAATAATATTAGGAATCATTAATATAACATCAGCAATAATTGAAAAAAATACCACACTCATTATTGCTTTATTATTTAATTCTAAAATATAACCTAAGACTGAAAAAGATATGGTAATGAGAATACTGGTTATTTTATGCCGTATCTTCTTTCGAGGATGAATTGTTTTATTCGGATTTTCTATCGGAGACAAGATAGCAATTATCAATAATGCCATCAACATGCCGATAACATATGCTGTTCTTAAAACAACAATATACGATGAACAAATAATTACTGATAAGTACGTCGAGTATGTTACGATAGCGCATCTGAGATATGTTTTTGCATGGTATCCACCGGTAAAACTTCTTAATACAACAAAAACACTCAGAAAGATAAGTGTTTCTATGATTTTTGACAATATTGTACCAATAAGAAGTATTACACTTGTAGAGGCAAAAAACGAGAATATCAGTTCCAATCCGTAAACATATACATCAATGCTATCGTGACTGATAATACCATGTCTTGCGAATCTAGAAGCGAATCGTTCAGAAATTGTGTGTAACATTACTGTCTCTCACTTTACAAATTTAATTGCCTTACTGGATAAAGTATACATCATTAATTTAGGCATTGTAAAGTGTTTGGGATATTATATGCTATTTAGGGATAATGCATATTATACTATCGTTTATATCATTTCCGCGGGATAAATGATGTTCGTTTCTTGAAATCAATTTTCAATGATACACAACGAAACTCCGCCTCTCGAATCGTACGGATAATATAGAAATCTGACATCGAGTATATCTCTATCAACATTTTGATAAATAGTCAGTTCCTTTACAAAATATTCAGGAGGTTGTTCTTCTATGGCTAAATATAATTTAGAATACCAATCTTTAATATTTTTTAAGTAGTTTTCTCCCTCCAAATTCGATGTTCCTTGCTGACTTTCTGCAGATAAACGTTTATCTTCAAGATTCTCAATCAAATGGTTCTTATATAGATCATTATCACAAATATTCTCCATATTATCTCCTATTACAACATAATTTGTATTATGTGGTAAATAAATAAAAAATCGAGCTCATAAAAACAATTAGAAAGGAAAATACAGCAACAAGCTCAACATTTTTTTGAAATTGATTATTGAGCTGATTTTGTCATGCCATTTTTTCCTTCATATCATTAATACATAAGTAGCTACACAAAAATATGTTGAAAAATTTAAGAAAATATGATATAATCTTATTGTTGTGGCAAGAAATATACCACAAAATACAAATTATGTGGTTCATAATTCTTTACATTATCAGTTTCATGCTTTCCATACACTTCTGATGCTCATTGCCTGAAGATATTATATATATTCTTGTTGTTTCAATACTACTATGCCCGAGGATGTCTGCAAGCTTTGCGATATCCTTTTCTATTTTATAAAATGTTCTTGCAAATAAGTGTCGAAGATTGTGAGGAAAAACTTTATTTGGCGAAACTTTTGCTTCAATACAGAGTTTTTTCATTTCCTTCCAAATGTTTGTCCTATCCATTGGCTTTCCTGATTTAGTTACAAATACTGACCCCTCGTTAATTTCTTGGCACTTTGCGTATGACAACAACTTTTTTCTTAACTCTTTAACAATAAAGACAGTTCTGGTTTTTGATTTACAGTTAACATATGCCTGTCCTCTTCTTACAGCTTCAACGGTTATGAATTTCAGCTCACTGATTCTGATTCCTGTCCCACAGATTGTTTGTAAAATCAAAGATAGTCTTTTGTTGTTTCTATTTGATGCGGTTGCTACCAATCTCTCATATTCTGTCTTGGTAAGTTCTTTTTCCTCAGAACAAAATATTTGCTTCTGTGTTCTGATTGATTTAACTTTGCAATCATTCCACCCCTTATATTCAAGGAAATGATTTATTGAAGCAATCATTGAATTAATACTGTTCAATGAATACCCACAGGTCAATAAATTTTGCTTATATTTAATAACAATTTCTTTATCCACCTCTTGTCCGTTAAGGTATTTGATAAAGGCTCTAATATCCCTCAGATATTTTTCAATTGTCAATAGACTTTTTTCTTCTAAATTCAGATACATTGCATATCTTGATTCTTCATTATCCGTAAGGTATCTGTTTCCCATATTTTCTTTCCTCCTGTCTGAATGTTTGTGTGTTGATATACAATTTCGTAAGTTCACCGGAACTTACTCACACTTCCCTTTATTAATTATATTTTTCTCAATATAGATTTCTTTATAAATATTTCTGTTAATTAAAAGTCCGATCTGTTTGACCGGACTTTTAATTATTGGTTTATTTAATTAAAATAAGCTAATGCATCGGTTCTTTCTCCGTTTTTCCACACTTCAAAATGAAGATGATTTCCCGTACTTCTGCCGGTGGAGCCTACATATCCGATTATCTGTCCTTTCTTCACCTGCTGACCGCTGACAACACAGATTTTTGAGCAATGAGCATAAAGAGTTTCAAAAGTGTCTTTATGCCCAAGCTTTACATAGTACCCATAACTTCCTCCGTAACTGTCTGTGCTGTTTGCTATAATAACATTTCCGTCTGCGGCGGCAAGTATGGGTGTTCCGTTTGGCATTGCGATATCAATGCCATTATGATAATCGGTTTTCCCCGAAATCGGATCTTCTCTGTATCCGAAATACGATGTGACTGTTCCCTGCTCTTCAAGCGGCCATGAATATATATCTTTAGGAGTTCTGCTTGAATTACCGTTTCGTATTTCTCCGGTTCCATGCGAATATCCTCCGAGCAGTTCTCCCCAGAGAATTGCGTATTCGTCGTCCTTTAACAGCTTTAATTGTTCCTGCTGCTGACTGTTGAAAGAGTAAGCACATATCATATCAAGGTAGCTCTTATGAGTTATAGTAACAGTCAAAACAGTTCTGGTAACATTTCTCGTTTCCGTTGTACCGTCATCCTTTCTTACTGTTACCGTTTTTGTCTCTGTTTTTGAAGCATGCGAAATGCTGTTCATATCCCACATAATTTCACGCAGTATTGCCACCTTATCATCAGTCAGGCAGGCAACATTTTGAGCATTATCACCGGTTGTGTTTTTTACGGAAAAGACAGATAACACATCCTCCCAATTGATTGCGGTTACTCCGTCATTTGAAGTTATATCAAAATCATCATAAGTTGTTCGGCTTTGGATGTCCGTTATGCTCGATTGAAATTCCGTGTTGAGTTCTGAAACCACCTGTGACAACAGTCTTCCTTCTGTTCCGGATTCGTTAGAGAAGAATATACCGAAGCAGGAGCCAACAATCAATCCGATAAAGCAAATGACCACGATTATAAGTGTGGCGACAGAGCCACCTGCGGCGATTGCCGCAACGAGCTTTGCAATGCCGGCTGAAATCGCCTTAATTGCCGCAATAGTCGCTTTGACGGCGACGACCGTGCCTTGATACGCTTTGACCGCCGCTTCCTTTGCGACTTGTGCCGCTTTCTGAGCCGTTTTCGCCGCCGCTTCAGCGGCTTTTTTTGATGCCTTTGCTGTTTGTTCGGCAGTCTTAACTGTCGCCTTTGCGGTTTCCTTTGAGGTTTTGACCGTCTGCCGTGCAGTTTTCTCTGCGGTCTTGATATTTCTCTGTTGCGTTTTTACCGACCGTTCAATCTGCTTTGCCGTCTGCTTGCCGGTGGATTTGGCGGTCTGCTTAATCGTTTCTTCCGCCGTCTGCCGTTCCTGCCGTTTACGCCGCATATCCTTGTAGAGCTTTTTGCCGCCCTCATAGGTTTTCTTTGCACCTTTCCCGGCAAGCCGCCCCGAATCTTCCACCGCATTTTCCGTCATATACTTGATTTTGTCGTTGGCGTATTCTTCGGGAGTGACCTGACCGTCATCGGCAAGGTTTTCGATTTGGTCTTTGGAACGCACGGCGGTTTTCTTTACCACTCTTGCAAGATTGCCCGCTTTGTCAAGGACTTTTATATCCTTTTTTGCACTGTCCTTCGTTTTGATGTCCTTCATAGGATCACCTCACTATCTTGCATCTCTCGACGCTTCGGGCGTGGTTCTTTCTGAAGGTTTTCCTTTGAGAAAATCAAGGTCTGCTTTTACCGACTCTTTTACACGGTCAAAACGGAGCTTATCGGCAAGGTTATTGGTCTTGCTTTCAAGAGTGCTGAATCCACGAGCAAGTTTCCCGCAGAACGATTCAAGTTTTGCAAGGATGCCTTTGTCACTCTTTACGGTTTCCGGCTCTACGGGTTTCCTGCCGAACAGTGACCTTCTGGCATTGGACTTGTGGAGCTTTGAAGCAGAGTATTCCTCACGGGCAGTATGAATGTTCTGAACATCCTTTCGCATCTCGGAAGCAAATCTTTGAAAGAGATTGCCGAGCTTGTCAAGCGTTTCGGGGATTTTCATTGCTTTGACGGCACTTTTGAACGCTTCCTTGCCTTTCTCCTTGAAGGTCTTTACGGCATTTGCCGCAGAAGCGATAAGATTGTCTTTTGCCTTACCGACGGCGGCAATGCAGGTACGGATAGAACCGTCCGCTTTCTGAATGAGAGTTGTGCATTTCGCACGGAGCGTACTGTCGTGAATGAGATTGATTTCTTTCCGCATTTCCTGCATTTCGGAAAGCATAGCTGTCAAGGTGTGTTCCATATCCCCGATATAATCCACAAGGGATTGTACTTCGCCTTTTTCCTTTTGCATACCGTTCTGTTCGAGAGTTTCTAACAATTCATTTATTTCTTTGCTATCTCTTAAATCACTCATTCTTTTTCACCTCACTTTTCATTGAATTTTGTGGTCATCAGTGCATACAGCTTGTTATGCGGGAACTTGTTGACAAACGGAACGAGAGCCGAGCCAACTTTCATAAGTCCACGCCCTGCTTCCACATTGGTGATATAGGAAAGCTGTGTGTCGGAAATACCCATAAGCTCTGCCAACTTGATTCTGTCGGTCGATGCCTGATTTAGCATAATGACAAATTCGGAGTTTGCAAGCATCGTTCTTGCCGTATGACTCTGCAAAAGGTCATCCACATTCTGCGTAATACCGGTCGCATATGCACCGTATTTACGAACACGCTTCCAAAGTGTAAACAGGAAGTTTGCCGAATACTCATGCTGGAACAACAGATAGATTTCATCGATGAAAATAAAGGTGTTCTTGCCTTTGGCACGGTTAGCGGTAATGCGGTTCAGAATACTGTCAAGCACGACAAGCATACCGATAGGCAAAAGCTGTTTGCCGAGATCAAGAATGTCATAGCAGATAAGACGGTTCTGAACATCGACATTTGTTTCTTTCGCAAAGGTGTTGAGCGAACCGTCAGTAAACAACTCAATGGCAAGTGCAATATCCTGTGCTTCGGGTTCTTCCTGTTTGAGCAATTCGGTACGGAAATCTTTCAGTGTCGGCACTTTGCCTTTGTACCCACGACGGCGATAGTTGCGGTACACATTCTTTGTGCAACGGTCAATAAGAGACTTTTCTTTTGCGCCAAGAGAATAGTTGCCGATTAACTGTTCGCAAAGCGACAGAATAAACTCCGATTTCAAAACCAGCGGATCTTCGCCGTCACCGTAATACCTGTTCATATCCATAGCGTTTATATGATTCTGACTTGTTGCGGAAATGTCTATGATTTCACCGCCCATAGCTTTGACAAGCGGTGCATACTCACGTTCCGGATCAATGATGATAATATCCGAATCCCCGTCAAGCATCAGGTTTGCGATTTCGCATTTACCCGTGAATGATTTACCCGAACCGGATACGCCGAGAATGAACGAATTACCGTTCAAAAGATTTCGGCGGTTAGCGATAATCATATTGTTGCTTATAGCGTTCTGTCCGTAGTAGATGCCGTTGTCATGACATATACCCTGCACCTTGAACGGCATAAACACGGCAAGAGATTCGGTTGTCAGAGTACGGATGACATTGATTTTTCTGCACCCGATAGGCAGAACGGTTGACAGTCCATCCATCTGCTGAAATTTCAAAACCGCAAGCTGGCAAAGATGCCGTCTTGCGGTCGAGAGCAATGCTTCTGTATCGGAATCAAGCTGTTCTTTGGTGTCTGCCATGTGAACAAGTGTAACTGTCGCACACATCATTCTCTGGTCACGGGTAGTAAGGTCATTGAGGAACTCTTTTGATTCCTTTCTCTGAAGCTCCATATCATACGGAACGACTGCCGAATAGTTATTGTTTTGGTTCTGCTTTCTCTGCCAATTAGTTATATTCGTCTCCACACCGAGCAGACGGTTTTCAACCTCTCTGACCGCTTCATCGGTCGGGATGGGTACAATGTCGATCGAGAACATCATATTACGGTTCAGCTCGGTGAATTCCGATACCATACTGTCTTTGATATATGAAGCGTAATCTTTGAGAAAAAGCACTCTTGCATACTTATCACCGAGCTTGATATAGTCATCGGCTCTTTCAATGGAGTCGGGCGAGATATAGTCACGAAAATCGTGTCCTTTCCGTGCCATTTCCGACATATTGAAATTAAAGTTGACTTCTTCGCCGGCACGGTAAAAATCGTGCAAAACACGAAGTCGCTCGGTTGCATCCATTTCTTCGCATTTGGAGCCGAGTGCGGCAAAGTGAGAAATAAGCTCCGTTCCTACACGGGAAAAATATGCTCTTGCTTCTTCAATATCCTTTTTGACAACGGAGATTGTGACATACTTTTCTTGAACAATACTGTTCGCTTCGGATGCTTTTTCAATAAGCATTGCATTGTATTCCCTACGGTAATCGGAAAGTTCATCATTTCGTTCCGGCATCAAAATATTATTTTCAAAATCAGTTCTGTTGAGCCGATGATTGTTTATCGTGACTTTGGTCGTTGCTCCGCTGTCAAGTGAATTGAGCAGCTCGGAATACGCAAGGAACATCGACTCTTTATCTTCCTTACTGGCAACAAGGTAATTGATGTCGGCAAATTTGAAGCTCTTTGTGAATTTATTGCCGACTTTGAAAATACCGTCTTCCCATATTCCGCTCACAGGTATATAATCGTGAACACATCTGGGAACTGTATATTTTTCTTTATCTTGTTTGAACATTGTTTTCAATGATTTCATCATAGTTTTCTATCCTCCTTCTTCAAGTCTTTCATAGCATCGGAATAAATGGTGTCGCATTCAAATTTTACTTTAATCGGTTCAATAAATTTGCTTCTTATCCATACAAGTGCAAACTGTTCTGCGGTCATACCGTTATAGGTGATAAACCCGCAGGCAATAAACGGAGCAGCACCGAGCATACAAGCCCATGACAATGTTTCCAATCCGAAATACGGGCGAAGCAAAAAGTATAAAAGAACCGAGAAACCGACGCCGATAATAGCGAAAAAGAACTGTCGCATTGACAGTCCGAAAAACATTGATTCCGTGTAATTTCGTATTTCACGGTTTATCTTAACTTCCAAATATTCACTCCTCCTTTGAGCATTGTAAAAAAGAAAAGCACCTATCGATGTTGATAAGTGCTTTAAGGTATTATACTTTTGCGACTAAAGCTCAAGCTGATTTTCAATTCGTTGTCTTATTATTTCAACAAGTCAGCCAGATACAATTCAAGGTTTGCGTGAGACTTGATTCTTTTGTATTCTTTTATTGAATCAATCAGCAAATCCACCCTGCCTGAGTAATAGTCTTTATAAAATTTTGTGGAATTATTATATCGTTTCCCTCCGAATATAATCTTGGCTTTTGCAAAATCCTTTGGTGATATTCTTGATTTCACTTTTTCAAAGTCATCAGTCAGTCCTTCGGAAATAATCAAAAGCATTTCCAACTCCGGTTTAGTGCAGTATTTCTCAATCCTTTGGATTTTGTCTTTGTATTCTTCCGGAATCTTCAATTTCTCATTTTGCTTATCTCCGATTCGATAAACCACAACATCATTTTCAGGGTAAATATTCAGTGCAGTTTTCACTGCAGTACTTGACTTTATCTGCCTTGCATGGTACGGTGTCAAATTCAGCAAATCTTCTTCCGTAAAGGAAAAGCAATCGTTTTCAAGCAAGATTCTGACGATTTCAAGTTCGTTTGGTCCCTCACACATTATTAATATTTTCATTTTCTCAGCCTCTTTTTCAAATCCATTAAGGAATTGTAATTAACCGCTGTCTTGAAAACATTTTTATAGAATTGCTTGCTTTTTAACAGTTCCGTCCGTACATCAAAATCGGAATGCATATTTGATAAATGAATCTCATCATCAGCTCTGCATATCCAAATATTGTCCTGTCTGCCGAATTGATCAAGTAATTCACAATAATGTGTGGATATAATCAGAGATGCATTATTCTTATTGACTGATTTGTCCTTATACAGTGAAAGAATGTTTTCTACCAATGTCTTGTGGAAATGATTTTCTATTTCATCAATAATCAAATCAAATCCCGTCTGTAAAGAAGCAACAACCATCGTGTAGAGCAGTATTCCCTTTGTTGTACCACTTGAAAGAAGATATACCAATTGCAAATCCGAAAGAACCTTCTCCGTATTTTTCATAGTAAGCACATAATTATGATCATCCACTCGTTTCAGTCCTTGAATATTTTCATCAAAGATTTTCAAAATAGAGCAAAGAACATCCGAAGAAATATTATATGTGCTCAAAGCCTTAAATGCCATTTGATAGGTGTCGGAGCCAAATCCAAAACCGTCAAAATATAACGCTCTGGTTGCTTTCTTCTCCAAAACGAAAAACAGGCAAGAGGTATCTTCGGGAAGAACACCTAACCTCGTTATCTCTTCAAATGATTCTTCATCGTAAATCGTTTTAATATTTGTCTTGTAATACTTCTTTACAAACAAATGCTCATCTGTAAATGCTGCTTTGTTTCCAAGTGAAGAATCATTAACAAGTTTTGTTTTATAGCGATAGATGTTTGAATTATGATAGAAATACATTTCAAGCTCAACGCCACTATAATCCCAATGTTTTCCCTCAAGTCTGAAATCTCCGAGAATGGAATAGCATCCGTCAAGCAATTCAAGTGCAGTTGTTTTACCGGAAGCATTTTTACCAACGAAAGCTAGTGTGTTGAAAACAAACAGATCTTCGGCAATTTCCTGCAATTCGTATTCTTTGTCTTCACTTGTTTTCTTTGATGAAGCAACGAAATCAATAGAGAATCCGTTTTCGCAGTTTTTGAAATGATTTGCAATAACCTTTAATAGTTTCATATTCTCTCCTCCATACAGTAGTATTATATCACAGCAATTAAAATAAAACAAGTATTTTGTTTGAATTCAATTGGAAACATTTAGTTTTATTAAATCGGAGGGATTTCACTACAATTACAGTCCCATCATTTCTCTGACGATTCGGTCTGCCATTTTGACAGCACCGACGAGAACGAGCAGATTAAATATAAGCTCTCCGACATACGCCCACACCTGAGTCACCGCAGCAGCAGAAGTATCTACAACGGGAGGTGATGCGGCAAATACGGAGAATATGATGCAGGCAAGGGCTATAATCGCTCCCTCAAGCAACACCGCACAGTAACTCTTGAGGAATGTTTTTCCCGTGTTCTGTGTAGGTTCTCCTGCGAATGTTGAAAGCGGTATCGGGGCTATTGCCGAGTACATATATATTTTGAAAAATCGTCCGTACACACTTAAAATCATAATGAATGAAAGAACGGTTATAAACAGTCCGCCTATAAGCGTAACTGCCCATAGCGGGATTGACTCCCAGAATCCGCAGTTTTCAATGGCATCAATGATGCTTTGCGGCAGCACCGTTGATGATGAGTTTGACACGCCGGATGCGGTCATAATATTTGAGACAACTCCCTGCACAATGGACATCAAACTCATCAATAGTTCAAGTCCGTAGGTGATAACTCCTTTTGCCAGTGCAAAACGGATAAAGAGCTTTGCGGCGTGTTCGGGTTTCTTTACATCAGTAAAGCTTCCACAGGTTTTCACAACACCGATAACAAAGAACAGAACAAGCAAGGCATAACCTATGGCTTGCAATGCTCCGTGAATATCAAGTATCACCTGCCATATAGCTCCGCCCTTGAAGGTTTCCGGTGACTGTGTAAGGAGTGTCCATATTTCCGCAAACTTTTCGTTCCATGTTTCAAGTGCGTTCTGTAAATTCTGTACTACCCAGTTATCGGACATAGATTATCCTCCCTTCAAGATATTCGGGCGGAGTGCCGCCGTGACACTCCGCCCTTTGTTCGAATCAGCCCGTAATAAGGGTAAGAATTTCTTTTGCAAAGGTTATAATGATACCGCCGGCAACGGTCAGGAAACCGTTAGCACGCTGAGACGGATCGTGCGATTTCAAAGACAGACCGACCTGTACGATACCGAAGCCGAGCAGGATAAGACCGATAGCACGGATAAGTCCGAACATAAATGTTGAAAGATTGTTGACGACCGCCAGAGGATCGTCTGCCGCAAATGCGGTCACTGAGCACATACATATAAGAACCACTACCATAATGACAGCACAGTAAGCGACAAAGCCACGCTTTACCTTACCTGTCATCGGAAGTTTAGATGTGTTTGAATTTTTCTGAAGCATATTCTTCATGATAATTTACCTCCATATTTTCTCTTAATAATTTTTCAATTTCTTCTTCTGTGAGAATAGCAAAGTCACCGACTTCGTCGGTAAGCTCTGTGGGTGCAAGACTTAACAGTTCCGGATCAAACTGAATAGTCGCAACGCTGTAAGTCGGGCGGTCGTGGTCATACGGTTTTGCTTTACCGTCTGCGGTCAATGACACATTCGGATGCTTGAGGATGTCATACTTCAAGTCCATGATCGGTCGCTCACCACGAATAAAAAGAAGTGCGTACTTATTATCAAGCATACGCACTTCATCCGGTGTCATCAATTCACGCCCGGTAATCTGCCAGTTGGTTGAGTAGTTTCCGTTACGACCTTTACTTTGTCCGTAAGTGTTCATATCAATGGTTTCCTTGCCAAGCAGCTTTGACACATATTCGTGAGTGGACTGTTCGTTACCGCCGAGATAGAGAAATTCATCGCAGTTGCCGACAATGCTTTCCCATTCTTTCTCAAACAGTTTTTTTAGCTGTGCAAGGTTCTGAACGATAATAGAAACGGATATTTCTCTTGAACGCATTGTGGAAAGCAATTTGTCAAATTCATCGGGCAAGGCAACATTCGCAAATTCATCCATCACGAAATGAACATGAACCGGTAGTCTGCCGCCGTGAACAATATCGGCGCTGTAATAAAGTTGTTGAAATAATTGAGTGTAAAGCATACCGACAATGAAGTTAAATGATGAATCATTATCGGGGATTACGGCAAAGATAGCTGTTTTCTTTTCGCCCAAATTTCCGAGCTTCAATTCATCGGTCTGCGTAATACCCGCCAAGCTGTCGAGGTTGAATTTTTCAAGACGGGCAACTAAAGTAATCTGAATGGATTTCAGCGTTTTACCCGAACCGCTTCGGTAGTTCTTGTAATATTTCAAAGCGATGTGATCCGGGTTTCGATGCTCCAGTCGGTTGAACAGCTCATCAAGTGCCGATTTATAATCATCGTTATCCTCACGCACTTCACCTGCTCTTATCATTTCAAGCACCATCGGGAAGTTCTGTTCATCGGGCGGAGCTTCATAATGCAGATAGAATACAAGAGCAAGGAGCAGCATCATAGCGGCTTGATCCCAGAACGGATCTTGACTTTGGCTTCCTTTGGGTGTGGTGTTTTTGAAAATGTTGGTGACAAGCTTCTGAATGTCGTTATCATCACGCAGATAGACAAAGGGGTTATAGCAATGACTCTTTTCCATATTGATAAGGTCAAGAACCTTTATGTCATAACCTTTGTCTTTGAGCAGATTTCCGGTATCACGGAGAATTTCACCCTTTGGATCGAGAATAACAAAGCTGCTGTTTGCCTGCATAATGTTCGGCTTTGCATAAAACCTTGTTTTACCTGCACCGGAACCTCCGCAGACTAAAACATTCAGATTTCGTCTGTGCTTTCTGCCGTCAAGTCCGATTGCGGTTTTCTGTGTGAGTATTTTGTTTTGACCGGGGTGAACCCTATCTTCATATTTCTTATTCACCTGTCCGGCATTGCCCCATTTTGCCGAACCGTGTTCTTCTCTGCGGCGATAGTTCTTTGCAGTGGAAAGATAGATACCGATTCCGATTGCGTATGCACCAATAAAAATGAGGACAGTTTTTACACTGTCCCCACAAAAGGTAATTCGGAATGGATGCTCAAAAATGTCTGCAAGGTTCGGGAGCAGATTGGGAAGACCTCCGCTGAATGACGGTGCGACAAGAAGTGCAAGCCAAACAATCGGAAGCACCCCAAGCGAATACAAGATAAGATTCGTTTTTGAAAATTTATCTTCCCGCACGGTCGAGCTTTCTCTTTTCTTTTTGAGTCGGGGCATCAATGGCTTTGATAAGAAGTTCGTTTACATCTTCAACGGGCTTGCCTTCTTCCATATACTCGTTCCGTGCTTTATTAAGACACCCTACAAGCAAACGGTGTTCAAAGTCATCGACCGTAAGGACTCTTTTTGTGTCAGTCATAGACAGCCCTCCTTATCTTGCACCGTCATCCCTTGAACGCTTTTTATTCTGTTCCTCCATATAGCGGTTTATTCCCTGAGAAATATCATTTGCATTTTCACGGACTTTGTTAAGCTCATTGCGGAAGTCTTTACTCTCAACACCGTCAAAATATTTTTGAATACCGTCAAAATCATAACGGTCGGTATTGAATCCGTTGCGTTCACAAAGAACATATGACACGCAGTACGCACAAAAGGCAGCACGGGGAGCATCCTTTCCGATTTTTGCTTTTACTATTTCCTGTGAAAGTCCGGCAAAAATGTCCTCACCATCCATGCCCTGACGGATATAGATAGCGTTGTCATTTTCCGAGAACATTGTGTCCACATTGTCGGGCAATTCATCGGTCATACGAATATCACAGGGGGATGCGGCAATCAGTGCCTTTATAGCCTTACGCTGGTCGGGTACTTTTTTCTGCGGTATATTTTCCGCTTCCGATGTCTGCGATATATCAAAGACCTTTTTCACATTCACGGAAAATCCGGTTGAACCGTCTTCACGGGTGAACTCCTGACCGGGTTCAAGCATTGTAATCGCTTTTTCTCCTTTGAGAATCGAAACATCACTGTCCTTCCATGTGTCAAAGTCTGCAACACGGGTGGCATCCGGCATCTGGTGAGCAATGAGAATGGCATTGCTGACCGAGTAGCGGTCAAAGCGGCTCTGCACATTCAGATAGTCACGGAACTTTTCGGGATCGTTCATCATTTCAACAGTTGCTTCGTCAAGCATGGCAAAAGCATCTGTGCGTTCCTGTTTTTTCTTTTCCACCCACTCATCCTTGTTGTACGGATGATAGGTTTTCTTTTCTTCCTGTTCTTTTTTGCTTTCAAACAAATCGTCAAAATTATTCATACATTTTACCTCTCTTTTTCGGATTTCTTTCTTTTCGGTGCTTTGTGCTTATTTGTTTTCTGCTGAGTGGTTTTGGATTTTGTCCTTGATGCATCACGCTCTTTGCGTCCGTCCTGCTCTCTCTTGATGTCCTCAAGCTCTTTGCGGACAGACGGCCTTCTTTCTCTGTCGGTCACGGTTCGTTCTCCGTTAGTAGCATCCCTTGTCGATGCGTTTCTTTTCCCGGATGAAGGCACGGACTGACGTGACCGATTCTGATTCCGTGCCTCTGTGGGGTGTTTGTTCTGTCCTTCCTCTTTGGTAGGATTCGGCTTTGCCATAAGCTCGTCAAGGAAAGCATCCTCCTTGTCCTTTTCGGGAGCTGTTCTTTCGGGTACTTCCTTTTCCATCTGCTGCACAGTGTCTTCACGGATGACCTCTGTATCAAAGGGAGCCATATTGAGTTTATCAATGATATAGTCGAGCTTCTGTTTATCCTCCGCTTTGACCATGACCTCCGTCTGTCCGTCTTTGCGGTTTCGGTCTTTCAGTACGGTATAAAGAATGCCGTACTTCTTTGCTTCGGTACAGAACTTTTTGAGATTGCCGTCTGGTATCTGATAGATGTCGAGCTTCTTGCCGGACTTCAACAGATTGGTAAGCCGTATCTGACCTTTGGTTTTCTTCGACTCATTATTCATATCCTTGAGCATGGCATATAACAGTTTGGCAATTTCTTTTGCTCCCGTACCGGAAATCTTAAGAGCCGTTTCAGCACCGTTAAGACTCATTCTCACGATCTGATCGGCGGCTTCGGCTGTGGTGTTCATGCGGTTAATTCACCTCCTTGGGTATTTCTCTTTGATTTCTTTCTGCTTTCATCTTCGGTCTGCTTTCTTTTCCTCTGAATTTTTCTTGTTCGATACGGAACAGTTTTTCCCGTACCGCATCCACCCGTTCCATCACGCCGTCACAAGCGGCGACTTCACGGCGGAGTTTTCTCAGTTGTCTTGAATAAAGGTCGATATTGAATTTGATTTTACTGACAGTAACGCTGTCGCCGGAACGCTGTGCCCGTTTGAGAGCATTTCGCATATCCTGCCGCAAAGCTATTGTTTCGTCGATTTTACTTATCGCTTCCTGCTTATATGCACGGAGTTGTTCGGGAGTGTCGATATGATGTTCACTTAGCAATCGGTTCTGGTCGGAGTAAGCCTGCATACGGGTTGTGTCCTGTCTTACAAGGGCGTAAATCTTTCTGTTTGTTTTCGGTCGCTCGCTTGCTATGACAAGAGCTTTGCAGTAGCAATGATAAACGGCAGTGTATCTCATAGATGCGACCTTGACACCGGGGTAATCGGAGAAAATCTGTTGTGGGGATTCCTGCTCCGGATAGTTCGGGCGCACTCTGCGGTAATTCTCATATACCCTGTCAATTATTTCGCTGTAAGTGTATCCCTCACCGAGAGAACGGAAACGCACAAATCGTTCATCGCTGATATGCTTTATCTTTGCGTATTTCCCGCTTCGGTCGATAATGAACCCCATCTGATCCATTGCATCCAGAAATTCAGATTCACTCATTGAACCACGCTCGGCAATGTCGATAGCTTCACGGATAGCACCTCGCACTGTGGGTTGTCCGTTTTTCTCCGCTTGCCATTCAGCGTAGTTTATGCCCTTTTGTTTCGGTCGCCGGATAACAGAAAGACCGTACTCACGACAGAGCCGGTCTGATTCTTCTCGCATAAGCCGATAGGTTTCTTTACAATCGTTATATTTGTACCCGTCCACAATTGAAACGCTATTAATGCAAAAATGATTGTGGATATGGGTAGTGTTTGAATGGGTTGCAACAACTACCTCAAATCTGTCACCCCATAATCTTTTGGCAAGTTCAACGCCGATTTTATGAGCCGTGTCCGGTGTAACCTCACCTTCGGCAAAAGATTGTATTCCGTGAAAGGCAACGATACCTCCGGTTTTCACCCAATGCTTTTTTGTGTTCTTGAAATCTTCTGCGGCAGTTTCGGGATTACATTTTATACCGCTGACATACAGGCATTTTTCGGTTTTGATTTCATCCGTGGTATAGAGAACAAGGTCATCAATCGAATGAAGATTTTTCAGAGCATCCGGATTTTCATTAACCGTCTTTTCGGGATTTACGGCATAGCTTAATACTCTGTCGAACCGACCTTTAATTCCCCATATTGATGTTACAGCCATTATGCCTTTTCCGGTGCAAAGGTGTTCCAAAGCATTTGCTCGGTCTTTCGGTTATCTTCAAGTGCAGTTCTGATTTTTGGAACATCCAGAATACCGATACTGTTTGCGACCTTTAACAGTTGATTGATATTCGCACCTGTGCGGCGGACTTCGCATATCAGTTCATAATAATCTGCGGGCGGAGCTTCGGCAATTTTGCAATTCATAATAAGGCGGCGTATCAATTCAGAATAGGTTAATTTTGCTTTTTTACATTTTCGCTCAAGTATTTTCTTTTCTTTTTCAGAAAGGCGAATTTCCATCCGGCAATCTTTATTCTTCATCATTTTCTACCTTTGCGATTTGCATTAAACACATAATAGCCACGCCAATTATCGCTCCTATGAAAGTACCGATTATTAACATAATTATTGACTTCATCTTTGCTCCTTTCTGCGGGGTTTTAGGGGCGGTTCAGCACCTAACAAGCGGATTTGTCCGTACAAATCCAGTGCTTGCTAAGACAATACCGCACATAAACCCCGCCTTCTTAATCATCTTGAATAGTCGCCTTTATTATCACGAACCGGCTGAGATAAAACCTCATGATATACCCGTCTGTCCATATAACAGCGCTCGATTTTCCATGCCTGCGGACCTCTCATATATTCGTCCAGACGGATACACGGGTCACTTCCGTCAAGGCAGGAACCGAAGACAGAATATCCTCCCATTTCGCTCTTGTACGCTTTATTATCACTTGAAACACAGTAGGTTCGTGACTCTTCCGAATACGGTTTGTGGAAGCTGGATTGGTCAAAAACTATATACCCGCTGACAGGTTTATGACCGTTATTATTTGCGTGTAAAAACACCTTTGTCATATCTTCATATGACAGCTCAATATACGGATTTTCGGTTTCAAAGCTGACATCAATAAAATCATCGGCATCAAGAATATACTCTGAATTATTCCATTGGTCGCTGACTATCTGTTCGGCTTCTTCCATACTTTCCGCTTCAACGGTTACCGTCTTGCGGAGTGTTTCGGTAATTGTTACATCGTATTCTCTCACTCCCGTCACCTCTCATCCCGGTTTGTTTCAGGCTTGAATTTCAATGCCTTTATTTCCCCGTTAAGGCGGATAAAGCTCTCGGGATAAAGAAACTGTTTACCGTATCTTTCAAGCTGTTCTTTTGAAAGACTTCCGAACCTTTGTCCGGAGCAATCGCAGATGAAAAATGTGCCTGCCATAATCTCAATCATTTCGCCGTCTTTATCATATATTGCACGGTTCAATTCTTTCCCCTTGATTTTTCCTTCTTCATCACAAACAAGGCATACCTGTTCGTCATAGGGATAAAACGGTTCTATATCTCCGCCGACGACACTCTGTAAATCTTCAAGTGTTGTTCCGATTTCCGCTTTTCTTGCAAACTTACCCGGCTCGCAAAGTATCACGGTTATGGTGTCTTTCAGTTTCATCGGCTGTGCCTTTTCGGGTTCAAATTCCACTTTTTTGAATCCGACCGTATCACAGAAATAAAAACCGTTCTCTACCGTATCGGAATCATTAATCTCAACAATATCCGAAACTGACATAGACCTACCTCTGTAATTCTCGGGACGGTCAAAGTTGAATTTCTGATAAGTGTCTTCAAGCGTTTTACAATTCACTTTACCCTCAAATGCACAGTCATAAATACTGCTGTCGATGTTGTTATTTCCGGTGAATCTCGGGAAATCATCCGAACCCATAAATGCAATACGGTGTTCGTCACGCCCCATATTGATTTGATAAATCTTAATATTCATCGTTCCATATCCTTTCTTTTTGATTTTCTTAATTCATTCTGCAAATAATCGTTGTAGTCCTTGCCGGACTTCGGCGGCATATTAAGCACGGTGTACTTATCTGAAAGAGAAGAAATAATCTGCTCGGTTGCCGTTCTTCCTATCTCATCGTTATCAAGGTGCAGACATATTGTTTCGGTATTGGGGTGACGGTCAAGAAAAGTCGAAAGTGCCAACGGAATATCCTGCTTATTATCCGTCTTATACACGCCTGCAAGGGAGAGCAGATTATCTTTTCGCCAGTTGCGTTTTTCTTTGATTTCAAGTGATGCAAAGCTCAAAAGATCAATGGCAGCTTCAAACAAGTGAACTGTATCGGACTCAGCTTCAGCGGGAATGGAAAACGAAAACCGTTTGTCGCTTCCCGGAAGATCTATTTTGTAATCCGACACCGTACTGCGAACCGCACCGTATTTAGGTATCCCGTCATCGAAGCCGAGAAATATGCAGTTGTGATACTTTTTATCCTCATATATCAGCTCATGCATCACGCAGTAGTCGATAACAATATCGTCAATACCACGAAGCCTGAGATACCGTCTTGCACGGATAATATCCTCATTTCGCATTGGCAGTTCAAGCTCTTTTGCAATTGATTTCTTTTCCTGCCGTGCATAGACAGGAGGAAGAACCTGTGCATATCCGGTCAGTATTTCCACCGCTTTCGTAAAAGAAACGCCCTTGACCTTGATAAGATAGTCAAGAGCGTTCTTTCCGCCGATGTGTCGGGAAAACCAATGCCACACACCGTTTGATATTTTCAGCGAATCGTGTTCACGGGTACAATAGGTCCCGGCACAGACCTTTTTGAGATTTGTCGGTTCATAGTTTTCAAGATAAGTGAGTAAATCCATTTCTTTTGCCGCCGCAATCTGTTCGGGAGTTACCCACATTGATATTCACCTACCTTGCATCACGCTGTGATTTCAGGAACTCATCACGGAGAACCTCATTTGCGTGACATTCGATATTATCACGCAGCTCATCCATATACCGGGATTCGTGATTCTCCCGCCGTTCAAAAATATCCGCAAGCGGGTGTTCGGATTTAAGAAGTGCCGCAACTTGCTTATCTGAGAGATTTATTTCCTGCATTATGAGAAGAATATCCTCCCGGATGTTGTAGGCGTAGGAATGTTCCAGTATTTCTTCTGCGGGAAGACACAGTAATTCCTCTTTGAACTTTTCCTGTTCATCACTCATTCGGTTATACAGCTCAAGATTCAGTTCTTCATTCGTCATCATCTTCAAAATCTCCTTCCGTACAGTTTGCAATATATTTCTTTGAAAGTATGATGAACACTTCTTCCGGCGTATCACCGAGGAATGAAACTCGGTCATACATACGGTATCCGTATTCCATCACATATTTGTAAATGTCTTCATCAGTATCGGATTCACCGATAAAACCGTATCTGTCACCATACAGTTCACAGAGAATACCGTCTGTACTTAACAGTCCGATAGTTGCTCTCATTGGGATGTCTTCATTTGCGAGAATTGACAGAACACGCTGATAGAAATATGCACGGCGCATCTCTTCTTCAAAATCGTCATAATCGCCGCAGTCAATATCCGCTTTCAGAGCATCAAGCTCGTCCTGCATTATTAAATAGGCAATGTCGTTAAGAGCCATTTCCGATGTGATTTTTTCAATCTTTTCAATATCTGTTTTCATTTTCGTTTCACCTCCGTTTCCATAAAAAATAACCCGTCAAGCAGGATACGGGTATGTAAAAAGCCGAACAGTTTTTGTGACCATTCGGCTGTATTTCGGTATTGTTATTCAGGTAAATTGCAGTTCAGAAAATCATCTGTCTGTCGGTATGCTTCATCACCGGCGATGATTTTATCAAGCGTTCTCGGAGTATAGTCCATATACGGCATCATCGCACCTACATTGATAAAATGACCGTTGGGAGTACCGTAACCCGCAGAACGGGAAAGAACCGTTTTTCTCAATTCCTTGATGTATTCATACTCCAATGTCCTATGCACATGACCGTAAAGCATATAGGTGTTCTGTGCAAAACCGGCACGGAAGAACGGTGTAGGATAATGACACATCACGACAAGTCTGCCGTCATCCTTGATTTCCTTGAAATCCTTGATGTCCTGAAACATCTGCCGGGTGGTTCGGCTGAACTCCTTCGGATCGTGATTACCCCGAATTAAGACCTTATTGCCGGCAAGCGGGGCAACGAAGTATGCCCACTCGTTTTCTTTCTTCCAAATGAAATCACCGAGAATATATACGGTATCGTCCGTCTTAACCCGTGCGTTCCAGTTATTGATTATGGTATCGTTCATTTCGTTCAAGTCCTTGAACGGTCGCTTATCCAATTCAATAGCGTTTGCATGACCGATATGTAAATCTGAGATATAGTAGTTCAAATCATCACTTCCTATGCGTGTAGTTTCTTTTTCATTTTCATAAGCTTGAGCAGCAGTTCGTTGATGTCCTCAATAGGCTTGCCTTCTTCTGCGTAGGCATTCCGAGCTACCATAACATGACTTATGTATCTGTTTATTTCGTCTTTGGAAATCGTCAAGTGGTGTTTTACATCTTTGAATTTCATAGAAAAAACCTCCGTATCCTTGTTTCTACCACAATTATACGGAGGATCATAGATTTCTGCAAATGTGCGATTTGTTTAGCCCGACAAACCGGGATTGAACTAAACCGCTAACGCGGTGGCTTTACTTGACATGCGCACTATTTTGCTATATAATTGATGGTACAAATCTAAAGTATCCGTTTGATTTAGGTAGGGTGAAATTATAACTTTCCCATAGCAAAATATACACGCGGTTTTGTCCAATGAGAGTTATACGAATTGGCGCATTTGAGCTTACTTCCTCAGATGCGCTTTTCTTTTGCGCCATTTCGTATAACTTACTATTCATTTATCGTTTTCCTGTTTTGATAAAATGAATTAGTTTCTCAACATCGTCAAAATCATCATAGTCTCCGGTGATTCCGTTACGATGATAGACTATGCCGTCTTTCTCATTTCTTTCGAGGCAATCCAACAGTTCTGTCACGCCATATCTTTTAATAAAAACCGTAAACCCATATGGCTTGATTTTACGAAGCAATCCTTTCCTGCATTCTTTTTCACATTCATAGCAATGCTCAAACCCACTTTTAAGAGAGCATCTTCTGTTTTCGCACCATTCTTTGTCCGGGCATTCTTCGGAAGTGCACCCACCACATTTTTCATTCTCAGAACACAGGCAGCATGCCAATCCACAACGAGCTATTCCAAGATTCCGTTTCATCGGATACCTCCGTAAATTCTGATTTAGTAATATCTTTTATTGCAAGCCAAATACTCTTTAAGAGCAGATAAGCTGACCGTCTTTATTTTGTCCCTCGCATCACCTTTGCGGGTGATATAAGAGTCATCATGTGTTTTAACATATCCTGTGATTTGGGCGTAGGAATCATACCCTGCATTTTCAAGCAGAGTGACAATTTCCTCTATAATGAGTTTCTCGTTTTGATCCATTGCAATCCTCATTTAATAATCCAAATCTCAGAACATCCGTATTATATCACAATACTGCAAAAATGTCCACCGATATATGTAATTCGACGGCACGATTCACCGTGCCGCCATATATTATCTTGCATCTCTGCTGTCGGAACGTTCCGGTTCACGGTCATCCTCATCCTCACGCTCTCCGTCAACGATTTCGTTTTCCTTCTTGTCCATGTCAAGCAGTGAGTTGAGTTCCGCCAAACGCTCGGTTTTGGTTTTCAGTTCTTCTTCGTGAGGGAATGGCTTTTCAACCTCTATTTTTGCATTTTCAAGCTGTGTATGAGTATCTTCAAGCTGCTCCACGCATTTGTCTTTCTTTTCCTGCATTTTATCAAGCAGATTATCAAGACGCTGAATATTACCGAAAATATCCGTTCCGAGTGCGGTGGTATGACGGAGTTTTCCTTTCAGCGTAATCGTGTATTCACGGCTGAACGGGTCAAAATTCAATTCCATACCGAATCCACGGTATGAGCCGATTTCCAGTGCCTCCGGCTTTGTCATTGCCTTACAAGCCGCAATAATCGCTTCACCGGCATCCTTTTTCTCGGTATAGTTTTTGCCCTTGATAACCATACCGCAGAAATGCTCACTATCACCGGCAGGATGTTCGGATACTGTCTGCATATCCACGCCGTAACCCTCGATGCGTTCCTCCAGAGCCGCTATCTGTTTTGGAAACTCTTTGAGGATTTTATCCTCCAAAGAATACTTCTGGGAAAGGTGATTCGCTTTTAAAAGCTTCAATCTTGCCACATCAATATCCAAATCCATCTTTTCCTTGATATACGGGTTGCCCGTACACAATGCCTTGATTTCCGCATAGGAAAGTGCCTGCTCGTCAACATCTTCGGCAGAACGCACGGGAGATTTTGAAGTCATAATCTGACCGATGAACTTCTGTTTACTCTCAACAAGCTGATATAAATATGAGTCAAAGGTATTTTCCGTGACATAGGTGTAAATATCAACTTCGGGATTATCGTTGCCTTGTCGGATAATACGACCTTCACGCTGCTGCAAATCTGACGGCCTCCAGGGACAGTCAAGGTGATGGAGTGCTATCAATCGCTTTTGGACATTCGTGCCGGCTCCCATCTTTTGAGTGGAACCGATGAGCACACGGATTTGACCGCTTCGCACCTTGCCGAACAATTCCTTTTTCTGCGCTTCGGTATTGGCAGAGTGGATATATGCTATTTCCTCGGCGGGGATACCTTTGGCGATGAGTTTATCCCTCAGATCGTCATAGACATTGAAACTGCCGTCGCCGTGCGGAGTTGATAGGTCACAGAACACCAACTGAGTGGATTTCTGTTCTGCGGTTCTCTCCCATATATCAAAGACATTATCCGCACAGGCAGATACTTTACTCGTTTCGCTGTCGGGAAGCATATCGTTCATCATTCGCTGATCAAGTGCAAGTTTACGCCCGTCGTTAGTTATAAGCAGCATATTGTCAACGGTGGAATCGACCATCTTATTGCGGACTCTCTCGGCTCGTTCAGACAGAGCTGCAACCATTTCCTTTTGCTGTTCGGAAGGTTTTAACGCTATCGTATGAAAATGTGCTTCGGGTACGGGAAGATGAAGCATATCCGCTGTTTGAATATCTGCCGTTTCTTTGAACATTGCCATAAGCTCCGGCAGGTTATAGAACTTTGCAAACCTTGTTTTGGCACGGTATCCGCTTCCTTCGGGTGCAAGCTCTATTGCCGTCACCGTCTCACCGAAAGTGGATGCCCAAGCATCAAAATGAAGGAGGTTGTTTCGGCGGAGTGTGTCATATTGCAGATACTTTTGCATCGTGTAAAGTTCCACCATACTATTGCTTATCGGTGTTCCCGTTGCGAACACAACGCCTTTTCCTCCTGTCAGCTCGTCCAAGTACCGGCACTTCATATACAAATCAGAACTTTTCATTGCTTCGGTTTGGCTGATACCCGCAACATTTCTCATTTTCGTAAATGCCGCAAGGTTCTTGTAATAGTGGGCTTCATCAATAAAAAGACGATCTATGCCGAGTTCTTCAAAGGTTACGACATCATCCTTTCGGGTTTGGTCGTTGAGCTTTTCGAGCTTTTGTCTGACCGATTTTTTAGTTTTTTCCAATTGCTTAACAGAAAACCTGTCACCGTGATTCATTTTCAGCTCTTGAATTCCATCGATAATTTCATCAAGCTGCTGTCTGAGAATCATCTTCTGCCGTTCAAGAGACATAGGGATTTTCTCAAACTGACTGTGACCGATAATAATGGCATCGTAATCGCCGGTTGCAATTCTGCCGCAGAACTTTTTGCGGTTTTTCGTTTCAAAATCCTTTTTGGTCGCCACAAGGATATTTGTGGAGGGATAAAGTTGCAGATACTCCGCCGCCCATTGTTCTGTCAGATGGTTCGGAACGACAAAAAGTGATTTCTGGCAAAGTCCGAGCCGCTTCGATTCCTGTGCCGCCGCCACCATTTCAAAAGTTTTGCCCGCACCGACCACATGGGCAAGGAGTGTGTTCCCGCCGTAGATGATATGAGCAATAGCGTTGACCTGATGCGGTCGCAGTGTGATTTCGGGATTCATGCCGACAAAGTTCAAATGCTCTCCGTTATATTCACGAGGGCGGTTAGAATTGAATTTCTCATTATACCGTCTTGTCAGTCTTTCACGCCGTTCCGGATCTTTCCATATCCATTCGGCAAATGCTTCCTTTATCATCTGCTGTTTACCCTGAGCAATTGCTGTTTCCTTTTTGTTGAGAACGGGTTTCTTATTTCCGTTTGCATCCTCAACATAATCAAAGATTCGCACATCACGCAAATTCAGCGTTTCCTCAATTATCCTGTAACCGTTTATACGGCTTGTGCCGTAGGTGTTGTGAACCTTGATATTGGAACGGTCATAGGATTTCCCCTCAATGTTCCATTCGCCCGTGTACTCCGAGTAATGGACTTTTATATTCCATTGCATATACCGAACCGTATCAAAGAGTTCAAACATAAACTTCTCAATATCCTCCGGTGGAATCCAAGTTGCACCGAGACGCACCGAAATTTCGCTCGCTGAAAGGTCGGGCGGAATGACCGCCTCCAACGCTCTCACATTCGGCTCAAATTCTTCGGCGTTCAGCTTTGCGTATTCCTGTGCCTTGCGGAGTTTTTCTCTGACATTTCCGGACAGGTATTCATCTGCGGGAAGATATTCCGGTTTATTGCTGTCTTCCAAGTGTTCGGGATTACGGAATATAACACCTGTCAGGTCTTCCGTAATTTCTTCTTCCGTCTTGTCCGTCAGCTCGCACATATACGGAATATCTATTTTTGCTTTTTCGGCAAGGGATAAGGCAAGTGCTTCCGATGCGGTATCTACCGCCGTAACGACCACCTTTTGTTTGATGGTACGCTTCGTGAACATATCAGCCTTACGAACAAATTGCCCTTCATCATCAAGGATTTCAAGAGAGGAAAGCAGACAGTATGAACTGTCGGCATTAAAAGCGGTATTGTTTGCACGGGAATTGATTATGCCGTATTTCTTACTGAATTTGTCGTATAGCTCGTTCAGCTTATCCTGCTGCTTTTTTATCTCATAATCCGGATAATCTTCGGTCTGATATTCGATAAGCATTCTCACGCAGTCCCGAATCTCAATCATACCTCTGATGCGGCTTTCGGCAGTAGCGGAAACCTCCACCGGAACCATACGGCTGTTTTCTCTGTAATAGATTTTGCCGTCAAATATCGTGTAAGAAAAGTTGCGTACATCGGGATCGGCGGGAATTGATAAATCCTCTTCCTCGTCAACAATATCGTCAAAGTCCACCTCTGTGATTTCTGCATGGATGTTCTGAATAGCACCCATTAACTGTTCACCGAGGTCTGCATCATCATACGCAATACAGGCAGGCTCCATTCCGTGTGCCGAACTGATTTCTTTCATTTCGCCCAATATCATATCGGGGTTTTCCACGAAATATGAGTTCATCTTGATACCGTTTTCATCGGTTCCGAGATGCACCCAATCGGGTTCAATATCAATGAGTCGGTCACGCTTTTGGAGGAAGATTATATCCGCCGTCACTTCCGTTCCCGCCGCATCCTTGAAGGTGTTGTTTGGCAAACGGATTGCACCGAGCAGGTCGGCTCTTTGTGCGATATATTTTCTTACAGACGGATTTTCCTTGTCCATAGTACCTTTGGAAGTGATAAAAGCGACAACGCCGCCCGGTCTTACTTTATCGAGAGTGCGGGCAAAGAAATAGTCGTGAATGAGGAAGTTGTGCTTGTCATATCTCTTGTCGGGAACCTTAAACTGTCCGAAAGGCACATTACCGACCGCCGCATCAAAGAAACTGTCGGGAAGTTTTGTGTCCTCAAAGCCCTGCACGGCGATACTGTTTTTCTGATATAACTGCTGTGCGATGCGACCGGAGATACTGTCAAGCTCCACACCGTAGAATTTTGCATCACTCATACTGTCGGGAACAAGTCCCATAAAGTTACCGATACCGCACGAAGGCTCCAACACATTGCCGGTCTTGAAATTCATATTTTCAAGAGCTTTGTATATTGCCTTGATTACGGTCGGCGGCGTGTAAAAAGCGGTCAGCGTGGATTCACGGGCAGATGCGTATTCGTCCTCCGTTAATAGGTCTTTCAGTTCCTCATAGTGCGGGTTTGTTTCTTCAAAAAACTGCGGCAAACCGCCCCAACCGACATAGTCGGCAAGCATATTCTGTTCATAGGGTTGTGCCAGTCGGTGTTCGTCTTCCAACTTCTTCAAAAGCTGAATAGCACTCTTGTTATGATAGAATCTGTCAAGCGGTGTGCCGACACCGATGTCATCGTCTTCAATGTGATAATTGGTGCGGTAATCCGACTTGATTTCGGGGTACAGAATATGCGGTGTGAGCTTACCCGATTTGACGGGAGCAGGAGGCGGAGCAAGAGGTTCCGGTTCTTTGACAGGAGAAAGAACCCTGCGTACTTCAAGCTTTTCATCCGGTTCGTGCGTAACCATAACAACATTGTGTCCGGCATCAAGGAGCTTCTGCACATACTGTTCTGTCACATGATACGGGAAGCCGCACATTGGTGTGGTAATGGATTTATCTGCAAACTCTCTTTTGATAATAACCAAGCCGAGAACATCGTGTGCAAGTTGCGTATCCCGTTCTCCGAACATTTCAAAAAAATCCCCGACCTTATACAATACAACGGCATCTGGATTATCCGCTTTCACCTGTTCATATTCATCCCAAGCTGATACATGAGATTCGGTAACGGTTACGCTTTCAGCTTCGGCAGTATCCGGCTTTTGGTTTTCATCTTTCGGGGCATTACCGGGAAACGCCCTGTATCCGTCAGCACCGAATTCCGCTTCATAAGCATCTCCGGCTTTTTGTGCTTCACGGTCTGTCTCAAACGAAAGAATATCCTCGTGGATTTTGAGGATATTTTCAGGCGTAAAGTCGATATAGTCGCAATCCATTTCATAGTCATTTTCAGCTTCCATAAAGAACGGTGTCCGAATATCCGCAAGGAATTGGTCTGACATTTCTTCAATGTCACTAACAAACTTTTCCGTGTTTTCGGGATGATTTGCTATATCGTATTGTTCAATCAATTCTTCATACACCGAAAATGCAAGGTCGCCGGAAACATACTGTCCGCCTGCATCTGCATCGGGGTTAAAATATATCCAGTGAACGAGGTCGTCGCCGCTATTCAGAGATATTCTTACTTTGGTATTGTCGGGTGCTTCGGGAGTTTCTTCCGTCTTTTCCTCAACCACCTGCAAGAACTTATCATTCAGCGGGTTTTCCTTGACCTTTTCTTCAAACTCCGCACGGGACATTTCTTTATTCAGAATCGGAAATTCCGAGTCAAACAAAGTAACAACATCCCCGTCAAGGGACAGTATTTCATATTCCTGTGCTCCGATATATACCGCATCCCCCAAAGAAAAACGGTATTCTTTCTTCGGTTCGGGCGGCGGATTCAGCTCGTCATAGGTCGGTTCCAGCTTTTGTGCGTGAACGCCGTGAAGCTGGGCAAGCATGGAAACGGCTCTGTCCTTGTGGTGTGTGTTTTCGGCAATAATCTTTTCCATTGCCTCACGCATCAGCGGAATGATAAAGTCACCGTCCTTTGAAAGGAAGCCGGTTCTTTTCTCACCAAGCATAAAACTACGGGAACAATCATTCAGAACATACTGATTGAGCATTGCTCCGTCATTGCCGATTTGCTTCTGAAAGTCGTTATAGTCTTCAATAATAGATTCAAATTCCTTGCTGATAACAGCCCTTTCCTTCCGAGCCATTTCTTTGCGGGCATATTCGGGATAGTATTCCTTTTCAGCACGGTTCAAGTATCTGTCGGCAGTAATAAGCTCTCCGATTCGCTTTTCTGCGGCAGACCATGTGATAAGATATGATTTTTTCCCATTCCCATAATGATCACCGGAAATCTCAATACCTTTCCCATCGTGCGATTCCCAAAGACCGCTTTCGGGAATAGCATCAGAATGACCGCCGATTCCGTATTCGTTTTTGAGGAAAGCAATGTTTTTTTCTTTACCTTCCTTTTTTTGGAACTGTTCCTGAATACGGTACTTGCCTTCGTGTACTCCGCTTCCGTGAGTGAGAACATAGTCGATTGCCGCCTGCGGAATAACAAAAGCGTTCTTCTTTTTGTTTTCCTGCTCTGCAATAAATGCGATCTGTTGTTCTTCGCTCGGTAACGGTTTTTCATCCGGACTGAGCCATTCATCAAGCAATATTTGACCGTAAATATGATCGGCAACCCGCCCCCACTGAATAAAGTCCTCTTTTTCACGGGTGTCGTATTCTCCGGGCCAAAGCTGAATAAGGTCATCAAAGGCACGGTATCCGACGACCTGCCCGTTTGCCAGCGTGTGAGAAACAAGCTCACCGTCAAAGAAGCTCTTAACAAAATTACCACGCTCATCACGGTTTTCATGTTCCGCAAAGAACGTGGCAATTTCCACTCTATGATTTTTTAATGCAGGGCAGGTTCTTATCAGTTCGTTTTTATCGGATGGACTGTAATAGTAATCCTTTTCCGATCTTTTGTTGTAATCGTGTCCGCTTGGGGTTAGTTGTAAACTACTTCCCGCAGGACTATTTCCTCCGCCCGGTTCCGGATGTTGTTCATCAACTGAACCCATTTCATCTGATCCGTCGCCTTGAGATTCTCGTTCACTTGCTCGGTCTGTGCCATCTGTTTCAGGAGAGCTTCCATCATCTCGTTTGCCGTCTTGTCGGTTTCCTCCAGATGGCTCTTCATTCTGCCGGACAGCATCAGTCCGCTGAACTCTGTCTTTCTGTGCTCCCGCAGGAATGTGTGCCGCAACATTCCATATTTCCCAATCTTGGGACTCTCCGGAACGCTCAGGTTCGGCAGTTCGTAATCTCCCTCGTGTCTGTAAGTCAGTTCCATTGTCGTTGCTCCTCTCATTTTTTTCTTTGTCAACAATAGTATGCTCCTTATTTTCCGGTTTCGCAAATGTGCGATTTTGCCGTTTTTCCTCACGCTGTGCACTTCGTACCGTCGTTTCAATCTCACGCAGTACCATTTCACCGATTTCGCTTGTGGCACAGCCGAGGATATTTACCGTATCGGGGGTGTTGAAATTGAACACCTCACGGAAATCGTCCGAATCAAAATACTGTCCGGCATCATATCCGCACCGACTGAGCAGCATATATGCAACACCGTTTTTGACCAAATCTCTGAACCATACATTTATATTCAGTTCATCATAGTCCTCAAGAAAACTGCCGTACTTCGCATTTTTCAGCATATCGAAGTAATCCGGTATATTATCCTGCACCACCGTTCCGGCAATTTCTATGAGAGATTCCGGGAAGCTGTCTCTGTATTCAAGTTCTCCGTAACTGTCTTCAAGAGCATCAAGAACGGAATCCTCATGTCGTTCATTCATCTGCCATATATTAACTTCATTTCCGTACAGACTGTTTGTGTCGGAAATATCGAATACATGGCGGAGCTTATACGGAACATCCCGGTCTATAAGAAGTGCGATACCTTTGGTTCCCTTGTTTACCCACCGTCCGAGCTTGTTCCATGTTTCCACATCCGCACACGCCGTTGCGTCCGGCTTTTGTGCAAAAATAAGAAGCTGCTCTCTGAAAGTGTATTTATAGTTGTTTGCCGCCGTTGCAAGAAACGACGGATACAAATGCGGGTGTGAGGTAATGTCATGTGCCGTAAGCGATTCAAGTTCAACTATCATCTTATATTTACTCGGCATTATTTCACCTCCTTGTTTTAGATCCTTGCTCTCAGCATATCCGAGCTTGTGGCAGATAAGGTCAAAAGATATTTATTGAACCTTGTTACTGTCTCCATTACATCGGTATGGTTTTCGGGATAATAGTATCCGAAGCGGCAACTGCAAATGGGAGTGCCGTTCTTTCTGAGTTTTACAACATATTCCCGAACCGTTGCTTCACTTACTTTGAAATGACGGTGCAAGTCTTTGCAAGTGATAACATTATCTATTCCAGTATGATGCTTTTTGATATACTTGCGGAATGATTCTATATCTTTCTTTTTATTTTTTCGTTTCATTTTTTGCATTTTCTTATCTGCCACATAAAATGTCAGATTTACCTTTCTATTGATTTTTCTTTTATGGGAGGATGTTGCTCCATATATTCCTTGAGAGTCTGTGATGTTCCCTCATAGTACCAGTCAGATTTTGAATCTATCATTCGGTAAGGTTTTCCTCTTGAAGTCTGTTCATAAAACTGCACGGGGCGATTGGAAATAACCGTTCCCCAGTGATTGACCATAATCCAGTTCGCAATCTCACACGGTATTCCCTGACCGTCGTCATCGTGGCGGATTTCGTACATATACATACCGTCAGGAAGTGTATCCCGGTCACAACGGAGATTTGTGAAAAGCATCGGCTGACCGAAAAGCGTAATATTTTCAAATATTTCCGTATTTACATCTGCTTTGAATCCACTCATCTTGCACCCACCTCCGCAGGTTTTCTCGTTGTTTCGGGAAAAGTCCAGCCGTACACCTTTCCGATTTCATCACCGAGCCGGTCGGTAACGGCAAGAATATCCGCTTCGGTTGCCCTGCCGCAGTAGAGCTTTTCTTTCAAATCTTCGATTTGTTCATCGGTAACGCCACGCTTATATGCACGGTAACGGTAATAGTTTGTTCCGTCATGGTGGATTGCTTCACAGCAAAAATCCCCGTCTTTATCAACATACCAAGTGGAATAATCTGTATCGGAATAAAGGCAGTCTCTGATATTACCGCTTTTGATTTCTTTATATCCCATCCGTCTGCCGTTCCACAAACCGAGATCACCGATTACAAGAATGGGACTTGAAAGCTGAATATCAAGATTGCACCGTTCATCGTCAAGATAGTCGTTATTGATTTCATACATTCTTTCGATGCGTTCTTCTTCGGTCAGGTGTGGATACTCACTTTCCAGATCGTCTTTCCAGTCGTCGTAATCAAGGTCGTAATTGCTCCAGATAAGGTGATCAGTTTCTTTCAGAGTCATTATCATCACCGCCTTTTATGAGGAATTCTTTAGGAATATGCCATCTGTTAGCTTCCGCTTCGCATTTCGGGCAGACCTGTCTGCCTTCGGGAATTTCTTCACCGCAACATACACAGTGCTCTGTCATCTCGCATCACCCCGTTCAACCTTTTTCTCTGTTGTTTTCGGTTCTTCCGCTTCAATTTCATACTCTCCGTTTGACCAGTATGTGTTTCCACACTGATACTGTGCTTCAGCTTTTTTCAATGCTTCCTCTCTGCTTTCCGCTTCAACCTCAATTGTTCCGTAGGAAACCTCTTTCACATCGCAGATATATTTCATCGTGCATCACCTCTGTCTTTCATTTTATTGGGGGTAAACTTTCCGTCCGCATCGTAGCTTTTCGGATCGGCACCGGGTACATCCCAACCGAACATAGAACCTGCAACCATACATTTCTCCTGCGTTTTTGTTACGCCGAGCTTCTTATTGTTCTCTGCCGCAACCACTCTGCTGACGGCAGCATCATTACAATTCAAATCCGTATTGTAATGCCCGCTTTCACCTTTCTTAATGATTATCATTTCACCGGTTTCCGGGTGCACCGTAAAACAACGCTCCGGCAAGGAAGAACGAAGTGGAATAACCTTGTTTCCGTTCTCCTCCATACGCTCGGCAAACTCACAGATGTGGTAAAGGCTACTGCCGATTTCCACATGGTAGTCGTCTATATACCGGCAAACCTCATCGAAATATGAACCGTCATTCAGCGTAATGCGAACCTTATCGCCATCGGGGATTCTGAACTTTTCTTCATAGTGCGGGGTGATAAAACGAATACCCTTTTCAGCCATTTTCATATGACTGTCGAGCCACGACTTGTAATAACAGTAGCAATACAGATTGTACTCTCCTTTTTCCGGGCAAAGCCGCATCATATAACTGTATTTTGTGGTGTCTACACGAACACCGTAATACTCCATATCCGTGCTCATCCGTGCCTGCGGATTGGAATAGCAGTATCCGGCAAGAGCCTTACGGTTATACAGAATATCGCCCTCCTCACGGAGAGAGTTTATTACTGCATCAAACTCATCCTTGAACTCCTGTGTTTTCAGCCGGTCATTCCATCCGTTCCATGTGGAGAAAAATCCGTTCCCGTCTGTGTCCATATCAGCACGGAGATAACCGATAAGTCCGGTCTGTGCCGAAATCTGCGAGCTTTGCGAAAAGGCGTACATATCTTCGGTTTCTATCATCGATCTCTTTTCATATTCGATGTCACTCACCGTGCCTCACCTCTTTCTTTTTTTGCAGGGAAAGTGCTTTCCTCCCGCTGAATTTCCTTTGCTTTTTCAAGTTTCTTTTTTGCCCATTCCGGTAGATTTTCCGGCTCTATTGTACCGATAACATCTGAACGGTAACAGAATGTCTTTTCACCCGAAAAAAGGTTAATACAGTAACAGGTGCGGCCTCTGGGATTCGGCTGAGAACCGAACCCGCCCGTGCAGAGCATCAGTTGTCTTGTTGCCCTCTGAAACTCAGGGCGGAAATACTCCCGCTTGACAACAATAACCTTGTTTTCGATAGTGTCATCGTTCTTCACTTTATCACATCTGTCCGCCGTGATAACGCTGTCATCACCGACCTCATTTTCTGCCAGTTCGTTCTCCCTGATAATTTCCGCCGCCGCATCGTGAATACGGCTGCCATACACTTTGGCAATTTCCGCATAGTCTTCGCTTACAAGAACCTCCGTGTATCTTTCAAACACAAGAACATCCTCTGCAAAACAGCACATAAACCGTTCATCCGGCTTCGCTTTTTCGTTCTCTCCCAGAATGATATTTTTGTGTCCTATACTGATGGACTGCAATACGGTATAATCACCGACCATTTGTTTTTCGCTCACACTCATACCTCCTTAAAAATCGGGCGGCACTTTTCGTACCGCCCTTTTCCTTCTTTATTTCTTTTTTCTGTTTTTTATATTGAGAAAAACCACACCGCCGAGAATAAAGACGACAAGTGCAATTACAATAAATATTTTCATCTTTTCTTCCTCCTTATTTCCTTCCGACATACCAATTATCAAGAATTACTGATAACAAATTAATGCTGAATATACCAGTCGTCATAGGCATTGCCCGCAATAGTAATGGGTGTTGTAGTATCAACAGACTGCACCATTCCCGCAGGTGTCCACATATCGGACTTTACAACCTTTACGATATATTTTCCATCCGGGAAATACAGCGGTGTATAGTGATACTCTTTATTTGTCTTTGCGGCATTGAGTTTATTGAAGCACCACAAAGAACCGTTCAGATACAGCGTGGTACACTTATTCGCTCCTGTTTTATACCCATATTCGGGATACAGAGCACAGGCGTACTGCGTATCTGTATATGCGTTTTTAACCGGAGTAAGATAACCGGAGACACCGAGCACAGAATCCCCTGCTTCGAGCCACACTCCGTAGCCTGATTTCATAGTCCATTTGCCGCCTGCATCCTTTGTTGCAGTTTTACCTGTGGCGGGTGTCAAAGTGGCAGAGGAGCTTGCCGCAACGCCTATACCGTAGCTTTTTTCAACGAACTTACCGCCCTCATAGGAATACTCCGTCCATGTAGCGTAGTTCTGTGATTTCGTCGGAGCTGAGGGAACCGTGAATCCATCAGGTGCTTTTTCCTCAAACTTCGTGTCCGGAGTCTTGTAGTAGGTGTAGGGTGTGGTGCTTCGGTTGTTTGTTTTCGGGTTATACGCTGTTCCGCCCTCCAGTATTTCCGCTTTTACCACTACATTCGCACCGTTCAGCCCCGTAGGAACGCTCCATCTGAAATACACAAGGTTATTTCCGTTTGCCTTTACCGCAACTGTCTTTGTTTCCGTGCGAATCTTTGTTCCGTCAACCTTTGATACAGTAAAACGGACTTGCAAATTATCAGAGGGTATATAGTCATCGGTAAATGAGTTATATATCCTGAAACTTGTAATGACATCGGTATTTTCACGGTATGCGGCATTCGGCACTATCGGTACTATGGTTACAGGCGAGTTACATTTACATTGCAGAGTGAAGGTGTTATTATCGGGGTTTGACTCCCAATCGGTTTTTCCTATACCCGCACCCTCAAGATACACACCTCCCCAAATGCTGAAGGAGCGTTTGTTCGGCACGGTATATGATGCACCGGCGACAGTTATCTTGTCTTTGGCGGGTATTGCAAACACACCGGAAATCTGACTTTTATCATTGTTGAAGCCGTTTACAAATACCTTTGTGTCGGTATTGTTCTTATACACATGATAAACGGTAACAACCTGTCCGACCTCAAGGTCTGTTTCATCGACGACATTGCCGTTCTTGTCCGCAAGGTAAATATCATTGAGCTCAACATCCGGCTTTGAAATCGGTATATCTATCCATGTTGTTTCACCTGTATGCTCGGAATCGGATGCCCATGATGTTATGAGCTTACAGTGCATTACATTTTTTCCGCTGCCGGAATTATCCGGAACACGCACATATCCGAGAGAGCTGTTCAGTTCCTGACTTTTCGTTGAAGAAAGTGATACTTTAGTTGAAGGTACATCAGCACTTGATGCGACCTTCACCCAACTGCTGCCGTTCCATTTGTGCATTGCGGCATAGACATAGTCTGATGATGCCCATGTGTTCTTGGCAGTATATTTATATTTAGCCGACACCTTCTGTCCTACATATACCTTACCGGATGAACCTCCGCTTCCGTTATATGCCTGAACATCACCCTCGCAGTTAATGGCTGTGACCTGATAACGGTATACTGTCGGCTTTACGGGGATATAGAAGCTCTTTTCGGTACCGTATTTCAGAACGGTTCCCTTTGAGTCTATCCAGTCCACCCTGCCCTTGACGGTATAGTAGGATTTATTTGTCGGAATACTGCTTGCACCATCAAATTTAAGGTAAGTGTAATCATAACTGCCTTCGTTGGAATACCTTGTTTTGTTTGTCTTCTGAGTTCCGTCAATCCAGACTGTCTGCTTGACATAGCAGTTTTCAGTTTCTTTGGCAAATCTTACGGAATAATTGACACTTCCCCCGGCAGAAGGGTATCCGTTGGAATAGGAATAATTTGCAAAAGCATTTCCGTTTGTCGTACCGAATATGCTTCCTCTGGATGCCACAGTTCCCGCCCAGACTTCGCAGAGCTGAACCACAAGTGACGGAACATAATCGGATTTGGTTTCGGTGTAGGCGATACCGACACCATAACCTTTGTTAATAATATTATAAAAGGTCAACTGGTCGCTTGCGGCGCTGACACCCGTCCAAAGTCCCTGACCGTCCGGGGTATAAAGCTCATTGGGATAATATTTGTTCGTATAGTACGAAATGAATCCCCATGAATCCGCCACATAGCTTGCACCGCCGTTACTGCTTGCACCGAGCAGATACTTTCCGTAAATTGCGGTTTCGGTTACGGTTACGGCGTGATATATCTTTTCAATCTTTATATCGTATATCGGTTCAACTATGATTTTATCGCCGTTTTTCAGATTACTGATTGAGCCGACACCGAGAGTTGACAGTATTTTATTCAGATTTGTCGTATTGTTCTGCCATGTCTTCATACCGGAGGTTGCCGGCAAAGCTGTGGCAAAGCCCATATTGCTTTCCTTATAGCAGTTCGTTGTATTACTGCTTGTATTAAAGCCGGAATTCTGATTGTTAATGAGCTGTTTTTTGTTATACTTGGTCGTAAACTTATATGCATCAGAATATTCGGAATTACCGTAAGCGGTATTTCTGAAAACATCAATTACTTTTGTGACCTTATTCGCCCCGGTCTTGTCCACCGCACTGAAACGGTAGCCTATACAGTTATCATCGGTAGTACGAATAGCGTATCCGTTGACCGTTGCCGCTGTACCGTTACCGCCGCCACCGGTCGAGCTTCCGTCCCAATTCAAAGCGAATACGGGAACGGCAAGTGATGATATAACCGTGACGAACACAAGCATAAGAGCAAGTATCTTTACTTTTACTTTTTTCATCCATTCATCCTTTCTGAACAGAAAAAAGGCTCAGCAATAATTGCCGAGCCGTACTTTCTATTCAATATTATTTGCAAGAGTGGCAAGTCCACGCATTTACATGGCTTTTGCAATTGGGACAGTTACACGCTTCTACAAACTGAACGCAAGTGCCGCCTTTGCCGTCTCCGCACTTCTTACCGCAAGTCTGGCAGTAATAAACGGGATCTTTCTTTACATCATACTTCGGGCATTTGCTCGGCGTATAACAGGTATTACCCCACTCGTCTGTCGCATAAAAGCTGGCACATTTGTTTGAGCCGCAATACGGACAACCCTCCAGCTCAAGATTCAGCACATAGGCGTGTGTCTCCGGGCCGTTGCAGTGATGCCCCGGAGTGCCGCAGTTATATACTTCGGGAGTATTTCCTCCGATAATCACACCGCCGACATCGTTATTATCCGTTTCCGGCAATGCTTCGCTGACTGCAGCGGCTGTAGGTTCTGCTTTTATTCCCGTACTGTTGCTATCGGCTTCACCGCTTTCCTTTTCTTCAACGGGAGTCAGCCCCGAACCCTCAGACGGTACGATTTTCTTTTCGTCACCCGTTTCAGCAGGTTCGGTATTCTTTCCGGGTTCGTCGATTACTACGCTGCTTGTAACAGCGGCACTTTTCGTTTCCACGGGTTCCGTGGAACTTGATTCTTTCGGCAGAAATACTATCAAAAGGATAACTGCACAAACTACGGCAAGTGCCGCACCGCCGATAATAAAGAGTTTCTTTTTGTTTTTCATACTGCTGTCTCCTTAAAATTTTTCCGTAAAATTGGATTTGACCGTGACGGGGATTACTGCCGTATCTACACGGATACCCGCAAAGTATATCGGGATATATACCGTGTAGGAAGCATAGATTTTAAGCTCCTTATCCTTTGTATAACCAATAGTCGGTTTTGAAAGATAATACTGCATATCCCCATCACTGCTATAACTATACAGCTTATTGCTTTTCTCTGCAAATGTGCAAAATTCGCAGAGACTTTTAATATAACTGCCCGAATCCAATGCCACAGCTTCATCGTTACCGTTCTTTATCGAGTTATATATTGCTATTGATTCTTCCATGACATAACTGTCAAGCACAACACGGGAGTTACGCTTTGTTTGCCTTACAATGTTTACCGCCGATACAAAGGTCAAAAATACCGAGAGCAGCATCGTCAGAATTATAATCATAACACAAGCGGGGATATATCCCGCACCACGCTTATTATTCATCCACGCACCTACTTCCAGTATTTTTCGGAAAGTCCCGATTTCTTCACTTTCAGTGTTATCGGTATTTTAATTCCGAGTCCTTTTATATTGGTATCAACGGATATTTCAACCCACATTCTGTCGCCAAGCTGAACTCTTTCATATGCCGTGTTAAAATACTTATCCGCACCCCAATCAAGCTCATACCAGTAGTATTCGTCAAGCATTGCGGTGTCGGTATCCGTAAACTTTTTACCGAACTCCCCGGTAAAGGTTGCGGTTTCTATCAGTTCATCGGCAATCTGATCCATTTCCACACGCACGGTTACAAATTCAAATACATTGATTGCAATTACAAGAACCATAACGAAAGCGATAACGCCGACACAAATATCTACATATCCGTCACCCTTCTTTGAGCGTAATATTTTCTTTACCATATTATCACACTCCTTTACGCAAACAGCGTTCCGAGAGAATCTACTATCTGAGAAAGAATGACAACCACATAGGTCAGCATAAAGCAAACAAGCAGACACATAGAAAGCCGTTTTACCTTCTTCGGTACTTTCTGTGCTTTTATTCTTAGTTGCTGTCTTTGAACATCGTTGAACTTGATCTCAAGGGATGCCCAATAAAGCTCTGTATCATCGCCACGCAGAATACCGATAAGTCCACGGCAGACATCCGACATCATCGGAGAGCCGACACGGGATTCAAGTCTGGTGATTGCCGCTTCGTTATTGCCGGATTTCATATCCGCCACCGTAATATCCAGCTCGTGTTTTAATTCCGGTCCCGCATTTTCACGGTAACTGTCAAGCATATATAAGACATCACGGCTGTGCTTCAGAGTTTTCTCAATCGTAAAGACAAGTCTCGGAAGCTCATATTCGATTCTTTCACGCTTGATGCTGATTTTCTTTGCCACCTTCTTAATTTCCATATTATAGAGAAAAACGGCAAGAATCAGGATAAACGGACAGAGTATGGGCATAAAAAATGCCACCGGGATTACAAGCACCCCGATGAGTGCCGCTTTCACGATAGCATCCGATTTATACTGTTCGGGAGTTTTATCAATCTGTGCGGTAATGAGATCAGCTTCCAACTGTGCCCTTTTGAACTCATTGAGCTTGATATGCTTTGAAAGCCATTCCGACAAACCGCTGAGCCATACCTCAAGGGCGGAGGTCTTATTCATTTGCTTTTTTGCGATGTTTTCAACGGACTGCGATGTTTTCAGGTACGGAATACCTTTCATATCCATAAAGAAAAAGAAAACACCGACACCGATTAAAGCACCGATAATCGCCTGCATCATACTAAAACCTCCTATCTCTTATATTCTATGGGCTTTGTGAACTTCATCATAAATAATGCCGTAATGAGAATGACAAGTCCGCAGATACCGCACACAAGTTTACCGGATGTGGCATAAATCAGAGTCCTGAACCAATCCTTATTGAGCAGATACAAAAGCGGTATATTGCCGACGACCAGTGCCACCATAACAAGGTACTCGTTTCTCGCTTCCGCAAGCATTGTTTTCAGCTCGGAATTTACGATACGCACATCGGTGAGCTTCTGAACAACAGGCATAAGTGTATCTTTCATCGTTCTGTCATCCTGACACTGAATAAGCGTGTCGCACCATTCCCTGAAAATTTCATTATCCACCTTTTCTTTCAAACTGTAAAGTGCGTGTTTTACATTAGAGGAAATAGATGTGGCTTCTCCCTCAAAGCTCATAAACACTTCACGAAGGGGCGGCTTGATATACTGAATGTTCTCTTTTACCGCAGATACTATATCATCGGAACGGACATAGGATGTGGTAATGATTGATAATGTTGTTTCAAGCTCTTCCTTTGTCCGGTTCTCATAATATGACAAAGTGCTGTTGACATAGAGAAACGGCACAAGTGCAAAAGCAACACTCAATACCGGTAACAGAAAGACATTGTTCAAAAGCAGCGACACCACAACACCTGCGCCGAATAAAATGAGAGCCGCACAGCAAACCACGGCAAACTTTTTGGATTTACCCGTCGCTTCCAATGCGGTCTTGATACCCATTACTTTATTATATATACCGTGCTTTTTCTTGCCCCCACGAAGATTCTTTGCTTTCTGCGATAAAGAATCATTCGGTCGGATAAGTCTGAGAAGGTCGTCAGTAACCTGTTCGGTAGTGAGTCCCATAACCAGCGTAATACCGATTACAAGCAGAATGGAAGATATAATGGATACTAACAATTACTTCACCTCCGCTTCCTGCTTTTTTGAGGATTTCCTTTTTGTCTTTGTTTCTGTTTTGTTTGCGGTTTTGCTCTCCGCTTTCGCCGTCGTCTTTTTGGCGGTAGTCTGCTTCTTGTCAACCGGTTTCTTTGTAGCAGTTTTCTTTTCAGAGGGCTTTTTTACTTCGGATTTCTTCGCCGCAGTTTTCTTTTCAGCCGGTTTCTTTTCGACAGAATTTTCCTCCGTCTTCAAGAACTGTTTGAGTGTTTCCGCCGGAACGCCGAACTGAACGAGCTTTTGTTTCAAATGCTCTGACATATATTCCGGCTGTTCAAAGTGTCCCTCAATGTGATATTTTCCGTTTATCAGTTCATTTTTCGTAATCTTGTAACGGAACAGTGTATGATACTCTCTTTCACCGCTTGGCAAGACTACGCACTCGGAAATATCCATCAATTTTCGGGAATTGTCTTCGAGCTTATGAGCATAGACAACCAACGGGAACGCCTGCCCGGACTGTCTCAAAGATGTTTCATACCCGATGTCATGTGCCTTTTGGCAAAGCAGGGCAAGTCTTGTATGAGCCGCTTCTGCGGCGGTAGCATGAATTGTGGAAACAACGGTGTGTCCCGTAAGACTTGCTTCCACTGCCGCATATGCTTCGGTATCTCGCATTTCTCCGACAACTACAATATCGGGATCAAAACGCAAAGACGATACAACCAAATCTTCCTGAGTTATATCGTATGCTCCGTTATCCGAAGGTCTGGAGAGAGTGTGTACCACATTGTTCATTACCTTGCCGCTTCGGTTTCGCCGTACAAGAGATAATTCACGGGAACCCGATTCAATGGTAAAGATACGCTTATCATCCGGAATAGTGGAAAGAAGTGCGTTAAGCATTGTTGTTTTACCGCTTGATGTTGCTCCTGCCACAACGAAAGAAATGCCGTATCTCAGACACATACAAAGGAAATCCACCATTTGCTGTGTGGCGTTTTCACTTTCAACTATTTTTTTGAGATTGACCGTTGACGGGTGCAGAAGTCTTATCGACACGCTGATACCTCTGTCTTCATCGACAATGGGTTCTTTCAAAGCAGTTACACGGGTGTTCCCGGGCAAATGCCCCTGTGCCGTAGGTGTCGCATTGTCGATAATCATTCCGCTGTGGTGTAAAAGGCGTTTTACAATATCTATTGCGTGCTGCGGGGAATAAAAGTGCTCCGCCGCCTTTTTGATACTGCCGTCCGTATAGGTTATGGCAATATCGTCCCAGCCGTTGATATTGATTTCCTCGATTTTCGGCTGACCGAGATACTGTGTCAGAACGGAATACTCCGCCATTTCACAATAAAGCTTGTCGGCAAGCTCGCTGAAAGAATACCCCTCAACAACATAGCCGGTATCGTGCATATATTTCTCAATATACTTTCTCAACTGGTCACGCTTGCGTGTGTCCGACAGTGCCGCCGCATAGGTCTTGGAAATATACTCCTGCGTCATTCGGAGCATTGTTACAAAATCAACCGTCAGTGCCATCGGAAATCACCGCCTTTGCGATAGTGTCAATAACACTCAAATACTTCGCATCATGCACTTTTTCAATGAGCGTTCCCGTAATCATCTGCTGTTTTATAGCTCTTGAATACGGAATGACATACGGAATATCTCCGCACCTTTTCTGAACCTCATCCATAGGCAGATAAAGGTCATTATCCAAAGTGTTGAGAACCTTTACGGCTTTTCCCTCTATCATCAAAAACTGATTGATACAGGAAGCATAGAAAACCATGCTCTTTATATCCGGGTTATACACCTGAACGGCAATATCGCAGTCCCTTTTTGCAATATTACTGATAAGGTCGCTTTCATCGGAGGTGCAGTCAATTACGGTAAAGTCCGCAATCTCTCTGAGAGAAGAAAACAACTGACAAATCTTATCCTCCGTAGGATCGGGATAGGAATATCTGTTTTCACACAACTTAAAACCGAGAATGGCAAAATCCTTCATCGTTTTTGTTGTGACAAACTGCTTTATGATGTCCTCTTCAAAAATATCGGTTTTATCAAGAGCCGCACCGATGGAATACATATTTTCATCCTTTGAGTTCGGGAACACATAACCGAGAGTCGGAACGGTAACATCCGGGGAAACATAAATCACAGTATGCCCTTTGTTATTATCATAAATGCTCTTTGCTATTTTCAAGCTCAGGGTTGTTTTTCCGCTGTTCGGGCTCCCGCATACTGCAATCAGCTTACCCATTCTTTGTTTCCTCCTTCTTCTCAGCTACCGTAATATTCTGTGTCAGATTTGCAGTCTTGAAGTATTCGTCCTGCTTATCAAGGAATTTCTGAACATTTTCGTCAGAACCTCTATAAACGAGAACACAGGAAATAGTTCCTTCTTCATAATCTGCCAAAAGCTGTGCCTGCGTTGCATTTACAAGCAGCGTTACTGTTGCGGGTGCATCGAAAGTGCCGTCATCATTTTTGACGACCTTATCCTGATCAACACCCCCGGCAGTTGTAGTCGTAATTACCTTTACATACTTAAATGATGCGGGCATTACGGATTTACCGTTTGAATCCTTCACAACAAGACTTATGACATCTCCGTTCTGGAGCTTTCCGGAAAGTCCTGCGGCAAAGCTGTCAATGGTAAAGCTCATCGCAAACTTTGAGCCGTTCAGAGCGTAAATTGTATCATCGGCAGTATTTGATTTCGTACTTACCTTTTTATCGGTTACATAATCCCCGGCAAAGAGATTTGAAGAAGCATACATACCGATGATGTGACTTTTATCGGTAACAATCCCGCCGGGAAGCGAGTCTTTTTTGACTGAAACCGTTTCAATATTTGATTCTGCGATTTTTGAACCTCTCTGAACATCCGTACTCAGTCTCGGAACCTCCACGGTATCCGTTGTGAGTTTAGATACAAGCGGTGAAACCACAAAGGTCAGAACAACCGCAAGTACCATACAAATGATGCCGATTACTGTTCTGTTTTTCATACTTGAAATCCTCCTACATAAAAAATGCCGCCATAAATCCGACGGCAAGATACGGAATCATGGGGAATCCCGCTTTTTTGTTTTTCCTGTTTTTGAACATATTGAAGATTACCGCAAGTATAAGACCAAAAATGAGTCCGAGCAGCCCTCTGCGTACACCCAACAGGAAAGCACAAGCCGCCGCCATTTTTATATCAGCACCGCCGATTTCCACGCCGGTTATGAGAATCGTACCAACCATTACGGCGAATACGAACACGGCTGAAATAATCATACCGGGAAGTGATGTCATGCCTATTCCGATAAATGCTGCAATTACTATCATCACATGAAGAAAATCATCACATTCTCTTGTCTTTACATCCTCAAAGGATGACAGAATGAAAATGAGGGATAAAATAATACCCTTGAGGGTAATTGCAGAAAAACCGAAAAAACAAAGCATTATGAGGGACGAAATAACGGCTAATGCCATAAAGCAAACAGCCGTTTTCTTTTCATCCGTCTTAAATCTCTTGGCGGAGTATCTTGCAATAAAGAGGGCTGACAACCCTGCGATTAACAGGATTGCCAGCCATGAAATAATAGAGTAAACATCTCCGGATAATACAGGAGAAAAATCCGGTTTTATCGGTTTAATAGCTGAGATCATTTTTACTTATTCTGTCCGTCAAGAATGATTCTTACTTCCAGTATATCCTTGGCATCAACACTACCGTCACCGTTTACATCAAGGTCAGACGGTTCATAGTCTCCGATACCGTGCACCATTACCGATTCAAGAATATCTACATCCGTATCGTCAACAATGCCATCATTGTTTACATCTCCGACAAGTTTTTCCTCGGTTTTAATATCACCGCCGGAATAGTCGAACAATGTTTCCAACTTGCTCTGTACTGTCGGCAAAATCGTTCCGCTTGCCAGAACATAAGTGCCGCCGAGAAGCAAGGCTCCGATAACGATAGCTATGAGAATCTTCACACCTGTACCGACAAATACACCTTTTTTATTATTTATCAGCTTCATAATGTGTCCTCCTTATTTTTTGATTCCCGGATTTAATTAAGTTCCGGAATAATTAAAGAGTGCCTGAACCTTTGCGGTTACAGTGGGCATGATTGTCGTGTTGAAGAGAGCGTACAGGCCGCCGAGCAGGAGAGCACCGATTACAACGGCAATAAGGATTTTTACGCCGGAATCGACATAACCCTCAGCCTTCTTTGCAGCAACGGTTGTCTGAATAGCACATACTGCATTGTTTACCTTTTTGCGGATAGAATTAATAATCTTTTTCATTTAGAATACCTCTTTCTTTTTTACTTTTTTATATTTTTGTTTTTTGTGTGTGAATCAAGTTACGTCGGACCACTGACGGAATATGCACATTCCTGAATTACATCGTAATACATAACATCAGCACCGTTCAGCCGGAGTATATTACATCCCAAGCCGTTTCCGATATCGACACACAATTTACCGACATCGGATTTATCGCAGTAACCGCCGAGTCCTTCATAACAAATCCATACGATTCCGTTATCTCCTGCGGAAATTCCGTAAGATGCGATCCAATCTGCCCATGTCATTCCTTCTTCAATATCGAATTTGCCGACACCGTCGATGGAAAAGCCGATTGTTTTCTGTTCTTCATGCGCTGCACCGGGCTGTACACCGTTGTAATCAAAAAGATTTTCAACTTTGGTTTCAACATTTTCCATTATGCCGTCTTTGGCAAGAGTAAAGGTGCTGCCCAAAAGGACAGCACCTAATACTACTGAAATCAGGATTTTAATGCCTATGCCAACGAAGAACTCACCTTTTTTAGAGTGTGCAACACATTTTATGATATTTCTCAATCGGGAATCCTTCTGCATTTCTGTCAACCTCCTGTTTTAATATATTATTTTGAGGGGGTATATCAGGCTCAGGTTCCGGAGTAGTTGAACAGAGCTGTGATTTTGTTTGTTACTGTGGGCATGATTGTTGTGTTGAAAAGTGCATACAGACCGCCGAGCAGGAGAGCACCGATTACAACGGCAATAAGGATTTTTACGCCGGAATCGACATATCCTTCAGCTTTCTTGGCGGCGACGGTTGTCTGAACGGCACATACTGCATGGTTTACCTTGTTACGGATGGAATTAATAAACTTTCTCATAAAATTTTACCTCATTCTTTCTTTTTGTTTTATTGGTGGTTTACGGTTTCGGATTAGGTTCCGGAGTAATTAAAGAGCGCCTGAACCTTTGCGGTTACAGTGGGCATGATTGTCGTGTTGAAGAGAGCGTACAGGCCTGCAAGGAGCAGAGCACCGATTACAACTGCGATAAGGATCTTTACGCCGGAGTCAACATATCCCTCTGCTTTCTTCGCTGCGACGGTTGTCTGAACGGCACATACCGTACCGTTAATCTTGTCACGGATGGACTTAAAAAACTTCTTCATTTTGAATTACCTCATTCTTTCTTAAAAATTTTTCTTTTACTTTTTCAGTAACAGCAGCCAGAGATTCTTCGTAAAAATTCGTGTGATATATCTCATCCAAATAGCACAAATATTGCATAGTAACAACGGCAATCATAATGTTAATTATCGGAATCGGTATATTTTCACACCCCGGTTTTGCTCTTACTTTGCGGATAATGTCATAATAAAAATCTGTCGAATTCATTGTGTTTTGTTCCTTTCAAATGTCAATTGTTTTCTGCAATCTTCTGCTCATAGGCAGCGATTACTGCTTCTTCAAGCTTCTTGCGGGCTTCAGCGCTGATGGGATGGACTACATCCCTGCGGGTTTCATTGCCGTTTTTGTCTGTGTGATTTTCAAACGGCATGGCAATGAAAGTCTTGTCTGCAGTCTTGATGACCTTGACATTGTGAATGGCAATATCATCGTCAAGTGTGACGGATGCAACTGCCTTCAAAGGTCTGTCATTGTCAAAAACACTGCGGATAACAACAGAATACTTCATCGGTTTTTCCTCCTTTCCTCAAGATTTCCGATGATGTCTGCAAGTCAGGACAATAAAAAAGCTGAGATAAGATTTCTCTTTCTCAGCCGGTATTATCTTGCCTGCTCTCGCTGTCTTTGCAAATACTTCTGATAATGCTCAAGTGCCTTTATCACATAATCCTCAGCACCCTGATCCGTAAGGTTCTGCGGAATTAGTGGCTTTAACCGTTCAAATGAAAATTTGAACTTGGGTTTCTGGTTGGGCTTATCCTCAGCCATGATTTCTTGAACCTTTTCATAACTGACATCGCCCTCTTCATACGATTTGCGGATACGGATTGCCTGGTCGTGTGACGGAAATGCTTCCGTTTCCAAGATGCGGTCAACCACATCTCTCTGTGTTTCCTCATCGAGATAGGAGAGTTCTACTGCCGGTCGCATTTTCATCTGTCCGCTATCGACATACTCTTGAAGTTCGGGAACAAGCTCGGTAAGCCGAATATATCTTTGAATCTGTGTTTGGCTGTCGCCGGATTCATTGCTGATCTGTGTTACAGATAAAGCATCCTTACCTTCTAACTTCTCCCCCAGTGGGGTAGAAGTTAAATCAGTACGCTTTCCTTGTCTTTTTATCGCTTCCAGTTTCATTTTATATGCTTTACCTTTATCGGTCGGAGCAATTTCGGAACGCTGTGCATTGGAGTCAACCATCAATATAATGGCTTCATCACGGCTAACTTCGACAACATCGCATCGGATCGTTTCAAGACCAAGCCGTTCACAAGCGTGTTTCCGTCTGTGTCCGGAAATCATCTCATATCTGCCGTCATCCTTTTTATGAACGGTAACAGGCGTGATAACACCTCGTTCTTTAATACTGTCCATCAAGGTTTGCATATCTTCATCGTCCAAAACCCTGTACGGATGATCGGGGAAATCGTCAATTTCCGAAAGCGGAATATCAAAAATACGGGGGAGTTTGTTTTCCGCCCTCATCTCATCGGTTGCAAAAAGCTCATCGAGAGCCGTCATTCCGAGATCTATCTTTTTGGCGTGACTCAATATCCAGCACCTCCTTTGTTAATTGCTCGTATGCCTGTGCGACTTTTCCGTTTTTGTCGTAGGAAAAGATACTTTGTCCTTCGATATTGGATTCTGCTGCTCTGACTGAATACGGGATAACGGTATCAAACACATTGATATGCTTTCCTACCGTATCACGCATACTCTGCACGATAGATTTATCGTTGTTCGTGCGAAAATCCACCATCGTAAACAAAATACCGTCAATCTTCAAGCCCGGATTGATACCTCTCTGAACCTTTCGGTATGAGTGAAGCAAAAGGTCAAGACCTTTGGTCGATAAAATACGGGGTTGAGACGGAACGATAATACTGTCTGCGGCAACGAAAGCATTGATAGGCAAAAGACCGAGTGACGGTGTGCAGTCAATAAGAACATAATCATAATTCTTTTTGACCTGATCAACATACGCCTTAAGAATGAACTCCCGACTCATTGCATTGAACATAGTTGACTCAATGCCTGACAACTCAATATTACAGGGCATAAGGTCAACACCTTCTTCACAATGAATCAAAGCATAGTCATCCTCAAATTGCTCATCTTTCATAATCTTTGCCATTACATTTGCAAGGGTGTCATCAAGGTCATCCGGCTTTGAAATGCCGAGACTGATTGACAGCGAACCCTGCGGATCGGCATCAATAAGCAAAACTCTTTTACCGGAGTTTGCAAGTCCGACACCGAGATTCAGAACAGTAGTCGATTTTCCTGTGCCGCCTTTTTGATTTTCAACAGCGATTACTTTACATTTGCTTTTCATAGGCATCCTCCTTTTTTATTTGATTCCAAAGTCCCTTTTTACATCTTCCTTTGATGCACCGAGAATTGCGCCAAAAGCACGGTTGAAATCCTCATACCTTACAACTACGACCTCGCCGTCAGAATAAATCAAATCAACCGTGTCGCCTTTTCTTTCATACCTTTCAATCTGTATCATAATACCTCCATATATGATTTTTTAGCTTTGATAATCAGAACGTAACCGGCAATTTACGAATGACTATGTAAGGAAAAATGGGAACAAAAAAAGACCGCAAAATCTTTATATGTAATAGAGAAATTACGGTCTGAAAATATATCAATATGTAATTTTAATTTGTGAAAGATCCACCGTGTGAACCTCAAAACACCCCCAAAAGGCATCTGACTGTTAAACATAGGATTTCGGGGTTTGAGATATTACTCCGTCAATAAGTCGTCAATTTATTGTCAAAAACTGTCGAAATATTGTTTAACAGTCACACGCTTGAAAGGCACGAAAAGTGAAAATTTTAATAGAATCTGTGGATTTTCGAGAAAAGAAAAAACCTTCGAAATGCTTGATTTCAAAGGCTTTTCTGGCTCCCCCTGCTGGGCTCGAACCAGCGACAACCTGATTAACAGTCAG
>JAZLLG010000037.1:0-22472 GCA_045598045.1 Lachnospiraceae bacterium | reverse complement strand
ACACCACAAGGAGGAAATCTATCGCCATTGCTGGCAAACATCATGCTAAATGAACTTGATAAGGAAATGGAAAAGCGAGGGCTTAACTTTGTCCGATACGCAGATGACTGTATCATTATGGTCGGAAGTGAAATGTCTGCTAACAGAGTTATGAGAAATATCTCACGATTCATTGAAGAGAAACTAGGGCTCAAGGTCAACATGACCAAGAGCAAAGTAGATAAACCACAAGGACTTAAATACCTTGGATTTGGATTCTTCTTTGACTCAAAAGCACATCAGTTCAAGGCGAAGCCACATGCAAAGTCAGTAGCGAAGTTTAAGAAAAGGATGAAAGAACTCACTTGTCGAAGTTGGGGCGTTAGCAACAGCTATAAAGTAGAGAAACTCAATCAACTTATCAGGGGATGGATTAACTATTTCAAGATAGGAACGATGAGGAGTATCTGCTACAACATGGACGGAACAATTCGATATAGACTTCGCATGTGCATATGGAAACATTGGAAAACTCCGCAGAACAGAGCGAAGAACCTCATGAAGCTCGGAGTAAACCGAAAACGAGCATACTCTGTAGCCTATGCTGGTAACAGAATTGCTAGAGTATGTAGAGGAACAGCTGTCTCATATGCAATAAGCAAAGAAAGACTAGCCTCATTTGGACTAGTCTCGATGTTAGACTACTACACCGAAAGGTGTGGTACTTGTTAAGTTGATTGAACCGCCGTGTACCGAACGGTACGCACGGTGGTGTGAGAGGTCGAAAATTTCTCTATAATGAGAAATTTTCTCCTACTCGATTGCAATAGGAGTCTGCAAGCATGAAAGACTATGAGGGAATTATGTTTACTTACGGAAAATCAATGAAAAAAATACTTCTGAAACAGATTATGAGCGAGTAAGGCCGGATAATCCGCTTCGTTACTTATCTTTTTTGGATTTGTAAAAGCATTTTGACATTCTTTTTTTTAGATGTAAAATGTATTTGGTTGTGTTCTGGAGCGGGATTTTATAAACTCCGATCAAAAAGCAGGAGGAGATACGGATGGAACTTGATATTGGAAAGAAAATCAGAAATTCCAGAAAGGAAGCAGGTATTACCCAGGAAAAAGCAGCTGAGCTTGTGGGAGTAAGCCGGCAGACAATTTCAAACTGGGAAAACGAAAAGTCTTATCCCGATATTATCAGTGTCATCAAGATGAGTGATTGCTACGGTGTATCTCTGGACTACTTATTGAAAGGAGAAAAAACCATGCAAAATTATTATGATTACCTTGAAGAAAGCACTAATGTTGTAAACAGCAACGATAAGAAAATCAAAATCGGACTTGTTTTGGCGTACATGTTGATATGGGCGGTTGCGATGATTGTTTTCTGGTTGTTTTTGGGACGGGGAGACGAAATGGGGTACAGTTTAATGTTTTTATGGATAACTTTACCTGTCTCTACTTTAGTAGTATCTATTATTATCGGTGCCAGAAACCTTTGGGGAAAATACAAGTTTATAGCACCTGCCATATTGGGAATTATGCATATGCTGGCAGAGTACGGAACGTTTTCCATGGCAAACAATGTTTCCCAACATAAGGTTAATGCTCCGGAGTTTGGACTTATTCTTGTCGGAGGAATTGTTTCTCTCATTGGATTGGGAGCAGGCTTTTTGCTAAGAAAGCACAAAGAAAAGAAACTCTGAAGGTGAAACAAGTGACGATTTTAAGTTTGCGTCATCCGTCGTCGAGGCGTGTCTTGTAATAAATCATAGTCAGTACAGTGGAATCGGATCGATTGAGCACGCCATGGAACTCGTAAAGGAATCTATGGGCGATGACGAATATAGGCAGGAGTTCTATCAGCTTCTTGAAAACCTTTACTGATACTGAGAAACCCTCTCTTGAAAACACACCTCCTTAAGGCTTCATGAGGCAATCACTTTCAAACTTTTTGAAGCTCCGTACCGCGTTAATTCATTAATGTACGAAAGTAGTTGACTTTATTCGGGCAAAGTGGTATATTTCTCACATAATAAAAAGAGGAAACAGTATGAGATTATTTACTTACATCACAAAATATTATTATTATTATTGCTTTACGGGAAATCAGTAAGGTTAATTTGTGATGGTTTGTATATGAGTGATACTAATTCATAAAATGTGCGCCGCAGATTAACCTGTGGCGCATTTTTTCTATATCAACATCTGATGGGAGGACACAGAAATGATTATTGTACTTAAAAGAAACACGGCCGACGAAAAGAGAGACAAGCTCATTGAATGGCTCAAGGAAAGCGGACTCGGAGTTCATGTTTCCAAGGGAGAGTACCAGACGGTTCTTGGACTTATCGGCGATACATCAAAGGTTGACACGGAACTTATCGGAAGTCTTGATATCGTTGATTCTGTAACAAGAGTTTCGGAAACATTCAAGAGATGCAACAGAAAGTTCCATCCTGAAGATACAATAGTTGATGTTAACGGCGTCAAAATCGGCGGAGGAAACTTCTGCCTTATGGCGGGACCGTGCTCCGTTGAGTCCGAATCGCAGATTGTTGAAGTAGCAAAAGCAGTTAAGGCTGCCGGTGCAAATATGCTTCGAGGCGGTGCTTTTAAACCGAGAACTTCGCCCTATGATTTCCAAGGCTTGAAGGGGGAGGGCATTGAACTGTTAAAAATCGCCCGCAAGGAAACAGGACTTCCCATCGTCACGGAAATAATGAGCGTTACCGATTTAAAACTTTTTGATGACATTGATGTGCTTCAGGTCGGTGCAAGAAATATGCAGAACTTTGACCTGCTTAAGGAACTCGGGCAGACGGGTAAACCCATTCTTCTTAAGAGAGGATTGGCCAATACATTAAAAGAACTGCTTATGAGCGCTGAGTACATTATGGCCAGCGGTAATGAGAATGTTATTCTTTGCGAAAGAGGTATCCGTACATACAGCGATTATCTTAGAAACACTCTTGATCTGGCAGCGGTTCCGATGCTTCATGAACTGACGCATCTTCCTGTTGTTGTTGATCCGAGCCATGCAACAGGTATTGCAAGAATGGTTGCACCAATGGCTTTCGCAGCAACTGCCGCAGGTTGTGACGGCCTTATCATTGAAGTTCATAACGATCCTCCGCATGCTCTTTGTGATGGCGCGCAGTCATTACGGCCTGAAGAATATGCAAAACTTGTAACTAAGGTTAATGCAATCAGGGAGGTCATGACATGTTAATCGGTGTGGTCGGACTTGGATTAATCGGTGGTTCGTTCGCCAAAGCGTACAGCAAAGAAGGACATACGGTTCTCGGCACTGATATCGACGATCATGTAGTTCAGTTTGCGATGTTGAGCGGAGCGGTTGAAGCACGTCTCACTCCCGACAGACTTTCGGAATGCGACCTTGTTCTGATTGCAACATATCCGCTCGCAGCGCTTGAATACATGAAGAAAAACGGCAGCTGTTTCGGCACAAAGCCTGTAGTAATTGACTGCTGCGGCACAAAGTGTGTCATCGTCGACAAAGGCATGGAAATAGCAAAGAAATTCGGCTTCACATATGTCGGCGGTCATCCTATGGCGGGTACACAGTTCTCGGGCTTTAAGTATTCAAAAGAGAACATGTTCAAGGGAGCGCCGATGGTAATTGTACCTCCGAAGTATGACGATATTGAGCTTTACGGACACATAAAGGAGCTTTTGAAGCCCGCCGGTTTTGGTAAAATCACTGTCACCACGGCTGAGGAGCATGATGAAATGATTGCCTATACCTCACAGCTTGCGCATGTAGTTTCAAATGCGTACGTTAAAAGTCCGACAGTCAGAAGCCATAAGGGCTTTTCAGCCGGAAGCTATAAGGATATGACAAGAGTTGCCTGGCTGAATCCTGATATGTGGGCAGAATTGTTTCTTGAAAACAGGGACAACCTTTTAAAAGAACTTGATATATTTATTGACAGCCTTAATGAGTACAAGGCTGCACTTGAGAGCGAAGATAAAGAACACCTCAGAGAGCTTCTTGCAGACGGCCGACGAATTAAAGAGGAGATAGACGGCTGAAAAAGACCGCTTTTTTCTATGAACATTGTTCTTATAGCATAGAAATATCAGTGGAACGCTTACAAAGAAACGTGCCTTCCTCTTTTATTCTTTTTCCTCATAAAACTCAATCAAAGCCTTTGCAAAGTCATCACGTACTTCGTCATAGTCCTCGGGAAGGAGGTTGCCGTTGGCGTTGGCGCTTATTGACTTGTCACCTTTATCTGCGATAAGGACAGACATGTATTTTCTGCCTTCCGTGGCTGTTCCTTCTATTCCGTGCCACTTCTGTATTTCATGTTTTCTGAGCACCTCAATGATTCTGCCGTAGGAAAGAGTGTCAAGACTTTCTTCTTTGTAAAGGCTTATGTCGGTATCTTTTTCGAGGTAACGGCCGTCCTTGTCCTTAATTCGAAGCGACCAGCTCCAGGTTCCAAGGTTTTCCCTTACGCAAATATCAACCTTAAACAGATTGTCAGGATTAATGCGTGCGTCACCAAATTCCACGATAAGTCTTTCGCAGTCCTCTTCGGTAAGTTCTTGAATCACATATCGTGAATAATCTTCGTGGGCCTCAAAAATATCCCTTACTTTTACGAAAAAATCCCCCCATCCCTTGGGATGTGAGTTATAACTGTTTACCTTAACCGTTGAACCGTCGGAGAACTGAAGAAACAGATCATATCCGTCGCCGGAATCCTCCACGTTTTCCATGGATACATGCTTTGAATAGCCGTCCCAGCTGAGTGCCCCGGACTCAATGATTGTGTCGTAGAGCTCCTGTATTGTAGCTTCATCGGCTTTTACAAGGCTGGCGTGTTCGCATTCCTTCACCTCATCAATAAAGCCAAAATATCGGGCTTCCGTTTCGTCATTAAGAGGATATGCCGGCTTTGCTCCCGACTTGGCTTCGCCGTCCTCCGTCATCCTGAAATCATTGGGCTCCGTGCTCGTTATCTTCATGAAATTTCCTGTTTCCGTCACCCTGAAAATGTATCGCGGCTCCATAGCCATTCCCTGATGTGACATGTAAAGACCCGTAAGTACGGCTCCCTCGTTCAGCACCACTGTGCCGGTGTTTTCGGAAACGTCTTTTCCACCGTTATTTCCACCTTTTTTAATGCAACCCGTAAGTAACGAGAAAAGCGTCATAATGCCCATAAATACTGCCCCCACGCGAAAAATTTTTCTGTTCATAGGATATCACCCGCTTGTTGAATCAATTCTTTTGCTTTATTGTATCAATTAATGCAGATAAAGGAAATATATTTTTTCATAACGCTCGCATTAATTCAAGGTCTTTATGCCATTCTTTTAGAGAGGCTGCGGACCTGATACAGTATGACATGGCATGTTTGCGCGACGACTAACGACATCGTCATTTAAGTTGATGATGTGCAATGTTACGATAATGTTGTTAATTATCATTTGTTTTGATATAATAGCCGAATATTCTTTTGCAGTCCTGACAAGGGACAAAAATGATTTTCGGGGGTAGTAAATGGAAAAGAAATTGGAAAAAATAAAAGTACTGTTTGGAGATGTGGACAACACATTGTTGTGTCTGAAAATGTACGATAACAATGGTAAACGAATGGTCGGAGCGTTCGATAATGACGACTGGCTCAGATATAACATTGAACATAATGCATATGTGAATTGTATTGCACCCAAGGGCGTGTTTGACCTTGTAAATATCCTTCACTTTAACCAAAACGCTATGATTTACGGGCTTACGGAATGCTCGAATTCATTTGAATACAATTCTAAGTTCAATCGCCTGAAAGAGTGCTATCCGGGGATGTTTTTGCATCACGGCGACTTGATTTCAACCGATACAAGGCATAATAAAGTCAAAATCATGAAAATGATTGCCGAACGCGATAACTACAAGATGGATGAGATTATGTTTATTGATGACAGCTATATGGAGATTATGGAAGCGTTTGAAGCAGGCATTTTTTCAATGCATACCACAGAGGTTATGGAACGCTTCATCGGAACATGGAAACCGCAGGAATAATCCGAATCATTGACGGCAGACTTCAATAATCAGATGACTATTTTACGATTCCTTCGTCTACGCATTGTTCTATGAACTCTGCAAAGAGTGAGTTAGGCCAGGTAAACCATTCGCGGGTGTAAACTTTATCATCGTTACAGTTAAAGCCTTCATGCAGAAAGCCTTTGCCGGCATCGGTTGTTGTAAGATAGTGAAGCATTTCAAGCTTTTCAGCGGCATTATCTGAGGTGAGACCTTGCATAACAAGCGCCATGTGCCATATGTAATTTGCGGGGGTGTGTCTTGAACCGATTCCCTTTGCACATTTCCCTTCAAAATAAAACGGGTTGTCGTTGCTTAACAGAAATCTTCTGGTGTTTTTGTATATTACATCGGTTTTGCCGGCGTAACCGATGTAAGGAATGGACAAAAGACTTGGAATGTTTGCGTCGTCTATCAAGGTGTAATTCCCGAATCCATCGGTTTCACAGGCATAGATTTTCCCGTATTTTTCATGTTCGATAATTCCGAACTTCTTTATCCCGGAATCAATTTCATCACGTAGGTTGCAACATTCTTCAGCCATTTCAGCATTTTTGCAGACACAACGAAGCATCTCCGCCATGTAGCCCAGAATTACGCAGGCAAACATTTCGGAGGCAATTAAATAACCATATTCACAGGCGTCATCACTCGGCCTGAAACCTGACCAGGTCATTCCTGTGTATGCCACGGGATTACCGAGTCCGTTGTTATGTATGGAATCCCATGGACGGTCAGGCTTGTTGGAAAGGTCCCTGAAAAACCTGTATGGGCTTTCTTCCATATGATGCTGCTCGGTTTCCCATTGATTGAGTATGATGCGGGCAATGGACTCCAGACGTTCTTTTATCAGGGATTCACGTTTCCCTGCTTTCCAAAACATGTATAGAAGACGGATTGGGTAACAAAGAGAATCAATTTCATATTTTCGCTCAAAAACCCATGGACCGTTTTTGGGAAGATCGCTCGGATGACCTTTTCCGTTTGGCTCGATATTAAAGGCGTTTGCGTAGGAATCGGTTTCGATGTACATTAGTTGCCTTTTAATAACTCCTTCTATAACGTCACCGGTTGCTTTGTCACCGGAAAGCGGAAGATAGTGGGTGACCTGAGCGGATGAATCACGCAACCACATGGCAGGAATATCTCCCGTAAGTACGAAATAAGTGTTGTCCGGACAGGGCATCAATGCCGTCTCAAAGGTGTTGGGATAGCAATTTACATACATTTCTTTAAGCTTCTTATTCTGCGTAATTCTTGAAGCATAGCTTTCCATATGCTCATGCATAGCCTGTGTTATTTCCATCACTTTTTCCTGCCTTTTTTAATTTCTATCTGAAGCGACAAAATCAATAGTTTCTTCCTTGTGTACTTTTCCGATGTCATCGGTAAATCTGACGAGTGCTTTTCCGTTTTTTATGGTAATTGCAGTCCCTAAAGCACCGATTATGACATTGTTCTTTTTTATTGGTGCACCCCCGAGAATAGTATCGGAACCAAGATGCTTATCATCACCGGGAGCGTCGCGCCTCAGAACTTCAAAAGTGTGGGTGTGTCCGGAAAGCATAAACACAGGATTAATATTTTCTCTGATATTTTTGCACCATTCGGAATAAACGGCCCTTTCGATGTTAAAAGGACGCTCGTTCTTACATTCATCATTGTTATCCATATTGAAAGGAACGTGAGAGAGAATGATGCGATACAGCGTTCCGGGTGCATTATATTCGCTGCTTGACTTGGAAATGATGTCTTTTATAAACTCAGACTGCTCAAGGCGAAAACTGTGGCAGCACACCGTTCCGGAATATTCTTTATGAGAGTCGTCCTTATCTTCACCGCAATCCAACAGCAGGAACCAAAGTGCTCCAAGCTTAATCGTATAATATGTGCGTCCGCTATCCGTTGGAATGTAGTTCTCCAGCTTTTCGGCCAGCTTTCCGCGCAAATCGTGGTTGCCTCTTGTTATTATGCACGGTATTTTGCCGGCAGTGATTTTGGAAGCAATATCGAGGCTTATAAGCAGATTGTCCTCGGAAGATATTTCAGAGGCGATATCTCCGTTAATTATGAGCAAATCAAGATTGTTCTTAAAGTAACGGCCGGCATTTATTGCAGCCTCCTTTGCACCGTGTACATCGGAAATATGGTAAATGTTGATGTTGTCGGTTTTTCTCAGCGGCTTAAATTCATAAGAAACGCTGACAGGCGCTTCTTTTTCACAGACCTTGGGCGCACGCCTTATTACGGCTTCGTAAGTGACCGTATATGCCCCGGCCTCATCGAGCACGGCCATCGGGATGATGAATTTCTGTACGGTTACATCACTTTTACGTATTCCGTTTGAGTGGCAGTAGTAATCTTTACCACCTGCATTTACAACCATCAGAGCATTTGCCTGAACCGGTACACATATGATGTATTTGTCCGAAACGGCGCAAACTACAGGCGTTCCTCTTAGTATGTCAGTCATTTTTTTATACCTCTGATTTTTATAGAACTGTTTGAATTCTATCATTCGGATAAAAATATTGCAAAGAAAACGAAATAGGTTTATAATTAATTTAACACGTGTTAAATAACACTTGTTGAAGTAAAAGTCAAGATAAACATATTTGTCTGAACCGCACCGGGGGGCGTATAAATGAAGCTGGTTACATTTAATACAAGAACGGACAATCCCGAGGATGGGATTAACAATGTAAAAAACCGTATGCTTTTTATAAAGGAAAAACTTGAAAATGAAAAGCCGGACATAATCGGATTTCAGGAACTGAAGCCGCACACCTGCGAGGCGTTTAAGCAGATGCTTCCGGATTACTATCTATTGGGCTTCGGTCGCAACAATGACTATTCGGGAGAACGCATTCCGATCGGCCTCAGAAAAGAACGGTTTGATGTAATAGAGATGGGTGGTTGCTGGCTTTCGGACACACCGCTTGTTCCGGGGTCCAAATTCGAAGGGCAGAGTCCGTGCCCGAGAACCATTATGTGGGTCAAGGTGTTTGACATAAGGACGGGAGACATTTTCAGAGTTTACAACACACATCTGGATCACCCGGAAACAAAAATGTATGTTCCTAGAAGAAAGGAACTTCATCAGATTCTCGAGCTGATAGATGCGGATTTACGTAAAGAAAAACTTCCGTTCATCCTTATGGGAGACTTTAATACGTTCCCAAGAAACTGGGAAACGGAGGAACTTGACGCAAGAAAAGATATTGTTGATTTTACTTCCGAAATCGATGTGACGTTCCACAACTTCGGGGACCCGAAGAGACAGGAAAAAATAGATTACATATACGGTTCCGACGAATGGAAAGTATCATCGGCTGATACCTGGAAAGACAATTATGATGGAATCTGGCTTTCGGACCATTATCCTGTCTGCGTCGAGGCGGCATTAAAAAGTGAAACAGAGGAGTAAAAATGACAACAGAGGAACTGGCAAAAATAATCGGAGTTTCCAGAGTTACCCTTTCAAAGGTAATTAACGGCGTTGGCGGGGTAGCGCCCAAAACCGAAAAAAAGATACGCGAATATATTGAAAAATATAACTTTGAGCCGAATACTGCTGCCAGGAGTCTTGTCGGTAAGGAAGAGCCGGTTATCGGCCTTTTCTCGGCATATACGGACAGAAATACGGGAGCGGGTGAGGAAATCACCTCACATTTCGCCACAGAACTCATTAATCTTGTAGTCAATGAGGCACAGAAAGTGGGTTATAACACTTTGGTGCATCTGTCATCCGGAAGCTCGGACGTTCGCACTTTGGACAGAATTCTTGGGAGAAAGCTTGTTCAGGGCGCAATCCTTGTCGGGTATGACAACAAGAGCAAAGAAATAAATGAACTTATAGAACGCGGCTATCCGCTTGTGCTGATTAATCAGGAACGAAAGTCTTTTGCGGACAATATGGCTGTTGTGAATATGGCGGACAGAAAAGCCGCTTTTGAGGCAGTGGAGAGAATGGTAAAAAGCGGGCATAAACGCATTCTTTATATCGGTGGTAAACGCACGCGTCTTCCTGCCATCAGACGTGAAGAAGGTGTAAGGGCGGCTTTTGAACAATATAAAGACAGAATAGAAAAGCTTGATGAGCTGGACGGGGATTTTGACGAAAAGAAGGCGTACTCCGAAGTAAGGAAAGTATACAAAAAGGCAGGAAAAGAACGTCCGACCGCAATCTTTGCCGCAAACGACATTATGGCTATCGGCGCAATGAAAGCTCTTAAGGATCTTAACATCAATGTTCCGAGGGAAGTGGCGGTTGTCGGACATGACGATATACCGATTTCCAAGTATCTCTCCCCCGCGCTTTCGACCATGCGATGCGATTTCAAGGCAATTGCCGGAGCGGGAGTAAATGCGCTTGTAGGGCTTATTGAAAACAAAGAAATCGAACGAAATGTTGAACTGGATTCGGTTTTCGTTGAAAGAGATTCTTTTATCGATAAAAAACGGGAGGATTGATTGTTTATGAAAAGGACCATTTTTTTGCAGGATGAAAATGCAGTCTGGCTTAAAGGAAATCTTCACAGCCATACGGTTAATTCAGACGGAAAGCTGACACCGGAAGAAATGAAGGAAGCATACATAAGCCACGGATATGATTTCCTTGCAATTACGGATCATGATATTTACACCGATACGCGCGGGATGACCGATGCCAAATTTACAATGATTCAGGGCTTTGAGCTTTGGTCAAATGCAACGAATGATAAAGATATTCACGTTCACTTTCTCTGGGATGACAAGATTGAAGGAATTGAGCCGAATCAGATTCTGCATTTGCCGGAAAGAACGGGAAAGATCGCAACTGCGTTCGCTTATGAAATGAGAAACAAGGGAGCATTCGTTCAGCTGAATCATCCTCATTGGTCAATGCTTGCAAGTACTGAAGTGGAAGACGAGAACCCGTATCATGCCGTGGAAATAATGAACTACGGAACCGAATGGCTGGAAAACACCGGAGACGGAAGCGTATTCTGGTCGGAAATGCTGTACAGAGGCGTAAAGCTTTGGGGAACGGGCGGAGATGACAATCATAACGGTGCCCCCTTAGACAGCCCTTACAGTGATTCTTTCGGTGGTTTTACGGTTGTAAAGGCAAGAGACCGGTCCCCGAAGGCTATCATGGAAGCTCTTTTCAGCGGAAGCTTTTATACGTCCACAGGTCCGTCGATTTATGATTTCTACGTTGAGGACGATGAAGTGCATATTGTCTGCTCACCATGCGAACGAATATGGCTGAGCGGTCACACACGTCCCTACCAGAGAAAGCTTGGAAGACATGTGACGGAGTTTATCACAAAACTTCGCGGCAGTGAGAAGCTTGTGAGAGCCGAGTGTATGGATGCCGCAGGACGTTCGGCTTACACAAATCCGATATATCTGGATTGATTTCATATATCATGAAAAGGAGAACAATATGAATATAAAGTGTTTAAAAGAATATGATCTTGGTATGAAGCTCGGACAGGTTCGTTCCGTGCCCGTTTCTCTTGGTAAAGATAAACCTTCGGCTGTTCTTTTCGTATATTCCACACAAGGAAATCTCGACCCTTGGCCGGAAATGTTCAACTATCCGAAGGATACACTTAAAATGTCTTTGTACACGGAGGATGGTATCCCCATGTGGACAAGAGATTTGGGAACGGGAGTAATTCCGGGCGTCTGGTATGCGCCTTTTATTTCCTTTGATCTGGATGGTGACGGCGTTGATGAAATCTGGTTCTTAAACAATAACAACCCGGACCTTCCTTTCTCGCTTAATGCACGTGTTCTTGAGAGAATTAACCCTATAAGCGGCGAAACGACGGGCCAGTGGACGTGGCCCGACAATACGATAGACGATACCATGTCACATTCTTACCGCTTCTATATCACCGGCGGATATGTACATGGGCAGCCTGTTCTTGTAACGGCTCAGGGTACCTACAGGGATATGTATATACAGGGCTACAATCCTGATATGAACAAGCGTTGGGACATCAAAATTCCTTACAATGACGGCGGTGCAAGAGCAAGTCATCTTTGCCCCATCCTTGATTTTGATGATGACGGAACAGATGAGATGTTCTGGGGCGAAAGACTTATCAGCCTTGATGACGGACATGAGCTTTTCTGTGGTGACAAGGGCAATTACTTCGGTCATTCGGATCTGGTGCTCCCTTTTGTGGACGTTAAAACAGGCAACAAATATATATTCACGGCACGTGAAGATGACGAGCGTGAAGGCGAGCCGAGAGTTGTAACCTACAACGTCAGAGGGGAAAAAGTATGGACAGCGGTACCGAGCGTCGGACACATGCATAACGGCTGGCTTGCAAATATCGGCCCCGACTACCGTAAGGTTGGGATGGCAATGCGCATAACGAGACGCGTCATCAATAACGCAATAGTTGATACGGAACCTGAGGATTTCTATTTTGACGCGGTTACCGGAGAACCTCTTTCCGCACCGGTTCCCTTTATCGGCCACCAGTTCATGCCTGTTGACTTTAACGGCGACGGCCGACATGAATTCTTTGGAACCGAAGGCGAACGCAAGGGCTATGTTGTTGACGCAAAGGGCAACACACTCGGCTTTGTCGGTGGCAATATGGTTCGAAGCGGAAAAGTAATAAACCACCCCGGTGAAACAATGATGGTTTATTACAGTGAAGAAGGAAAGGTCAGAATCTGGGGAGATGACGATGCGGTTGAAAACGAGTTTACAAAGAAACGCTACAGTCATCCGTACCATTTCAGAATGCAGCATTTTATGGGAACGGGTTATAATCACATTCATGCCCATGTTTCCTGCGGAATGTAGGAGGTAATTAATGGACAAAACCGCATATACCGATATTTTTAAGTGTGTGAAGGAAAATCTTTATGGCTTTTTGTTCAGTATAGATGAAAAGTATGTTGAGAATCTTGTAAAAAACCTCGGACGTACCGAAAAGGACGCAAGAAGTCTTGGGGCATGGGACTGGACACATGGTGTCGGCCTGTACGGAATGTATAAACTGTATGATTTCACAAAGGATGAACAGTATCTGGACGATATTGAGCGATGGTTTGCCGACAGAATCGAAATCGGTCTGCCCGACAAAAACGTGAATACGGTTGCTCCGCTCCTTACGATGGCTTTTCTGCATGAAATTCGTCCGCATAACGAGTATGCCGAAATAATGGATGAATGGGCAGAATGGATTATGTCCAAAATGAAACGTACCGAAGAAGGCGGCATTCAGCATGAACACGCCGAACTTGAAAACAATCAGGAACTTTGGGACGACACACTTTTCATGACTGTGCTTTTCCTGAGTAAATACGGGAAGATGCTTGGCAGGAATGAATACATTGAGGAAGCAAAATATCAGTTCCTGCTTCATACAAAGTACCTTTTTGATACTTCCACGGGACTTTGGTATCATGGCTGGAATTTTCTTGAAAGAAATAATTTCGCAGGGGCTCTCTGGGGTAGAGGAAACTGCTGGATATCGGTGTTTATTCCCGACTTTATCGATATTCTCCGGCCGGAAGAGTCTTTCGAAAGATTCGCCGTGAGCTTCCTTAACAATCAGGCTGCAGCCTTGAAGAAGTACCAGGATGAGAGCGGGTTGTGGCACACATTGATAAACGATGATTCATCATACCTTGAAGCGAGTGCGACTGCAGGATTCACTTACGGACTCCTTAAAGGCATTCGAAAAGGATATTTGTCGAAGGACAACGAGGAATGTGCCCGTAAAGGTCTGGAAGCGATTCTCTCGAACATAACGGAAGAAGGAGAGCTTAAGAACGTTTCCTACGGTACAAATGTTGGACGTACACTGCAGCATTATAAGGATATACCTCTTGTAAAAATGCATTACGGCCAGTCTCTTGCACTTCTTGCTTTGATTGAGGGCTTTTCGGCACTCGGATATACACTGTAAGGCAAAATGGGGTTAATCAAAACACGCAGGTTTCAACACGGATAGATGTGCTTTGGCGCAGAATGGAGAATGATGGAGAAGAATGAAATTACATATGCGGTGGAGCGAGGAAAGTTTATCGACAAATGGCTGATAAGCGGTGTAATCTCAAAGCCGGTATACGGTACAATGGTGCCGGACTCTTTCCCCGACTATCGTCCGGGGGCAAGCGTCAAGGATGAAAAGGGAAAGGAAAGAAAGTCTCCTGCAAAGAAAGAGTTTTTGGAAAAAGGAGAGTTTAAGAAGCTTACTTATCCTTCGGAAATCGTTACGGACAAACTGTATTATCCGTCCGACACGAACCGTGTCGACTGCTCCCGGGTGTTCAAATTCCCGGCAGACGCACGCTTGTATGCCAGAGCATATGTGAACTGCGATACTGACATAAAAATAACCGCAGCCCTTTTCTGCTGCGGGGGAATGAAGGTGTTTATTAACGGAACTCCCGCCGCGGAGTATTATCCTTACGAGGCAAACATTGAATGTCGTAAAGACGTGCAGCTTTGCTTTAAAAAGGGAAGCAATGAACTGCTTGTCGCGCTTAATGATTACGGGGAAAGAAACATTGTTTTCCGCTTCGGCATAAAGCTTCTTGACAACGGGCTTTCCGTTTCGCTTCCGATAGGTGCGGACGTTGATGCAATAGAACACATGAAAAAGTGCCTGGACGGCTTGTATACGGATAAGCTGAACTATCATGATGAAGATGTTTTTTTGTGCTCGGATGAAAGCTTTTCGGATGATTTTGAGTTAGGCATTTCAGGTGAGGACATTGAACCGGTTTCACGAAAAGCCGTTAAAGGCAAAAAAAAGGTGAAACTTTTCTCAAATGACGAGATTGTCAGCGGCTATCATGAACTTACGCTTACAACAGAGGTCGAAGGAGTTGAACTTAAGATGGCTTTGTGTATACAGATATGTCCGAAGGAAAAAGAAAGACAGTCCATGCACATCGATTCCTTTGAAGATCGTAAGCGGTTCTGCATCGAGTATGCTTCGCAAAGCGGAAATGAACTTGATAACTATATTGCTTCTTTGGAAACGGGAAGCAGCGAATATGAAAGATTCGATAAAGAGATACGGTCGGACCTGGAATTTGCAAAGAAACGCGGAGACTGCGCAGATTTCAGGGTACAACGGTTTTTGTGGCTCCTCGGAAGATTCCCTGAAAAGATTCCCGAACAGCTCAGAAAAGACATAGAAGAACTTGTACTTGGCTTCAGATACTGGTTTGATGAGCCGGGAAATGACGCAATGTGGTTCTTCAGTGAAAATCATGCGTTGGCGTTTCACTGCGACGAATATATTGCAGGAAGTTTTTATCCGAACGAGGTCTTTGGTAACAGCGGCCTGACAGGGCAGGAGCATATGAAAAAGGCAAAGCTCAGAATTGTTGAGTGGTTCGAAAAGCTTTTACGGTACGGATACAACGAGTGGAATTCTTCGACATACGTAAATGTGGACGTTTTCACCTACATAACGCTTTACTGTTTTGCAAAAGATGAGGAAATCAGAACTCTGGCAAAAAAAGCGCTGGACTACACATTTGAAATGTATGCGTACAACAGTTTTAAGGGGGTTATGGGGACCTCAAACGGACGTGCATATGACAAGGACATTCTCGGAAATGAATGTATGTCCGGCAATTCGCAGATGTGGCTTGCGTGGGGAGTCGGATGTATTAACCGAAGAATAAGCCCGGCTCTTTACATAGCGATGTCCGACTATATTCCTTCTGACGAGAACAAGCAGATCGGTCTCGGCAATTTTGAAGGCAGACTCGTTCGTGAAAAGGAAGAAGGAACGATGAAAGTCAAAACATGCCTGTGCAAAACGTCCGATTATATTGTTGGTACATGTGTATCACCAAGAACCGGGGGCCCGGGAAGTCAGGAGCTTTTACTTAGTGTATTCCTGAACGATGCCAAAACAAGGATATGGCTGAATCTCCCCGGGGAGGGAACCGTATTCGGTATGAGACGTCCGGGTTATTTTTCCGGTAATGCACTTACACCTCTTGTTTCCCAAAAGGAAAATGTTGTTGTCGTAAGCTATAACTTTCCAAAAGCGTTTATGAACCGGTGCGATGTTGATTACATCCACGTGATGTGCGACAAACAGGAATGTGATGAGTTCATCCTTAAGAAAAATGCCGTTTTTGTAAGGCGCGGAAACGCTTTTGCCGCGTTTGTGTGCAACAGACCCATTAAACCGACGGAAAAGACATGCCTTAAGGAAAAAGAATTCGTTACGGATCGAATTAAGTCCGAATGGCTTATTAAGGTGTCGGATTTAAGCGAATTTGAGAGCTTTAAGGATTTTGTAAGCTATATGACGGAACACATGCCCAAAATAGGCTCGCGATACTTATATTTTGATGATGTAAGTTTCGGAAAGATGAAATTCCCTTTACTGCAAAAGAGTTATCTGCTTCTGCATGTGAGCCCGAAAAAACTTTTGGCACTCGGAGTATCAAAGGATATGGTTAAGCAGTTCCTTAAGGAACTGTTAAGGGCAAGGAGGTAAATTTTTGAGGGACAGAACAGAAGCATACAAATATAAAAGTGTCGGGGATCTGCTGGCGTCAAATCTGCTTGAATACCTCTTTCAGGGCGGAACCGATGCCGGAGACATAAGAAAACTTGCTACGGAAGACCTGGACTTTATACATGATAAAAATGACTGTGCCGACTTCAGGGCTGCTTATTGCGTGAGAATTCTTTATTCTTATGCGGATGTGCTCCCCGAAGACATCGGCAGGAGAATGAAAGAGGAACTGTTGATTTTTCCATATGAAGACTGCGGCGGACATGGCATGTGCACCTGGACGGAAAACCACAGGCTTTATTCTGCCGGTTCCGAATATCTTATGGCGCAAAAGTACGCTGACAGTATTTTTGGCGACGGAAGAGGTGCGGAGTATCATTTAAAACATGCCGAAAAGTATTTATCAGGCTGGATTTCAAAGGCTGAAAAGTACGGCCTTTGCGAATGGGAAAGCAATAACTATTATTCCGAGACGCTGGCGGGCTTAGCCAATATCATTCAGTTTGTTAACGACAAAAAAATATCGGAAGGAGCGGGCAGAGTATTCACAAATGTCCTCTTTGACATTTTTTCCCAGACCGCATACAACGATGGTTACATGTTTAATCCGGCATGTTCAAGAGCTTACGTTGACAATAAAATCAGCTCTGCGTACGGCAACTACGAAGAGATAGTGATATCTGCCATGAAAGGCAGCACAATCCGTCAATACAAGGAAAAAGAGGCATGCGTTATTCTTATGCTTCAGGCAAAAGACGAGAAGGGCAATCCCGTGTATCGCATTCCCGAAAAGCTTATGGAACTGCTCGAAAAAGAAGAAAAGGAAACCGCAATATGTCAGGGCGTAAATATTTCCGACTATGGGAAAGAGGGGCTTTCTTCGTACTCAAAGGAAAATGTTATCTACGCTTTTGAAGGTGGAGCGATAAGCGATTACAGGGTCATTAACAACAGCATGCGTTATCTGACCGAAACAGGGCTTATACACAACAGTATGCTTTCGGTTCTTAAGCCTCTTTCAAATCCCCTGCTTGTAAAAAGCGGTATTTTGAAATTCGTAAAAAAGCTGAAGGATGTTCCTTACGACGGAGCAGCAATGGAAGAGGGCCGCGTTTACACGTATGTAAACCGGAACTATTCTGTTTCGGCAGCATTTGACTACAGAGTAGGTGAGATTTCATATCAGCAGAACAGCCTTGCAGTGAATCTGTCTCATAAAATAAGTCTTTTTGCAAACAGTCCCTGCTATGAAAAACAGAAAAGCGGATCTCCCGGCTATTGGATAGGCAGTGCCACAACTCCGAGGGCCGCGGCAGATAAGAATGTCGGAGTGATTATTTTTGATGTCGCGCATGCCAAAATCGGACTAAAGAAAACGCATCTGTTTTTCCCTACGAGATGCTTTGACGAAACCGATATTTCAAGGCTCGATGAAGGAATTCTGTTCGGCACTTCGGGCGGGGTAAACGTATGCGTCAGGACAAATCCGGGAGTGACATTTATCCCTGCGGAAGAGAGCCTGAGGGAAGACAAATCGCTGTATCAGGATGAGAAAATTCCGAAGGGATGCTACGATAAGGAGTATGACCTCATAAACAATTCGAAAGGTTTTCATTACTATCTTTTCGAAGTGGACAATACAAAGAGTTTTGAGGATTTTAAACGTGAAATGAACCAAAAAGAACTGGAATTCGATGACAGAAGCTCGAAGCTTGCTTATGGGAGAGAAAGCTTCGTATTGAGCTATAAAGGTCCTTTTATGGTAAACGGGGTGGAGAGAATTCCTGACTTTAAGAGACCTGCGGAACTTCTGCAGGATTACATGAACCAACGGCAGTAGCACAGAATGGAGAAGTGTATGAAAAAAGAAAAGAATTTTAAGGGGAAAATAAAAGAAGCTTTTGACAAAATAGTTCATAATCCTTCGTTTACTTTGAAGGAACAGCTTGGATATTCATCCGGTATATTCGGAAATTCCATAGCCCAGGATGTGGAGGCTTATGCACTTACATTGTTCCTGACAAGATTTATGGGCATAGCGGCTTCATATGTTTTGATTTTGCAACTTGTGGCAAAAATAGCCAATATTGTTGTCGATCCGGTTGCAGGTGTTTTGCTTGATCGGAAAACCAAAAGCGGAAAGAGCCGTTCGAAAGCCTTTTCGCTTATAATGCCGTTTCCTTTGGCGGTTTCGTCGATTCTTCTGTTTGTTGTTCCAAGGATTAACCTTACGTCGCGTATTGTATATGTATTTGTTTTCTATCTCATTTACTGTATTGCCGACGGATTTTACGATATGTCCTTGTCCACAATTTCGGCAAGAATGACAACAAATCCAAAGGACCGAAAGAATTTCTACACCGTTGCACAGTTTGCATCAACCTTCGGTGGCATGCTTCCAAGCGGACTTATCCCGGTTTTCGTGGAAATATACAGAGAAAAAGAGCAGATAATCTATCTTGTTTTTGCTGCTGTTTTCGGAATAATCGGCTTCTGTTTCATGGTTGTACCGTATTTCACCCTTAAGGAAAAGACTGCGGCCGAATGGCGTAAGGAACCTACAGTTAAGCTTAACTTTAAAGCACTTATGCTTAACAGACCGATGTGGTGCCTTATCTTTTCACAGATTGTTGATTCGGTGAGACAGATTTGCTATTCGGCACTTGCTTATTTCTATAACGAAACGCTCGGTGCATTCTGGGTTGCTTCTGCTGCGGGCGCAATAAGTGCCACTCTTTCATACATTGGTATAGCAGCGGTACCTTTTATCGGAAATAAGCTTTCTTCACGTGATATTATCGCGGGTGGCTATTTCTACACAGGTATTTTGTATGTAATTCTGTTCTTTGTCGGATACCCTTCCATCCCGTTTGTAATAATAATGATAGGCCTTGCGGGCCTTCCGAACGGTGCGATGAGTTCATCACGTATGATTCTTCTTGCCGACAGTACCGATTACATGGAGTACGTGACATGGAAGAAATATGGTGAGCCTGTTCGAAGTGAAGCAATGGTTTTTGCAATGAGGTCCATGGCAGCCAGAATTTCCGGATTCTGGAAGAGCCTTTTGTTCCCTGCGGGACTTGCGATTATCGGATATGTAAGTGCGAAGTCTTTCGGAGGAACAACGATTTCCGTTGTTCAGTCGGGAAGCACGCTGAAGGGTATTTTCTATCTTGTTACGATTCCCGGAATGCTTGGAAATCTGATTCCCGGTGCAATTATGCTGTTTGACAATTATACAGGCAAACGCAAAGAAAAAATCCTTGAAGAGCTTAATGCCATGAGAGCGGAAAAACAGGCTGAATGGGACAAAAAGAAGGCTGCGGAAAATGAGAACGGAGGTGCACAGGCATGAAAAAGAACAGTAAGCTTTTAAAAACGATATCTCTTGTACTTGTTGCGCTGCTTTTGCTTTCCGGATGCGGCAAAGAAAACAAATATGTAAACATCGGAATTGAAGAATCTACGGCAGGTCTCAGTCTTTACCTTACGAACACCGCAAAGGGGCTTGAGAAAATCTCAAACTATGTTTTCTTCTCTACAGATATGAACGAAACATTTGAGAAATTAAGTAAAGACAAGCAGGGCATTGATATTTCCTATGTTCCGGTTACCGAGCTTGGAAGAATAAAAGAAAATTCCAATTTCAGAGTAGTGTATGTTGACTGCTTTGAGAAAAACGGCGACCTCAAGGGTGTGTGGGTTGCGAGAGACGGATGGTTTGTCGATGCTCCGACATATTCAAAAAAATATATTCGCGGTCTCGTGAAAAGCACGGATTACAGAGCTTCCCATATGAATATGACATACAAAGAAGCGCTCGAATCCATAAAAGGCATGCGTGATTTCGATTTTGATGTACAGGATGAAACACTTCAGTTTGTGGCTGTTTTTGACCAAAGTAATGACGATGTTATAACTGATTGCGAGTTTATTGCAAAATCTTCCTCAGAACTCCGGGAAATGTTTGCCGGTTTTGCGGACGGAACGGGAGAAGGCTTCAGGCTTTGCAGACAGGCATATGATAAATATTGCACCGCATCGGATGTTATGAGTTTTGAGAAGATGTTCAATTTTGAATGTATGCTTTCTGCTATAGATGAGGTGCTTAATGATGAAAACAGATAAAAAAGAGAAAAAGAAAGTTTTGCTTTTCATCGCGCTTGGTATTGTGGCTGTACTTGCCGTAGCGGGGGTGTGCGTAATGATTTTTCTTCCTGTATCCTATACCGTGGATAAATCGCTTATTATGAAAAATCCCGATTACAACGTTTATGTAACCGAAAAGGACGGGTACACTTCTCTCATAAAAAAAGACGGCAATAATTCTGCCGGAGAAGAGTTTAAAATCATCGGCTTTACGGATGTTCATCTCGATACGAAAAAAGAAAAAGGCGACGTTACCATGGAGTATGTTATAAGAAACATAGTTAACGAGAAGCCTGATATGGTTGTTTTTGTCGGAGACAACATTACTTCCGTATTTAACAGAAGAAGGGCAAAACAGCTTGCAAACATTATGGAGGAGCTGGGTGTTTACTGGGATTTCGTGCTTGGTAATCACGAAGGCTGCACCTACAGCATTACGAGAAAGCAGATGGTTAAGCTGTTCTCAAAGTATCCTCACTGCCTGATGAATGCTGAACCAACGAAAACTAAAGCAGGCGAAAAAGTATGGGGCAACGGTAATCATGTTATTAACCTTCTTGACAGGGATGAGAACATCGTGCGTTCGTTGTATTTCATCGACGGCGGTTCGGATATGACGAAAGAAGATAAGTCAAAATATGCATCCGAACTCCCGGACGTGAATGAAGACTATTATGACTATATAAAAGAAAGCCAGATAGAATGGTATTCCGAAACTGTTGAAGACATCAACAGGGCAGCGGGAAAAAACGTTAAGTCCACCATTTTCTGCCACATTCCGCTTAACGAGTATAAAACCGCTTATGAAGCATTGACCGGAGAAACGGAGGTTACCCAAAACGTTCCAAAACATAATGTGAAAAACAGTGATGGTGATTTCATCTTACTTGGCCAACGACGTGAAAACATATGCTGCCCGGGACATAACAGCGGTATGTTTGATGAAATGCTGAAAGGCGGCTCGACAGACTCTTTCATTTGCGGCCACGACCATATTAACGATTTTGCATTGAGCTACAAAGGCATACTGCTTGCCTATAATGAGCCTTCGGGATATTCCAGCTACAACCTTGTTTCAAAAAAGCTTTCCGATAAACTTATGCAGGGCTTTACAAGGTATTTTGTTGATACCGACGGAAATCTTTCGCTGGAACATGTACACAATGCGGACCTTTATCCTGAGGCTCAGGAAAAAATAATCAATCTTTATAAATAAAGCGCTTGACTCTGACGTTACGTCATACCTTATCATAATATCAACACGACAGGAAAGAAGGTTTACTATCCATGATGACCGTAAACGAAGTAAGTAAATTGTCAGGAGTAAGCATCCGGTCTCTGCACTATTATGGCGAGATAGGACTTTTGCCGGCCACAGAGGTCACGGCTGCAGGGTACAGGCTTTAAGTAAATAAAGCTCCCGTTGCGATAAGCAGCGGGAGCTTTTTACAGTTGAAAATATACTTTACCGGATGCAAAAAATGGAGTAAAATTAATACAGGCATATGCGACGGCGGTAAGGTGAGGCCCGGCACTGAAAGCTGTCTGCAAGCCTTATTTTCGGACATCCGTATCGGGTGTCATGATTGTTTCACAAAAGGAGACCAGCTATGAAAAGTCAAGCCTAAATTAGGCTGAAATTTATTTTCTCTATCGATGGTAAAAAAAGGGTAACTTTAATAAAGCTCCCGAAGGTGCATTTTTTCAAAATCTATCGATATGGTGTTGGTATCAAGACCT
>JAZLLG010000036.1:0-54850 GCA_045598045.1 Lachnospiraceae bacterium | reverse complement strand
AGTCATAACCCGGGAAGTCCATAGAGAATGCGACGAGTTTATTTTCGAATAGCGCGAGCCCATTTTTTCGCGTAGCGAAAACTGAGGCGCGTGGAACTCCTTAGAGAAGTCCAGCCCGCTTTCTGAGGACGTTATGGGGGGCTCTTAGTGTGTACGTCCCTCAACATCGGCGGGCAGATTTGCGTTTGTGAGCTTAAGCCGATTCTATGTGTGTAAATAACAGTAATCAGGTGCCGTAGGCAGGCTAAAGGTGTGTCACGTCCCGAAACATGGTAGAGCCGGCAGATTTGCGGGAAAGCTGTGAGCTGATTGTGTGTGACGAAAGCTTATACAGATGCCGTAGGCAGGCGTAAAGTGTGCACGTCCCTCAACATCGGCGGGCAGATTTGCGGTATAAACTAAAATGATTTTACGTGCATAACATCTCTTGTATGGGTGTGCCGACGAAGTGCAGTTTGTGAGTAAAAACGGGGCGCAGGAAAGTTCGTTGAACTTTTCTGCGCTCCCGCATTGTTCGTAGTATCAGCTGAAGTTTTTACCCGCAGCCTTCATGCTCTTAACATTTTCTTTGATATTTCCACTGAATATTGCGGTTCCGGCAACCACGGTATCAACTCCCGAAGCCAGAACTTCCTGAACATTATCCGCACGTATGCCACCATCCATTTCCAGACGGCAGGAAGGATTCACCCTGTCAATTTCTTCACGGATAAGCTTTGCTTTTTCCAACGTTTCAGGCATAATCTTCTGACCACCGAATCCCGGACGGACGCTCATAACAAGAATCAGATTGCAAAAAGGAATGAACTCTCTGATGCTCTCAAACGAAGTTTCAGGATTAATTGAAAGGCCCGGCTTCATGCCTGCATCGCTAATTTTCTTTAACGTATCTTCAACATCCCGACAAGCCTCAAAATGGACAGTCAGCCCATCTGCTCCCGCCTTCTTGAAAGCATCTATGTACCTTGAAGGTTCAACTATCATCAGATGCGTATCAAAGAATAAATCCGACTCTTTACGAATGCTTGAAATCACAGGTATCCCGAACGATATGCTAGGAACAAACACACCGTCCATAACATCGATGTGTACCCATGTGCATCCTGCTTCTTTTATTTCTTTTAACTGTTTGCCGAGAATATTAAAATCCGCAGCTAAAATAGATGGAGAAAGTATATTCATTTCTGCCTCAATACTTCTTTCTGTTCTTAAGCTCCGAATAAAGGAGCTTGTAGTTATCATAACGCGTTTTGGAAATCTCTCCGGCCCTAACGCGATCTTTAATTTCACAATCAGGCTCATTTATGTGAGCGCATCCTGTAAAACGACACATTCCGTCACATATTTTCATTTCAGGATAAAGCCTGAATAAATCCAAAGGCTCTGTATCAAATATGTCAAAAGATGTAAAGCCGGGTGTGTCTATAATATATGACTCATCATCAACCTTAAGTACTTCGCTGTGCCTTGTGGTATGCTTACCTCGCATAATACGTTCCGATATGCTGCCGGTCTGCATTTCCGCCTGACTTTGCAGAAGATTTACAAGAGTTGATTTACCAACACCGGAAGGTCCTGCCAAAACTGTTGTTTTTCCATGGAGAAGCGCTTTAAGCTCGCTAATGCCTTCCGCATTCTTTGCGGATATAAAATGAACGTCGTACCCTGTGCCTTTATAACTTTCTCTGATTGCCTCAATCTCCTCATCCGACGCAAGATCGGCCTTATTGAAGACAAGAATGGTGGACACTCCCGACTTTTCCATATTTATCAAAAATCGGTCTGCAAGATTAAGACTCGGTTTCGGGGACGTAACTGCAAAAACAAGCATAGCCTGAGATGCATTAGCCACCTCAGGCCTTATTAAACTGTTAATTCTGTCGACAATGTCTACAATTTGTCCGGAACCGTCAGGAAGCTCTGAAACCTCTGCAAAGTCACCTACAAGAGGCTTTTTACCCTCTTTCCTGAAAATGCCTTTGGGTTTACACTCAAGCACTCTTTCACCGGTATCAACAAAGTACAGACCACCGACACCTTTTGTAATTCTGCCCCTAATCACCAGGCAGTCTCCAAATTAAGGTAAATAACCTGAACACCAAGGCTTTCAGATCCGATAAACGCTTCTATCGTTGCAACGCCTTCATGAAGCTGTGTGAACTCGCCATAATCAGCATAAAGCCTGTAAGATATACCACCATCGAAAGTGCTGTGACTGATAAGGTCTCTCACACCGTTTTCAACGGATAATGTGTAATCCGTGATAACAACATAATCTCTTCCGTCCTGATTAACCTTAAACTCCATCCAGTTTGCACCATTTTCTTCGATGGGATTAACAAGACCGGTAGTATCAAACTCAACAACATAGAACTGTCTTCCTGCTTCCTTCACAGGGTCGATTTTCGAGCCGTCCCAGTTTACGGAATCATCCGTCCCGGAGACAGGCACATCAATCAACGGTTCAGGTGTGGGTGTAGGTACATAACCGGCGGGATAAGGTCCCATGCTTATGGTAATATCGATAACGTCACCCTTGAATACTGTTTTACGTGCTTCAAGTGACTGATTAATAACGTAACCCTCAGTGAATATATCGGAATAATCTTCGGAAACGCTCCCGACTACAAGTCCCCATTCCTCAATTTCCTTAACGGCCGCTTCCTGCGTTTTCCCGACAAGGGAAGGAACTTCCGTGTAAGAAACCGCTGCGCCGGAGCTTATGAAAAGAACAACCTTTTCACCTGTTTTAAGCATCTCGCCTGTAGCAGGCTCGGTTCTGATGGCCATACCGCTCTCGATGGCGTCGCTTACTTCGTATACGGGGCTTACAAGGAAGCCTGCAGTCTGAAGGGTGCTTTGTGCGGCGTCCTTAGTAAGGCCGATTACACGAGGAACGGAAATAGGCTCTCCGCCTGCGGAAAGAGTAAGGCGGACAGTACCGTTTGTAAGAACATCAACGCCTTCGATAGGATACTGTTTCAAAACAAGTCCTTCATCAAGGTCATTGGAATACTCGCTTGTATCTTCAAGAACTGTTACATCCTTTGAGTAACTTGCCATCATACGGACAGCATCATCAAAGGTGTACCCGTATAGGTTCGGCATTTTGAATGTAACTGTTTTTGTTGGCTCCGGTGAAGGCGTAAATGTAACACTTGCAGCCGGATTAGGTGTGGGAGTTGTCGCAATATCACCAAGATTACCGATTCCGAGGAAATGAACTATTGCGTAAATAAGTCCGCCGCATACAGCAAGAACGAAAACAATGCTGATAATCATGATGGCTTTTTCCCATTTTGAATCGATGGTGTCAAGCTCTTCAAGCTCTTCTCTCAAAACCTTGCTGTCTGCTGCATTCTGAGGCCTTGCGGACTTTGCCTTTGCGGGTTGAGTCTTAACCTGATTTTTAATCTGTGAAACTTCCCTGTCCGAAAAAGTCTTTGTAGGCTCTGAAACAACATCACTTCCATCGTCGATTTTAACAAAGTCACCATCGGGATTTGTGATGGAATGCTTTAAGTCAATAATAAGGTCAGAAGCGGAACTGTAACGATTTTCAGGATGCTTCTGCATACACTTTTGAACAACCCTGTCCAATGCATAAGGAATGGACGGAACAATTTCCCTTGCCGGCTTTGCCTGGTTCTGAATATGAGCCAAAGCGACCGTAATATCCGTTTCTCCGCCGAAAGGAAGCTGTCCGGTTAGCATTTCATAAAGAGTAACACCAAGAGAATAGATGTCACTGCGTTCATCCGAATAACCGCCTCTTGCCTGCTCGGGTGAAAGATAATGAACAGAACCGATGGCATTGGAAGTAAAGGTATCGCTTGAAACCATCTTAGCTATACCGAAATCCGCTACTTTTACTTTTCCGTCACGGGAAATGATGATGTTCTGAGGCTTAATGTCACGGTGAATGATGTGATTGTCATGGGCTGCTTCCATACCCTGTGCAATCTGGATGGCAATACCTACAGACTCACGAACTTCAAGACGGCCTTTCTTCTCAATGAACTTTTTAAGGGTAATTCCCTCAACCAATTCCATAACGATGTAGTGATACCCTTCGTCATCACCTACATCATACACACTGACAATATTGGGATGTGAAAGACCTGCCGCAGACTGTGCTTCATTCTTAAAACGTGTAATGAAACTCTTGTCGTTGGAATATTCCTGCTTAAGTATCTTTACGGCAACCATACGGTTAAGTCTTGTGTCGCTTGCCTTGTACACATCAGCCATTCCGCCCGAACCGATTATTTCAATAATCTCATATCTTCCGTTTATCAGCATTCCAGGATTTACCATTTCTTCCTCCGGTAAAAATTATATTTCCACAAGTACAACGGATATATTATCCGTACCGCCTCTGTCATTCGCCATTGCTACAAGCTTTTCGGCTTTACTTTTTACGCTGCCCTTATCGTTAAGGACAGAGTTGATTGTTTCTTCATCAACCATATTTGTGAGACCGTCCGAACAAAGCATCAAAATGTCGCCGGCCATAACATCTATTTCAAAGAAGTCGGGAGTAACAACATCCGCAACTCCTATTGCTCTCGTAATAACATTCTTTTTTGGATGATGCATAGCATCCCGCCGCTCAATCTCTCCACTTCTGACCAGATTCTCAACAAGAGAATGATCCTGGGAAATCTGCTTAAGTACTTCCCCTCTCGCAAGGTACATACGACTGTCGCCGATGTTCATGATAACACAGGTCTTTCCATCCGTTGTGAACCCGACAAGCGTCGTACCCATGCCGGCAAGCTCTTCGTCTTCAGAAGCTTTTTTAATGAGCAGATCGTTTACCGTGGCAACCGCCCCCTCCAGGCAGCCAAGCCACGTTCTGGATTTCTGGGCTTTAATCTGTTCCACCATTTCCTCAATGCAAAACCTCGAGGCATAGTCTCCGGCCTTGTGTCCTCCCATACCGTCCGCAACGAGAAAAAGACAGGGCAAAATCCCTGTAGCCTTATCGCTTGCATAAACGGTATCCTGATTACATTCCCTGACCTTCCCTACGTCAGTAACGGCTGCAGATTTCAAGCCTTACCTCCCAATAAAACCAAATACTAATCCGGATTGTTTTTTTCCAGATAACTTCTCCTCAGCTGGCCACAGGCAGCATCGATGTCTGAACCCATACTTCTTCTAATAGTAACATTTATTCTGTTTTTTTCAAGAAGATTTTTAAATCTCAGGATACTGTCATCAGCGGACTTTCTGAAGTCTCTTTCCTTAATCGGGTTGACCGGAATAAGGTTTACATGACAATTCATGCCTTTAATAAGCGAGTGAAGATTGGCAGCATCCCTGTCTGTATCGTTTACTCCCTTAATAAGGCTGTACTCAAAAGTAACCCTTCTCTTTGTTTTATCGAAATAATCCTTGCAAGCTTTAATAACTTCCGCAAGAGAATATGCTTTCGCTATCGGCATGATTTCCCGTCTCTGTTCGTCCGTAGGTGAATGAAGCGACAAAGCAAGTGTTATGGGCAAATCCTCTTCCGCAAGCTTATATATGCCCGGTACAATGCCGCAAGTTGAAAGAGTGATATTTCTCGCACTGATGTTTTTCCCTTTTTCGTCTGCAAGAAGTCGGATGAAACGTATGACATTGTCATAATTGTCCAAAGGCTCTCCGCTTCCCATAATTACTACATTGGAAACGGTGACATTCATAATGCGTTCTGCCTCATAAATCTGTTCCAGAATTTCAGAGGCACGTAAGTTTCTTACAAGCCCGTCGATGGTTGAGGCACAGAAGCGGCAGCCCATACGACATCCCACTTGGGACGATACGCACATGGACATACCGTGCTTATATTCCATAAGTACGCTTTCGATTATCTGCCCGTCGGGGAGTCCGAAAAGGAACTTAACCGTCCCGTCCACAGATGTGAGACGTGTCACTTCATTTAAAGTTACAAGTTCAAAATTGGCTTTCAGCTTGTCTCTTAATGCAACGGAAAGGTTCGTCATATCATCAAAAGAGCGAACTCTCTTTTCATGCAGCCACTGAAAAATCTGATCAGCCCTGAATCCGGGTTCTCCAAGCTCGGTAACTGCCTGTTTTAATTCGGTTATGTCCAAAGACTTAATGTCTGTCATACTTGCCTTCTTTAGATGTTTTTCACAAGTTTTGAAAAGAAGAAGCCGTCGCATCCGTCAATTCCGGGAAGAAGCTGTCTCTGCTCAACAAGAGTAAAATCAAAGTTTCCGCAGAACCATCTGACATTATCTTCATTTTCTTTTGTGTTTATGGTGCAGGTGGAATACATAAGCGTTCCACCGGGTTTGACATATCTGCATACAACCGAAAGAATCTGCCTTTGAAGTCTTGCAAGCTCCTCCTGTTTTTCAGCAGTCATGTTATATTTTATATCGGGCTTTTTGGCAATAATTCCAAGTCCCGAGCAGGGAGCATCGCAAAGAACGACATCGGCCTTTCCCAGAAGCTTTTCATCAAAATCAAGAGCATCATGCACTTCTGTTTCAATGCAGGTAAAGCCGGACCTTTCGATGTTATCACGGATAAGCCCGATTTTGGATTCGCTGATGTCTCTGGCGATTACTTTCCCTTGTCCGTTAAGAGAAGAAATAATGTCCGCAGCATGAAGTGTCTTTCCTCCGGGAGCGGCGCAAACATCAATAACAGTATCCCCCGCCTTTATTCCGGCTTTTTCACACACAAACATCGAGCTTTCGTCTTGAACCTGGAAAAGACCGGATGTAAAATCACTCAGTTCCGAAAGGTTATCTACATCCGAAAGTATCAGAGCATACGGATGATGTACACCGTTCCTGACGGTCAGCCCTTTTTGCCTCAGGCTTTCCGTCAGCTCCGCAACGGAAGTTTTCGAAAGATTAACTCTGACCGTCATATCCGGATTTCGCTGTAAACCACGCAGAATCCGCTCAGCAGTTTCATTTCCGTACGTTTCGGTAAAATAATTGCATATCCACTCCGGGCACGAATACTTTACGGATATGTTCTTTTCCGATTTTTTTACTAATTTTTCTTTTTCGCGGGCGATATTTCTTAAAACGCCGTTTGCAAAGCCCGAAAGTCCCGAAAGACCTTTTTTACGTACAAGCTTGACAGTTTCGTTAACGGCGGCGCTGTCCGGTACCGAGTCCATGAAAAGAAGCTGATAAACACCAAGCCTTAATGCGTTTCGCATGACAGGCTTCTGCTTTTTTACTTTAACCTTGGATACTTCATCAATACAGAAGTCAAGGAAAATAAGCTGCTCGACAACCCCTTCCGTCAGTCTTGTGACAAAAGCCCTGTCACGTCTGTCAAACCCCGAGCCGTCAAGATTATCCTGTAAAACAACATGGGAGGGTTTCCCCTCCTCAAGTATTGAATATATGGTTTTAAATGCAAGTTCCCTCGTATCCATATCTGTCACTTACCGAGTACGGTGCCTGCCTTTACTTCATAACCACGGAGGAAGTCAGCGGCATCCATGCGCTTTTTCCCTTCCAGCTGGAGATTCACGATTTTAAGTACATCAACGCCGCAAAGAACATATAACGCATCTTTTGCGACTTCAAGAATTGTTCCCTCCGGAACACCTACAACCGACTTCGGAACGTTGTAATCCTTAATAACCTCAGCCTTGTATACCTTAAGATTTTTACCGTCAAGCATCGTAAATGCAGTCGGCCAAGGATAAAGACCTCTTGTAAGTCTTTCAATTTTTTCGGCGGAATCAGTGAAATCAATACGTCCGAATGATTTGTCAATCATTCCGTAGTAAGTCATCTCTTCTTCATCCTGCTTAATGCGTGGTGCTCTGCCGGTAGCAACCATATCAAGAGCTTCTAGGAGAAGCGGACCACCCGCCTCTGCAAGCTTGTCATGAAGTGATTCGGCGGTTTCGTCCTCTGCCAGTTCCACTTCCTGACGAAGGATTATGTCACCTGTATCAATACCGGCATCCATATGCATAATGGTAACGCCGGACTTCCTTTCTCCGTTGATAACGGCCCACTGTATGGGTGCTGCACCGCGGTATTTCGGAAGAAGTGAAGCATGAACATTAATGCATCCGAATCGAGGAATATTAAGCAATGTTTCTTTTAATATCTTGCCATAGGCAACGACACACATGACATCCGGGTTCAGTGCGCGGATTTCGTCAAGAAACTCCGGTGCAGAAGCTTTCTCAGGCTGAAGTACGGGGATACCGAACTCAAGTGCAGTCTGCTTAACTTCGGAAAATGCCATCTCGTGGCCACGTCCTTTAGGCTTGTCAGTCTGTGTAACACAGGCAAGTATTTCATGTTTTCCCGAATTAATAAGGCTTCTGAGAACAACCGCCGCAATTTCGGGAGTACCCATAAAAACAATTCTCATTTATTCTTCCTCATTGACAGCCGAAGTATTCTTAAGCTGCCCTTCCACCTTCTCAACATACATATGACCATGAAGATGATCGATTTCATGACAGAAAGCTCTTGCAAGAAGGTCCTCGGCCTCATATTCAACAGGTTCCATTTTTTCGTTAAGTGCAGCAACTCTGACCTTCTGGGGTCTTGTTACCGTACCCTGCTTACCCGGAAGACTTAAACAGCCTTCTTCTCCTGTCTGCTGACCTTCTTCATAGATAACGATGGGGTTGATGAGTATGTACGGCTGTGAACAATCTTCCGAGATGTCAACAACACATATGCTCTTCAGTATGCCGACCTGCGGAGCTGCAAGACCTACGCCGTTTGCATCATACATTGTATCAAGCATATCCTCAATTAGGATTTCGATACGTTCGCTCATCTGATTGACATGCTTACACTCTTTTGTAAGACAAGGATCACCCATTTTTCTGATGTTTCTGATTGCCATTTTCTTCTCCTGCTTTCTAATATGTGTTCATCGGATCGAAATCCGTTTGGAACTTCACATCATTTTCTTTTGCTTTCCCGCTGAAGCCGTCAAGTGCTTCACAAACCTTTGTAAGAAGATTGTAATCTTCCGACTTAAAGTATACAACATTTCTGTATATATTGTTTGTTTTTGATATGTAGGCTTTTGCAGGTCCTACTTTCACAAGTGAATTATTATCAAGGCTTTCCGCAAATTTGTCAACTAAAAGTTTTGTCAGCTCACTGCATGTGTTCATACATTTTGCTTCATCCGCACCTGTAAAAAGCACTGCAATAATGTGTCCCTCCGGGGGATAAAGCATAAGCTTTCTGAAGGCAAGCTCACGGTCATAAAAGCTTTCGTAGTCTTGTTTTGCCGCAAAAGAAATTGCATAATGTTCAGGCTTATATGTCTGAATGATAACATCACCCTTAAGTGAATCACGTCCCGCTCTTCCCGCAGCCTGTGCAAGAAGCTGGAATGTTCTTTCCGATGATCTGTAATCCCCGTTATGAAGGGACAAGTCCGCAGCCAATATACCTACGAGAGTCACCTTCGGAAAATCGTGTCCTTTTACAATCATCTGCGTTCCGATAAGGATGTCCGCTTCTTCATTTGCAAAAGAGGAAAGAATTTTCTCGTAGCTTTCCTTTTCTTTTGTAGTATCCGCATCCATTCTGAGAACTCTCGCTCCCGGGAACAGCTTTTTAACGGATTCTTCTATTTTCTGGGTTCCTGTGCCGAAAGCGGCTATATACGGCGAACCGCAGGACGGGCATACTTTAACGTTGGGAGTTTCATAACCACAGTAATGACATCTGAGCATTCCGTCATAATGTTGTGTAAGTGAAACGGAACAGTTCGGACATTGAACAGCCTCACCGCAACTTCTGCAGCTCACAAAGCCGGAGTACCCTCTTCTGTTGAGAAAAAGAATAATCTGCTCATGGTTTTGGAGCCTTTGTTCCATGGCATGTACAAGATCCAAAGAAAAAATCGACTTGTTTTTCTTTTTCAGCTCTTCACGAAGGTCAACAACACTGACATTTGCCAATGCTGCATCGGTCTTCGCTCTTTTTGTAAGTTTCAGGAGCTTATATTCGCCATTGCAGGCTTTTCTGTAAGCTTCCAAAGAAGGGGTGGCCGATCCGAGTACAAGAGATGACCCTGTCATCTGCGCCAGATGTTCCGCCACTTCCCTGGCATGGTATTTGGGCACGCCTTCGCTTTTGTATGCGCCCTCGTGCTCCTCGTCGATTACTATAAGGCCAAGTTTGTCAAACGGGGTAAACAGAGCCGAACGCGGCCCGATCATAATATCAATTTCATTATTTCTTGCTTTAAGATACTGGTCGTACCTTTCTCCGTCCGAAAGCCGAGAATTAAAGAAAGCAACCCTGTTTCCGAACCTTCTTGTAAATCGTAAAACGGTCTGATAAGTAAGCGCAATTTCAGGAATAAGAACAATTACCTGTCTTCCGCTCTTTATTACAGCTTCTATAATTTCCAGATATACTTCCGTCTTTCCGGAGCCTGTAACACCATGAATAAGGTATGTTCCGTAATTACCTGAGCTATAATCATTGATGATTGTGTCCGCAGCTGTCTGCTGTTCATCATTTAATTTGCACTTTTTACCGACGAGATTACCGCTCAGGTCCTTATTTCTGTCAACGGTTGTGGCGCGTACACTGATGAGCCCGGCCTTTTCCAGGGAGTTAATAGTCTGAAGCGAAATATTGAGCTTTGTATTTACAAGTTCCATTGAAAGCACTTCGTTACCAATAAGCTCCTTAAGAAGTCTTGCTTTTGCCACAAAGTGCTTTGTTTCGGCTGTTTTTAAAGCTTCTTCCGCCTCTTTTACAGAGCACGAAAGTTCAATTTCTTTCTTCACAACCGGTTTGACGGATTTTTTGACGGGAATAACGGTTTTAAGCGCTTCGTTCATTGTACCGCCGAAATTTTCTTTAATCCAGGCTGCAAGCCGGAGCATACGGCCGTCAATTTCAACGGACTTTTTTGATATCCCGTAAAGCGGCTTAATTCGTGCGGGATCAACCGAAGGCACACAAGAAAGACCTACAACATAGCCTGTCATTTCTTTTCGGTTTCCGAAGGGAATGTCAACCCTTGTACCGATACGTATGAGCTTCTGCAGGTCTTCCGGAATACTGTATTGAAATGTTCTGTCGATGGATTCATGTGAAATATCGACAATTACATCAGCATAAATCATTTTAGTCTTTATTAATCAGCATATCGTAGAGCGATGCATATTTTTCAGCAGACTTGGTCCAGGAAAAATCCGCACTCATTGCTCTTTCTACAATTTTGTTCCATGCACGTTTTTTATCGTAATATGTGTTTTCCGCATATCGGATTATGTTCAACATTTCATGTGCATTGTAATTAGTGAATGAGAAGCCTGTGCCTCTGTTTTCGAACTCATTGTACGGTTCCACGGTGTCCTTCAGGCCACCCGTTTCACGCACGATGGGAACAGTGCCGTAGCGCATGCTCATAAGCTGGCTGAGGCCGCAAGGCTCGAAAAGCGAAGGCATAAGGAATGCATCGCAAGATGCATAAATTCTGTGGGCACGCTCGTCATTGTAGTAGATGCTTGCCGAAACCCTGTCTTTATATTTCCATTCATAGTGTCTGAACAGGTTTTCATATTTTGGGTCACCCGTTCCGAGAATGACAAGCTGAAGGTTTTCCGCACAAATCTGCTCAATGACGCAGTCGATAAGGTCGAAGCCTTTCTGGTCCGTAAGTCTCGAGACAATACCGACCATGAATTTCTTTTCGTCTTGTTCAAGGCCAAGTTCTTCTTGAAGAAGAAGCTTGTTTTTCTTTTTCTGCGTTCTGAAATTTTCAACATTGAAATGATACTTGATATGACGGTCGGTTTCAGGATTATATTCATTGTAGTCTATACCGTTCACAATGCCGGTAAGGCAGTTGTTTCGTGCCCTCATAAGGCCGTCAAGACCTTCGCCGTAGTACGGTGTCTGAATCTCCTGTGAATATGTTTCGGAAACGGTTGTAACATAGTCGGCATAAACAATGCCGCCCTTAAGGTAATTGGCATCACCGTATGCCTCAAGCTTATCGTTTGTAAAATAGTATTCGCTCAGTCCTGCGACATCCATAACCGTTTTTTTATTCCAAACGCCTTGAAATTTAAGATTATGAATGGTCATAACAGACTTGATGCCTCTATAGAATTCACCTGCATTAAATGAATCCTTAAGGTAGACAGGGAGCAAACCGGTCTGCCAGTCATTGCAATGAATAAGGTCCGGACGCCAGTCAAGAAGAGGCAAAGCCGAAAGAACGGCCCTGTTAAAGAAAGCATACTTTTCAATATCTTCGTATATGTTTCCGTAAGGTCTGTCACCGTTGAAATAGTACTCATTGTCGATAAGATAGAATTTAACGCCGGAGACCTCCGCCTCGAGCACTCCCACATACTGTCTTCTCCAACCAAGATCCATGTAAAAGTGAGTACGGTATTTCATGATTGCTTTCATATCCGCAGAAATACATCTGTAGTTGGGAAGCATAACCCTTACGTCATATTTTTTCTTATCCATATATTTCGGGAGTTCACCGACAACATCGGCAAGCCCGCCGGTTTTAATGAACGGAACGCATTCAGATGCAACAAGTAAAATGTTTTTCATAGCCTGACCTTCATTTCTTTATTTTGAACGTTCTTTTATTTTAACACTTTCTGCCATGGAAATCATCTCATTTGCACTTTCCATAACAGTTTCTGTCACTTCCGCACCACTGAGAATCCTTGCGAGCTCCAAAGGACGCTCATTGGTGTCAAGTTCTCTTATTTCCGTGTGTACGGAATTTTCACCGTTCGTTTTTTCAATCAGATAATGATTGTCCGCCATTGCTGCTATCTGAGCAAGATGCGTGATACAAATTACCTGATGGTGTTTTGAAATGGCTGCCAGCTTTTCCGAAACCTTCTGCGCCGTTCTTCCGGATATTCCCGTATCAATTTCATCAAAAATCAAAGTGGGAATTTCATCTTTTTCGGCAAGAACAGTCTTAACCGCCAGCATTACTCTGGAAAGTTCACCGCCCGAAGCCACCTTAACAAGCGGTTTCAACGGCTCACCCGGATTCAGTGAGACCATAAATTCAGCCTTATCAAAACCATCTGCGTTAAACCTGTCATTTCTTTCAAAAGCACATTTAAATGAAGCTGCAGTAAAGTTAAGTTCTTTTAACGCTTCCGAGATACGTTCGTCAAGCAACAATGCCGCTTTCTTTCGTAATTCGGAAATACGTTCGCACAAAGCCAGGCAAACGCTCGTAAGTCGTTTTTCTTTTTCCGTAAGCTCTGCAATGTACTCTTCATTGTTTGAGAATTTGTCGATTTTAAGGCGTGCTTCTTCGGCATATTTCAAAACATCTTCAATGGAAGCCATGTAACCGCCGTATTTTTTCTTAAGTCCGTTAATGCAGTCAAGCCTCTCTGAAACAAAGCTCAGTCTTTCTTCGGAGTTGTCCGTTTTTTCGGCATAACTGTCGGCGTTATGTCTGAATTCGCTTAACAAATCCGATGCACTTTCAAGAATACCGGACATTTCGGAGAGTTTTTCATCATAAGAAACAATCTTCGAAAGTGCCCTTACGGCATCGGAAATAAGTTCCGATGCGCTTCCTTCTTCGGAATCAACGAGATTAACCGCACTGTTTAATGCTTCAATAATCTGCTGTTTGTTGGAAAGTACCTTATATTCCTCTTCCAGCTGTTCGTCTTCGAAAGGAACAAGCTTTGCCGTTTCTATTTCATTTACGGCATATGAAAGATAGTCAACATCAGTTTCTTTTGTTGTTCCTACACTGAGTGCTTCCTCTTTTTCCTTTTGAACGGAAACGAGTTCGGTGTACTTAAGCTTAAGCTCCGAAAGCAGCCCGGTAACCTCTTCTCCGGCAAATTTATCGATTATCTTACAATGTGAGGATGCCTTAAGGAGAGAATGATGTTCATTCTGTCCATGAATATCAAGCAAAAGTGAGGAGCAATTTTTCAGCTCCTCCAATGAAACGGTTTCACCGTTGATTTTACAAATACTTTTACCCGCTGCTGTGATTTTGCGGGATATTATTATCTCGCCGTCGTCGGGATATATGTCAAGTTCTTTAAGGTCACTTACTGTCTTTTCCGAAAGATTGCAGAAAACAAGCTCTACAGCACAGTAATCAGCCCCGTACCTGATTACATCCTTGGACGTTTTCTGTCCAAGTGCAGCATTTACGGAGCCGATTAATATGGATTTACCTGCACCGGTTTCGCCGGTCAGTATATTCAGTTTATCCTTAAAGTTTACCTCCGACTCGTCGATGATAGCATAGTTCTTAACAAATAACCTGCCTAACATACGTGTCCTCCCTGAGGATTTACTAATTCCTTGTAACCTTTACGGTACAGGACAACGTGCGTCCATTATACGTTGCGGTAACCGTTGTGGTCCCGACTTTGCGTGCCGTGATGACACCGTTTTCAACGTCACAAATTGAAATATCGGTTACATCCCAGAAGATGTCTTCCGTAGCTCCGAAAAGTCTGATAAGTGAATACTGTGAATAGATCGGGAGTTCAAGGTACTTACGGCTGAGATCAAGAACATGCACGGTAACCTTGGCTGTTTTTCCCGATGTAGTCATGATTGTAACCGTTGCATCTCCTGCTCTCTTTGCGGTAACCTTTCCGGAAGTGGAAACAGAAGCCACTTCTTCATCACTTGATGACCATATTACCTTATCCGTAGAGTTCGAAGGTTTTATTACATAATTTACTGTCTTGCTTTCTCCGGGCTCAAGGTAAATCTCCGCATCAGATACAGTTATGCCTGTTGCTCCGATTTCATCGATGACTGTTACATAGCATAACGCATATTTACCCGAATTGTCCAGTGCTTCCGCACGAACAAATGTATTTCCCGGTTTTATTCCCGTCACGACACCGTCATCATCTACAATTACAATGCCTTCCGTCTCCGCAACGTACTTTACATCCGTAAAGTCCGCATCCGCAGGTTCAACCGTTGCTTTAAGCGTGAACTGATGTCCGACAACAATTGTCTTGACGGAATAGTTCAGCTTAACCTTTTCAACTTCTTTAACTACTTTAATCTTACATGTTGCGACAGCGTCACCTTCCACCGCTTCACAATAGATAAGGCATTCACCGTACTCAACACCTGTAACGACACCTGTCTGGTCAACCGTTGCAACCCATTCATCATCCGAGTACCATTCAACCTCAAGATCCGAAGCGGTATCACGATTGGATATTTCTGCATTAATCTGAACCTTCTTACCGATTCCGAGGATATATTCTTCGGGATCGAGCTTTATGGAAATAATGGGTTCCTCAACCTTTATGAGACAGAAAGCGGAAAGACCTCCGTCCACCGTGCGGCATGTAATTACGGCAACACCGCCCTTAAGACCTGTTACCATACCTGCTTCGTTAATAACCGCAACTTCTTCGTCGGAACAAGTCCAGATTACTTCTTTGTTCGTTGTGTCCGCAGGATCGAAAATGACATCGATTGTAATTGTTTCTCCTGTATCGATTGTAACCTTTTCGGGATCAAGGACAATACCCGTTGCGTTTCTGTAAACATGAACGTTTGCATATGCGACGGCACCACCCTGCGTCTTAACGGCAATAATCGCATCACCTTCCGAAATACCACCGACACGTCCGGATGAAGATACCGACGCAACTCCTTTGTTGAGTGATTCCCATGTAAGCGATCTTTCTGTGGCATCGTTGGGTGTGATTGTTACTTCAAGGTCAAAGAATTCACCGACTGCAAGCGTAACATCCGTATAAACCATCTTTACGCCTGTTGCAGGCTGCTTAACGGTAACATTGACAATATCATAATAGTTACCGTCGGTTGTCATAACCATTACCTGTGTTGTACCTGTATTAACCGCCTTAATGATGATGGAGCCGCCGGTGGAAGCTGTTGCGGTTGCAACCTTGGGATTAAAGGATGTAACGGTAACGGCTGTATTGCTTGCTCCTTCAGGACTTACAACATAAGCAAGACGATAATCCTCACCCTTGAAAATCTCGATATTCTCCTCATCAAACTTTATGCCCTTAACGGACTTAAGTACTTCAACGTTACAATAAGCGATAAGCTCGGGATTCTGGACCGACTGAACAACGATGGTCGCTTTACCTGCTACGCCGACAGTAAGGAGACCGTTGGCATCAACCTTAACAACCTTAGGATCGGTTGAAGTCCATGTAACGGTTTCATCATACGCATCGGAAGGTGTTATATATGCATATAACTGGTGATTTCCTGTTGTTTCATAAAGCGTAAGAGATGATTCGGAAAGCTTAAGTCCCGTTGCTTCCTGGCATACGGTTACCTCACAATAGCCACAAATCATATTGTCAGGATTGATTGCGGTAAGTAATGCTTTACCGGGCTTTAAGCCTTGAATGATAATGCTTGTTCCTTCGTTGCCGTCCTCGGAGAAAGCAAAGATTGTAGGGTCCGAAGAGAGCCATACAAGGTCTGAAGGGTCACCCTCGAACTTTGCAACGATAGTCTTGTATTCGTCAATGGCAAGTTCAACTGCCGAAGGATCGATTGTAATTTTTGTGATTGTCTGCTTTACAACTACTGTTGCATAAGCATTCTTCTCAACACCGTCAATAATCTGGTAGGCACGGATTGTAACCGTTCCGGGTTTAACCCCCTTTATGATGGCACAACCATAACCGTTCTCTTCTACTGTAGCTACAGTTTCGTCTGCCGACTCCCAGAAAATATCATAATCTTTATTTGTAACGTTTGCGAAAACAGGATATTCGCTGCCCATAAATACGTTGAACGTAGGGCTGTTACCGTTTGAAAGAGTCGAATCACTGATGGAAATATTATCGATAACATGAACAGTGTATGTGATAGCTTCATTAAGTGCACCGACATCAATCTTTGATGTGTCGTAAATTCCCTTGCTGGAGCCGCCTGTTCTGTAGCTTACACGCACTTTTCCGATACCGATTTTCTTACCTGTAATGATACCCTTCGCAGGATCGAGCGTAATGTAATCTCCTGAGTATACGGGAGGATTCACGCTTGTATCATCAATTGTAGCCATATTGTACAGGTTATTGAAATCACTTACCGGTATATTGGTATTTTTGATTATGTCATATGTATCGCCGACATTGATGTAAATGTCCTGGCTTTCCATTCTCGGAAGAACCGTAATATAGTAAGTGAGGATGTTATATCCTGCCGTATAGCTGTCCTTACATTTTGCAGTCACCTTATAGGTACCGGCCTGAACAAACTGGAAGTTTACAACACCTGAGTTCTGGCTGACACTGTATGTAAGATATGTGTCATCCTTGAGCTCTCTGTAATGGTCATTTTCAGCTGAAGTATATGTTTCATCATATCTGGCAACAGACCAATTAAGTATCGCTGCTCTTTCGGCATTCGTATAAAGCGTAAAACTGTTATCTGTTGTTGATGCGTTAATGTTATCCTGAAGCATAGGACTTCCGAATGAATCAAGCCAGTACGAAGAAGGTTCTGCGTTGAAACTTCCTCTGGGCTTGACAAGAACATCAAACTCGGCAGTCTGTCCGTCTGTTTCGGTTGTAAGAGTAACGTGTGTAAGACCGGCACCAACAACGAGAAGCTTTCCGTTTCTGTATTTAACTACGGATTCATTGTAGCTTCCACCTTCTTTAACCTGAATAGCCTGAACATTGGCCGAGGTGTTATGGCCCGTGTCACCGATGTACTTAATGGTAAGAGGGAAAAGTCTGTGACCTGCGTAACCTTCAGCAAAAGGATCACCGAAATTATCTGCGGGGTCATCAAGATAATCAGCCATATCAAGAACAAGGATTTTACTTGCATCACCGAGAAGACCGCCGGTAGGATCGAGCCATTCGGATTCAACCTTATTGATAGCGAACTTAACCTGAACGTCGAACTGGAAAGAAATAACCTGTCCGTCAGCTGTGAAAAGAGCTGAAATCGTAGCAGTACCGGGACCACGTCTTACAAGCTTACAAGTAGGGTCCGTAGGAATATCCGGAGTATTGTCTGCGGGATTAGCGAAAGGCTGGGCGTTTGTATCAACGATTTCAACAACACCCGAGTTCGATGAGATGAAAGTAACCGCAGAAGTTGCGGGGAAAGGTGTTGATGTGCCGTTCTGAAGCTGTGCAAGGCAGATTGTTTTCTCATTCTGGAGGAAAAGAGACGTTGAGCCTGCAGTCGGGTAAATACCTTCATCATTTGTGAAGCCTGTTACAGTGTATGTAATGGCGCCCTCTCCTTCGGCGAACGCTCTGCTTGCACCAAGTAAGGAGCTCTTGCTGGAAAATACGTTTTTATCAAGTCCGGTCACCCCAAAAAGATCGGCAAGAACGTTTGTTTTTGCTTCATTGTCGTTTTCGATATTCTCCGTTTCGCCGATTTCGGACGATATGGCCGTAATGCCATAGGTCGTTTTAAAGTCAATGAATGAGCTTGTTGCAAGAATTGAAAGCGCAACAGCGAAGCAGATTATACGGTTCATATATTTTTTCATAAGATTCCTCCCTGCCGGCAGGTAACAAAAAAGCCGGTAAAAGTCTGGTTCTTCTGGTTTTCCAAAACTTTTATCGGCATTATTTGTATGGGTCTTAACACTTTTCCCACAAAATATTGTGGTTTTTGATTAATCCTCGGAAAGATTATGATAAACTTCCTGAACGTCATCGTCATCCTCGAGTAAATCAAGGATTCTGTTCATGCACTTGATATCGTTTTCGTCGGTAAGTGTGCCGTATGTCTGAGGAATCATCGTAACTTCTGCGCTGGACATCTTGATTTTTGCTGCCTCGACAGCTGCAAGAACTTTATCAAAATCCTCGGGAGCGGTAATGATTTCAAAGCCGTCATCTTCCTCACTGAAATCTTCTGCGCCTGCATCCAGAACAAGCATCATAAGCTCATCCGCATCCATATCGCACTCTTCTTTATCAATATATATCTGGCCCTTCTTGTCGAACATAAAGCTTACGCAGCCCTGTGCACCGATGGAGCCGTTACCCTTTGTGAAGGCACTTCTTACGTTGGCAGCCGTTCTGTTACGGTTATCCGTAAGACAGTCAACAATAATTGCTATACCGCTGGGGCCGTAGCCTTCGTATACAACGTGTTCATAGTTGCTTGCACTTGCGTCGCCGGCAGCTTTCTTTATGCTACGCTCGATTGTGTCGTTTGTCATGTTATTTGCTTTGGCTTTTGCAATGACTGTTGCGAGTCTTGAGTTATTTGCAGGATCGGGACCGCCGCCTTCTTTAACTGCTACGGCAATCTCACGGCCGATTTTTGTAAAGATTTTACCCTTTGCGGCATCGTTCTTTTCCTTTTTGTGCTTAATGTTTGCAAATTTTGAATGTCCTGACATAAAAAATCTTCCCTTCCGTTTTTTCCGTTTTGGTATTTTACCACTTGGCCGATAGCTGGTCAAGAATAAATATTAATACTGCCGTCAATATGATGAAAGTCAATGTTAACGGATAAGGCTTTCAATCTTCGCAATAAACTTTTTAACTTCGGATGCACTTTTGATAACGCAAAGAATCGTGTCATCACCGGCAATGCATCCGACAAGCTTCGGGATCTTTAATGAATCCAACGCTGCAGCAGCTGCCATTGCCATCCCGGAAACCGTCTTAATGACAACTATGTTTTCCGCAGGTTCCATTGTTACAACAGCTTCCTTAAGAATACGTACATACTTCTTGTCGTTTACAATACCTGTAGACTCAGGCATACGATATCTGAAGCCGCCAAGCCCCGAAGGCGCCTTGGTAAGCTGAAGTTCTCTGATATCTCTTGATGCTGTAGCCTGAGTAACATCAAAGCCTTCTTCATTAAGTCTCTTAACAAGCTCATCCTGAGTGTCGATGACTTCATTTTCAATGATTTCCCTGATTTTCCCCTGTCTTAAACTTTTCTTGTCTGCCATTTTTCTTCCCTCTCCTCACACAAGTTTTGATTTTAAAGTATCAAAGAAAGTACAGTCGCTTACTTTAATAAGCTTTGTAATACTTTCGGATTTACGGACGCAAACCCGGTCGCCCGTTTCCAACGGCACAAATGTGCTGCCGTCTATCGTTATGCCGGCCGAATCAGTATCGTTGTTTCGTCCCCCCAGCATTTCGATTTCAATTTTGTCGCTTGCCGAAGCTATGAACCCTCTTGCCGAAACGGAATGAGGACATATCGGCATACACATAATCAGCTCGGTTTCGGGAACACATATCATCCCGCCCGCCGAAAGATTGTATCCTGTGGAACCGGTGGGTGTGGAAAGGATTATTCCGTCTCCGGCAACCGTATACAGAAGTTTATCGTTAACATATAAACCAAGCTTTATTATCCTGGAATACCCGTTTCGGGTAATGACTGCATCGTTAAGAAACGCTTTGGAAGGTCCTCCGTTTACGGAAACATCAAGCATCATCCGCTTTTCAACAGTATATTCACCGTTCACAAGCCGTTCGATGGCACTTTCCAGTTCACTGCCTTCTGCTCCTGTCAGATACCCGAGAGTGCCGATATTTATTCCCAGAAGCGGAATTCCGTAACATTTGAGAATGTCGGCTGCCCTCATAAGCGTTCCGTCACCGCCAAGAACAACGGCAGCTTCAATGTCCTCAAACGGCGGTTCGGCATCGAAAGTATATTTCCGATTGAGCCTTTCAAAGCATTCTGCTGCCCTTTTTGCAAATCGTCCGTCAATATCACGGTCTTTATTCACTGTTATCAGATATTTGTCCTTCATACTTTTTCCACCAACATAAGGAATTCTGTGTTTCCTTCGGGTCCTTTTATGGGTGACTCCGTTATTCCGCGGACTTTAAGTCCGATTGTTTCCGCAAAAGCAGATACTTCTTTTTTGATGTCTTCATGAATCTTTGGATTCTTTACGACACCATTTTTGCCAAGTCTCTGTTTTCCTGCTTCAAACTGTGGTTTTATGAGGCACACACTTTTCCCGCCTTCTTTAAGAAAACTCTTTATTACGGGAAGAATATGCGTTAGTGAGATAAAGGATGCATCACAGCATATAAAATCAAACCGAATGTCATCCACATCTTTGCTTTCAAGATAGCGGATATTTGTCTGCTCCATGGAAATAACACGAGGGTCATTTCTCAGTTTTTCATGAAGCTGGTCTCTTCCTACATCCACAGCATACACTTTTGCTGCACCGTTCTGAAGAAGCACATCGGTAAAGCCTCCGGTCGAAGCCCCTATGTCCATACATGTCATATCACCGACCGAAAGGTCAAAAAAGCCGATAGCTTTTTCAAGCTTCAATCCGCCTCTGCTGACATACTTAAGTGTTTCTCCGGTAACGGAAAGTTCCGATGCCTCAGAAAGCTGTTCCGACGCCTTCTTTGCAGGTCTGTTATCTACTGTCACCTGCCCGTTCCGTATAAGTTCCTTTGCACGTTCACGAGAAGTACAAAGACCTTTTTTAACCAATAATGCGTCTAATCTTTCCATAAATGTCGTCAATATCCATACCGTGAAGCTTCAAAAGTTCGTTTCGACAGCCATGTTCAATGAACCTGTCATCAAGTGCACAATTTATTATGTCGGTTTTAATTCCAAGAGAAATAAGTGCATCGGTGACACATTCACCGAAACCTCCTCTTCTTACGTTCTCTTCCATAGTAACTACAAGCTTATGACTCTTTGCCGCATTCTCAATAGATTCCGTGTCAATCGGAGATACAAAACGTGCATTATAAAGAGAAACACTTATGCCGTTCTCCGAAAGCTTGTTTTTAAGTTCAACGGCAACATCCATAATACTTCCGACAGCGAATACAGCAACGTCGGTACCTTCGGAAAGTTTTTCGCTCTTACCGTAACTGATTTCGGATGCGCTGAGTTCGCTGCACTTTTCGCTTTCCGAACCTCTCGGATAACGAATTGCAACCGGGAAATCGGCACTTATTGCGAAGTCAAGCATAAGGCCGAGTTCGTTGCAGTTTTTCGGAGCCATGACGACGAGCCCGGGAATATGAGAAAGATAAGACAAATCAAAAATTCCCTGATGCGTTTCTCCGTCTGCACCGGTAATTCCCGCACGATCAAGCATAAACGTAACAGGAAGCTTCGTTATGCAGACATCATGCAATATCTGGTCATAGCTTCTCTGCAGGAAGCTCGAGTAGATTGCAACAACGGGATGAAATCCTTCCTTTGCAAGTCCGGCCGCGAAAGTAACCGCATGCTGCTCCGCGATTCCGACATCAAAAAATCTGTCATGATACCGTTTGGAAAACTCATTAAGACCGGTACCGTACTCCATGGCAGCAGTAATACCGATAATCCGCTTATTTTTTTCGGCAAGCCTGAGAATTTCATCCGAAAAAGCTTCGGTATACGTTCTTTCATCACCGGACTTAAGAATCTTGCCGGTTTGAATACAGAAGGGTGAAATACCATGGAACTTTCCGGGATTCTCCTCTGCAAAGGAATACCCCTTTCCCTTCTTCGTAACAACGTGGATAAGCACCGGTTTATTAACACGCGATGCATTTTCAAGTGCGGTCTGTATGAGTGACACATTATGTCCGTCGATGGGGCCGATATACGTAACGCCAAGGTCTTCAAAAAACATTCCACCCACAAGCATTGATTTAATGGTGTTTTTTGAATGTTTCATCTGTCTGATAATCTTCTTACCGATAACAGGTGTATGAAGAAGCATGTTATTGACACTGTTTTTGAAATTAATGTAGGAGTTGTTCGTTCTTATGTGACCAAGGTAGTTGGCCATACCGCCCACATTCTTATCAATGGACATGGAATTATCGTTAAGAATGATTATAAGGTTTGATTTAAGCTTTGAAAGATTATTCAAAGCCTCAAAAGCAAGGCCTCCTCCCAGAGCGCCGTCACCGACAACACAAACAACCTTATGTTTTTCCCTTTTCAAATCCCTTGCAACCGCAAGCCCTGTAGCAACAGACAGAGCTGTGGAACTGTGTCCTACGTTAAATGCATCGCAATCACTCTCGCACACTTTCGGGAAACCGGAAAGCCCTCCGTGTTTACGAAGAGTATCAAAGTTCTTTCTTCCCGTGAGGATTTTATGAACATAAGACTGGTGTCCGACATCAAAAACAAGCTTGTCTTCAGGAAAAGTAAGAAACCTGTGAAGTGCAAGCGTAAGTTCAACAACACCAAGGTTTGATGAAAGATGCCCCCCGGTTTTTGAAACATTTTCTACAAGAAAATGCCTTATTTCCCCGGCAAGCAAAGGCAGATCGGCCTTGTTAATCTTTTTAACGTCATTTGGCTTTTTTATTCTGTTCAGTAATGTGTATTCTGAATTATCCATCCTAAAAATTTCTGTCAACGAGCTTGATGATAAGCTCCTTCAGAAATGATTCACCCCTGTTAGATTCTGCTATTCTGACAGCCTCGTCAGAATACTCTTTTACTTTTTCTTCTGCTCTTTCAATACCATAAAGAACAGCGTAATTTGATTTGCCGTTTTTCTCGTCACTGCCGACGGGCTTTCCGAATACAGCCTCATCAGCGGTAATGTCCAAAATATCATCTCTTATCTGAAAAGCGCGACCTATGCAACGTCCCATGCGTTCCAGTTCTTCAATGTCACTTTCCGATGCGCCGCCAAGAACAGCCCCGCATATTATCGGAGCCTGTATAAGCGCACACGTCTTGTTGTCGTTAATAAAGTCGATTTCTTCAGGCGTGAGCGGCAAACCGTTCTTTTCGACATCAAGCGTCTGACCACCAATCATGCCGTATACGCCGGACTTGTCGTAAAGAACCTTCAATGCTTTTATGACGCGCCTGTTCCATTCATCCGTGTCAACACCGTCGAACGGATTGTCAAATGCCTTCAGAGCCGTTTCCATGGAATAATTTAACAGAGCATCCCCTGCCAGCACGCCCATGGCATGTCCGAATTTGGCATGTGTTGTCGGGTTGCCTCGGCGAAGCATGTCATTGTCCATTGCGGGGAGATCGTCATGCACAAGAGAATATGTGTGTATCATCTCAACTGCCGCAAGGAAAGGTTCAATGCACTTTGTATCAGCGTTAAAAACATCTTTTCTGTTTCCGTACGCATAGTTCAGAAAGGACTCCCTCAAAAATATGGGACGAAGCCTCTTTCCTCCGACACGTATGGAGTAATTCATTGCTTCAAGAACCGTTTTCTGATGTCCCGTCTCCTCCGGAAGATAATTTTCAAGCACACAATTTATGTAATTTTGCCTAAGTTCAAGTTCCTGATTATAATTCATTTAATCCTTCACTTTCGAGAACGGTAAGTTCGTTTACAACCCTGTCAATGTTGGCATTGCACTTAAGAAGAAGATTCATGCCGGATTTGTATGTCTCAAAAGCTTTATCAAGCGGAAGGTCTCCCTTTTCAAGCTTTTCAATGACAGCCTCAAGTTTTTCTATATTCTGTTCAAGTGTTTCGTTTTCGTCTTTTGTCATATTTTCACCCGTATTTTGCCGCAGAGGCAGCTTAATTCAATGTCGGTAAAGCACTATTTTATCTCGGTGACCTTTGCCTTTATAACACCATCGGTAACAGTAATTGAAATATTGTCATCTTTTCGAATCTTTTTAACGCTTGTAATGTTTTCTCCGGTCTCATTGGTCACATAGGAAAAACCGCTCTCAAGCTTCTTAACAGGGTCAAGCACAAGAAGCTTTCCCGAAAGATACTTTACCTTCAGACGGCTCTCATTAATGACGTTCTTTATTGCATTATCAAGCTTCATGGAAAGTTCTTTAACTTCCTTCTTTTGAAGCTGAAGCTTATTGGCCGGGCTCAATATACGTATTTTTTCTTCAAGCCGTTTGACCCTTTCCTTAGAAAGACGTATGTTGTTTTCCATGCCGTCGTAAAGACGTTCATGAAGAATAACCAACGTTTTTTTCAGTTCATTAATGTCATATACGGCCAGTTCGGCACCGGCGGAAGGCGTCGGTGCGCGCAAGTCAGACACAAAGTCCGCAATTGTCCAATCCGTCTGATGCCCGACAGCTGAAATAATCGGCGTCCTGCAGGCATAAATCGCGCGAGCGGTTTTCTCCTCATTAAAGGCCCATAAATCCTCAATGGATCCGCCTCCGCGGCCTACAATAATGACATCAACCCTGCCGTCCAAGGCCCTTATTCCCTTAACTATGGTGTCACTTGCTCCGACACCCTGCACCTGGGCAGGATAAAGAACAAGCTTAACGTAAGGGTTTCTTCTTGCACTTATCTGACATATATCCTGAATTGCAGCTCCCGTTGAAGCAGTCACAATGCCGACGGTTTTAGCATATCGCGGAATAGGGACTTTATGAGACACGTCAAAAAGGCCTTCAGCATCCAGTTTTCTTTTCAATGCCTCGTACATTTCGTACAAGTGACCGATGCCGTCAAGCCTTATTTCATCCGCATATACCTGATACCTCCCGGCTGCTTCGTACACCGAAACGCTCCCGAGAACTACCACACTTTGTCCGTCTTCCAGCTTAAAAGAAATGCCGGGTCTTTTCCCGGCAAACATAACACATGCTATTTGAGCATTACTATCCTTTAAGGTAAAGTATATATGTCCGGATGTATGATATTTGCAATTGGAAACTTCGCCTTTAACATAAATGCGGTTAAGAAGCAAATCTGTATCAAAACGGCGCTTTATGTACCCGGTGAGTTCTGTAACCGAATACGATTTGTCCATAGTTTATTTTACAAGCTTTGCAAGTACTCCGTTTACAAAACTGGGAGCAGAGTCATTGCCGTAAAGCTTACTGAGCTCAACTGCTTCATTAATGGCTACGCTGTTTGGTACCGTCTCGTCAAAAAGAATTTCATAAGCAGCAAGACGCATAATGGAAAGTTCGGCGTGACCGAGACGTGAAAGCGGCCAGCCTGTGGATGCCTTTTCAAGGACAACGTCAATCTCGCCCTGCTTTTCAACAATCTTAAAAGCTTTATCCTTTACGATGTTAAAACCTTCCATGTCGTTTGCCATGTGAAGTCTTCTGTAAAGGTCTGCCTGTTCTTCTGCTTCTTCTTTGTCGTGAAAATCAAGAACAAATATAAGTTTAAGAATATGTTCTCTTCTCTCACGAAGTTTGCTTACTTTTTCTTCGTTCATATCAAAACCCTTTCATATATAGTTACCAAGGTACAATCGTCACACTGTGACTATTTGTTTGTATCAACACCAACTATGTTAATGTTAACATCAAGACAGTTAAGACCAACCATTGACTCAATGGCACTCTTAACCTTGTCCTGAACTGCTTTGCAAATTTCAGGAATCGCATAACCGTACTTAATAACGGCTGCAATTCTGCACTCTACGCTTTCACCGCTGTTGTCAAAGGATACTTCAACACCCTTTGAAACATTTTTGATGCCAATCTTTCCGATAAGCTCGTTGGTGATGTCCCCCTGAAGGGAGCTGATTCCCTCAACCTCTGTTGTTGCAAGCGCAACTATGGTTGCAATGACATCACTTGAAATTCTAACTTCCGAAGAAAAGCCTTCTTCGTTAGAGAACTTAATACTTTCCATCTGCATAACCTCTTCCTCCCCGATTATTTGCTTTCGTCTTCACGCTTATTGCGTGCTTTACGCTTAGCAAGTGCAATTCCTGCCAATGCAAAAGCTATTGCAACAACTGCACCAAGAATGTACTTAATAACCGAATTGAATAATGCATTAGCAAATAACATCGTTTGTCCTCCGCGTAATCATAATTGCAATAATTATAACCCAAACGTATGGAAATTGCCATAAAAACTTTTTAAACTATTCTTCGTCCGGTTTTTCGATGATTATTTTTTTATCATTCATGGATACTTTAACCTTATTGGAGCCGAGGTTCAGCTCGTCCAAAAGGTCATGTGGAAGTTGCACTCTTCCGACTCTGTCAACGATGGCAAACTCCTCCTGAGTATCTTCGGCGCTCCAGTCAACTGTATTGGAAGCAATGTCCAAATACTGTTCTTTAAGTATACGCTCGCTGGAAATCTTTCCGTCTCTTATGGCTACAACACGACGTACCATTTTTGAAAGAGTAACGTCATGAGTAACAATAAGAATCGTCTGTCCTTTTTCACGGTTGAGACGTTTGAAAATGTCAAAAATGTAGTCCGCTGTCTTTCGGTCAACCGAGCCGGTAGGCTCATCCGCAAGAAGAAGCCTGGGATTGTTTGCAAGAGCAATGGCAATGGCAATACGCTGCTGTTCACCGCCCGAAAGCTGTGAAAGTCTTGAATCCTTACGATGTGAAAGACCGACAATATCCAAAAGCTCAAGTGCTTTTTCTCTCTTTTGGTCCTGTTTCTGAAGAGCCATCGGCATCATAATGTTGTCAAGGGCGGTAAGGTACGGAAGCAGGTTTCTGGCATTGTTCTGCCATACAAAGCCTACGGTATCCCTCTTGTATTTTACAAGTTCCTTTTCGTTAAGCTTGAAAAGGTCGTGCCCATCAACATAAAGCTTTCCTGCCGTAGGTCGGTCAAGACCACCGATCATATTGAGGAACGTGGATTTACCTGAGCCCGAATTACCGATAATGGCAAGAAGTTCACCTGTTTCCACGGTAAGGTCCAGACCCTGAAGCGCAACGACTTCTATATCTTCTGTTTTATAGATTTTAACAAGGTTATCAGCCTGTATCATTAAATCAGCCATTGATAATTTCTCCGTCTTCAAGTTCAAGTACAACGTCACCTGCGTTCATAAGTCCCTGATCGTGGGTGGTCATAATAATCGTTACATCTTCTTTTTCAACAAGCTCTTTAAAAAGCTTTACTACCGTTGCTGCCGTCTGCGAATCAAGCTCAGCAGTAGGCTCATCGGCGAAGATTACTTTCGGCTTATGCGCAATGGCTCTCGCAATGGCAACACGCTGCTGTTCACCACCGGACATTTCCGCAGGCATATGGTTCATTCTGCCTGCAAGACCAACCATTTTAAGGCACTGGATGGCGCGTTCTTTTCTGTTTTCTTTGACTCCTGCGAGCCTTAGCGCAAACTCGACGTTTTCGTAAGCGCTCATCATCGGAATGAGAGAAACGGACTGGAATACGAAGCCGATTGTTTTTCTTCTCAGCATTTCTTTTTCGGATTCGTTCATTTTCGATGTTTCACTGCCGTTAATCCATATTTCACCGGATGTAGGTGTGTCCAGTGCGCCGAGAAGGTTGATAAGTGTTGTTTTACCGGAACCGGAACGGCCCTTTAAAATGGCCAGTTTCCTCTCCGGTACTTTAAATGAAATATCCTTCAAAACGTGGATTTCTCCACCGCTTATGGGAAATATTCTGTTAAGTTTGTTAACTTTAATAATGTCGCCCATTAGTCTTCTCCAAGCTTAAGTGCATTTGTAATCTTCATCTTGGAAATGATTCTTGCAAGTACAACGATACATGCAATTACCATAACAAGAATTACTATACCAAGTTTAATCAGGTCTCCGGCCTGCATCGTAAGGTTCAAAGGCGTAACCTGATTATCTCCGGCATAAGCCACCTGAATCATAGGAACAAAAAGTTTTGAGCTTAATATTCCGATTACTCCGCCGATCAAAATTGAGAAAATACCCGTTGCGAGCTGTTCATTAAAGAGCATTCTGATGATTTCGGATTTTTTCATACCCATGGCACGAAGTACACCAAAAAGCAGTTCCCTTGACCTGATGGACATTATCCAGTAAATCAGATAACCTGCAAGACAAAGAACAAGAATAATGATAAAGCTCATAGTGAGAATGCCGTTTGTGCCTTGGAAAAGCGTGCTGCTTCTGACGGCGTTCTTCTCATCACTCATATTCGAATATGAAGAAAGCTTAATGTTATTGCCATTAATGAAATCCGCAAAGAACTCGCTGTTTTCGGGGTTCTTAAGCTTAAGGAAAACTTTGTAAGGAGTTTTACCCCATTCTGCCTGTACTGACGAAAGATGAGCCACTATGAAGTAATTTGTTATTTCTTTTGCCGAACCGTCATTAAGCACTTCAACCGAAGTCGGCTGGTATGTGGGCCAATAGTCCGTAAATGCACATATTTTGCCCGTAATGGTTTCGCCCTCTGAATTCGTATAGGAAATCTTATCTCCCACCTTCTTGTTGTGAATTGTCTCAAAGGAACGTGATACGATAACATTATCAGGATCAACGGCCATTTCGTTAAGGTAATGGTTAATGTGTTTGTCAAGAATACTGCTGTCAAACACTATGGCCTCACCGAATTCCTTTGTGTCGATAGCCATAACCGTTACTTCGGTTGTGGTCTTTCCGTCTTTAAAAGTCACCTGATCATTATAATAAACTCTCGCAGCCTTCTCAATTTCAGGTGATGTAAGATACTTTCCGAAGTCAGGTTCTTTATAAACAAGTTCAATGGAAGGGTCATACAACACCATAGCCAGATTGCTGCCCCAAACTTCGTTAATGGTAATGTCCGAACCGTAAAGATATTCGATGTTGTTTTCGGCATTGGTAATAATCGTTCTTGCAACCGTTGAATCGAAAATACCAAGGGAAACGGTAAGCACAAGGAACAGCATAACGAACTGATTCTTTGTCCCCGTACGTATAATCTGCAGGAAAGAAGCATATCCCGCAGGCTTCCAGAACTTCTTGCCCAAAGCAAAAATCAGCTTAACAATAAGGGGCTGAATACGAAGGAATATCATTCCTGCGCCGAGTATAAAGAATACCGAGCTCAGGTAAAGCAAAGGATCGAGTCCGTCACCTTCAAGAACCTTTGAAGCAAGGTCCGTTGTCTGTCGATTAAACGTATAAAGGCCATACAGAGAAACAGCGAAAATAATGAAGTCAAGATAAAGTTTCTGCCAAAGAGGCTTTTTGCTCCTTGCCTTCTTTTGTTTAAGTTTAACGATAGAAAGTCCGCTGGCCGAAAGTGCGGGAATAAGCGTTACAAGAATGGACGCAAGCACTGCAACCAACGAATAAACAATAACTTCACCGTCTACCGACACCTTAAGAAGATGTTCCGGATTGAACTCGAGGAACGCCTCCGAAGAGCCGATAAACTGGCACATCACAATACCGAGAGGTATGCCGATGATAAGTGAAATAAACGAGAGAATCGTGGACTGAATAAGATAAAGAACTCCAATCTGTCCCTTTGCAGCGCCACGGCTCTTTAAAAGCGAAATTTCGTTCTGCTCCATGGAAAGCATCTGTCCCGAAATCATAAACAGGAATGCAAGAAGGAGCGCCATTACCGGAACCTGAAGGATAACAAGCGTAACTTCGATTTTATTCTCGGTCTGCTGGAAATTCTTGAGTACGGAATAATAACCGGGTTCGGTAATTTTCAATGCGGTGGAATCTTTTGAAAGGATTTCCTCCGTAGCGGCAATGGTTGAATCGATTTTCTTGATGTTTACCGACTTTTCATCAAGATGATAGAACCAATAACATCTGAGGTAGTAATTCTTAAGATTGTCTCCAAGGAACATATCCTTGAAAAGAGTGTTTGACATAAGAAGCTCATTTTCAAAAACGCTGTCTTCCTCTATCCAACATTCGCTGTCTGCTTTCGGCTCAACAACTCCGACAATTTTGACCTTGAGAAGGTTTCCGTCTGAATCCTTAATATGGGCAAATTCAAGAGTTTCGTCCACAAGGAGGTTCATTTTCATCATACCGTCTGTTGTAACAACGGCCTCGATAACCCCATCCTTATATTCATCAGAAAATATCCTGCCCGCAAGGATATCCGACTCGTTTTCCAGATTGGAAACCGCTCCAAGCTTCAGCTGCTGTTTTTTTGCGTCATCTCGCTCAAGCAGTGTATTGACATCATTAACAACATGCGCAAAGTGCGTTGTAACACTGAGCAGATCAAGATTAAGCTCCGAAGCTATCGTATTCTGCTTATCCAGCATTTCATTTACACCGGATATATTTCCGCCGTTACGGCAGGAAAGGAAAAAGCTTATCAGCCCGGCATCATCCGCAGTTTCGGAATAATCCGCCATATCCTTATCTATCATTTTCTTAAGCGAAGCATTCTTATACATGGGATAAGATGTTGCTGTGGAAATGAGAAGCACATTGCCGATAAGGAGGCAGAACACCATCCATTTTTTATGCAAAAGTTTTTGTAGCATTAATCGAAACATTGTATCATACCCTTCTCGTCTTAGTAGTAGATTTCCTGACCGCCCAGTACTCCGTCAACAGCCCAGTAGTAGCTCTGGCCTTTACGTCCGTTGACGAATCTTGTCTTCTTAAGCTCTCCGTCTTCATCAGCAATAAGCACAATAAGCTCACCGTTTTCCTGCTTAACGGAGTCCACAGGAATCATTACAACATCTTCAATTGCAACAGTGTTTACACTTGCAAATACCGTATTGTTGAAGTAAAGCTCTTCATTACCGGGATCGACTTCAATAAGGGCCGTTTTACCGGTAAGCCTGCTTGAAAGAGCCGTGTTGGAAGCAGTAATGACAGTACCGTTGCACTGCAATTCCTTGCCGCCGACATTGGCGGTCAGGAGAACGGTCTGTCCATATCTGAATGCGTTGTTCGCATTATCTACGGAGAGAAGCAGATTGTCCGTTCCGGCGAACATACATACTTTACCGTCATTTCCTACATTTCCGCCGGGGAATATTTCGGATACGGAAATAATCATTCCGTCATAAGGAGCTGTAATCTCCTTTTCTCCCATGGATTCTTCCATGTCCTCAAGCATATTTTCGTAATAGGCCATATCTTCCCACGCATTGGAAAGCTTGGCATATTCAAGGGCGAATTTTGTTTCGGCAATTACGTTGTCATCAATGAATTCTGTGTATTTCGCAATCACATCCCCTTTGTTGATTCTGGAGTATGTCTTTGCCACAAAACCGTTAAAAACAAGGTATCCGTAATTTTTCTCGGCGTACATCTGCTGCTGTATGCTGTAATTTGTCTTTGTCTTAACCTTGTTTGTTATTGCAAAATCGCCTCTTGTCGCAACAGCCTTATGCGAGCTTGTGGAAGCCTCTTCTTTAATATAAATCCTGTCTCCTTCGGAAACGCCCTCGGTAATCTCCGTGTAGTTGATGCCCACAAAACCGGGAGTAACATTTTTCTTTACTCTTGTACCGTCTTCAATTACATATACAAAATACGAATTGCTTTCTTTATAGAGGCAGTCGTTCGGTACGGCAACAACGTTTTCAACGAAATCGCTGATTATAATTATAGGCGCGTAGTCACCGGATTTAAGATTGAGCCCGGGTACGGTAAAATATGAATATTCAGGATCTTCTTCCTTATCATTTCTAAGGAATGTGAGTGAATACACGTTGCCGCCGTTAAGTGTGAGCATACGGTCTGCTGTTTTCATAAGTTCATCTTCAACCGCTTTGCAGACAATATAATGCTCCGATTCATTGGCAACCGCAATGCATGCATTTCCTTCATAAGCCCAGCGTCCCGAGGACAGATTCATAGCTGTTACTCTTCCGCTTTCTTCTGCTATGATTTTGGTTTTTAACAGCTTTTCCTTGGCAAGAGCAAGTTTGTCCTCGTATGCTGATGTACGTTCGACTTTAAGCTTTTCGTATTGGCTGATGATAAGCTCATTAAGTTCCTTCTGCTGCCATGTTATGGATGATTTTTTGTTTTCATCCTGAAGCTTACGGATTTCGAAATCATATTGCTGATCGATTTCATCTATTGCTTCCTGAATCGATTCGACTTCAGCCTGTGCGGAGGTTGAATCGATTTCTGCCAGCACATCACCGGCTTTGACATAGTCACCGATTTCAACGTAAACGTATGTAACAACTCCCGTCGTTTCAAAGCCGTACTCCGTTACCTTCGGAAGCACTTCGCCGTTAATCGTTGTTGTTGTGTAAAGGTCCGTGCGGATTACTTCCGTTTCGGAAATGCTCTTTCCGACGGGGGTAATGAGCTCCGGAACATCGTCATAGACATTTTTGCCGCATCCCGCAGAGAGCACGCAAAGAAATGTCAGAATTAATGAAATTACTCTTTTTTTCATTTTGCCCTCTACCTCGTTACTATAAAGTCTCCGGCATTGACTCCGGAAGTGATTTCTGTTTCTTTATCTCCGACAAGACCGATTGTAACGTATACGACATTTCTTATGTCATTCTCGTCCAAATAGTAAACGTAATACATATCGCCTGCATGATGAATTGCTGTGGACACAACCGCAACAACATCGCTTGAAATTTCTTTGACTACGCTGATTTCAGCCTTTGTACCGATTGATATGTTGTAATCGGGCTCTACAAGCTCAAACAAGAGCTGAGTCCCATCATCAGACATATGAAACACGGTATCATATGTAGCAGACCCGTACGATGCTTTTATCGTATATCTGCCGCCTTCCGTAAACTTTTCGGCAAGTTCCACTCTGTCACTTGCGAAAGCGCACTTTTCACTGTCTATAAGTGTGATGGCACGCTGCGTGCTTGAGGCATACTGACTGTCGCTGTAAATTCGTGCATATGAAACCATTCCATCCATGGAAGCATAAAGTTTTCCATCTTCATACTGTTTGGTGTAATAGTCAAGCCTGAGCCCTTCGTAATACGCATAATCTGCGAATTCCTTGGATTCCTCGGCATATTTCTCATCTATTTTTAATTTGTAAGCTTCATAATCGGCCTGGTTTTTAAGCTCACCGGATTTGAGCATTCTGTCTGCCTGATCGTATTCCAGAGCTTTTCTCTCTTCAAGAAGCTTCAAAGTAACATTGCACTCATCGATTTCAAGCTGAATGTTATGAATCTCTTCCTCAAGGTCGGGACGGTTAAGTTCACCGAGGAGGTCACCCTTCTTGACCATATCGCCCTTTTCGACATATAAGTCCTTTACCGTGTAACCGGAAAGCTTAAAATACTGATCTGCCTGTTCCTTCTGAGTGTACTGAAGTACAAGGACGTCCGAAAGAATAACATCTTTCCGCTCTGCCTGCGTTAAGGAGTAATTGGATTTCTTTTTCTCCTTTTCAATAACAATCACATTTTCTTCGGCATTCGAGCACCCCGACAACATTCCGGCCGTCAGTACGGTTCCCAAAGCCATGGCAATTATTCTTCTGATTCTCATTTTACCCATAAAAACATCTCCTGATAAAAAGCATATCAGGAGATATTTTATGTAAATGCTTACATTTTGTCAAATCAGACCTTGTTGATAAGTAAGCATATGTTGCTAATTGTTGATAAATTTCATTTAGTTGGATGCTTCACCTACAGACTTATTCAAGATTATAGCTATGTAAATATTTATCCTGCTCGGGAGTGAGAACATCAATATCCTTACCAAGGAGCTTAAGCTTTCGAATGGCAACCGCCGAATCAACTTCTTCAGGAACATCAATAAGCTTTTCGGTAAGCTTTCCTTCATGCTCAACAAGATATTTTGCGGAAAGTGCCTGAATTGCAAAGCTCATATCCATGATTTCAGCCGGATGACCGTCACCGGCTGCAAGATTAACAAGACGACCCTCGGCAAGCACATAAATCCACTGGCCTGTAGGAAGCTTATAGCCCATAATGTTTTTACGCATTTCCTTTGTCTCAACGGCAATCTTTCTGAGTCCTGCCATATCGATTTCACAATCAAAATGACCTGCGTTGCAAAGTATTGCGCCATCTTTAATAACTGCAAAATCCTCTTCATCGATAACTTTCTCACAACCTGTAACCGTGATAAAGAAATCACCTATTTTGGCAGCTTCGCGCATAGGCATAACATCAAAGCCGTCCATAACTGCCTCAATTGCCTTAACAGGGTCTATTTCTGTAACGATAACTCTCGCGCCGAGGCCCTTTGCTCTCATTGCAGTTCCCTTGCCGCACCATCCGTAGCCTGCAACAACAACGTTCTTACCGGCAACAATTAGGTTCGTTGTACGATTAATACCGTCAAAGACTGACTGACCTGTGCCATATCTGTTGTCAAAAAAGTGTTTGCACTGTGCATTGTTTACACGAACCATGGGGAAACGGAGTGCTCCTGCTTTGTTCATTGCTTCAAGACGGATGATACCCGTTGTTGTCTCCTCACACCCACCGATAACACTCGGAATAAGGTGCTGCAATTCCTTGTGAAGCATATTTACAAGGTCTCCGCCGTCATCAATGATAATCTGAGGTCCGCACTCCAGAGCATGTCTGATATGATTCTCGTATTCTTCCGGAGTTGCGCCGTACCAGGCGTGTACTTCCATACCATCCGCCACAAGTGCTGCAGCGACATCATCCTGCGTTGAAAGAGGATTCGAACCGGTAATATGCATTTCTGCACCGCCTGCCTTAAGCACCTGGCAAAGATATGCCGTTTTTGCCTCAAGATGAACGGAAAGAGAAATCTTCTTTCCGGCAAAAGGCTTTGTTTTTGAGAATTCTTCCTCAAGAAGCCGAAGAAGACCGCAATTTCTTCTGACCCACTCTATTTTCTGTCTTCCGGATTCCTGAAGATTAATGTCTCTGATTTCGCTGTTCATGTGTTACCTCCGATTATCAATACTCTTTTTTATCAAGTTCCATGCAAGTGATTATATCATTAATTTTCGAATAAACAAGCTGTTCCGAAAGCTGCGTAAGATGTCCCTTTTCAACAACAGCCTTACCGTCAACGAAAACCGTTTCAACCTCAGAGCCGTTTGCCGAATACGACAACGCAGCAATAAGATTATTGGCCGGTATAAGCGAAGGAGAATCAAGATTCATAAGCACAATGTCCGCCTTCTTGCCGATTTCCAGCGAGCCGATTTCCTTTTCCAGTCCCAAAGCCTTTGCGCCATTTATGGTGGCTGCTCTGAAGCCTTCCTGTGCCGATACGCACTGAGGAGTTTTTCCTGTTCCCTTATGGATAAGTGTAAGCAAACCAAGTTCACGGAACATATTGAGGCTGTTGTTGCTGGCTGCCCCGTCCGTACCAAGACATACATTGACACCCGCCGCAAGAAGCTTCGCAATGGGAGCGAAACCATTGCCCAGTTTCATGTTGCTTGCAGGGTTTGTAACAACACTGACATTATGTTTCTTAAGTATTTCAATGTCATTATCATCAACCTGCACGCAATGAGCGGCTATGCAAGGCACATCGAACAGGCCGTTTCTTTCCGCCATCTCGATGGGCGTACAGTTATAGTTATCTCTTACTCCGGAAATCTCGCTTTCACTTTCGGAAAGGTGAACATGAATTCCGAGCTTTCTTTTTTTCGCCTCATCCGATACTATGCGCATAAATTCTTCATCGCATGTATATGGAGCATGCGGCGCCAGTCTGAACGTAAGCCGGTCGCAATCCGCATTGGCATCCATTTCTTCATAAGCCTGTGCAAGTCTCGTACTGCCGGCCTCATCGTTTCCGTTGCCGACAAGCCCTCTTGAAAGGCAGGCACGTATTCCGCTTTCTCTGACTGCCTTTGAAGTTCTGTTAATGTTCATGTGCATGTCATTGAAGCATGTTGTTCCGCTTCTGAGCATCTCGGTTATTGCAAGACATGCTCCCCAGTATGCATCTTCGTCGGTCATCTTCTGTTCCAAAGGATCTATGGTACCGAACAGCCAGTCCATAAAGGAAAGATCGTCCGCAACATTACGCATAAATGCCATATAGGAATGCGTGTGACAGTTAATAAGCCCGGGAATTGCAAGAAGCCTTTCGCCGTCAATCTCCCTTTCCGTAACAAAGCCTTCCGGCTTCTCTCCGATTCCTCTGATTATTTTGTCAAAATAAATGTCTGTGCGAACCACCTTGTCTTTATCGTTTTTAAGAGCATCCCCGCCCTCCGGAAGTATCGCAAGAACATTTTTAAGAAGTATACCCATGAATTCACCTTACCTTTCATGCACAAGGGCCATAACAATATTTATACACATGTACACGGCAAGAAGCGTAGCTCCGAGGCCGGTGTAAACCCATGCGTGCGTAGCATTCAAATAGTAAAAAGGAGGAAGCAGGAACTGGATAAACCGCAAATCCTTCACGGTTATAAACACAGGACAGAGCACGGTCATAATAAGCATGAGTACCGGCACTGCCGCTGCGAATCTCGCTTCCGTTTTTAAAATGTTTCTGAGCATGTATGAAAGCATTATTCCGTTAAGACTGAGAACGATAATGTTAACAAGCTCCCTGAAAAACGAAACATTTATTCCGGTAATGAATAAAGCAATAAGCATTACAACCGCTGCGTCAAAAACCGGAATCGCGAGATAAGAAAAATTAACTGCTTCTCTGTATTTAAGCGGAATCCATTCAAGTCTTCCGTGCTTCTCATCATTTATGTAGTACAAGGTAGCAGCAAATGCCGTAAGCATAAGCCACAGAGCAAGAAGTCCTCTTAACGGGGCAATAAGGTAGTCCGCATCATCCGATACCATCTCATCTTCGTCAAGATAATGCATCTCAAACAGTGACACATCCTGGCGGTTGTTTTCATATATGCGTTCTATTTCGTCCTCGGAAAAGTATTCGGAAGTCAATACGGAGTCTGTATAATTTATATAAGCTTCATGCATAAATTCCGGGTACATCACAACGTTAAGCCTGAACATCGCAAGGCTCAGCAGAGGGTTGTCCTCCGGCTGCCAGCTTGTAACAAGAGTGCCTGTTGTACCGTTTTTTATGCAACGGGCTATCTTCTCGGAATAATTTTCATCAAACACCCATGCAGCCGACACAGAGCCGTCTTTGACCATTTCTATGGCTTCGGTCTCGGAATCGGTCATAATAAACTTTATTACCGAATCCGGTGTCTCAAGCTTTTCAACGGCAGCAGCAGCTTTTTCGTCATTTCCGGAGAAAACGGCAATCTTCATGATGTCCGAATCAAGCTCTGCCACTTTTGCCATAAGGAACACAAGCAAAGGAACAAAGAGGAAAATGGCAACGAATCCCGGTCTTTTAAACAATCTTTTGTTTTGAAGGTAAAGAAAGGTAAGTACCTTTTTCATTATCTGTCCCTATGCATCCTTAAGCATCTTAATAAAACAGCAAGTGTAATAAACGCAGCAAAGTACATAAAAAGCATAAGCTTTTCAAGCAGGTCAGCATGGTTCGAAAGTTCACCGGAAATATCCAGAAACGCTACTCCGGTCGGAAGATACCTTGTCACCGAGGTAAGCTCCTCCGGAAGAAAATCCATAGGATAATAGTATCCGGAAATATATCCGAGAGCCACTGCCACTATAAACTGTGAAATAATGGCAGACAAAGTGCTTTCCATAAGCTCATATACGAGGAACTGCATCGCGTACAATGTAACCGCAACAGGCACAACTTTCATGGCGAAGCGGTCAAAAGCCTTTACGGGATTTTTCCCAAGTTCATGAACATTAAGAATTCCCTTTCCGATACAGATACGAAGTACAACGAAAATGATTATGCAGCAAACAAACTGAATAAGGAGGAAGCTGAGGAATTCAGCTGCAACCTGTTTAAATTCATTCTGGCCGGACCGCCTTATGATACGCTGATACTCTCTGCTTCTGTTTGTAAAGAAGGCAACCGCGCCTATTCCCGAAAGGGAAATAAAAATGAGAATTGCAGCACAGAGATAATACCCTGTAAACGTAAGCCCATTGCTCACTCCGACTGTTTTTACATCCGCAGCGTTAATGACCCCGATAATTGCTTTGGCCATCGAAGCCTCGAGTTCCGTCCCCGCATCATAATACAAGTCTCTTCTCCCGGCAGCCTTAAGGAAGTCAAAAGCAGCATAAAAAGAGCTTTGAGACGAGGTCATAAGTTCAGACACAGAGTCAACCGATTCGGAAAGAATGATTCCCGAAATACCTTTTTCACCTTCTGATGTGACGTAGCGGATTTTCTTATCGTTGTCGCCTTTGTCGACAGACTCCACAAAACCATCCGGGAATATGATGTATGTCGTAAGATGCCCAAGAAGCATTTCCGTTCTTGCTTCTTCCTCGGTCATTTTTTCAAGAGATACTCCAAACTGTTCGGAGACAAGATTGATAACGGAGTTGATGTTGATGCCCATATACTCGGAGACATCGCCTACATAAGCAACTCTCAGCATGCTTTTCTCTTCGCTTTCACTATCGGTTTTGAGCACGCAAAATGAAAAAATGCCTATCGCGGTGCACAAAAAAACAGTTGCAACAATCGCTGCAGGCAAAAGGCATATCGATCTTTTCAATTGTGTAAGCAAAGACTTAAAAAAGCTACATTTCATTAACCAGCGCCTCAATATCCCCTGTAAAATCAAATTTTGTAATCTTACCGTCTTTGATAATGTAATGCTCATCGCAAACAGCGATTTCTTCCGCCTCATGTGTCGAAAGAAGAACTATGCCGCCGTTACTTTTGAACTCACATATATATTTACGTATTGTTTCCTTGCAGATAAGGTCCAAAGCTGCTCCGGGCTCATCAAGAAGAAGAATTTGGGGGTTACCGCTGACTGCGCATCCGATGGACAGACGCTTTTTCATACCTCCGGACATCCTGCTGACACGGGTATTAACGAATTCGTCAATACCAAGCCGTTTCAGAACTCCTTCCTGAAGTTCTGCCTTCAGGGCATCCGAACTGTAAAAAAGGCGAAGGTTGTCATAGCCCGAAAGTTCCGGAATAAGCGGGTTTGTCTGAGGCACATAAGCCACACTGGAAGTAAGCCTTCTCATACTTCTGAAAAGGTCAGAACCATCAAGGAGAAACTCTCCCGATTCGCACGTCCGCACTCCCGCAAGTATCGAAATAAGGCTCGTTTTTCCGGTGCCGTTTCTGCCGATAAGTCCATAGCACTTACCCCCTTCAAGAGTAAGGTTAATGTTGTTAAGGCAGATGTCATTCTTATATTTTTTAGTAACGTTTCTGATTTCAGCAATCATTTGTATTCCCCAATACTATTACAAGTCATCCCGCCATAACAGCGGGATGACTTTCTAACCTCATACGGTAAACCTTTTACTATCTCCACTTATTAAGGTCGTCGATTGTATCCTGTAAATCATCAATAAGGTCAAGGACGTCAGCACTTGCTCCCGCCTTGTCAAGCTTCTTGGAAATACCCGAAAAATCGATGTCAAGTAACCAGTCAAGTAAATCATCGCTGTCGGTTATTTCAAAAGATTTCTTTTCCGAAGGAACGGAAATCTTAGATGCATTTGTCTTCTTTGCATTGTACTTGATTGTAGCAACCTTTGTATCTCTTGTATAAAGAGTTACTGCAAAATCACTCTTGGAATCGGCAATGTTAAAGTCAATGTCGAGAGAGAGGTTCTTTCCTACAAGGCCTGAAACAGCCATTGCTGCGCTGTATCCGAATACGTCGCTTATTGCCGAATCATCAACAGGGATAACAACATTTCCGGAAATGCTTCCTGACCAAACCTTGGTGAAGTCCAAATTTTTAATGTCAAAGTCTAAGTCAAGATCATTTTCATCTGAAACAACTTTCACTGAACCTGTGTACTTATCTCCCTTGCATTCACCCTTTGACTCAAGAGCACAAATGATTTCCTTACTGTTCTTTGTGTTGTTCTTACTCTCTATGTTAAGTTCAAAGCCATACTCTTTTCCCTTCTTTGTAAGGAGGTACTCGATGCTGTTAACGTACTCGAAACTTCCGGAGATTTCGGATATTTCAACCTTACGGCCGATAACTTCACCGTTCTTATTTACATATACTTTATATTCGATTCGATATTCATCCAAATAGTACTCGGCAAAGTCCGGTGCATCTTCGATTAAGTCATCGAGAGCTTCCGTGAAAGCTATATATGCTTCTTCGCCTGTTTCGTCGGAACCTGCATACTCGTTATAAGCCTCAGCGAGAGAATAAATGCTTTCCTTAACATCGTTATTTGATTTAAGTTCTTCACAAACGTTGACTATGATATTCTCAACGGTTTCTTCATCGATTTTAACTTCAAGAACCGTAACATTCTGCTTAACTCCCTTGGCGGAAATGTTTTTGGAGTTAATCTGCTTAACATTCTGAACCTGGTCAACGGCTGTCTTGAAGCACTCGTTCAATACGGAAATAAGCTTTGCTTTTGCCGGAAGACTGTTGTTAATTTTCTCAACCGCATCGAGCGTGTTGTTTTCGGGATCTGCGATCTCGCTCAAATCAATGCCCAATTCGTCAAAGAATTCTTCACCAAGTAAAATATATTCGGTATTGAGCTCAGGCACTCTTGCATAAAGATTGAAATCAGACAAATCCGCAATAATTTCAGAAGTAAGTACGCTCTTTCCGTTTACTTTAAACTCACCGGAAGAGCTTGTCTTTTTGTCTTTGATTGACTCCGTTCCGGCAAACTCAAGGCTCTTAATCCATGTAAGATCGACATCAATCATCTCTCCGATGCTGTCAAGAATGGATGAACCTTTTCCTTCGAATTCAAGGCTCATTCCACCGCTTACCGACATATTGTCAACATCCGAAATTGCATCTCTTGTAAGTGCATAAGACTCAGCAATATCCTTAACGGTGTCTTTTACATATTTCTTTTCAACGTAATGATAATATCCGGCAGGACTTGTAAAGAGTTTAACAACGGCATTGGATAAAGGCTTAAAGAATGCTGCCACAACAATGAGAAGTACAACCACTGCGGCAAGAATGATTGCAAGCGTCTTGTGTTTCTGTAAGAAACCTGCCTTTTCTCCCTTTGTCTCGGGACCGGCTGCTGCAGTAGCAGGTGCTTCGGGAGCTGCTTCGGCAGGTACTGCATCCTGAGGCTTTGCATCCTGTTCAGGTTCTGCCTCGATGGGCTTTGTTTCAAGTATAAGTCTTTCCTCTGCAGGTTCTTCGTTCTGTGCAGGTATTGTTTCCTGTGCAGGTATTTCTTCTGCGACTGTTTCCTGTGCGGGAGCTTTTTCTACTTTTGTACCGCATTCAGGGCAAAAAGCCACACCGTCAGGTATCTCTTTTCCGCAATTTTGACAAAACATTTTATTCCTCCTATAATTTGGTGCATTTTGCTTTTTCAAAAAAAATCCATTCAAAGTGTATCACTTTCAATGGATTTCTTCAACAAGATTAATTTTATTCCCTCGAAGCCAGTTCTCTTGAGATGTCGGTCCAGGAAAGACCGGTTTCAGCCATAAGTACCATCATGTGGTAAAGGAAATCCGCTATCTCGTAACGAAGTTCCTCATGATCGGGATTCTTTGCTGCAATAACAATTTCAGTAGCTTCCTCACCGCATTTTTTAAGGATTTTATCGATACCTTTGTCGAAAAGGTAGTTTGTGTAGCTTCCCTCTTTCGGATTCTTCTTTCTGTCCAAAATAACATTGAACACCTTGTCCAGCACAAAAGCTATGTCATCGTTTTCAAATTCCTTTTTAAGGACTTCGGTGTAGAAACAGCTGTAATTGCCTGTATGGCAAGCTGCTCCGACCTGTTTTACTTTTGCAAGAACAGTATCCCTGTCACAGTCAACGGATATGGATTTGACGAACTGATAGTGTCCGGATGTTTCGCCCTTAATCCAAAGCTCCTGACGGCTTCTGGAATAATATGTCATTCTTCCTGTTTCTATCGTCTTGTTATATGCTTCTTCATTCATGTAGGCAAGCATAAGAACTTCGTTTGTCCTGTAGTCCTGAACGATACAGGGAACCATTCCCTGCTCGTTAAGTTTCAAGTCCTTGAAACCGACTGCAGCCGTAGGAGTGATTATTGGGTATCCCTGCTCGGCAAGAGACTTTTTCAGCGCATAAACATCACGCCCGGCATAAAAATCCGTTGCAATTGCGGATACATTCGGAAGTTCAAGCAGTTCGGTAACGGAGTTACGCTCCAGAGCGTCGCGGATTATTACATCGCAGACGTTCTCGTTAAGATATTTATTTATCTTCGGAGTAATTACAAGGTGCTTGGCCATTATGCCGCCAACACCGTCGTCAACGTATTTAAGGCACATCTGCCCGATTTCGTGTATTTCTTCTTCCTTGTAATTCTTTCCGAAATTGACAAGAGCATACACGTTTTTGCCGCCGATTTTTGTGACCGCAGCCTTAAGAAGCTCGGGATCCGAAATGGCTTCCATATCAATAACAACCTTGCTTGCCCCTGAATAGTAAGCTTTTTTTACGTCCTCAAGCCTGTTTACGTATACACCTGCAAAAAAAGGAAGGTCTGTTCTGTCGCGTAAAAGGCGAAGAGTTGATATAAATTCGTCTCTTGTCTTTTCGTCCTTTGAATAATTGTAGACAAAAAGCGCGTCAACGCCGGAATAATCGTAATCACTTACGAGCTTAAGCACTGTTTCTCTTGATTCGTTTTCCGCATCTATGGACGCTATTATTTTTTTCTTTGATTTATCTTCCATATAGAGCTTTACTGCCTCTTTTAAATCTATTTTCTTTTCGTAAATCGCTTTACCGAAAATGGCTCCTTCGACACCGATTTCCGAAAGGTTTTTAAGGTCCTCAAGGCCTGCAACACCGCCTGAAGCAACAATGTCAAGCCCGGTTTCGTCAACAAGCTTCTTTGTTGTCTCAAGATTGGGGCCGGAAAGCATTCCGTCTCTCGAAATATCCGTGTATATGATGGTTTTAACGCCAAGTTCCTTCATCTTAAAAGCAAGATCGATGGCCGTCACCTCGCTGACGGTTTCCCATCCCTTTGTTGCCACAAGCCCGTTCTTTGCATCTATTCCGACAACAATTTTGTCAGCTCCGTAAAGGTCAATGGCTTCTTTAACAAAAGACGGTTCTTCGCATGCTTTGGTACCGAGAATGACACGGGAAACCCCGAGAGAAAGCCTGTGTCCGATGTCGTCAAGAGTACGCACGCCGCCGCCTATTTCCAACGGTATGGAAACATGGGCTGCAATGGCTTTGACAGCTTCGTCATTAACGCTCTTTCCTTCTCTTGCTCCGTCCAGATCAACAAGATGAATAAAGCCTGCTCCTGCTTTTTCAAATTCGACGGCAACCTTCCAAGGTTCCTCGGCATATACGGTTTTGTCATCGTAGACGCCCTGCCTTAAGCGCACGCAGCAGCCGTCCTTAATATCTATGGCGGGATAAAGTCTCATGGGTTAAATAACTCCTTTTGTGGAAAGAGCACCTTGTACTCTTTCATCGTATTTTGTTGCATTATCGAGTGCACGGGCAAATGCCTTAAAGGAAGCCTCAAGCTTATGATGATTGTTTTCGCCTGCCAGTTCCTTAATGTGAAGGTTCATCATTGCGGAATAAGAAATCGCGTAGAAAAACTCTTTTGCCATTTCGGTATCAAATTCGCCCACTCTGTCGACAGAAAAGTTTACGTCGAAATTGAGGTAAGGCCTTCCGCAAAGATCCACAGCTGACACTACAAGAGTTTCATCCATAGGAAGCGTGAAGCATCCATAGCGGCTTATGCCGGCTTTGTCTCCGAGAGCTTCTTTTATCGCTTCTCCCAGTACAATACCGCAGTCTTCAATTGTGTGGTGACAATCGACTTCAAGATCCCCCTTACACGTAAGCTTCAGATCAAAGAAGCCGTGACGTGCAAAGGCTGAAAGCATATGATCAAAGAACCCTATGCCTGTTGATATTGTACTCTCACCTGTTCCGTCGATATTAAGCTCGCATCTTATGTCTGTTTCTTTGGTTTTACGCTCAACTACAGCTGTTCTCATAACGTCTCCTTTAGAAAATCAGATTTTTTTATTGAATCGTACCGCAATGGAATTGGCATGTGCCGTAAGTCCTTCGGCTTTTGCAAAGGTGATTATGTCGTCCGACACCTCCGAAAGTGCCTCTTTGGAGTAGTAAATAATGCTGCTCTTTTTGATGAAATCATCAACGGAAAGAGGTGAGAAAAACTTCGCCGTGCCGTTTGTGGGGAGAACATGATTTGGACCTGCAAAATAATCACCGAGAGGCTCCGAGGAATACTCGCCGAGGAAAATCGCTCCTGCGTTTTTAATTCTTGTCATCACCTCAAACGGATTTTTGGTAAGAAGCTCAAGGTGCTCGCTTGCAACATCGTTTACGGCCTCTATCGCATCGTCCATATTATCTGCGATAAGTATATAGCCGTAGTTTTCAAGTGATTTTTCTATTATGTTCTTTCGTGAAAGCTCATTTGTAAATCTTTCAACTTCTTTTTCTACTTTATCGGCAAGTTCGGACGATGTGGTAACAAGAATGGCACTTGCAAGTTCGTCATGTTCGGCCTGTGAAAGAAGATCCGCAGCTACGTAGGTAGGGTTGGCTGTTTCATCGGCGAGAACCATTACTTCCGAAGGACCGGCTATGGAATCGATGGCAACCGTACCGTAAACGGATTTCTTTGCAAGAGCCACGTAGATATTACCGGGTCCGACAATTTTATCAACCTTTTTAAAGGATTTTGTTCCGTAAGCAAGTGCGCCGATTGCCTGCGCGCCGCCGCACTTGTATATTTCGGTGACACCGGCTTCTTTTGCGGCAACAAGCGTTCCTTCGTAAATCTTTCCGTCAGGTCCGGGCGGCGTAGTCATAACAATACGTGACACTCCGGCAACCTTCGCGGGAATAATGTTCATAAGCACAGAAGAAGGATATGCAGCCTTACCACCCGGTACATATACACCGACCGATTCAAGGGCGGTAACCTTTTGGCCGAGCATCGTTCCTTTGTCGTTTGTATCAAACCAGCTGCGCTGCTTCTGCATCGCATGATAGCTTCTGATGTTTTCAGCTGCTTTTCTGATTACTTCGAGAATTTCTTTCGGAAGCTTTTCATAAGCTTCCTGAATCTCCTCTTCGGTAACTTTGAAATTGGCTGCGTTTATGTCAGCCTTGTCAAAACGCTTTGTATACTCGAAAACGGCTTCTTCACCGTTTTCCTTAACGTTATTAAGTATTTCCAGTACTCTTTCGGTGTAGGATGCGTACTGGTTCGGATTTCTCTTTAAAAGCTCACTCAAGAGATTCTGTTTGTTTTCCTCAGTAAGTCTGACTTTTCTCATAATGTTCCTTTCGCAATGCCTTATCAACCTATTGCTTTTCTGAGTTTCTCAATGATATCGCTTATTCTCTCATGTTCCATCTTCATGGACACCTGATTTACAACCATTCTTGCGGAAAGAGGAAGTATTTCTTCCAGGACCTCAAGTCCGTTTTCCCTAAGTGTTGTTCCTGTTTCCACAATATCGACAATGACCTCTGAAAGGCCGACGATGGGTGCCAGTTCAATAGAACCGTTCAGCTTAATTATTTCAACGGTCTGATGCTTTTTGTTGAGGAAGTAGTCCTTCGCAATGCGGGGATACTTTGTCGCTACCCTTATGAGCTGGCCGGATTCAAGCACAGGCTTTGCTTCTGCGGGACCGGCAACACACATACGGCACTTCCCGACTCCAAGGTCCATAACTTCGTAGATGTTTCTGTTTTCTTCGAGAATAGTGTCCTTTCCGACAACACCGATGTCCGCCGCACCATATTCAACGTAGGTGGGGACATCACTGGCCTTTGCCAGGAAGAATCTGAGCTTAAGCTCTTCGTTCGTGAAAATGAGTTTTCTTGAATTTTTATCTTTCATTTCCTCGCATGTAATTCCGATTTTCTCGAGAAATTCAAGAGTCTGCATGGCAAGTCTGCCCTTTGCCAACGCAAATGTCAAATATTCCATTGCTTTCCTCCTATAAAGTCTTCTCGTGAATCTCACCGGATTCAAGGTCCTTGATCCTTATTGACTTTTCGTTGTCAACATAAAGGATACCGCCTGCGAGTACTGATGCTGCGTATTTTTCGTAATCTTCTTCCGATTTGTCGGAAACCTTCTCAAGCAATGCAACCTTAAGTCTGTCACTTCTGAGGCTGTTTGCAATCTTGATTGCCTTTGCCTCATATTGAGGCTCATAAAGAATAACCGTCGAATCATGAGTAACTTCGGGAACAACATTCTGACGATACATTGCCGTAAGCGCATAGTCAATGTAAATGGCAATGCCTATTGCCGGAGCAGGCTTTCCAAACTGCGAAAGTAGTGAATCATATCTTCCGCCGGCGCCTATGGGCTCTCCGGTTTTATGCGTATATGCCTTGAATACAACACCGGTATAGTAATTGTATTGCGTAAGCATTCCGAGATCGAATGTTACATATTCTTCCTTGCCGTATGCCGTAAGCTTGTCGTAAATTTCTTCAAGACGATTTAACGCCTCTACCGCTCTTGCATTTTCCGTGCATGACCTGAACTGACGTACAAAATCGATGGAACCGAACTGTAAAGGAAGCTTGACAAAAATATCCTTAAGTCCTTCATCGATGTTTTTTTCCGAAAGAAGCTCTTCCACTCCGAAAAGGTTTTTTGTTTCGATAAGTTCCCTGAGTTCATCGGTCTCGTCATCAGTAAATCCCGCTTCGTTCGTGAGAGCCCGGAAGAAATCGGCATTACCTACTTCAATCTGAAAATCCGTAAGGCCAAGATTCAAAAGGCTGTCAATCATAAGGGCAATCATTTCCGCATCTGCCGACGGTCCTTCGGCATTAACAAGCTCAGCACCGATTTGGGTGATTTCTTTAAGCTTGCCCTGATAACCGTTATTGTTTACGAATGTATTGCCGTGATAGAAAAGTCTGATGGGAAGTGTTTCGTTCTTTTTGTACTTGGCGACGCATCTTGCAATCTGAGGAGTCATATCGGGGCGAAGAACACAGGTCTCGCCCTCTCTGTCCGTAAACTTATACATATCCTTTGAGGAAACCGTTCCTCTTTCGGAATTGAATATGTCAAAATATTCAAAAGCGGGTGTCTTTATCTGAAGATACCCGTACTGTTTCATCATGAATTTAACCGCATGCTCGGCACGCTCTTTTCTGATGAATTCCTCACCGTAAATATCACGTACACCTTCAGGCGTTCTTAAAAGCTTTTCTTTCATACGTCCTCCGTCTTTTCGCTTTAGTACGTTAATGTGCTACCAAATTAGCAAATTACCAAATTAGCAAATGAAATTGAACGAGATTTTACACTACATAAAGCCATATGTCAATAGATTTTTTCTTAATCGGTGTCCCGCTCCGTAAGATCCTGCTGAACCATATCAAGATAAGGAATAATCATACCGCTTTTCTGCTTAAAAAACCATTTATCATCAAGCTCATCAAAACGAATGCTTTTTCTTCCGCCCTGCTCCTTTCTCTGCCAAAAAGAATAAGCCTCCGAAAAGCGCATATAGTAAAACACGTCTTTATGTGTATAACTTATAAGAAAAAAAGCAACTCCGCCCTGTTTCTCAAAATCCTTCATAAACTCAACCTGATGTTCATGAATGTTTGCAAGAGTAAATGTGTCCGCCGCGCATTCCTTTGCATCAAAACATACGGGAATCCCCTGAACCGCACCGATGTAGTCGACGGTACTCCTTTGGTCGAAATACGCCAGAGTGATGTGCTTACTGTCCTTATCCATCTGAACGGGAGTTATGGGTGTCGGAATCTTTTGGATAAGTGCCAGTCCCTTCTCCCTGTATTTATCGTTTGTCATATTGACAAGCTCTTCAAGTACCGAGCCTCTTAATCCTCTCGAATTCCAGGATGGCATTTTTAACATCCTCCTCGCCAAACAGTTTATCTGCGGTCTTCATAAATTCTTTCCCGGGCATACATGTAACAACCTTTCCGGAAAGTCCTGTGAGCCTTTTTGTATCTTCGGGAAACACAAGCATATACGCATGAAGAAGGTGATGAGAAACATGGATTCCCTGTACCGGTTTGTAGCCATACTTCACATCTCCGAGAAGAACGTACCCGAGACTTGCCAAATGTGCCCTTATCTGATGAGGCTTACCTGTTTTAAGGTTAACACCCACAAGTGAAAAGCCGTTTCTTACAAGAACGGGCGTATACTCAGCCATTATTTTTTCGGTATCCGGCATTTCTTTTTCGTATATCGCAACTTTATTGTCTTTTTCGTCCTTTTGCAAAAATGCGGTTAAATCAAGGTGCTTTTTAAGTTCGCCTTTGCATATGCAAAAATAGTACTTTTTAAGCTCATGGCTTTTTAAAAGCTCACTGATGTCCTGAAGTCCCTTAAGCGACTTTCCCGCAACGATAAGCCCGCTTGTGTTCCGGTCAAGTCTGTTGCACACACCGGGTGTGAATGCTTCATCCTTCGTTTTTCCGCCGAGATAGGAAACGATACGCTCATTTACGGAAACATCGTCCTTAACGGCTTTTTGCGAAAGTTCACCAACGGGTTTGTTTACGATGATGATATTATCGTCTTCATAAACAATCTCGTTTTGCTTTAATGAAGGAATGTCATTGCCCGCACCGGCCGTTTCACCGTTTCCTGTAAATTTATCAAAGCTTTCATCCGAAAAGAACAGCTTTATTTCATCCCCGACGGATACCTTTTCGCTTCCGTCGGCTTTTTTCCCGTTAAGCGTTATATTCTTTTTTCTGAGCATTTTGTAAACGAAGGAAGACGGAACGTTTTTCATCATCTTTAAAAGAAGCTTGTCAAAGCGCTGTCCCGATTCGTTTTCTTTTACAATGTATTGTTTCATTTCAGACCGTCGCCGTCCGTATCATTTCCAAAACTTCTTTTCTGTCCGCAGCCTGTTTTTCGCTTAAGACCTCGTTATCGCTTCTCTTTTTAAGCCTTGATTCAAAGCTTTTCAGATCGGGAGCCTGATAGTAAACGAAATCAAGATGTCTTGCGGAAAACTCCTTTTTAAAGTACTCTTCGGTCTTCTCACGCTTACCTTTTTTATCCCTGAAGAGGCCGACCGCCTGATGACCTGTAACAAGCAGTGCATCAAGATGCATAACATGCTCGGAAGAAGTAAATACAAGATTGTAGAAAAGGTCATCATTCTCTCTTTTTAAGCCTTCAATAACGTTTTTGTCCTCATCGGTTATATTTTTATATGGAATGAGAATAACAAGAGAAACAAACACACGTGTTATCGGGAGAATCATAAGAATTGCAACAATCGTAAAGATATTTCTGACCTGCCATTTGTTTAAGGCAAGTCCCAAAATAAAAATGGCCACTGCAACCAGCAGTAATGCCAGAAGGTATAATGTCTGTCTTACTTTCTTATTTTTCAAATAACCGAATTCGCCTTTTTGTATTTTCTTTGTTTCTTTCATAAAAGCCTTCCTTACTGTTTCAATTATTGTTTACAAACGCAAACCATTAACTTTTATTTTATAGTAATGTTCTTTTCTTTTCAAGCAAATAAAGCAAATAGGGGTAGTTTTCTTCATATGAAATGTGATACAATATTTCTGCATGTATGAAAGTATTTGAGGGGGTACTTTATACGTTTACAAAACTCCGCGGAGGTCGAAATGAACTATCACATCGCGATTAACATATTTGCCTGCTTCATCTGTGTTCTTTTTGCCAGTCACATAATTGTAAGTAAATCCATCGAAGCAACGTCGAAGCTCCCTCTTCTGTCGCTTTTCTTTTCTTTGCTGACGTTGTCGCTTATTGACATTTATATATTCAATTACGCTTCAAGCGGAAGTGAAACCGTTCTTCGTTTTGTCAAAACACTTGAATGCATTATCGCTCCCTGTGCAAGCGTTTTCTTCTGGTGTCTTTTCGACAAAAGAAGTTTCCGTTTTGTCGCATACGGAATTTTGGGAATAAACGCCGTTCTGTCGATTTATTCCGTTTTTTCCGATTTCTACTATGTCATCGAACCGGGTAACGTTGTATCTCACGGCCCGTTCTTCTTTATCTATGTTCTTGTGCATATATTGGTTATTCTTTGCTTTGTTGCCTACCTTTTCTTCTGTAAGCAGCTGCGCAAAGACACGCGTCTTGTTTCCGGATCCATTATTGTTTTTCTTGGTCTGATTACCGTAGGGTTCCACCTTTTATGGCCGGATCTTCATCTTTTCACACCATTAACGGTAATTGCATATTCATATGGTTTCTGCTTCTATAATGCACTTTGCAATATACTCTTGAAAGTAAAAGAAAAAGAAGCTGTTGAAGCACAGCTCGCGGCAAAGACAAGCGAGAGTTCACGTGTCGAGCTTCTTGCCGCTCTTGAGCGTGTCTACATTTCCATTTATGAAGCAGATATTGAAAAAGGCATCCTTACAACCATCATCCAGCCTGACTTTATGAATTCCTTTATTTCCAAAGAGGCTTCTTTCGACGAAGCACTTACTGCATGGTGTTCCGTAATAGTTGCCGAGCAGTCTCAGGCAGATGCCCGCGAGTTCTTCGACCTTAATACTATCCGTGAGCGTATGCGTCTTGTCAATTCCATATCCGTCGATTTGTTTATGTCCTACACAGGTTGGGAGCGTGAAACGCTTGCAGTCATCAGCAGGGACAAAGACGGTATGCCGAACAAGCTTCTTCTTCTCTGTCAGGAAATAAACGGTCCGAAGGAAAAGGAGCTTGAAGAAAGCGAAAGCCTCAAGGAAAAGAGCAAAAATGCCCAGTCCGAAAGCAAATTCAAAACCGAGTTTCTTTCAAATATGTCTCATGACATAAGAACACCTATGAACGCCATCATCGGTTTTGCAAACATCGCTCAGAAAAACATAGAAAAAACAGAAAAAGTCAGCGACTGTATTGACAAAATACTTGTTTCCGGCCAGCATCTGAACGACCTCATCAACGACATTCTCGATATGAGCCACATTGAAAGCGGTGCAATATCCATACGTGAAACAAGAAACCGCATAACAGACCTTCTAAACAGTATACTTCCCATCATTCAGTCACAGGCTGCCGAGAAGAAAATGCATCTTTCCGTTGATACAAGCGGCATCGATTCCGACTACGTATACGTTGATTCAATTAAGCTGCGTCGTGTGCTTGTAAATCTTCTTGGAAACAGTCTGAAGTTTACTCCCGAAGGCGGAATGATTTCGATAGAAGTCACGCAATACACAACTTCCACCCCCAAGACAGCAGGCTTCATGTTCAAAATAAAGGATAACGGAATAGGCATGAGTCAGGAGTTCATAAATCGTGTATACGATCCGTACGATCATGATTCCGAAGCAGCTTCTTCCGACGTAGACGGCGGCACACTCGGCCTTTCCATCACCAAAAAAATCATCGATCTTATGGGCGGCACAATAAACGTTGAAAGTATTGTCGGAAAGGGTACAACCTTTACAATTGACCTCGAATTAAGGCTTCAGGAATTCCTTATTGACGAAGAAACAGCAAGCACTCCCGCTTTCTCAAGCGAAATGTTCAAAGGCAAGCGTGTGCTTGTTGTCGAGGATAATGAGCTCAATAAGGAAATTGCCATTGAAATACTTAAAGACGCCGGTTTTGAAGCTGATTCTGCTTCAAACGGCCTTGAAGCAATCGACTGTCTTGTAACAAGTCCTATCAACTACTACGACATTGTTCTTATGGACATTCAGATGCCAATCATGGACGGTTACAAAGCTACAAACAACATCCGTCATATGTCCCGCAAGGACCTGGCAACAATTCCGATTATTGCGATGACGGCCAACGCTTTCGACGAAGACAAGCTCCACGCTCTCGCTTCAGGCATGAATGACCACGTTTCCAAGCCCATAGACATCAAAAAGCTTAAAGCTGCCATCATAAACCAGCTGTAAGACGTGTTCGCTCATACAAAAAAGCGCGTAAGCATACGATAACTGCTTGCGCGCTATTTTATTTAACTTCTTTATTTCACCTTTTCCGGAAAATTCGGAAGTTCAAGAAATTCTCCCGTTTTTAAATCATCGGGCAAATCAAGATTACCGAAGCGTACCCTCTTAAGGAACGTAACCTCCACTCCTGCCTCGTGACACATACGCTTGACTTCATGAAATTTACCTTCGGTAATTGTAATTTCAAGCTTACAGCCCGAGTCGGATTTATCAAGGATTTTCAGCCCTGCCGGAGCTGCTTTATAGTCTTCTCCGACCTGAACACCTTCTTCAAACATTTTGACTGCATTCTCACACAGTTTTCCCGAGCATTCGGCATAGTAAACCTTTTCAACATGATGCCTGGGGCTGAGGAGTTCATGGCAAAGTGCTCCGTCGTCCGTAAGGATAATAAGCCCTTCCGTATCCTTATCGAGCCTTCCGATAGGGAAAATATCGCGTTTCCCGATACGTTCTTTCATAGCCGGATCTGATTTAACGAAATCAACCACGGTCTTTTCTTTGCCGTCCTCGGTTGCTGAAATAATCCCCTGGGGCTTATTCAGCACGATGTAAATCATTCCTGACTTTTTCAAAGCCTTTTTGTCGAGGATAATTTCATCCTCATCGGAAACCTTAGCCTCGGCTGATTTAGCCTTCACTCCGTTTACGGTAACTCTTCCTGCCTTTATGGCATTCTTTGCTTCGCTTCTTGACAGTGTACTGTTTTCGCTGATGAATTTATCAAGTCTGTCCAAATTACATCATTCTCCATCCGGGAAGATATTTGTTCTTAAGAACACCGTTTTGCACCTTTGCCCAGCCAAGAGGCCAGTTATCCACGCATACAAGTGCATAGCCTTCTTTGAGATCCTTTTTTGCCTCTATCGTTTCACATTTAAGATATTTAATGACATCCTCGTCGTCTGCGGAAAGGTTATAAACGCTGTCGTATTCTTCTGATTTCAAAGCCATGGCAAGTGCCTGGCTTGGCTCAAAACGATTCTTCTTCACTTCTCCGAGAAGAAGACCCGTACGCATGATTCGAAGCCCCGCCAGAGAAGGAATTCCTTCAGGCACAAGGTAAAGGCGTTCTTCACGAAGTTCAAGTCTTTCGCGAGGTATATCAAGCTTAAGTCTGCCAAGAAACTGCTCTGCCTCTTCCGGAAGCTTTACGGCTTTAAGACGTTCACCGATAAAATCCTGTCTTTCGCCATCATCTTTCTTAAGGAGAGCGCAGAAATGTCCCTCTCCTTTCAGTTTATGCGGCCAAAGACGAATTGTCTTTTTAATTTCTTCGTGTGAGGAACCGATATATTCGGGATGTCCATGGTCAAAACCTTCAAATTGAAGTTCAGGCTCCGCAACGTGCATATCGGGGTAGTTGTTCAGCACATATTCAATGGTACCTTCATCCTCTGAAGCGTCAAACGTACATGTAGAGTAGACAAGCATACCGCCCGGAGCAAGCATCGGTATAACCGCATCGATAATTTCAAGCTGAAGCTTGTGATAATATGCAGGACCGTACTGCTCCCAGTTTTTCATAATCGTAGGGCTCTTTCTGAACATCCCCTCACCGGAACACGGCGCATCAATAAGAATTTTGTCAAAATAACCCCTGAAGCGTTCAGTAAGCTTTCCGGGTGCTTCGGAAAGTATAACCGCATTCTTTGTGCCGAAAAGCTCAAGATTCTTTAATAAAGCTTTAGCACGTGAGTTACTGATGTCATTTGAAAAAAGCACACCCTTTCCCTGCAGTTTTGCAGCAAGTTCGGTACTTTTTCCGCCCGGTGCGGCACAAATATCAAGAACTTTGTCACCGGGTTTCACGGGAAGTACTCTGGCCGGAGTCATGGCCGAAGGTTCCTGAATATAGTACACGCCTGCAAAGTAGTAAGGATGTTTTGCCGGCTGGTCCTTTAAGGAATAATAGTAGCCGTTATCGATCCAGCTGACGTTCTCCACCTCAAAGGGCACCTTTTCTTCAAAAGCTTCTTTCACCGTTTTAAGGGAATTAAAACGTACTCCTCCATAACGCTCTTCCGAAAAGCCCGAAATAAAAGCTTCGTACTCGTCACCGAGAAGTTCTTTCATTTTATTTTCAAATTCTATAGGTAATTTATCTATCATATTACTTTAAACTCTGCGCTCTGTAGGTTTCGGAAAGCATATCCAGCTCACGGCTGAATTTGGAAAGTGCTTTCAAGTCCTCTGTAGCGTACACTTTGAAAAATTCTTCCTGAATTTTCAAAACTTCTTCTTTGTTTGCAACATTGTAAAGATTTTGTATGTTTGTAAGGAT
>JAZLLG010000035.1:0-29300 GCA_045598045.1 Lachnospiraceae bacterium | reverse complement strand
GTTAGTCACCGCCTCCTACTCGATTATGATGTATATCCGAAAAGGTTTCGAGATTTACATTTAAGGAGAATCAATATGAAATTGTTTAAAAAAGCGCTTATTGGAGTTGTAGTGTCTGCACTGCTCATAGGAGCGGTTTCTGCATGCGGTAATGCAGGTTTACAGGCACAGGAAGGAGAAACAGTGTCACAGACCGAAACACCAACGTCTACACAAACACCGGTTGTACAAGAAAACGTTAAGCCTGTCTTAAGGGAAAATAAAGCTGAAATGCTTGCATGTGCGAGTATTCCGGAGATTACTGCGAAATATCCGAGCGAAACATCGGAAAACTACTGGGATGAGTATGAAAAGTGGGCATCAAGCAGAAATATCGAAACGAATGAAAATTACATTAATGCCATGAAAACATTCTGCGGGAAACTGGCGCCTGTGATGGGAGAACTTTCCGAAGGCGAAAATGTTGTATATTCACCCATGAACCTTTGGTTTGCGCTTTCACTTCTTGCAGAAGTGACGGACGGGGAGACAAAGGCACAGATTCTTGAAGCTCTCGGAACGGATGAGGAAAGTCTTTTTGACACTGCCAACGACATGTGGCTTAAAGACTATATTGATGACGGTGTTGTAAAGAGCCTTCTCGGTAATTCCATATGGCTCAGAAATGATTGTGCCTATGTACAGGACACAGTTAACAGACTGGCTGAAAAATATCATGTATCAAGCTTTTCGGGAAAGATGGGTTCTGATGAATACAATAACCTGCTTCACAGCTGGCTCAATGAGAATACCGGAAATCTTCTTAAAGAAGCTGTAGAAGGTGTTAATTTCGAGCCTGAAACTGTTCTGGCTCTGGCATCGACAATTTACTTTAAAGCGCCTTGGCAGAACAGCTTCAATGAATACGCCACAGAGGATAAAATCTTCCATGGTACGGACAAAGATGTAACCGTTCCTTTCATGAATGAGTCCGAAAGCGGCATCGTTTACAAGGGAAAGGACTACACTGCAGTTCAGAAAACTTTTGGTGCAAACGGCGGCAGCATGTGGTTTATCCTTCCCAATGAAGGTGTTACTCCTGAAGAAGTGGTTAAAAGCGGTGATTACGAAAGACTTCTTTTCGACAATGAAAGACCTGATTATTTAAGAGGAAATGTGATTCTTTCCGTGCCGAAGTTTGATGTTGATTTTGACAGCGACGTTATTGAAGTATTTAAGAAGCTTGGCATCACAAATGCCTGCGTTGGGGGTGTCGCAGACTTTTCGCCCATTATGGGAGAAGGAAGTGACACATATCTTGATGAAGCAATCCATGCCGCAAGAGTCAAGATTGATGAGGACGGTGTTGAGGCTGCAGCGTTTACGGTTATGATGATGAAGAATACGGCTATAATGATTTCGGATGACATTGAGTTTACGGTGGACAGACCTTTCCTCTTTGTAGTAACAAACAGCGACAATGTTCCTACATTCATGGGAACGGTAAACAAGCTTAAGTAGGTCACGGTATGACAGATTCAACTCTTTGCTACATAGAGCGTGACGGTAAATACCTCATGCTTTACAGAAATAAAAAGAAAAACGACATGAATGAAGGAAAATGGGTCGGTGTCGGAGGCAAGTTCGAAAAGGGAGAAACCGATGTTGATTGTCTGCTTCGCGAGGTTTTCGAGGAAACAGGGCTTGTCCTTACGGAGTATGAAAAGCGCGGTGTTGTCGACTTCTCCTTAAACGGAACGTTTGACGAAAGAATGCATCTTTTCACCGCCACAGGCTTCTCGGGCGAGCTTAACCTTGACTGCAACGAAGGGGAGCTTAAATGGATTGAAATCGAAAAAGTTCCGACACTTCCCCTTTGGGAAGGAGACAAAATCTTCCTTGAAAAGCTTGTTAAGGGAGAAAGCGACTTTTACATCAGCCTTTCCTACGAGGGAGACAGGCTTGTAAATGTCAAATATGAGTAAAGCCTTGACAAATCTCCATTTAGTGATACAATCCATTCATCCATAAACAAAGACTTTGAAGGAAAAGAGTAACATCCGCGGAACTTACAGAGAATAGCCGGTTGCTGAGAGGCTTGAAGGAAAGAGGGTGCGAATACATTCCGGAGTTGTGCACCGAACAAAGTAGGCTGCAACGGGGGTGACCGTTACATCACTAGGGTTTTTATCAAAGAACCTGCAGAGGTATGTCGCGTGAGCGTCATACGAATTAAGGTGGTAACACGAAGCATACGTCTCGCCTCGTCCTTATTGAAAGCATTGCTTTAGTAAGGCGAGACGGGACTTCTATTTTTTTACGAGCGGGCGAAGCTCGCGAGATGACATTTAAGGAGGTAACAAAATGACTTGTTACGAAGAACTTGTGGCAAGAGGACTCATTGCCCAGACCACAAACGAGGAAGAAATCAAAAAACTGATTGATTCCGGAAAAGCAACATTCTACATTGGCTTTGACTGTACTGCAGATTCACTTACAGCGGGCCACTTCATGGCACTTACACTTATGAAACGTCTTCAGATGGCAGGAAACAAGCCTATCGCTCTTATCGGCGGAGGCACCACAATGATCGGTGACCCTTCCGGACGTACAGACATGAGAAAAATGCTTACAAAAGAAGATATCGATCATAACGCAGAGTGCTTCAAGCGCCAGATGGAACGTTTCATCGATTTCGGTGAAGGCGGTGCAATAATGGTAAACAACGCCGATTGGCTTCTTAACCTGAACTACATTGAACTCCTTCGTGAAGTTGGTCCCTGCTTCTCAGTAAACAATATGCTTCGTGCAGAGTGCTATAAGCAGAGAATGGAAAAGGGTCTCAGCTTCCTTGAATTCAACTACATGATTATGCAGAGCTACGATTTCTATATGCTTTTCCAGAAGTACGGCTGTAACCTTGAATTCGGTGGAGATGACCAGTGGTCCAACATGCTGGGCGGTACAGAGCTTACCAGAAGAAAGCTTGGCAAAGATGCGAACGCCATGACAATCACACTTCTTACGGATTCCAACGGCAAGAAGATGGGAAAAACCGCAGGAAATGCCGTATGGCTTGATGCCAACAAGACATCACCTTTCGATTTCTTCCAGTACTGGAGAAATGTTGACGATGCTGATGTACTTAAATGCATTAAACTTCTTACATTCCTTCCGATGGACGAAATTCAGGCTATGGAATCCTGGGAAGGTGCGCAGCTTAACAAGGCCAAGGAAATTCTTGCTTTTGAACTTACAAAGCTTGTTCATGGCGAAGAAGAAGCAAACAAGGCTCTTGAAGCATCAAAGGGACTTTTTGCAGGCGCAGGCTCCATTGAGAACATGCCTTCCGTAGAACTTACGGATGCAGACCTTGAAAACGGCGGGCTTGATATTGTTTCCATTCTTGTAAAGGCAGGCCTTGTAACTACAAGAGGCGACGGAAGACGTAATGTTGAGCAGGGTGGAGTAACCGTAAATGATGAAAAGGTTACAGACTTCAAGAAGACTTTCTCCAAGGACGAAATGTCGGGTGACGGCATCATTGTTAAGAAGGGAAAGAAGAACTTCTGCAGAGTTGTCGTAAAATAAAAAATATGGGCAGTGAAAGATGAAAATCATTTTTCGCTGCCCTTTTTTTCTTTACTTAATGAGGAGAATACCGCCTTCGAACATGAACACTTCAATCAGTCCGAGTATGAGAAGATGTATGGGATAGAAAAGGTAAAAAATATATTTCAGGTTAAAGGAGCCGCGTTCGCCGTTATATTTAATCATTATCAGGAAGGCAAAGACTCCGACTATCTCCAAAATGCTTGAACCTCCGAAAAGAGAGCAGATTGTTTCGGAAACACCGAGGAGAGCAAGAATATTCGGAATCAGGCAGTAAGCGGTGATAACAAGAAGCATAACCCATGGACGTAAAGACGGTTTGTTTCGGAAAAGATACATAACCGCAGCCATTGCAATTCCGAGTGTCGTGTAATCGCATTTGATGATATGTGCAATCACTGAAATGCAGACGAATACAAGAAGACAAAGCAATACACAGAGCCACTTTTTTTCTTTAAGAAACTTGTCGGAGATTGTTTCGAAAAGAAACATCATGACAAGAGAAAGGAAAAGGGTAAAGTAGACACTTTGGTAGTCCGGATTAAGAAGTGTGCCGTTCGTTGCTATGTTGAAGGGGACCTCGGATATTACAGCGAATATAAGCAGACGCAACCCATATTTAACAACGCTGGAAGTGTGCTGAAAACCTTCAACAAGAAGAAACAGAAAGATTATGAAGGCAAGGCGTCCGACACCGCGCATTACGGTATCGACATTATACAGTGCGTTGAGCTGTCCGAAACCTGATGGGTGCATCATATAACCTCTTTCGAGGATAATGTAGGCAAAGTGGTCAATAAACATCGTAAGTATAGCAATAAGCTTCAGGCCGTTTCCTGTAAGGCCTTTTTTGGTTTCCATAAAATCTATCTCCTTTATGAATGCATGAGATGCATTGGATTTGTTGAAAATATCGTTTGAATTCTACACAATTATGCTATAATTGTAAATACTACAATGAAAAGCGGAGTAATATTATGGCACCTACATATACATATAAAGGACATGTTTTTAACAGCGAAGCAGAGCTGGCCGACGCAAAAAAGGAAAACGAAGCAATAGAATATTTAAAAAGCAGAACAGATATGAACGATGCCGGAATGGTGCTTAAGCTTTACAACAAGCTTATTGAACGTAAGTTGATTTCCACGCCGATAGGAGTGGATTTCCTTAACGAACTGCGAAGCAATATTACGGCTTCGGGCATCATCACCGAAAATAAGTTAAAGCCTGTGCCCGAAATTAAGAAATCCGCAAAGGTTCGGCAGACGAAGAAAAAAACGTCACCTCTTGTTCTTAAACTCAGAAGGCAGAACTATGTCCTGAAGCTTGTGGTTATTATTCTTGCTTCGCTTGTCATCGGAATGTTCATAATTGTCCTTACCGGTAAGCTGTCACCTATAAGAGCCGTGTATGAAGAGCAGATTCTTAACGAGTATTCATCGTGGCAAAAGGATCTTACAAAAAAGGAAAAGGAAGTAAACGACAAGCTCTACTTCCTTGAGCAGTACGGGATTTACTTTGAAGAAGATTCCGAGAACACAGAAAATACAAAATAAGTTCACGAAAGAAACATGGTTTGCAAATAGCATGGTGCTGATACTATTTTCAAACACACAATAAAGGAATGGATATGGATAATAAAATACTTGTCGTAGATGATGAAAGCAGAATGAGAAAACTGGTGCATGATTTCCTTGCAAAGCAGGGCTTCACCGTTATTGAAGCAGAAGACGGGGAGCGTGCGGTGGAAGAGTTTTTTGCCGAGGGCAACAAAAACATTTCACTCATTATTCTTGACGTCATGATGCCGAAGATGGATGGTTGGCAGGTGGTGCGTGAAATAAGGCAGTATTCAAAAGTGCCCATCATTATGCTTACCGCAAAATCAGAAGAAAGAGATGAACTTCTCGGCTTTGAACTTGGCGTGGATGAGTACATTTCCAAGCCGTTTTCGCCAAGAATTCTTGTTGCAAGAGTAGAGGCTATTTTAAGGCGTGCCAACGCATCTTTTGAAGCTCCGATAGAAATAGGCGGCATAGTACTCGACCACGCTGCCCACAGTGTTACAATCGATGGCAAGGTGTGCGATTTCTCCGTTAAAGAGTTTGAACTGCTTGAGTACTTTGTCACCAACAAGGGCATAGCACTTTCAAGAGAGCAGATCCTTAACAACGTATGGGATTACGACTACTATGGCGATGCCAGAACAATCGACACCCACGTAAAGAAAATCAGAAGCAAAATGGGAGAAAAGGGCGATTACATCAAAACAATCTGGGGAATGGGATATAAATTCGAGGTTTAGTACTCATGAAAATGACATGGAGAGCAAAGCTCATATTTCTTATAATGGCTACCGTTTCGGGAGCCATTATTGTTACGTGGACATTAAATAAGTTTTTCCTTGAATCTTACTACATAAAAACGAAGGTGGATACTCTTGCGTCCGCCTACAGCACGGTTGATGTTATTTGCGGAAAGTACAATCGGGGCACTTCGGTTTCCGATGAAGAAAACTTCCTTTCGACAGAGGACGCCCTTTCGCTGGAAGTACTGTCGGAACGAAGCAACCTTACCGTCTACATCCTCAAGGACTACAGGCTGTTTTTCAGTACAACAAACGGTAACGGAAAAGAAAGTGTTTTCTTCGACAAAATACGAAATGAGCTTTTCCCGCAAACAGAAGCGACAAGAACGGGTACTGTCCTTGAAGAAAAAGAAGGTGAATATTCAATAATCAGCCTTTACGACAGAAGAACCGCTTCATCGTACATTGATTTGTTTTCTTCGGATGTGACGAACGGGAACTTTATTTTGATCCGAACAAACGTGGAGAGCATACGTGACAGTGTAAGGATAGCTAACGGATTCCTTTTATATGCGGGACTTCTTGTTCTTTTTCTTGCAATGGGCATCACGATGGTTGCATCTTACTCCATCGTTAACCCCGTAAGAAGACTTTCATATATTGCAAAAAGTGTAAGCCGTCTTGAGTTTGACGTTAAATATGAGGGTGATACGGATGATGAAATAGGGGAGCTTGGCCGAAGCATAAATACCATGTCGGAAAAGCTCGAAAAAACCATTTCGGATTTAAAGAGCGCCAACAATGCTCTTCAGAACGATATAGCCGAAAAAACGCAGGTTGATGAGATGCGAAAGGAATTCCTGTCAAATGTCACCCACGAGCTGAAAACTCCGATTGCGCTCATTTCCGGCTATGCTGAAGGCTTGAAGGACTGCATAAACGACGATCCCGAAAGCAGGGATTTTTACTGCGACGTAATTATCGATGAAGCAGAGAAAATGAACGTTATGGTTAAGAAGCTGCTCACATTGAACAGACTTGAATTCGGGAATCAGATGGTTGAAATGGAGAGGTTTGACATCGTGACGATGATGCGCTCCGTTATAAGCTCTTCCGAAGTGCTCCTGAAGGAAAAAAACATTAAACTCTTTTTAAATGTTCCCGACTCCATTGATGCGTGGGCAGACGAATATCTTATCGAGGAAGTGTTTACGAACTACCTCACAAATGCGATTAATCACTGCGAAAACGAAAACATCATAGACGTTAAGGCTGAAAAGCTTGAAAATTCAACAAGAATATCTGTATTTAACTCCGGAGAGCCGATTCCTCAGGAGGACATCGAAAAGATTTGGATTAAGTTTTTTAAGGTGGATAAGGCGAGAAGCCGTGAATACGGCGGTACGGGCATAGGTCTTTCCATTGTCAAAGCCATTATGGAGGCTCATAACCGCCCTTACGGGGTCATTAATCATTCCAACGGAGTGGAATTTTGGTTTGAAGTCGGTTAAGCCCTTATAACCCGCCTATTAAGAAATACTAAAGTTTGCCGAATCCGTTGCCGAAAGCTTTCATAAGTGTTACACTTACTTGAGTTAATAAACCAAGGAGAAGGTATTGTGAAAAAGAATCTGTTCTTTTTACTTGTCATATTGATGTGTGCAGGCCTTACGGGGTGCATTGTTCCGGAGCTTAAGCTTACAGAGCATGAAATGGATATCATTGCTCAGTACTCCGCAGATGCACTGCTTCGTCATGACTCAAACTACGAAGCAATGCTTTTGGGAAAAAAAGCGCTTACTCCGACACCGGTGCCTACAAAAAAGGCTAAGCCGACAGAAGAAGTGCTTCCGACGGAAGTTCCCGAGCCGACTGATGAACCGGAGCCTACAGAGATTCCTGAGATTACGGAAACTCCCGAGCCGACGGACATCCCGGAGCCCGAGAATACACCGGCACCTACCGAGAAGCCGCTCCCCACAGAGAAGCCTGAACCGACGCCTTTCCCGGAAAACACCGAGTTCACAAACGAAGAACTTACGAATGTAATCGGAGCATGGGACGGCCTTTACGCTGAGTACATCGGTACAAGCGAGCCGGTGAAGGAGTTTTCAATGGGCAGTTCCGCCACAGCTCTTACAAAAGATCCGGGTTACGAATATATCATTGCCAAGTTCTCCATTACAAACGACAATGATGACGTGACATACCTTGATACGGTTTCGCAGGGGTTGAAATGTCTTCTTATGTACAATCACGGAGAGACCAAGAACGCAGAAATCACAATGTTCACTAACGATCTTCGCTTCATCGGAGCCAACGGAAATGACGACGACTGGTCATTTGGCGAAGCCATTGATCCGGGCAAGACGTATGATGCCGTTCTTGTTTTCAAGATACCCGAAAATACCGAGCTCGATCAGGCAGCAATTGCCATCATGAATGCATATGACGAATCCGTAATAATTAAGATAAAATGAAGAATCTTATATGATTGTAAAGTGATTGATTACTCGGAAAATTTACGCTATAATGACGTAAAATGTTTCAGTATTGAACAATATTCAGAACATGGAGGAATGAATATGGATACCAATATTTTGCTTGAAAGCGGAACTAACGAACTTGAGATTCTTGAGTTTACTGTAGGAAACAATCATTACGGCATAAACGTTGCGAAGATTCGCGAGATTTTACCGTATGTTCCTGCTATTCCCATTCCGAATTCAGACCCTGCTATCGAAGGTATATTTATGCCTCGTGAAGAGGTTATTACAAGTATCAGCCTTTCAACGGTTCTTCACCTTCCTGAGTCACAGAATCCGAAGACTGACCTTTATATCGTTACATACTTCAACAACACAAATGCAGCTTTCCATGTTCATTCAGTAGCACGTATCAGTCGTGTTTCCTGGGAGGAAGTCCTTAAGCCGGATTCAACAATCAATGGTGCCGGTGAAGGCGTTGCCACAGGTATTGTTAAGCTTGACAACAGACTTATCGTTCTTCTTGACTTTGAGAAGATTATTGCTGATATTTCACCTGAGACAACACTTCGCGTAAGCGATGTTGAGGAACTTGGCTTAAGATCCAGAAGCCAGAAGCCTATCCTCATTGCAGAAGACTCAATGCTTCTTTCGAAGCTTATTCAGGACTGCTTGAAGAAGGCAGGCTATGGCAATCTCATTGTCAACATGGATGGCCAGGAAGCATGGGAGAAACTTGAAAAGATGAGTGAAAAGGGCGACATCACGGAACAGGTTAAGCTTGTTATCACCGATATCGAGATGCCTCGTATGGATGGCCATCGCCTTACAAAGCTCATTAAAGAAGATCCAAGAACAAACAAGCTTCCTGTAATCATTTTCTCATCCATGATCACAGAGGATATGATTGCAAAGGGCAAGTCTCTCGGAGCAGATGCTCAGATTACAAAGCCTGAAATCAACAGACTTGTAGGTGAGATCGATAAGCTCATCCTTCCTTAAAAGGAAAATAATTATTCGGGGTTAAGTTAATGCCAACTGATGAATCCTATCTTGACAGCCTGTTAAACGGATTATCATCAGATTCGGAAAAAAAGGACGGTGACAGGTTCTCTGCTTACCGAAAGGAAAGCAAAAGCGTTGAAACAAGGGATGAAACCGCAGAACAGGATATACCTGAGCCTGAGATTCCCGGATTTCTGAACGACTTTGTTTCAAAAGAAGAAAAGAACATAGAGTTCCACAAAGTTCCCGAAGAGGAACTTGGTAATTTCTTCTTTGAAGATAATAAAGCCGAAGAGATACCTGATGTTACAAATGATTCCGAAACGGATGATGAGCCGAGTACAGACGGCTACAATATATTCAGTGACTTAGATGATGAAGCCATTGACAGGATGATTGATGAAGAGCTTTCCGGTGACAGTGAAGTCACCGGAGAGCTGTTTGCTGATTTTAAAAACAGTGATTTTTCTCTCGAGGACGAAAATGGACTTGTAGATTTATTTGCGGAAGCACCTGCTGAGGAAACGCCGGTTGATATATTTGGGGAATCGGCTTTCGAAGAGGGAAACGACTCCGTAGATGATATTTTCGCAGAGCCTTCATCCTCAGATGCGGATGATATATTCGCTGAAGCACCTGCAGAAACAGATGATGTTTTTGCCGAAGCGCCTGCAGAGACAGATGATGTTTTTTCTGAAGCACCTGCCGGATCTGAAGATGTTTTTTCGGACGCCTCTTCGGAAGAAAGCTCCGATGAAGCTGTCGGAGACATATTTGCAGATATAGCCGCAGGCGAGGAAACGGGAGATGTTTTTGCGGACACAGCCGATGTTCCCGAATCCGGAGAAAATACTCTCGAAGACGTACTCGGAGTTGATTCGGCTTCCGAAGAAACCGTTGATCTTCTCGGCGATATTTTTGCAGGTGGTACCGAAGAAGAACAGCAGGAAGAAGATCCTCTTTCCGGTTTTTCATCCGGTGAAGAGGGTGGAAGTGAAGAAAAGAAAGATTCTGCAAAGGACATTCTCAGTGAAATCGGAGGAGATACCCTTAATGCAGATGACATAGAAGCTCTTGACGACCTCTTTAATGAGATTGATGTTGACACCTCCGAAGAGGACGGCGACGGAAAGAAATCCAAAAAGAAGCCTAAAGAGAAGAAACCTTGGTACATTGCTCTTTTTGCAAATGTAAAGCTTCCCGAAAACAAGATTAAGCCTGAACTTTCCGAAGAAGAGCTCGAAAAGAAAAAGGCAGAAGCTGCTGAAGCAAAGAAAAACGCTGCAGATGCAAAGAAAGCAGCCAAGGATGAAAAGAAGAAAGCAGCAGCCGAAAAGAAGGCTGAAAAAGCTAAACAGACTGCCGAAGAGAAAGAAGCCGAGAAGGCTAAAAAACGCGAAGAAATTGAGAAGCTTATTCTCGAGGAAACAGATAATACCACCCAGATCAATAAAGCCGGTGCATTTGTCATCTTCGCTATATTCATCGGAATTGCAGCTCTCATCATAAGCGGCGGAAGCACAATATCCTACAAGACTACCATCAAACAGGCTCAGAAGGATTATGACAACGCTCTTATTTACCAGGACGTTACGTTCTATGAGGAAGCATATAAGGATATTTACGGACTTGAGCTTGAGGAAGAGGATTATAAGCTCGGTGAGAAGATTTACACCGTAAACTTCGTAAGTAAGCAGATTTCCTCCTTCAATAACCACTACGCACTCGGTGATTTCACATCAGGTCTCGATGACCTTTTCAAAGGCCTTCTCAGATACAACAAGTGGATTCCGTATGCTGTAGAGCTTGGTGCAGAGGATGACCTTAATTTCGTAAGAAATCAGATTCTAGAACTCCTTCAGAACAATTATGACATTTCCGAAGAAGAAGCACTCCTTGTACTTTCAACCTACGCAGGCATCAACGAAACCGACGGAAAAACAACAGCCAACCTTTACTACACAAAATATATTTATAGTGCCGTCGACAACGTTGGACTTGAAAATGTAATAAATAATGAGTAAAATAGACAGGCGTATTCCTACGCCTGTTTTATTTATTCAAAAAGAGATTAATTAGTTTACTTAACCCTGCTTTATATCTGCAAAATATGGCTTGCATCCCCGGATAGCCGACGAAGTCGGCGCAGCTACGAATACACGGGCTCACTGCAAGCTTGCCTGCAAGGGAGACCGGGTTTCGGAGATGCCGCGCCAGCGGCAATCCGGGGATGCATAACAACCCCAATTTACTCATACAAAACGACGAATACAAAACGAAGAAACAACGAAACTCACTTTGAACAAATAAACGCCCGTAACAATACACCCCTATTTTATGAATAAAACCACATCGAGTGAGCTTGCTCACGAGATGGGCCCGAAGCAGCCCATCTGACTGAAAACGTTCGAAACGTGATGGCTGTGCTCAGATGGGCCCGAAGCAGCCCATCTGCCTGAAAACATTCGAAACGTGGTGGCTGTGTTCAGATGGGCCCGAAGCAGCCCATGGAGGATAAAAATGATAGCTATAATTGACTATGGCGCCGGAAACATCAGAAGCGTCGAAAAAGCCTTCAAATTCATCGGAGAAGACGTTATTCTTTCTTCTGACAGTGACGTACTCCTTTCAGCCGACAAAGTTGTTCTCCCCGGTGTAGGAGCATTCGGTGATGCCATGGAAAAGCTTGTTTCCAAAGGCCTTGATAAAGTTATCCGTAAAATCGTTGACAAAGGAACTCCACTTCTCGGAGTATGCCTCGGACTTCAACTCCTTTTTGAAGAAAGCGAAGAAGCACCCGGAGTAAAGGGCCTTGGCATTCTTAAAGGAAGAATCATCAGATTCCCCGAAAAGGAAGACTATAAGATTCCGCAGATTGGCTGGAATTCTCTTAAAATAAAGCCCGGAACGAAGCTGTTCAAAGGACTTCCCGAACAGCCTTATGTTTACTTTGTGCATTCTTACTATCTGAATACGCCCGAAGATATTGTTGCTGCTGAATGTAACTATATTCTTGACTTCCATGCTGCAGTTGAAAAGGGTAATATTTATGCGTGCCAGTTCCATCCCGAAAAGTCAGGTGATGTCGGACTCGGCATATTACGAAACTTTGCAAAGGTTTGACACGGAGGAAGGTAAAGATGCTTACAAAGCGTATTATTCCATGTTTGGATATAAAAGACGGACGCGTCGTTAAAGGCATAAACTTTGTTAATCTGAGAGATGCCGGTGACCCCGTTGAAACGGCTTCCGCATATGACAAAGCGGGGGCTGATGAGCTTGTCTTTCTTGATATCACGGCTTCAAGTGATGCCAGAGAAATCAAGGCTGAGCTTGTAAGAAAAATATCCGAGGCGATTTTTATACCGTTTACCGTAGGCGGTGGTATCCGCACAATAGATGATTTTAAAGCGATTCTTCGCGAAGGAGCGGACAAAGTGGCTGTTAATTCCGCAGCCATAATGGACCCTTCGCTTATTTCACGTGCTGCAGATAAGTTCGGAAGCCAATGTGTCGTTGTTGCCATTGATGCAAAGAGAAAGCCGGATGGATCCTGGAGCATCTTTAAAAACGGCGGGCGTATCGATATGGGTATTGATGCACTCGAATGGGCAGAAAAGGCTGTTAAACTTGGCGCCGGAGAACTTCTGGTTACAAGTATGGACTGTGACGGAACTAAGGACGGTTATGATATGGAACTTACAAGACGTATTTCAGAGCTTGTTGGTGTGCCCGTCATAGCTTCGGGCGGAGCAGGAACAATGCAGCACTTCAAAGATGTATTAACCGAAGGAAAGGCAGATGCTGCCCTTGCCGCAACACTTTTCCACTATAAGGAAATGGAAATAAAGGACTTAAAAGCATTTTTGAAAAATGAAGGCGTTCCTGTGAGGATATAAATATATGGCAGCGATTTCAAATGACTGGAATGAGTATCTTAAGTCAGAGTACTCAAAGCCCTACTATAAGGACTTGTTTTCGTTCGTAAAAAAGGAATATGAAACACAAGTCGTTTTCCCTCCGTCGGGGGACATTTTTAATGCGTTTCATCTTACGACATATAAAGATACAAAGGTGGTAATTATAGGCCAGGATCCTTATCATGACTTCGGTCAGGCTCATGGATTATGCTTTTCGGTGAAACCGCCCACGGATGTACCTCCGAGCCTCCAGAACATATATAAAGAGCTTCAGAGTGATTTGGGATGTTACATTCCGGACAATGGTGACCTTACAAAATGGGCAAAACAGGGTGTTCTTCTTTTAAATACCGTTTTGACGGTGAGAGCACACAACGCTTTTTCTCATGCCGGGCATGGTTGGGAACAGTTTACGGATGCTGCTTTGAAAGCACTTAATGAAAAAGACGAACCTGTGGTTTTTCTGCTTTGGGGAGCACCGGCAGGAAAGAAGGCCGAGCTTATAACAAATCCCAAGCATCTTATACTGAAGGCACCTCATCCAAGTCCTTTGTCGGCATACAGAGGCTTTTTCGGGTGCGGACATTTTTCAAAGACAAATGAGTTCCTTATTAAGTCGGGACTTGCAGCCATAGATTGGCAAATAGAAAATATACATTGAGTTATGAGGATTTAAAATGAACGAAACGTTACAAACCTACAACCTTGGCATAGACATCGGCTCCACAACTGTTAAGGTTGCAATAAGCAAGGACAACGGAGAACTGCTCTTTGCAGACTACAGAAGACATTTTGCGGACATTCAGGGTACACTTTCCGGTATGCTTTCCGATGCTGCGGGACAGATTGGCGAATGTATGCTTCGCCCTGCGATTACCGGATCGGGCGGACTTACTTTGGCAAAACATCTGAACGTCGGTTTTGTTCAGGAAGTTGTGGCCGTTGCGGATGCACTCCGTGAGTTTGCTCCAAAGACTGATGTAGCCATTGAACTTGGCGGTGAAGACGCAAAAATCATTTATTTCACCGGTGGAGTGGAACAGCGTATGAACGGCATTTGCGCCGGTGGTACGGGTTCCTTCATCGATCAGATGGCTGCCCTCTTAAAGACCGATGCATCAGGCCTTAACGAGTTTGCAAAGACTTATAAAGCGATTTATCCCATAGCTGCAAGATGCGGCGTTTTTGCCAAATCCGACATACAGCCTCTCATTAACGAAGGAGCTTCAAAGGAAGACCTTGCTGCGTCCATCTTTCAGGCTGTTGTTAACCAGACAATATCGGGCCTTGCCTGCGGTAAACCTATCAGAGGCAACGTGGCTTTCCTCGGCGGTCCGCTTCATTTCCTTACGGAGCTAAAGACTGCCTTTGTACGTACATTAAAGCTTTCACCGGAGCAAACCATTACTCCCGGTAATTCCCATCTTTTTGCTGCAATCGGCGCAGCAATGAATGCAAGGGAAAATGTTAAAGCGGAGAACACGGTACAGCTTTCGAAGATGCAGAAAAGACTGGCTGACGGAATCGTAATGGATTTCGAAGTTACAAGAATGGAACCTCTTTTTGCATCCGAAGAAGAGTATGACGCTTTTACAAGACGCCATGCCAATGCTACTGTCAGAAAGGGTGACCTTAATACTTATTCCGGCAACTGTTATCTTGGAATTGATGCCGGATCCACGACAACAAAGGTTGCGCTTGTCGGTGAGGACGGTTCCCTGCTTTATTCCTTCTACCAGAATAATAACGGCAGCCCGTTGAAGACTGCCATTAAAGCCATAAAAGAGATTGCAGCGACCATTCCCGAAGGAGCACGTATCGTCAGATCATGCTCAACGGGCTATGGTGAAGCGCTGCTTAAATCTGCGCTTATCCTTGATGAGGGCGAGGTTGAAACCGTAGCCCATTATTACGCTGCATCATTTTTTGATCCTTCCGTAGACTGTGTTTTAGATATCGGCGGACAGGATATGAAGTGTATCAAAATCAAAAATCATGCAGTAGACTCTGTACAGCTTAACGAGGCATGTTCTTCGGGCTGCGGTTCGTTCATTGAAACCTTTGCAAAATCACTTAACTACGAAGTTCGTGATTTCGCAAAGATTGCTTTGTTTGCTCCGAATCCCATCGACCTCGGCACGCGATGCACAGTTTTCATGAACTCAAAGGTTAAACAGGCTCAAAAGGAAGGCGCCAGTGTAGATGACATTTCTGCGGGCCTTGCTTATTCCGTAATTAAGAATGCACTTTATAAAGTTATAAAGGTTTCCGATGCAAAAGACCTTGGCTCACGTATAGTTGTACAGGGTGGAACGTTTTATAACGATGCGGTTCTTCGCGGCCTCGAAAAAATTGTCAACACAGAGGTAATCAGGCCCGATATTGCGGGCATTATGGGTGCATTCGGTGCGGCACTTATTGCCAGAGAGCACTACGAAGGGCAGAAAACAACAATGCTGTCTTTCAAGGAAATCGAGGAACTTACGTTTTCTTCCACACTTACAAGATGTCAGGGATGTACAAATCACTGCCTTCTTACAATCAACCACTTCCCCGGAAACAGGCACTTTGTATCCGGCAACCGCTGCGAAAAAGGACTTGGAAAGGAAAAAAGCAACAGTTCCATCCCGAATCTGTTCCAGTATAAGCTTAAAAGAGTGTTCGGCTACGAACCGCTTGAGGAATATGCCGCATTCCGTGGAACCGTCGGCATTCCGCGTGTGCTTAACATGTATGAGAACTATCCGTTCTGGTTTACGTTCTTTACAAGGCTTGGTTACCGAGTAATTCTTTCACCTCTTTCTTCCAGAAAGATTTACGAAATGGGCATAGAGTCCATTCCTTCGGAGTCGGAGTGCTATCCCGCAAAGCTTGCCCATGGACACGTTTCATGGCTTATTAACGAAGGAATAAAATACATTTTCTATCCTTGCGTAAACTACGAACGTATCGAGTTTAACGATGCGGGAGATCATTATAACTGTCCGATTGTCGCTGGTTATGGTGAAAACATAAAGAATAACGTCGAAGAATTGAAAAACCCCGGGATTGACTTCCAGAATCCTTTTGTTTCGCTGGAATCGGAAACAATCATTACGAGACGGCTTATCGATACCGTAGGTGTACACAACAATATTACCGATGAGGAAATAGAAAAAGCCGCACATGAGGCATGGCTTGAACTTGAAAAAGCAAGAGACGACATGCGTAAGGCAGGTGAAGCGGCTGTCAGATACATTGAAGAAAATGACTGCCACGGTATTGTTCTCGCAGGACGTCCTTATCATATCGACCCTGAAATTAACCATGGAATTCCCGAGCTTATAACTTCTTACGGGGTGGCTGTCCTTACAGAGGACTCCGTATCTCATCTGAGACATATTGACAGACCGACAATTGTTGTTGACCAGTGGATGTACCATTCAAGACTTTACGGCGCGGCAAGCTATGTACGTGAGAATGAGAGACTGGACCTTATCCAGCTGAATTCATTCGGATGCGGACTTGATGCGGTTACCACAGACCAGGTTGCCGATATACTCACAGGCTCCGGAAAGATATATACAGTTCTGAAAATTGATGAGGTAAATAACCTCGGCGCAGCACGAATCAGAATCAGATCTCTGCTTTCCGCTATACGTGACAGACAGCGAAAGGGTGTTAAGGCAGAAGCTAAAGATTCGTCATACAAGAGAGTTGTGTTTGACGCTGAAATGAGGAAAAACTATACCATCCTTATGCCTCAGATGTCACCCATCCATTTTGACATTCTTGCTCCCGCCATGGCGTCATGCGGATACAATATGGTGGAGCTTCCCGATCCCGACAGAAGTGTTATTGATACAGGTCTTAAGTTTGTAAACAACGATGCCTGCTACCCTTCACTTATCGTTGTCGGAGAAATGATCGCCGCATTGCAGTCGGGAAAGTATGATTTAAACAGAACCGCCGTAATGATAACCCAGACAGGCGGAGGATGCAGAGCAACAAACTACATCGCTTTCATAAGGCGAGCGCTTATAAAGGCCGGAATGACGCAGGTGCCTGTTGTTTCGCTTTCAACGCAAGGCATCGAAAAGAATCCCGGTTTCAAATTCGGTCCGAAGGTAATAGCACGTGCCATGCAGGCAGTCGTTTACGGTGACCTTTTTATGAGAGTGGTTTACAGAACACGTCCTTATGAAGCCGTTCCGGGTGCGGTGAACGAACTTCACGAAAAGTGGAAAGAAAAGTGCATTAAGTCCGTTCAAAACGGCAGCTTTAAGGAGTTCAGAAACAACATAAAGGGCATAGTAAAGGACTTCGACGAAATACCTCTTCTTGATGTGAAAAAACCGAGGGTAGGTATTGTCGGTGAAATACTTGTTAAATTCCTTCCTGCCGCAAACAACCATCTTGTCGACCTTTTGGAGGCAGAAGGAGCAGAAGCATGTATGCCCGATCTTATGGACTTCCTTGCATATTGTTCATACAACTCCAATTTCAAATATGAGGCACTTGGCAAGTCAAAGAAGGGTATGCGCATCAATAACGCCATAATTGCCTTCTATGAGTTTATGCGTAAGGATATGGTGAAGGCTTTGGAAAAGAGTAACAGATTTGAGCCTCCGAAGCATATATCAAAGCTTGCCGAATATGCGGAGCCGATTGTTTCAATCGGTAACCAGACGGGTGAAGGATGGTTCCTTACCGGTGAAATGATTGAACTTATCAATTCGGGAGTGCCGAACATCGTATGCTGTCAGCCTTTTGCATGTCTTCCCAACCACATCGTCGGTAAGGGAGTTATCAAAGAACTCAGATACAGACATCCTGAAGCAAATATTGTTGCGGTTGATTTTGACCCCGGTGCGAGTGAAGTTAACCAGCTGAATCGTATCAAACTAATGCTTTCAACTGCTAACAGACAGCTTAAAGAAGAACAATAACAGAGGCGTAAAATGAACGTTAACGAAGCACTTGAATATATACATGGTCTTTGTTGGATGAATCCGGAGCTCGGTCTTGACAGTACAAGGGAACTTCTCGCACTTCTCGGAAATCCGGAAAAGGGAATGAAGTATGTCCATATCGGAGGTACAAACGGTAAGGGCTCCACGTCCGCGATGACGGCGGAAATACTGCGTGAAAGCGGATATAAGGTTGGCCTTTATACGTCCCCTTTCATAATGCGGTTTAACGAACGAATTATGATAAGCTCCGATGACGAAAAAAGCGATTGTCTTCAGGGCTTTGTGGAAATTGAAGACGAGGAACTGGCCGAGCTGGCAACACAGGTCAAAAATGCCGTTGAAAAAATGACCAGACGTGTTTCGGAGTTCGAAGCGGTTACGGCTTTAGGCTTTCTTTTCTTCAAAAAACATAAATGCGATGTTGTTGTGCTTGAAGTCGGAATGGGCGGAGAGTACGATGCTACAAACGTAATTCCGGCACCTCTTGCTGCAGTGCTCGTAAATATCGGCCTTGACCATACAAAGATTCTCGGAAGCACGATTGCTGAAATAGCAAGAACAAAGTCGGGAATAATTAAAAACGGTTCTGACGTTGTTTTCTACGGCGAAAACGATGAGGCACTCGGCGAAATCGCAAAGCGTTGCGAAGAAACAGGTTGCAGCCTTACAATGCCCGATTTTACAATGCTTCATACCGTTAAGTCCGATCTTTGCGGACAGGTGTTTGAATACAAAGACCATGAAGCACTTGAACTTCCCATGATCGGTATGTATCAGCAGAAGAACGCCGCTCTTACTTTGGAAATAATCGGCATCCTTAGAAAGAAGGGCTTCGAAATACCCGAAAAGGCCATACGTGAAGGCATTAGGAAAACCGTATGGATTGCCAGACTTGAAAGAATACACAACAAGCCGGCTGTTTTTGTGGACGGTTCTCATAATCCTCAGGGAATGCGTGCTACGGTTGATGCGGTCAAGAATGCAATTAAAGAATCAGGGACGCATGTAAAGGACATAATCTGCGTTTTCGGAGTGATGGCAGACAAGGACCACAGGAACATAATCGAAATCCTTTCCGAGATTGCTACGGAAATTGTAACCGTACAGCCTGAATATTATCGTGCAATGAAGGCGGAAGATCTTTACGACGAAGTAAAAACAATATGCGGTCCGAAGGGGATTACCGTTCTTAACGGTGGTAAGGTTGTCAGCGGTATCCAGCGTGCGCTTTCGGATGCATCGGAGGACAGCCTTCTTCTCTGCCTCGGCTCTTTATACATGTCCGGAGAGGTACGTTCTTATTTCCTCAAGGACCTTCCCATGGCTGAACTTCGTATGCAGATAGATGAAGTTGACAAGGAAATGATTAGGCTTTTTGAAAAGCGTATAGCTATTGCGGGAAAAATCGGAGAGGTTAAAAAGAAAAACCACCTTCCTGTTGTTGACTCCAAACGTGAAGCGGAAAAAATCAAGGCACTTCGTAAATTGGCCGGAGACGACAGAAACGAGGACAGAGTTGAAGAGCTTTGGAAGACCATTATGAAGATTTGTGCGGAAAGCGAAAAGTAAGACGGCAGGTACATATAAATCCGTCGTATTTTACTTTGAAAATGTATTAAAAGAGACACAAATCCTCCACATTTTAGGGCTAAATTGAAATACATCCTTTGATATGGAGATGAACTCAATGAAAACGATAGCTAAAACAATTATATTCGGTACCTTGGCAGGAATACTCCTGGCGGGAGCGGTATTTTCATATTTTGTCCTTTTTAAAGCACCTCAGAGGACAAGCGAAGAACCTGTATTAACACAGGCACCTTCAGAAACACAGGTGCCGGAGCCTACACTTGCGGCAGTGTCGTCGAGAACCGATTTTTCGGATATATCCGAAAGATTTATGCCGGCGATTGTTGCGGTAAATGTTACCTCATCGGAAATCTATCAGGACTTCTTCGGACGCAGGTATGAAGAAGAGTATCACAGTAATGCTTCGGGCATTATTGTTGCCTGCAATCCCGATGAATTGCTTATTGCCACGAACAATCATGTTGTTGAGGGGGCAAAAAGCGTAAATGTAGTGTTTAACGATGGTTCGGAGAGTAAAGCAAAGGTTAAAGCCGTTGAAGCGGAAGCGGACCTTGCTGTTATTTCCGTAAGCTTTTCGGAAATAAAAGCAGAGACGTTTTCTTTGATACGTGTAGCCACTCTTGGGGATTCCGACAGCGTAAACGTCGGTGAAATGGTTGTGGCCATAGGCAACGCACTTGGCTACGGACAGTCCACAACGGTTGGATACATCAGTGCCGTGAACCGTGAAGTTGAGATTGAAGGATATAAGCTCTCTCTTCTTCAGACAGATGCAGCCATTAACCCGGGAAACAGCGGAGGAGCACTCTTAAACGCACGTGGCGAAGTTATCGGCATCAACAATGCCAAACTTTCAGACACCTCTGTTGAGGGCATGTGTTACGCTATTCCCATTTCTACCGCCATACCTGTTATTGAAGAGCTTATTCAAAGAGAAATACTCAAAGAGGCAGATCAGGCAAGCATAGGCATTGTCGGGCAGGAAGTAACAGCCGACTTCGCAGAAGCGCTTAATATGCCTCAGGGGATATACATTAAAGAAGTAAAGGAGGGCTCGGCTGCCGAGGCAGCAGGGCTTAAACCGGGATACATCATTACCCATATCAACGGAAGAAAGACCTCGACACAGGAAGAATTCGATCATGTACTTTCTTACACTAGAGGAGGAAGCGAAGGAACCGTTACGGTTATGGTTCTTGACTGTGGTGTATACACCGAACGTGTTATAGACATTACATTTGGGAAAAAGAAACACGAATAATCCCGTTTGAGGAGAAAATATGGCAAATTTTTTCGAGTATGTTGACTGGCGCGGTGATTTGAAAATAAAAGACGTTCCTTTGAATGAGGTGGACTTTGCCCTTCTGTCATGGTTAAGCTACGCTCCGCTGGACGATTACGTTACACAGGAGTTTGACAGGGATTCGGCTACGGTTAATGAAATCGGCAGGGAATTTCTTATGAATCATGACCTCGAAGAAATACTTGAAAAGTCAACTTCCTTCACGAAAACATCAATGCTTACTCTTAAAGAAATCGGTAAATCCAAGCGCTTCGGAACTCTCAGAGTAGTTGGATTCGAAAGCCAGACAAGCATTGAGGATGAAATACAGTTTGCAGCCGTAACATTTCTCGCAGAGGACAATTCTGCAATAGTGACTTTCAGAGGCACCGATGACACGCTTATCGGCTGGAAGGAAGACTTCAATATGTCCTTTACGGGTGAGGTACCGGCTCAAAAGTGTGCCGTCAGATATCTTGAAAGGGCTGCAGCCAATGTCAAAGGAAACATTTACGTATGCGGTCATTCAAAAGGCGGAAACCTTGCCATATATTCCGTTCTTAAAGCACCCAAAAAGGTTCGAAACCGTGTTAAGGCAATTTATAATTTTGACGGGCCCGGGTTTGGCGAATTAACGGACCTTGGTAACGCTGTTGATGAAGTCTATGAAAAAACATTTTCATTTGTGCCGGAGCAGTCGCTTGTCGGTATGCTCCTGAACCACGATGAAAATTACAGAGTTGTTGCCAGCAACGGAAAACTTCTTATGCAGCACGATCTCACGACCTGGCAGGTACATGGGCCTGCATTTGTGAGGGTGGACGGTCTTAAGGATTCGAGCCGCCTTCTGGCAGAAACAATTAAAAACTGGGTGTCCGGGCTGGATGATGTCGAAAGAGAAGTGTTTGTGGATGCTCTTTTTGATGTCCTTATGTCTTCAAGCTCAAAGACAATAGTCGAAATTAATGAAGATATTTTCGGTTATGCCATGGACCTTATAAAGGGCATGACAGGGCTTCCGAAAGAAACAAAGCAGTTCCTTCAGAAAATAGTCCAGGAATTCGTGAGAGAAAGCGGCGAGTCATGGAAACGTGAGGTTGGAAATAAAGCTGCCGAAAGAAAGAAAACCCGTCAAAAAGTTTCAAAAGATTTAATTGACACAAAGTAGTAAAAACTATATAGTTTTCCCATAAGAAGCTTTAGAAGGGAGAAGAAAATGAACTTTAATCTTAAAAAGTTTGATGAACTCATTAACAGCAATAAAAAGCTTGCCGAGCTCCTTGGCAAAAATGCTGAAATTGAAGAGAAAAAGAAGAAGGTTAATCCCTTTATCATTGCACTTGCGGTAGTCGGAGGTATTGCTGCGATTGCAGGTATTGCATATCTCGTATATCGTTTCCTTACACCGGACGATTACGATGATTTTGATGACTTTGACGAAGATTTTGAAGACGACAGTATCGTCGAATAGTTTTAGTAACCATGATGCTTACAGATTAACATAGCATCGAGCGAGCTAAGCTCGCTCAATTTTTTGTTCACAAACCGGAGTTCTCTATGTCCATTTACGATAATCTAAATCCCGAGCAGTTGCGTGCCGTGAAACATACTTACGGCCCGCTTCTCATCCTTGCGGGGGCAGGATCGGGAAAAACAAGGGTGCTGACTCACAGAATAGCGCACCTTATTAAAGAAGGATACGCAAGACCGTACCAGATTCTGGCCATTACTTTCACAAATAAAGCGGCCCGTGAAATGAAGGAACGTGTCGCTCTCACTGTTGGGGACGAAAGCGACAACATATGGGTTTCAACATTTCATTCCTCATGTGTGAGGATGCTTCGACGTTTCTGTGAATACATCGGCTACGACAGGAATTTCACAATTTATGATGCTGATGACCAGAAGAGCCTCATTAAAAGCATCATGAAGGAATTAAATATAGATTCAAAGAGAATTAAAGAAAAAGCGTTTATGACACGCATTTCTCATGCAAAGGATGAGCTCATAGGGCCCGAAGAGTTTGCGAAGAATGCCGTTGATTATACGGACACAATCATTGCAAAAGTGTACGCCGAGTACCAGAAAAGGCTTAAAAACTGTAATGCCATGGACTTTGACGATCTCATCTGCAAAACCATTGAGATGTTTAGGAAGGAACCGCAGGTGCTTGAATACTACAGAAACCGTTTCAGGTTTATACTTGTTGACGAGTACCAGGATACAAATACTGCTCAGTTCAAGCTCATAAGTCTTTTGGCACAACATGAAAATGAAGATGGCAAAATAGAAAGAAACCTTTGCGTTGTGGGTGATGACGATCAGTCCATCTATAAATTCAGGGGAGCAAACATTTATAACATCCTGAACTTTGAAAAAGAGTTTCCCGATACCACGGTAATAAAGCTTGAGCAAAACTACCGTTCTTCGCAGAACATTCTTGCGGTTGCAAATGCGGTCATTCACCATAATACCGAAAGAAAAGACAAAACTCTATGGACAGCCAATCCGGAGGGAAGCGTTGTTCATTATTCCCAGTATGAGACTGACCTTGAGGAAGCGGATGCCGTAACGAGTAAAATCAACGAACTCATTGACCTTAGAGGACTTGAGCCACGCGATTTTGCAGTGCTTTATCGAACAAATGCTCAGTCCCTTTCCTTTGAAAAGGCAATGAGGGCAGGGGGAATAAGGGCAAAGACCATCGGCGCGCTTTCCTTCTTCCAAAGAAAAGAAATAAAGGACATTATCGCATATCTTAAAACAGTGGACAACGCCTGCGACGACCTCGCCGTAATGCGTATTTTAAACGTTCCGAAGAGAGGCATAGGACTAACCACCATGGATCGCATTCAGGAATATGCCCATGATGGCGGCCTTTCGTTTTTTGAAGCTCTTGAAAGAATCGGTCAAATTCCCGGAGCAGAGCGTTCAAAAGCGAAAGCAGAACCTTTTCTTGCACTTATACAAGGCTTCAGGTACGAAGTTGACACAAACAATGTTTCAATAAAGAAGCTTATAAAGATTATTCTCGATGAAACCGATTACCTCGAATACATTGACGAAGATGAGCCTGAGAAGGCTGATGATCGTAAAGCAAACATTGAGGCACTCATCACTTATGCATCCCGTTATGAAGATGAAGAAGGCGATGAGGGCAGTCTGACAGGTTTCCTTGAATATTGTGGACTGAATTCCGAAGAGGCTGCGGGAGAAGAGCCGGAGGACGAGCAGGAAAGGGACAATTACGTTTCGCTTATGACTCTTCATAACGCCAAAGGGCTTGAGTTCCCCTATGTTTTCCTTGTCGGAATGGAAGAAGGGTTATTTCCGAGCTTCATGTCTATGAATTCCGATGATCCGGAAGCCGATATAGAAGAAGAGAGAAGATTGTGTTACGTTGGAATCACACGTGCAAAGCAGGAGCTTTTCATGTCTTCGTGTGAACAAAGAATGCAGTGGGGCGAGACAAAATTCGCCATGCAGTCAAGATTTTTAAAAGAAATTCCGAGATACTTACTTGATATGAGTACACCGGTTAAGAAAAATTACAGGAGGCCAAGTTTTATGGACGACGAAATAAGAGATAAGAAACCCCAGCCCGCTTATACAAAGGGTAATGGCGATGACGGCTACAAGAGACATGACGGAGGCGATCTTTCCATCGAACCTTTTGCCATGAATTATAAAAAGCCCGCAAAAGATATGGGGGCAGGTGCAGGTCAGCTTGAGTATGCCGAAGGAGATAAGGTTTCTCATGAAAAATTCGGCGAGGGCACTGTTGTTTCAATTGTCAAAGGTGGAAGAGATTTTGAAGTTACGGTTGAATTCCCTGAGTTCGGACGTAAGAAAATGTTGTCTGCATTTGCAAAACTCAAAAAAATCTGATAAAAAAACGAGCCGCTGTTTCAGCGGCTCATCTTTTTATTTTTCTTCTTGTTCGTCCGGGGCTTCCGTGTCATCATCTGCGGGAAGAGCCGGGATTCTGCCGAATGCAAGATCGTAACCGTCATTGCCATAGTTAAGGGAACGATTTACGCGGCTTATTGTAGCTGTTGAGGCTCCTGTTTTTTCTGCAATCTCCAAATAGGTTTTCTTTGCACGAAGCATTGCGGCAACTTCGAAACGCTGTGCAAGAGACAAGATTTCATTCACTGTACAGATATCTTCGAAGAAAGAGTAGCATTCTTCGCGATTTTCAAGACTCAATATGGCATCAAACAGATAGTCAACTGCATGTGTTCTGATGTTGATACTCATTTCAATAATACCTCCGAAACTTTCATACGTTTATATTTTAGCACTTTGCAATGGTAAAGTAAAGTGTTAAATATTTAATTAATTGAAAGAATTGAGAAGGAGTGCTATTATCAAACGCATTAAGTCACGAGGTGAATATTTATGCATGAGATCCTTAAAAATGAAATGCTTTCGGATAAAATAGTCCTTATGGATATAGTTGCTCCGAGAGTTGCGAAAAGCTGTCTTCCCGGGCAGTTTGTTATAGTAAGGGCGGATGAAAAAGGTGAACGGATTCCCCTTACGATTTGTGATTATGACAGAGAAAAAGGAACAGTCACTATAGTTTTTCAAATTGTCGGAGCCTCCACAGCGCTCATGTCAAAGTTTGAAAAGGGAGATGCTTTCGCGGATTTTGTAGGCCCTCTTGGAAAGCCTTCCGATCTTTGCAACGAGGATATTTCCGAACTTAAGAAAAAACGTATTGTCTTTATGGCCGGCGGTGTTGGAACAGCACCGGTTTATCCTCAGGTTAAGTGGCTTCACGAAAACGGTATTGATGCGGATGTCATCATTGGTGCGAGGAACGAGAGCCTTATCATTCTTGCGGATGAGATGAAAAAAGTTGCCGGGAATGTATACGTTACAACCGATGACGGAACAATGGGAAGAAAAGGCAATGTCAACGACTGCCTGAATTTCCTTATAAACGATGAAAAGAAAAGCTACGATCTGGCTATTGCCATCGGCCCGCTTATCATGATGAAATTTGCCTGCATTCTTACAAAGCAGCTTGGTATTCCCACCGTTGTTTCACTGAATCCTATTATGGTGGACGGAACGGGAATGTGCGGGGCGTGCAGAGTGCTTGTAGGAAATGAAATTAAGTTTGCATGTGTTGACGGACCTGAATTTGACGGCCATCTTGTTGATTTTGATGCGGCTATGAAAAGACAACAGCTCTACAAAACGGAAGAGGGCAGAGCCGTTCTTCGTGAAAAAGAGGGCAGTACACATCACGGCGGCTGCGGACATTGTGAATAATCGGAGGATGACATGGAAGTTCAGGATAAATTAAAACGTGTACCGGTGAGAGAACAGGCTCCTTCGGTAAGAGCGAAAAACTTTGACGAGGTATGCCTTGGCTACAATTTGGAAGAGGCCACAGCGGAGGCATCAAGATGCCTCAAATGCAAAAAACCTCAGTGCCAGACAGGCTGCCCGGTTGAGATAAATATTCCGGCATTTATTAAAGAAATTGAAAACGGCAACATCAAGGCTGCATATGATGAAATAAGCCGCTATTCGGCACTTCCCGCAATATGCGGACGTGTATGCCCTCAGGAATCACAGTGTGAAGCCAAGTGTGTAAGAGGAATAAAGGGGGAGCCCGTATCCATCGGAAAACTGGAACGTTTTACGGCAGACTGGGCGAGAGAAAACGGCATAAAGCCTGTGAACGATTCGAAGAAAAACGGTGTTAAGATCGCCGTTATCGGTTCCGGACCTTCGGGACTTACTTGTGCCGGAGAGCTTTGCAAAAAGGGTTATGACGTTACGGTTTTTGAAGCACTGCACGAGGCAGGCGGTGTGCTTGTGTATGGTATTCCGGAGTTCAGACTTCCCAAGGATACGGTTGTCAAATCCGAAATTGAAAACGTTAAGCAGCTTGGTGCCAAAATAGAAACAGACGTTATCATAGGTAAATCCGTTACGATAGACGAACTCTTTGAGGAAGAGGGCTTTAAGGCTGTGTTTATCGGTTCGGGTGCCGGACTTCCGAAGTTTATGGGGATTCCCGGAGAACTTGCAAACGGTGTATTCTCAGCAAATGAATTTCTTACAAGAAACAATCTCATGAAGGCGTTCAGAGACGACTACGATACTCCTATATACAAAGGGAAAAGAGTTGCCGTTGTCGGCGGAGGCAATGTTGCCATGGATGCCGCAAGAACTGCTCTTCGACTTGGTGCAGAGGTCTATATAGTCTACAGACGTTCGGAAGCAGAGCTGCCCGCAAGAAAAGAAGAAGTTGAGCATGCCAAACAGGAAGGAATCAACTTTAAGCTTCTTACTAACCCCACGGAAATTCTTGTGGATGAAAACGGCTGGGTAAAGGGCATCAACTGTGTTGAAATGGAGCTTGGAGAGCCTGATGCGTCAGGAAGAAGACGCCCTGTTGAAAAGGCAGGGTCGGATTTCGTTCTTGATGTTGATACGGTTATCATGTCTCTCGGAACAAGCCCGAATCCGCTCATTACTTCCACAACGAAAGGCCTCGAAAGTAACAGACACGGTTGTATTGTTGCTGAAGAAAACACCGGAAAAACAACAAGAGAAGGTGTTTTTGCCGGCGGTGATGCCGTTACGGGAGCCGCAACCGTCATACTTGCAATGCAGGCAGGTAAAAAGGGCGCTGCTGCAATTGATGAGTACATAAAATCCATTAAATAAAAATCGTATAATTTCTTATATAATATGTGCATTAGCACTTGACAAAGTTGAGTGCTAATGCTATTTTATATCAAGCAATTAGCACTCAAAATTAATGAGTGCTAACGAACAAGGTAATTCATTCAGAAACGGAGGACAAGTCAGTGGATTTAGACGAAAGAAAATGGACCATACTTCAGGCAATCATTCGTAACTACCTTGACACAGGTGAGCCCGTAGGTTCACGTACAATTTCGAAATACACCGACCTCAATCTTTCGTCAGCTACCATTCGAAACGAGATGAGCGACCTTGAAGAGCTTGGATACATTGTTTCGCCTCACACCTCTGCGGGACGTATTCCCACGGATAAAGGATACAGGCTCTATGTTGACAAAATGATGGAGTCCAAGGATGCCGAAATCAAGGAAATCAAGTCCATGCTCCTTGAAAAAGCCGATAAAATGGAAAACCTCCTGGAACAGGCCACAAAGCTTCTGGCTGCCAACACGAACTACACGGCAATGGTTACCACTCCGATGTACAGAAGCCGTAAAGTCAAGTTCGTACAGCTCACGGAAATCAACGAACAGTCTCTTCTCGTTGTTATCCTCATTGAAGGAAACATCGTAAAGAATAAAGTTATTGAAACAAAAGAAATACTGGACAAAGAAACAATACTTAAGATAAACCTTATGCTCAACACATACCTTCAGGGGTTGGATCTTTCCGAAATCAATCTTGAAATCATCCAGAACATGAAGAAACAGTCCGAAGGCTTCGGAAGCATTGTAACGGAAGTGCTTGATGCTGTTGCGGAAGCACTTAACGAAGAGGACAGAGTGAGGGTTTATACAAGCGGAGCAACAAACATCCTTAAATATCCCGAGCTTACGGGCGGCGACAATGTCGGCGACATCCTGTACACTCTCGAGGAAAAGAAGGACCTTGCCGAGCTTATGAAGGCGGAAGAAAACGAGAATCCCATACAGGTTTACATCGGCGATGAGGTTACGGTTGATTCCATGAAAGACTGTTCCGTCGTTACGGCAACCTATGAACTTGGTGACGGTATGTACGGCAAGTTCGGTGTTGTAGGTCCGAAGCGCATGGATTATGAAAAGGTTGTTTCTGCCCTCACAACGATCAAGAATCAGATCGATGATCTGTTCAAGAAAGATAAAGAGTAACAAAGAGAAAGGAGCGCCCAAAATTGAACGCAAAGGATCTTGAAAAGACGGTCAAGGATGGCACCGTGAACGAAGAAACGACTGAGGAGGAAGCGGTTCAGGCCGAAGAAACCACCGAAACGGCTGAAACGGAAGCAAACGAAGAAACAAACGAAGCAGAGACTTCGGGAAATCAGGAAGCTTCCGAAGAAGACGAAAAGAAGTCATTCTTCAAAAAGAAAGAAAAGAAAGACAAGCGTGACGAGCAGATTGCCGAGCTTAACGACAGAGTCATGAGACAGATGGCAGAGTTTGACAACTA
>JAZLLG010000034.1:0-2533 GCA_045598045.1 Lachnospiraceae bacterium | reverse complement strand
CGAAAAGCGGTAATGGCTTAAGCCATTATTGTGATTTTCTCTTGAAAAGATTGAATTGAAGTCTTAAAAGGTATATGAAGTGCGAAAAGAGGGTGCACGGCCGGTTAGGCCGCGTACCCTCTTTGTCGACGCTCTGAAACGGGGATGTGTATTCATTTTCTGTAAAGAAAATGAATACACATCCCCGTCCCCCGGTATCACGAATGGTTGTGCTGCATAAACATACGGGCATTTTGAATATATCATAGGGGGGAGAATATGCACAACATGATTACCGCTTGGTTTACAGTAGTTTTATGCGGTTTTTACATAGTATTTTGTTACTTTTCTTACTCTTGCGCTACATCAATCTCTATGGTAAAATGACCGTCGGTGTTCAGATTCAAAGGAAATTATTATGATTTTATCCATTAATCAAATTACAAAAAGCTTTGGAGAAAAATACGTCCTGAGGGACGTTTCTTTTCATATAAACGAAAACGAAAAATGTGCACTTATAGGTGTCAACGGTGCCGGTAAATCCACGCTTTTTAAAATTATCGTCGGAGAAATGACTGCCGATTCGGGAGAAGTCATTTTTGCAAAAGATGCCACTTACGGCTACCTTTCCCAAAACCAGAATTTGGAAAGCAGCAACACTATTTACGATGAGCTTTTTAACACAAACAAACGAGTTCTTGAACTGGAAAAAAGAATAGACGAGCTTCATCTTGAGATTGAAAAGGAATCCGTAAAGGGAGAAAGCGAGACACTGACAAAGCTTTACGGTGACTACGAACGTTTCAGTACGGAATATGAAAACCTGAACGGTTATGCATATAAGAGTGAGGTCACAGGCATTCTTAAGGGACTTGGCTTCACAGAGGACGAGTTCACAAAGCATATAGATACATTGTCCGGCGGCCAGAAAACCAGAGTTGCTCTCGGAAAGCTTCTTCTTATGAAGCCCGATATCATTATGCTTGACGAGCCTACGAACCACCTTGATATGAATTCCATAGCGTGGCTTGAGACTTTCCTTTCAAACTACAAGGGCGCGGTGCTTATCATAGCTCATGACCGTTATTTTCTTGATAAAGTGGTTACGAAAGTTGTCGAAATCGAAAATGAAAAAGCACAGTGCTATTTGGGCAATTATTCGGCTTTTGCAGAGAAAAAGGCAGAAGTGCGCAGAGCACAGCTGAAAGCATATATGAACCAGCAGCGTGAAATCAAGCATCAGGAAGCTGTTATTGAAAAGCTCCGCAGCTTTAACCGCGAAAAATCCATTAAGCGCGCCGAATCACGTGAAAAAATGCTGGACAAAATTGAACGTATAGACAAGCCTGTGGAAATCAACGACGAGATGAAGATTGAGTTTCATCCTGCCGTAGTCAGCGGAAACGATGTGCTGACCATTGCCGGACTTTCAAAAGCATACGGGGCAAACACGCTTTTTTCGGATATCTCTTTTGAAATCAAGCGTGGTGAAAGAGTTGCCATCATAGGAAACAACGGCACCGGAAAAACAACCATTCTTAAAATCCTCAACGGACTTGTGGAGCCCGATGCCGGAAGAATCAGCCTCGGAGCAAAGGTTTCTCTGGGCTACTACGATCAGGAGCATCACGTTTTAAATCCTGAAAATTCCCCTTTTGAGGAAATTTCCGACGAGCATCCGCTCATGGATAATACGGAGATACGAAACGTGCTGGCGGCTTTTCTCTTTACCGGAGAAGATGTGTTTACGCCCATAAAGCTTCTTTCCGGCGGCGAGCATGGAAGAGTTTCTCTGGCGAAACTTATGCTTTCCAACGCAAACCTTCTGATTCTCGATGAGCCGACGAACCACCTTGACATCACTTCAAAGGAAATACTTGAAAATGCACTTAATTCCTACACCGGAACTGTGCTTTATGTTTCACATGACCGTTATTTCATCAATAAAACCGCCACACGTATTCTTGACCTGACGGATAAGCGTCTTGTTCCATACATTGGAAACTACGATTATTACGTGGAGCACAAGGACGTTGTGGAGGAAGCGTATCTTCGAGGAACGCTTGGCAACGGTTCGGGAGCCGGCTTGACTTCAACTGCTGCCGTTGAAGACAACTCCGGAAAGCAGGACTGGAAAACCCAAAAGGAAGAACAAGCCCGCCTCAGAAAACGTCAAAATGAGATAAAAAAGGTCGAAGAGGAAATAGAAAGGCTTGAAAAGGAAGCTGCGGAAGTGGATGCTGAACTCCAGAACCCGGAGTACTTCACGGACCACGTTAAGCTTTCGGAACTCACCAACAGAAAAAATGAGCTTGAAGAAAAACAGATGGAGCTTATGAATGAGTGGGAAGCGCTGCAGGAATAACATTAAATCAAAACACCCGGAAAAGCATTTCGGCATTTCCGGGTGTTGTTTTTTGTGGTGCGCCTAGCGGCGCACGTTTCTAACGGGTTAAAGTCCCGATTCCGCCCGGTAGTGGGAAGGATATAGCCGAAGGCAAGGGTGTCGAGGGCGACCTCGAATCTGAAGGAAGCTGGATGTGGGGAACATACT
>JAZLLG010000033.1:0-74769 GCA_045598045.1 Lachnospiraceae bacterium | reverse complement strand
ATTGCAGCAATCAGGCAGTTCAAAACTGCAAAGTACATAAGGGCAAACACGATGATGAGTGAGATGGATCAGGCTCGTATTAAAGGTACCTACCTTGAATATGTCAATCATATGGCCAACTTAGATTTATTGGTCATTGATGATTTCGGACTGATGGATCTTGATCTCGATAAATGTCGTGACTTCTTTGAAGTAATAGACAGCCGTGACAATCGCAAATCAACCATCATCGTTTCTCAGTTACCGGTTAAATCCTGGTACGATTTATTTGCTGATAACACATATGCGGATGCATGTCTGGACCGTATCATACACAAGGCGTTCCGCCTTGAACTGAACGGAAAGAACATGCGTAATCCTGGTTAATACAAAACTTACCGTTTGGAGCGGACAGCCTTACCGCTATCGCGGATTGGCTGTTCCGTTCAAGCGGAATACGCATTCCTCTTATAATATATATTTAATTCTGTAAATATAGAATTTTCATATAGAAATGAGAGGTATCATCATGAAAAAGACATCAGTTTTTCTTGTATTAATACTTATGATTTCATTGTTCGGATGCGGTTCTGTAAAGGAGCACAATGATGAAGTAAAAGGTTCGGCATCCGTTTCGAATGTTGCATATTATACACTTAATTTAAAAATCAGCCCTGATGTTTCCTTTGCTGTTGATGAAAACAATCAGGTCATCGGAATAATTACAAATAACGATGATGCCAGAGACGTATATAATAACATTGTGTTTTCAAATTATGATCTTGACACGGTTGTTAATGAATGGGCTGCTCAGTGTATAAAGATGGGCTTTAATACTCATAACATGGAAGTCGGAATCTGCGGAACTGATGAAAATGTAGCATCTTTCAATGATACATGGCAACAGCTCAAGATGGATTATAGGGTTTTTAACGCAAAGGATATTCATAGTATTGATTCAAATGCCGAACTTCCGACTTGTGAATTTTGTGGAAAGCAGTTGTTTGATGCTTATGAAAAGTGTCCCGATTGTGGTCATGAAATCGGATATGAAGTTGTTACCTGTTTCTGCGGAGCAAAAATGGCAACTGATACTAATCCTTGTCCGGTATGTCATCTTTATAATTTGAGCGGCGAATATGAAGAAGGCTGGGGGCCTGAAGGAAAAACGTTTATTTATTGCTTCTGTGGTGCAAAATGTGACGCTGTATCCGGAATATGTGATGTGTGCCATCTTCACAATTTGACCGGTGAATACGATCCGGGCTATGGACCTTCGGAACCTTGCAGATGTTTCTGTGGTGGTGACTTTATAGATAATGCAACAGGTGTATGCCCTGCATGTCATTTAAACAATATTACCGGTGAGTATGAGAGTGGCTATGGTCCGGAACCCGAACATGCTTTGTGTTTCTGTGGCGCAGCATACATTGATGATGCATCCGGAATATGTCCTGTTTGTCATCTGAACAATATTACCGGTGAATACGAAGAAGGCTACGGCCTGGATGAACCTTCAGGTCATGATATATGTTTCTGCGGAGCATCTGAAATCGATCCCAACACTGGTATTTGCCCGGTTTGTCACTTGAACAATTTTAACGGAACATATGAGGAAGGTTATGGTTCGGATGAACCTTCAGGTCCAGCTATATGTTTCTGTGGAGCATCTGAAATCGATCCCTTCACCGGTATTTGCCCGGTTTGTCATTTAAATAATTTAACAGGCGTTATAGAGTCAAATCCTAATTGTACTTATTGTCACGGTACTGGTTATATAGAAGAGCATTGGACGTGCAGCGGATGTGGCGGAGATGGACAAGCACATCCCACTTCTGCAGATATATGTTCATTCTGTGGTGGAACCGGAATTTGCACAATACCGGATACAGGTGTAACGGAACCCTGCGGAATGTGTAACGCTACAGGTTATGGCTTCTCATTTATTCCCGGCCCGTGCCAAGCGTGTGATGGACAGGGTTCAGGTGTAAATAATGTACCTTGTACTCATTGCTGTGAGTAATAGTGTCAGCTAAGTAAACCGATAATAAAAAGCGATGCAAACGGACTATTTATGTTTGCATCGCTTTAATATTTGTTTATTGTTTTATAGCTTTTGTTATATTAATTTTTTCATTGTTCAATGGTATCCTTATTTTGTATAGTTTTGAATAAATCAATCATCCGGAAGCGACATGAAGAAATCATACTTTGACATCTATTACAAAACTGAACAGCAGCAGAAGGTCATAAACCGTTTTTCTCCGAAAGAAGCTCTCGCACATTATTTTAACAGCTGTGAAGCGGCCAAGGCTTCTGACGATATATACGGTATAGCTTACAATTCTGCATATATCGGAGATATTTTACACAGGTATGACGTTAATGATGAGGCTATAAAGTTTTATAATCAGTCTCTTAGCAGCTATGATGCACTTATTTCAAGACTTAATGCACTTGGTGTTGATTCGATCGAAACTTCCACCGCTTTTGATTTTGTCGGAAACGAAAACCCCAAAAGAAAGAAAAAGACAGATCTTATTAAACGAGAAAATATCGAACACTATATTCTTTGGAATCTGCTTGAGATATCTTTTGTGGAAACATTTACGGGAGACTTTGAAGACCTGGACAGGCGTATTTCCGATTTTAAAAAGAAGTGCATGGAATTTAATTACCTTGTTAATTATGATTTGAAATCAGAAATTAAGAACGCAGGTAATTCAAAAAAAGATATCGAACAGATGAGAAGCGAGTTTGAACCGGTTATTGCACATCATTTCAAACTCCTTAAACTTATGCGCGAATACAGAAAACATAACGGCCATATATGCCGGGAAAATGCGGAAGAATATGCCGAAATAATGGAAATGGCTTCTCCTGTAAGGCATATGGATTATATTGTTATTATATATTACTCTGTTCTTGATGATGAAAATTATGCTTTGGCCCGTAAATATTTAAACAGGCTCAAGGAAATGAGCTCAGGTGCGAAGGCTTATGAGCTTAGTTACTATCAGGCTTACGCAGATTATTGTCTCAGAGTCGGAGATGAAGAGGGCTTTAATGAAGCGCTTGAGAAAACCGAACTTATTATGAACGACAAGCGTACTTCGTATAAACGTTCCAGATTGACGATCATGGAAAACGAAGAAAACGAGTTTGAAGAGGAACATACATTAAGAGAACTTGCTTCAGAGCTTTTAAACTATAAAGACAATGCAATGACCGATGCACTTACCAAACTCCCGAACAGATACGCCATATACGAGAAACTTCCCAGAATTCTCAGTCGTGTGGCAGAGAGAAAAGAAAAAGTCGGAATCGTTCGAATAGACATCGATCGTTTCAAACAGTTTAATGATAAATATGGCCACAGGGTAGGAGACGAATGCCTTGTTGCTGTTGCCGATTCGATTAAAAAAGTTTATTCACAAAGCTTTGCCGCCCGTTTCGGTGGTGATGAATTCCTTGTGCTTCTCAATAAAGAAGATTTCGCAAATTATAATGAAAAGGCCGAGGAATTAAGAAAAACCTTGTCAGAGGTAAAACTTAACGACGTTGAAATACCGGTTACCGTCACTCAAGGCATAGCGATTAGAAATGCTGCGAGAATAAAGGATTGGCAGGTTATATTCGAGAATGCCGACGAATCACTTTACAAAGGCAAAAACAAGTCAAGGGACTGCATAATTATAAGCAACAGGTGAGCTTTTGGACAGAATTGAAGAACTGAAAAATATAATGAACACTGATGACCGAATCACTCCTGACCAGTATCTTAGTATTGGTACGGAGCTTCTTGAGTTGTCTGAAAAAGCAAATGATAACCTTGGTATTATTATGGGCTATACTGCACTTTGCGTCAGCGTTTATTATTCTCTTGATTACAAAAAATTACTTGAATATGCAAATAAGATGCTTGAACTGGCATTAAAAGAAAAGAATTATTACTATATTGCAAAGGCGTATCAGTTTATCGGAACATATTATAGTACCAATAAGCAAAATGCGCTTACGGTAAAGTACTATTTTAATTCGGTTTTGGCTTTTGAAAAGATAAATGATTACGAAGGCCTTTGCGATACATATTTTAATATTACGAATATCTTTATCAGTACAAAGGAACGGGAAAAGGCTTATCTTTATTATAAATATGCATATGAATATTATGAAAAGGCTGTAGCCGGCAAAAAGAATTCCGAAGTGTATTATGAATCCAAAAGAATTAGCCTTCTTGTAAACTATTCATTTATTCTTGCGCTTGATAACAAGCTTGATGAACTAAAAAAGAATCTTGATTATTTTGAAACAATAAAAGATACGGAATATTACAAATCAGATGAGATTTATATTTATATTCTTTATGGAAGATATTATGTAATTACCGAAAACAAAGAAGAGTTTATTAAGTGGATGAATCTCATTCTGAATACGGTAAATGATACAACAAGCGATAACGATATCTTTAATGATTTATGCTATTTCTTTGACTACGCACTTATTATCAATGAATATGATCTGGCAAAACGTATAAACGTCAGAATGACATCATTCGCTGAACTGGAGGATTATCCGTCTCTTCTTGTATCATCCTATAAAAGGCATATTACTCTTTGTAAAATGCAAAATGATGAAAGTGAATTGATTTTACTTAAAAGAAAATATTTCGAAGCTTTGAAAAGAGAAAGTACTTATATGGACGCGGAGACACACGAGTTTGTAGGGACTTCTCTTCGTACAATGAAGCTTCTTAGAAATAATGAAAAGAACCGTCAAAGCATAGAAGAGTTTGAATCTAAGTCGACATATGATGCCCTGACAGGTGTCGGAAGCAGATACGGACTGGAAAACAAAGAAAGACTTACTTTCCTTAATGCTGTAGAAGAACAGAAGTATTATTCGGTTATTATTATTGATATAGATAAATTTAAAGACTTCAATGATAATTTCGGCCATCTTGAGGGTGATATCTGTCTTCAGAGAGTTGCTGAAGCAATAAAAAACAGTTCAGGTGATTTCTATTGCGGCAGGTTCGGCGGCGATGAGTTTATGCTTATAGCAAAGGGGAAATCCCCTGAATATACCCGCTCGGTCTGCGAGGCGATACGTAAAGAGATATCGCGTGTATGTGTGGAAGAGAACAGCGTTGCTCCGATTACTTTAAGCATTGGATATTATTCAGCGGTACCCAAAGAGGGTGAAACTCACTTTGACTACTCTGACAGAGCAGACGAATATCTTTATAAAGTAAAAGAAAACGGCAGAAATAACGTATGCGGAAACTCATAAACCATGTTGACATTTCAGGTTTATATGGGTATACTTTCACTCTGTTAAGTTAATACATTAAGTTGTCGAAATGTGAAAGAATACTATTCCTGGAGGCTAATATGATTAAGCTTTATGACAAAGGCGCATACGTTTTTTATGGAAAAGACATTGTAGAAGAGGACAAACTCCCGGCATCCGCATATGCGGGTAAAGCCGACAAAGAAACGGCTAAGCAGAATACTCTTGCCTACAATATTCTTAAGAATCACAATACATCCGGTAATATGGATAAGCTTAAAATCAAGTTTGATAAGCTTACCTCTCATGATATTACTTTCGTTGGAATTATTCAGACTGCACGTGCATCGGGCCTCGAATCTTTCCCTATCCCTTACGTTCTTACAAACTGTCATAACTCTCTTTGTGCCGTTGGCGGTACAATAAACGAGGATGACCATATGTTTGGTCTTTCCTGCGCAAAGAAGTACGGCGGTGTCTATGTACCTCCTCATCAGGCTGTTATTCATCAGTTCGCACGTGAGATGCTCGCAGAAGGCGGAAAGATGATTCTTGGTTCCGATTCGCACACACGTTACGGTGCCCTCGGAACAATGGCAGTCGGAGAAGGCGGACCTGAACTCGTTAAACAGCTCCTTTCAAAAACATATGATATAAATATGCCCGGCGTTGTTGGCGTACATCTTACCGGTAAAATCGGTCACGGTGTCGGCCCTCAGGATATTGCTCTTGCAATTATCGGCGCTGTATTCAAAAACGGCTACGTTAAAAACAAAGTAATGGAATTCTTTGGCGACGGTGTCAATTCACTTACCGTCGATGAACGTATCGGAGTAGATGTTATGACAACCGAAACAACATGTCTTTCATCTATCTGGATTACTGACGATAAGGTTAAGAACTTCTACAATCTTCATAAGCGTCCGGAAGGCTTTAAGGAACTTACTCTGCCTGAAGTCGTATATTATGACGGCCTTATAGAAGTTAACCTTTCCGAAATTAAGCCTATGATTGCAATGCCTTTCCATCCTTCAAACGTTTATACGATTGATGATGTAAATGCAAACCTCATGGACATTCTTGACGAAGTTGAAAAGAATGCTCTTGTTTCTCTTGATAACAATAAAGTCAAGTATACACTTAAGGATAAAGTACGTGACGGTAAACTTTATGTTGAACAGGGCGTTATTGCCGGATGTGCAGGCGGCGGTTTCGAAAACATTTGTGCTGCAGCAGACATTTTGAACGGCAAGTGCATCGGTAACGATGAATTCTCACTTAGCGTATATCCCGCATCACAGCCCATTATGATGGAGCTTGTTAAGAACGGAACAATAGCCAAGCTCATGGAGACAGGTGCCACAATAAGAACTGCTTTCTGCGGACCTTGCTTTGGCGCCGGAGATGTTCCTGCAAACAAGGGACTTTCCGTACGTCATTCAACACGTAACTTCCCTAACCGCGAAGGCTCAAAGATTACAAACGGCCAGATTGCATCCGTTGCTCTTATGGATGCACGTTCAATTGCCGCTACGGCTGCAAACAAAGGCTTCCTTACAAGTGCTGCCGAGTTTGAAGGCACATTTACAAGACCTCAGTATTTCTTTGATTCAACCATATACGAAAAGCGTGTATATAACGGCATAGGCAAGGCAGATCCTTCCGCAGAGGTTAAGTTTGGTCCCGGTATCGTTGACTGGCCGAAGATGTGTGCACTTAAAGAGAATATGCTTCTTCGTGTCGCATCCGTAATACACGATCCTGTAACCACTACAGATGAGCTTATTCCTTCGGGCGAGACTTCTTCCTTCCGTTCCAATCCTTTGGGACTCGCTGAGTTTACTCTTTCACGTAAGGATCCTCAGTACGTTGGACGAGCTAAAGAGATTCAGAAAGCTGAGAAAGCAAGATGGGAAGCTTCTTCTGTTAATGACATTTACAATGTTTTACCTGAAATTAAGCCTATGCTTACAAAGGTAGCAGATAAATTCTCACTTAATCCGCTTGATGTTGAAATCGGCAGTGTAATCTATGCTGTAAAGCCCGGTGACGGCAGTGCGAGAGAGCAGGCAGCTTCCTGTCAGAAGGTACTTGGCGGCCTTGCCAATGTAGCAAAAGAATATGCTACAAAACGTTACCGCAGCAATCTTATTAACTGGGGTATGGTACCTTTTATCTTTGATGAGGAATGTCCTTTCGAAGTCGGAGACTATGTTCTTGTAAGAGATATTCTCGATGCCATTAAGAATAAAAAATCCGAAGTTAAGGCATATATCGTAAACAAAGATAAAGAATTTACCCTTAAGATAGGTGAACTCACCGATGACGAGAGAGAAATTATCGCCAAGGGTTGTCTTATCAACTACTACAGAAACTAATTAGTAATGCTTTTCTGCAAAGGAAATCAATAATTGATAAAATCGGCTATAGGTTATTCTTATAGCCGATTTTTTGTGCGAATAGTGAGAAGCATGCTCTCTCGATAATGTTTTCGCACGCAAGCGGGTAGTAGCCGGCCTGCCGACTTGATTTTCTGTAAGAAAAGTAGTATTTTAACTTTAAAGGTTTAGAGTAAAGAATAATGTTTTAGAAATTACTAAAATAATCGTTTTAAAACAAGCTGAATTAAATGTTTTAATGATAATATTTTGAAATCTGCTGTATCAAAGTGTTCCGAGGAAGATAAATGAGAAAGCATTCATGTATTAATTTAAAAAAAATCATATTTGCACTTGGCGTTTATTTTATTGGAATATTTGCTGTCATTTTTTTTACTTCTTCCAATAACGTATCCGGAAATGAAGTAAAAACAACAAATTTATTTGATGATCTTGATGATGATACTAAGGAAATTCTAAAAAAATCAGGAATTCCGGTTGTTTATATACTTACTTCAGAAAATAATTCCATCATTTCGAAAAAAGGATATACACCGGTTCAGATGAAGCTTGATGCTAAAGGTTATTCGGAAGGAGAGCTGTATGAGGGAAGTGCATATATAAAGGTACGTGGCAATTCGACTGCAAATCTTTCAAAAAAGCCTTATAAAATCAAACTTGAAACCAAGTCGGACCTTCTTGGCATGGGAAGCAGCAGACATTTTGTATTACTGGCCAATGCCATTGATTTGACCGGAGTAAGAAACAGAATTCTTCAGAATCTTTCAATGAATCTCGGGATGGAAGGTATGAAATCAGAACCTGTTTCACTTGTCATAAACGGTGAATATATGGGCTTATATGATTTATGCGAACAAGTCAGAATCGGAAGCTCGAGAGTTGACATATACGACTGGTCGGAACTTGCCGACGATGTATCCGATGCGGTTATACGGGCATATATTGACAACGGATGGCTTCGGGAAAATGATTATCCGGTAAAACAGGAACAACTTAAAGAACAGCTTGAAAGCGATTATTTCTGGGCGGTTGACGATATTCATCGCATAACACCCGAATATCTTGGCGGCGAACCGATTTGCCTTTCGGATTATTATGATTTCAGTAATGTTCCGGATCCTACAGGCGGAGTTCTGCTGGAAATGGATTTTTACAACGATTATGGTTCAAATCTGAAAACCGCTTACAAACTCCCGATATATATGAGTTCTCCGGACAGAACCGAAAGCATCTTTGAAGATTTGGCCGAATATATGATGGATTATGTTCAGTCAATGGAATATGCGCTTCACTCTACCGATTTTGTGTTCAGAAACGAAGATAAGCATTATAAAAATGATAAAGAAGGTTTTTATGATTATGACAGAGGCGTGAGAACCGGTACGAAATACAAAGGTGTTCCATACACTTCGGAACGCTTTGACGGAATGCATTACACAGATCTTCTTGATCTTGATTCAGCACTAAACAATTTTATTGTATGTGAAATTTCCGATAACTGGGATTCTATGAAAAACAGTTTTTTCATGTACAAAGACATCGACTCAAAGCTCGTTTTCGGTCCGGCCTGGGATTTTGATTGGGCTTTCGGAAATTCCATGTACGGAATTGACACAGCAGGAAACAGAAACGGATCTTTTGCCTATGCAAAAGAATGGCAGACAACAAACGATTGGTTCGCAAATGAGCACTATTACCAGACTCAGCAGTTTAACCGTCTTCTTATTCGAGATCCGTATTTTGTTACAAAGCTTTACGAACGTTATCATGAGGTGCATGATGCTTGTATAGCGCCGCTTTTAAATCAGTTTGATGAAGAAACCGCAAAACTTGAAAATGCACTTGATGCTAATTACAAACGTTGGCTGCACACTGACAGTCTCGGTGGTTTAGCCGGAAAGAGTCCGTATACACAGAAAAAATATACAAGAAGCTTCATTGAACAGCGAATAACCTGGCTGGATGACCAGTTTTGCAGTCTTGATACGCTTATTAATTCGCTCGGTGGTTATGTGGGATGTGAATCTGTATGGGTGGAATCTGTAGAAGGAGTTGACGAAATAACGGGTGGAAAGGTTAAGAACACTGTTAATACACCCGAAAATAAGGAAAAAGTGTTTATTTGTGCGGGAACGGATGATTCCCGAGCTGAGAAACTGAGTTTTCAGGTAAACGGTAAATTTATCTACGAGGCTGAGCTTAATGATGGTTTTGCAACTCTTGAAATACCGGAAGAAGCGTTGGCGGTTGAGAAAGGTAAATTATCTGTTGTACAAATTCGTGCAGTGGATAAGAACGGAGCGTACATAAAAAATCTTAACGGATCCGAGAACGGTGTGTTTACAAATGCGGAATCATGCTATGTTGCATTTACAGTTGGTGTGGGAAACACTTCGGAAGCATCTGCATCGGAAAATAGGGATTCCTTAAACAAGATTTCAACAGAGGAAACGGATAAAGAAGATACTTCCGTTAATAAATCAGGTATTGCACTGTGTGTTTTAATTTCGGCACTTTCCATATTTGCAGCAGGTGCATTTGTTTTCTTAAAAAAACAAATGCAATAAACAATAGAGGAATTTGTACACTTTAGTTTAGTTATAACAAATTTTGTGTTGACGAATGATATTTTTATGTTATAATCATTAGGTGCTTTGTTTTAAATTGATTAATAAGCAACTACCTTCAACCCGGAGGGAGGGATAAAGAATATGTCAAATGTTATCGTAAAAGAAAATGAATCACTGGACAGCGCTCTTCGCAGATTCAAGAGAAACTGTGCTAAGGCAGGCATCCAGCAGGAGATTCGTAAGCGTGAGCATTATGAGAAGCCCAGCGTAAGACGTAAGAAAAAGTCTGAAGCTGCTCGTAAGCGCAAATATAAATAGTAAAACGCTTTCAAGAGGCTGTAAATATGCAGCCTCTTTTTTCTTGCAATTTTTCTATATTGACATTTGTTTTTTTGAATGAATATGCTATAATCACATCAAATATGGTCTGAAAAGGTGAAGGTTATGTTAGGTGTAAGTGCCAGAATTGAGTTGGACCTGTTCTCCATAATTCTTATGGGATGGGTTATCTACCGTGTATACCGTGATAAAGAAGACAGAGACTCCAATATTCCGTTTATCAGGTGTCTTTGTTGTATTTTCAGTGTCTGCTTTTTTGACATTTTATGTGCCGTCACTGAAGGGCAGAGAGGCAATTTTGCTTATGTAGCCGTTCAAGTCGTTTATGTCCTTTACCTTTGCTGCATTTTCAACATGTCCTTTCAATGGTTCCTTTATTCCACGGAATTTACAAGAACCAAAAAAATATATAATCGTGATAACAGAATGAGTTTCATCATTCCTTATGTTATCCTTCTTTTGCTTACTGTATTAAGTCCTTTTGCGGAGATTCTTTTCAAGGTTAATCCCGAAACGAATATGATCGAATCGGGCTATCTTTCGGTTTTCCTTTACATTCTCCCTTACGTTTTTGTTGGCTTTTCCGCAGTACAGCTTCTTGTTGCATTCGTATATGACACGGAAACAAAAACAGATCTTTCCGTTGAGACGGTCGTGCTTTTTGTTTCGATACCGATAACAGCCCTTATAATCAACATGCTTGCAAAGTCGTTCCATTCCATGGCTCCGGCGTTCAGCATAATAATGATTTTTGTTTACTTTGATTTTCAGGTCGGACACGTTTCCACCGATGGCCTTACGGGATTAAACAACAAGCGCCAGTACCTTCATTACATTACTTCCGCAATGCAGGAGCCCAAAAGCCCTTTGAAGCTTTACCTTATCATTTGCGACATTGACTACTTTAAAGATATTAACGACCGCTTCGGTCATGCCGAGGGCGATAAAGCTCTTCTTGAGGTTTCAAACATTCTTAAAAAAGTTTGCGCGAGCCTTGGTGGGTCATTCCTTGCAAGGTACGGCGGTGACGAGTTTGCCATTGTTTTCAAAGCGCGCTTTGCCGACGAAATAGAAGAGTTTAAGCGCCAGATTAATCTTGCCGTCAAAGAAAGAAATGAAGCTCCCGGCGTAAAATACAAGCTTTCATTAAGTATCGGTTATGCAAAATATGAATTCGGTGAAACTTTGGATACATTTACCGAACATGCAGACGAGATGCTTTACTACGAAAAAGAAGATCACCACAAAATGCTTAAGCCTGCGAAAGGAAACTAATGGAATCCGTAGAAGAAATTCTTCATTTAGAAGCATCCGAGATTAAGGAGATTTTCGGAGAGCTTGATAAATACGCTAAAAACATTGAAAAAAATTTCAATATTTCGCTTATAGCCAGAGACGGAGAGCTTAAGATAATCGGTGCTCCGTCTAATGTTTCTGTTGTTTCGTCCCTTATTCAAAGTTTATGCGAAAATCTTGAAAAAAACGGTGTGCTTTCAGAGCAGGCAGTTAATTATTCCATCGCTATGGCTCTTGAAAATCGTCTTGCTTCCGTTTCCGAAGCAGACAAGGACATTATAGCCTACACCATCATGGGAAAACCGATTAAGCCCAAAACGATGGGTCAGAAGGAGTATGTTGACCTTATCCGCAATAAAATGATTGTTTTCGGAATAGGTCCCGCAGGTACGGGAAAAACGTATCTTGCCATGGCAATGGCTATAAAAGCCTTCAAGAACGATGAAGTTTCAAGGATTATTCTCACAAGACCCGCAATAGAAGCCGGAGAGAAGCTGGGTTTCCTTCCCGGTGATCTTCAGAGTAAGGTTGACCCTTATTTGCGCCCGCTTTATGATGCTCTTTATCAGATAATGGGAGCGGAGACATTCCAGCGTAATATGGAAAAGGGACTTATTGAAGTTGCGCCTCTTGCATACATGAGAGGTCGTACTTTGGATAATGCATTTATTATCCTTGACGAAGCTCAAAACACTACACCTGCACAAATGAAGATGTTTCTGACTCGTATCGGTTTTGGCTCCAAAGCCATCATCACCGGTGATATTACGCAAAAAGACCTTCCGGCAGGTGCCGAATCAGGTCTTGACACCGCATTGAAGGTGCTTGGCAAAATCGATGAGATCGGCATTGCAAAGCTGACAAGCCTTGATGTTGTCAGACATCCTCTTGTTCAGAAGATTGTTAATGCATACGAGCAGTACGAAAATAAAGAAAAATCAAAGGTAAAGGATCAGAATAATAATGCCGGAAGAAAGAGAACAACAAGATAAATTATTAATAACAAGATTCAGTATTTTTGCTGTTATAGTTGCAGTCATTTCGGCAGTTATCGTAAGCTTTGTTTATCGTAATTCCGGAGTCGTCAAATATAACACTTTATACATTATTGCCAGTGTTTTTATCGGAATTGTCATTATTGCATATTCCGGCGCTTCTTCAAAGAAGGTCTTTTCAACCCCGCACAAGCTTGTTACTGCCTCAATTCTTTATATGTTCCCGGGGCTGCTTTTGCTTGTCACGGAGGACTTCATTAATTTCCCTTTTTGGATGCTTGGCGGAGTACTCATTGCGGCTCTTGTTGACGTTAATCTCGGAATGTTTGTTTCGTATTTTTATGTTCTTCAGGCAGCACACCTTCAAAACAACACTCTTAAGGGGCTTATCATTTCTGTTGTTTGCGTAAGCGCACTTTGTGTATTTGTCAAGTTTATTAAAGACTTTTCCACAATGCTTTACTGCATGGTTTCCATGGCAGCACTTACGCTTATTTGCTCACTGCTTTTAAACAAGTTTATAATTCATGATTCTTTTAATACGGTTTCACTTAGCCTTATCATCACATTTTTAATCATTGTCTTTGTTACTTTCCTTTTGAAGAAATTCCTTGGCAATATACTTGAAAGCTCCGTTTTGCCTTCAAATGTTCCTGCTGAACCGATTATCGAATCAGCAGCAGGTTTCAAGTATCTTAATGAGGTTGCAGAAGAAACGAACAATGTTTCTTACGAGGGCAGCGAAGGACCGGTTGCTTCCGGTAATTCTTCTGCGGATGTTATTGAGCAGGCTCTTAATAATGCCATTGATGAACTTCCGGTATCGGATGAGTCGGTTAAACAGTATTGTGACGAATCTGCAGAGCTTATCCTTAAGCTTAAGGAAAGCAAAAGAACTGCATATCTTCATTCACTTCGTGTTTCTAGACTTGCGGGGAAATGTGCGGACGGCCTTCCGAATGTCGATTCCGATCTTGTCAGAGCCGGAGCGCTTTATCATGAAATCGGTAAAATCAAAGCCGGTGAAGTTTATACAAACACTATTAACATTGCGAAAGAGAACGATTTTCCCGAAAGACTTATCGAATGTCTTAAGGGATGTGCTAAACACACCGCAAACGGGGTGTTCTCCTGCGAATCAGCTCTTATCATCATTGCGGATACTGTTGTAACCACCTATTACTTTATCAAATCCACAAACGGAACGGTATTTCCCGAAAAGCTTGTTGACAGTGTAATCGGGAAAGAGGTTACACAGGGCAGATTTAATTCTTCGGGACTTTCACTTAAGGACTGTAACTACATTCGCGAATACTTTGTTGAAACCATAAATAAACTGGAGAACAAATGACAGTAAATTTTGAATCCGATAACGAATATGAATTTGACTTCCCGGTCGAAAGTGATATAATCCGTACGGTCGAGGCCTGTCTGGACTACGTTTCATGCCCATATGAGGCAGAGGTAAACGTACTTCTTACAGACAATGAAGTTATACATGAGCTTAATAAAGAAGCACGCGGCATTGACAGGCCGACAGATGTGCTTTCGTTTCCGCTCATAGATTATGATACGCCTGCAGTCTTTGATTTTACCGAAGATGAGGAAATCGAGCTTTGCAATCCTGATTCGGGAGAGCTTCTTCTCGGTGATATTGTCATCTCCGTTGACAAAGTCGAAGAGCAGGCAAAAGAATACGGACACTCAAAAAAGCGCGAGTTGCTTTTTCTTGTGTGCCACAGTATGTTCCATCTTTTCGGATATGACCACGAAAACGATGAAGAACGTGAAGAAATGGAAAGAATGCAGCGTGAGGTTTTAAGCTCATTGGGCATTGAAAGATAGTTTCAGGTAATTTTTATGTCGGAAAAAAAAGGTAATTCTTTTTACATACAAGGTTCCATTCTTGCAGCAGCCTCCATTATCAGCAGATTATTGGGGCTTATTTTTCGTATTCCTTTAACAAAAATAATAGGAGATGAAGGTAACGGCGCATATTCAAACGCCTACGAAGTGTACAATATTGCACTTCTTCTTTCCACCTACGGCATTCCCATCGCTGTATCACGTCTTGTTTCCTTAAAAGAGTCCAAAAAGGAATATAAGAATTCATATCGTATTTTTAAAGTAGCTATGGGCTTTGCAGGGGGTATCGGTCTTATAATGGCTGTGCTTGTTTATGTTTTTGCAAAGCAGATTTCCGTGAAGCTTTTCCAGTCACCCATGTCTGCGATTCCGCTCAGAATGCTGGCACCTACCATTTTTGTTTTTGCAATCATGGGAGTCATCAGAGGCTTCTTCCAAGGTAAAAATACCGTTATTCCGACAGCTGTTTCGCAGATAATCGAACAGGTTGTTCATGTTGCCGGCGGTCTTGTTTTTGCCGTAATTTTCATGAAGAATTTTGCTGACACGGTTGCACCTTATGCATACGGTGCCGCAGGCGGCACACTTGGTACTTTACTCAGTGCAATAGCAGGCCTTTGCTTCCTTCTTTTCATTTTCATCATTTATAAGCCTACATTGATGAGAAAGCTCAGACGAGACAAATCCGGTGTTGTCGATTCTTACGGTGATCTTTTTAAAGTACTGATAATTACACTTCTTCCCATAATACTTAATCAGTTCCTTTATTCTGTTACAGGAACGCTTGACTCGGCTTTATTTAACAATGTTCTTGCCAAGAAAGGCATTTCGGAAGATATGAGACTTACTTTGTTCGGAATTTATTCCGCAAAGTTCCGTCTTATAACAAACGTTCCTCTTGCAATTGCATCAGCAATCGGTGTAGCCATTATTCCTAATGTTGTTAAGGCTTATACAACCGGCACTACTTCAATGGTTCATGAGAAAATCGGTCAGGCTGTCAAGCTTAACATGATGATTGCAATTCCTTCGGCTGCCGGTCTTATCGCTCTTGCAAGACCTATCCTTAAAATATGTTTCAGCCAGCCCGACGGTAATCCATTGGACGTTTCTGTAAGGCTTATGCTTCTCGGCGGAATGAGTGTCGTGTTCTTTGCTTACTCTACGACAACGAACAGCATACTTCAGGGAATAGGAAGGCTTAATAAGCCCATTATTCATGCTTGTATAGGCATTGTTGTTTATATACTTGTGGATTTTCCTTTGTTAAGAAATACTACAATGGGTGTTTATGTTCTTCCCATCGGTTATATGGTATTCCCTTTTATTGTAAGCATATTAAACTGGGTTTCGATTCGAAGAGAGACTTCTTACAGACAGGAGATTATGGATACCTTTTTTAAGCCTGCACTTTTTTCCATAGTTATGGGTGCATCCGCATATTTACTCTACAAAGGTCTGTCCCTTGTAATTCATATAAGCGCAATCAATCTTGTTATTTCGATAGGGTTTGCGGTTCTTATTTACGGCGCACTTATGATTTTTACGGGCACTTTATCAAGAGAGGAACTGCTTGAACTTCCTATGGGAGGAAGAATTTTGAGCATTCTCCTGAAGATAGGAGTACACATTTGAGTGGCGAAATGATAAAAACAAAGACAGCAGTTATAGGCGGCGGGGCATCCGGGATGCTCGCCGCAATTTTTGCATCCCGGGGTGGTGCCGATGTTACCGTATTTGAAGCAAAAGACACACTTGGAAAGAAAATAAACGCCACGGGAAACGGTAAATGTAATTTTACAAATATGAATATGTCACCGGAGTTCTTTAGAGGGAATCATCCTGAATTTGTAAAGGCTGCATTAAAAGAATTCAGTGAGAAGGATGCCATGGATTTCTTTAAAAGCATAGGTATCCTCCCAAAAGTCAGAAATGGTTACGTATATCCCAATTCCGAGCAGGCAGCGTCGGTTTCAGGCGCTTTGTCACTTGCATGCAGGGAAGCTGAAGTAAAGGTAAAAAACGAAACCGTGAATCGTATTGAAAAAAAAGGTGACTTTTTTCTTGTTAATGATAACCGCTTTGATTCTGTAATTATGGCTTGCGGAAGCTTTGCAAACATGAAAGATACATCTTTATTCAACGGTTATGACCTTGTCAGAAAGCTCGGGCATAAAGTTACCAAGCTTTATCCTGCACTTGTCCAGTTAAAAAGCAATGACAGGTTTTTGCGTACAATTAACGGAGTAAGATGTGAGGCAGGAATTCGTATTTTCTCCGATAACAAAGAAGTTTCATCAGAAAAAGGCGAACTTCTTTTCTCAGACAAAGGCATTTCCGGAATTCCGGCAATGCAGGTCAGCAGATTTGTTTCGGAGCTTAACGAAGGCAATCATGATATAAAAGCCAAAGTGGATTTCTTTCCTGAAGTCGACGCAGCTTCTTTGGAAGAAGAACTTCGAAGCAGAAGTACAATGAAAAGAACGGTAGAAGAAGCACTTACCGGTCTCTTAAATCATAAACTCAATTATATTATGCTTGTAAAGCTCGGAATGGATGTTTATGCATCTGCAAGAGCAATGCTTACCGATAAAAATATTTCGCGTCTTGCAGAACTTATGAAAAACTATGAGTTTAAGATTACCGGCACGAATTCCTTTGATATGGCACAGGTTGTGGCCGGCGGAGCAGATACTTCCGAAATTAACAGTGATACGATGGAATCAAAACTTGTAAAGGGGCTTTTCTTTGCAGGTGAAATAATTGATGTTGACGGTACATGCGGCGGGTATAACCTTCAGTGGGCATGGTCATCAGGTTATGTTGCAGGTAAAAATGCCGCATTGGTAAGAAAATAATGGTTAAATTTCAGGTAAAACTGAATATCAATCATACCGAAGAACAGCTTAAGGCTGCTGTACTTAAAGTGCTTAAATCTTCTGAAAACAACGTAAAATGGAAGATTGAAAAACGCTCGATTGATGCCCGTGAAAAAGATAATGTTCTTTATGTTTATTCTATTTCCGCGGAAATTACCGGTAATTCAAGTGAAGACAAGCTCGTTAAAAATTCGAACGGCAAAATTACAAAGGAAACTTCCGTAGAATACCGATTTTTGCCTTCGGGCGGGCTTGAACTTCATGACAGGCCGATTGTCATAGGCTGCGGGCCTGCCGGCCTTTTTACGGCCTATATGCTTGCCCAAAACGGGTACAGACCTCTTGTGTTGGAGAGAGGCTATGATGTTGACAGACGTACCGAAGAAGTTGAAAAATTCTGGGAAACCGGAAACTTAAATCCTAAATGCAATGTACAGTTTGGTGAAGGCGGAGCCGGTACTTTTTCGGACGGTAAGCTGAATACCGGAGTAAAAGATAAGTTCGGTCGTATCGGTCTGGCTCTTTCGACATTCGTAGAATATGGCGCAGATCCGGATATTTTGATTAACAATAAACCGCATATCGGAACGGACGTTCTTAAAAACACCGTTAAAGGGATGCGCGAAGCATGTAAAGCTTTTGGGGCTGAGTTCCGTTTCGGAGCATATGTTTCAGACTTGCTTGTCAATGATTCAAACCATATTACCGGTGTTGTACTTGAAAACGGTGAACAAATATATTCCGACGTTGTTGTTCTTGCCATAGGTCACAGCGCCAGAGACACATTTGAAATGCTTTCCGGGAAAAAACTCATTATGGAACAGAAACCTTTTGCCATCGGAGTACGAATCGAGCATTTACAGGAAATGATAGGTTTAAGCCAATATGGTGATTCTTATAAAAAGCTTCCGGCAGCCGATTATAAGCTGACATACACGGCAGAAAGCGGCAGAGGAGTATATTCTTTCTGTATGTGCCCGGGTGGCTATGTCGTAAATGCTTCTTCCGAACCGGGGAGAACAGTTGTTAACGGAATGAGTAATCATGCAAGAGACAGTGTTAATGCAAATTCCGCAATGGTTGTACAGGTTAATCCCGAAGATTTTAAAAATTCCGGCTATAATGATGTTCTTGCGGGTGTACGTTTTCAGAGACATTGGGAAGAAAAGTGCTTCTCCTTATGCAACGGAGCAGTACCCGTGCAGAGGTTTGATGACTTTAAAAGCGGAAAAGCCACACATGCTTTCGGAAGTGTAAAACCATGTACAAAAGGGCATTTTGAAATGTCGGAGCTTTCTCCGGCTTTACCGGATTACGTCAGACATGACATAATTGAAGGCGTTACAAATTTTGAAAGACATATCAAAGGTTTTTCAGACGGCGATGCAATTCTTTCCGGTGTTGAAACAAGAACATCAAGTCCTGTAAGGATTTGCCGTGATGAAAAGTTTGAAAGCATGATTTCGGGACTTTACCCGTGTGGTGAAGGTGCAGGCTATGCGGGCGGAATAATGAGCGCCGCAGTGGACGGAATAAAAGTTTTTGAGGCTATCGCAACAAAATACAAGCCATTGGGCGTATAAATGAGGTGCAATATGAACTTGAGAAGCTATTTAAAAGACAAAGAAAGAATTGTAATTAAAGTCGGTTCTTCCTCCATAACACACAGTTCTACCGGAAATGTAGATTATGCAAAGCTTGAAAAGCTTGTGCGTATCATTACCGACATTCACAACAGCGGTAAAGAAGTAGTACTTGTTTCCTCAGGTGCCATTGCCGTGGGAAGACAGGCTGTAGGCTTAAAGACAAAGCCCAGAACGATTTCCTGCAAACAGGCTTGTGCCGCAATAGGTCAGGCAGCACTTATGACCGTATACCAGAAGCTTTTTTCGGAATACAATCAAATATGTGCGCAGATTCTTCTTACAAAATACACATTAATGCACGACACTTCATATCAGAACGCCTGCAACACTTTTGACGAGCTGTTTCAGATGGGAGTTATTCCCATTGTTAATGAAAACGATACTGTATCCACAAACGAAATTGAAATCGGAGACAATGATACGCTTTCCGCATACGTAACAGCAATGATTGACGGAGATCTGCTTATTCTTATGTCAGATATCGACGGTCTTTATACGGACGATCCTCACAAGAACGCTGACGCAAAGTTCATTGATACCGTAGATGATATAAACAGTGTTGTTAATATGGCAAAAGGAAGTTCTTCAAACGTCGGAACGGGTGGTATGCAGACAAAGCTTCATGCAGCCGAAATAGCAACAAAATGCGGCGCAGACATGATTATTACAAACGGTGATACCGTTGAAAACATTTGGAAGATTCTCGACGGTGAAAATATCGGAACATTGTTTACTGCAAATAAAGACGAAAGATTTGATTTCAGATCGGTATAGGAGGCGGAAATGAGCGATTACATTATTGACATCGGCAAACGTGCTAAAGAAGCTTCAAAGTCACTACGACTAATGCCCACAAACGTAAAGAACGAAATACTTATTTCCTGTGCCGAAGCTCTTTCGAAAAAAGCCGGGGATATTATTAAAGCAAATTCCGTTGATGTTGAAAAAGCAAAAGCAAACGGTATGAGCGATGCGCTTCTTGACAGGCTCAGCCTTAATGAAAAACGCATCGAAGGGATTGCTGACGGTCTTAGACAGATTGCATCTCTAAAGGACCCTGTCGGAGAGGTTGTTTCCATGGAAAACCGTCCGAACGGCCTTATGATTGGTAAAAAGCGCGTTCCTTTAGGTGTTATTGCCGTAATTTACGAATCACGCCCGAATGTAACCGCTGATTCTTTCGGACTCACTTTTAAAGCAGGAAATGCAGTAATTCTCCGCGGCGGAAGTGATTCCATAAATTCCAATCTTGCAATAGGAAACGTCATAAGAAATGTCCTTAGCCTTGCGGGAGTTAATCCCGATGCAGTTATTCTTCTTGAAAAAACCGACAGGGAATATGTCAATGAGCTTATGAAGCTCAACAAATATATAGACGTTATTATTCCCAGAGGCGGAGCGGGACTTATCAACAATGTCGTAAACAATGCGTCGGTTCCCGTTATTCAGACAGGTGTAGGCAACTGTCATGTTTATGTTGACAAAAACGTTGACACGGATATGGCATTAAATATCATTGAAAACGCCAAAACACAGCGACTTGGCGTATGTAATGCATGTGAATCCCTTGTTGTTCATTCGGAAATTGCTGAAACATTTCTTCCTCTCCTTTATGAAAGACTTGTTACAAAACATGGTGTTGAAATCCGCGGCGACGAAAAAGCATGTGAGATTCTTAAAAACATTACAAAAGCAACCGATGAAGATTTTTACACGGAATATCTTGCAAAGATTATTTCTCTTAAGATTGTTGAGCATTTTGACGAGGCAATTGATTGGATTAATGAGCATTCCACAGGACATTCCGAAACAATTGTTACAAAGAGCTACAATAAATCCATGAGATTCCTTAACGAAATCGACTCTGCTGCGGTTTATGCAAACGCTTCCACACGTTTTACGGATGGCGGTGAGTTCGGTCTCGGAGCGGAAATCGGTATATCCACACAAAAGCTTCATGCAAGAGGACCTTTAGGACTTCAGGAGCTTACAACGACTAAATATATTATTTTTGGAAACGGTCAAATCAGATAATGAGTGAAGAAATAGAGAGAGAAATACCAGAGAATGAGCCTGAAAGACAGCTTTATTATATAGAGCTTCTGAAGGAAATATATAAAAACAAATCCTCTGAAGCCGGAAGGACACTTACTTACCATGTGTCTACTTTCGGATGCCAGATGAATTTTAAAGATTCCGAAAAGCTTGCCGGTATACTTGAAGCAATCGGTTATGTTGAATCGGAAAACGAAAATGCGGATTTTGTCATTTACAACACGTGTACCGTCCGTGAAAACGCCAATACAAAAGTTTACGGCAGAATCGGATATCTCGGCAAACTTAAGAAAAGCAATCCGCAAATGATAATTGCAATATGCGGCTGCATGATGCAGGAAAAACATAACGTTGAAAAGCTTAAGAAAAGCTACCGTTTTGTTGACATAGTATTCGGCACACACAATATCTTTATGCTTGCCGAACTTCTCTACAAAAAGCTTACTGCCGACAATAAAATGCTTGTTGAAATATGGGAGGGCACAACAAAGATTGTTGAAAATCTTCCCAGCGCCAGAAAATTTGATTTTAAAGCTGGCGTAAACATTATGTACGGCTGCAACAATTTCTGTACTTATTGCATTGTTCCGTATGTCAGAGGGAGAGAACGTTCCAGGAAGCCGGAGGACATCGTTCAGGAGGTTTGTCAGCTTGCACGTCAAGGCGTTACTGAAGTAATGCTTCTTGGTCAGAACGTTAATTCCTATGGCAAAGGACTTGAAGAGCCTTGCTCGTTTGCCGAACTTCTTCATAAAGTATGTCTTGTTGACGGCATAAAGAGAGTTCGCTTCATGACTTCCCACCCGAAGGACCTTTCGGATGAACTTATAAAAGCAATGAGTGAGGAACCGAAGGTGTGCAATCACCTTCATCTTCCCATGCAGTCAGGTTCAAGCATACTACTTGCGCGTATGAATCGTCACTACACCAAAGAAGACTATCTTACACTTGTAGAAAAAGTAAAAAAGGCAATACCTGATGTTTCACTTACGACAGACATTATTGTAGGATTCCCGGGCGAAACCGAAGATGATTTCCGCGAAACACTTGATGTTGTTGAAAAAGTTGGTTTTGATTCGGCTTTTACGTTTATATATTCAAAACGAGAAGGAACTCCCGCGGCCTCTTATCCCGATGAAGTTCCGGATGATGTTGTAAAGGATCGTTTCGACCGGCTTTTGGAAGTATGTAAGACAGCATCCGAAAAAGCTTGTGAGAAGCTTACCGGAACCGAGGCAGAGGTACTGGTTGAAGATGTTGATGAAGCCTCTGAAGGTATGCTTACCGGAAGATTGTCCAATAACCTTCTTGTGCACTTCCCGGGAGAAACAAATCTCATAGGTTCTTACCAACGAGTTAAGCTGAATGAATGCAAAGGGTTTTATTTCCTTGGTGAAATGCAAACTATTAACCCTTGACATTGATTTGGTTAAACTATATAATTCTAATGTTGCAGAATTGATAGAATAATTAATTCTGTAAAAAAAATTCAGGAGGTATTCCGCATGGATCAGACAACAATACTGATCATTGTCGGAGCCGCTTGCTTTGTATTAGCTTTCGTAATTGCTGCAGTTCTCTTTTGGAATCTCGGAATTAAAAACCACAAGAAAAAGTACGAAGCTACCGTAGGGTCGGCTGAGGAACGTTCCAAGGAAATAATTAACGAGGCATTAAAGACAGCAGAAGAGAAGAAACGTGAAGCTCTTCTCGAAGCAAAAGAAGAGAACTTAAGAGCAAAGAAGGAAGCAGAAAACGAGAACCGCGAGCGCAGAGCAGAGGTTCAAAGATACGAAAAGCGTATAATTGCAAAGGAAGAGGCAATAGACAAAAAGGCGGATACATTGGAGAAACGTGATCAGAAGCTTTCACAAAAGGAAGCTGAGCTCGAGAAACTTCAGCAGGAAGTGCAGGCTGCACATCAGGAACAGTTGAAGGAGCTTGAGAGGATTTCGGGACTTACCTCCGAGCAAGCAAAGGAATATCTGTTTAAATCCGTGGAAGAAGAGGTTAAGCATGAAACAGCAGTCATGATTAAAGACCTCGAATCTCAGGCAAAGGAAGAAGCCGACAAGAAGGCAAGGGACATCATTGTTACCGCCATTCAGCGTTGTGCCGCAGACCATGTTGCCGAGTCCACAATTTCGGTAGTACAGCTTCCTAACGATGAAATGAAGGGTCGTATCATTGGCCGTGAAGGTCGAAACATACGTACACTTGAAACAATGACCGGTGTTGAGCTCATCATTGATGATACACCCGAGGCTGTTGTTCTTTCGGGATTTGATCCCATCCGTCGTGAAGTAGCACGTATTGCCCTTGAAAGATTGATTGCTGACGGGCGTATCCATCCCGCTCGCATTGAGGAGATGGTAGAAAAAGCCCAAAAAGAAGTTGACACGATGATTCGTGAGGAAGGTGAGAATGCAGCTCTTGAAGTTGGTGTTCATGGCCTTCATCCCGAGCTGATAAAGCTCCTCGGTCGTATGAAATTCCGTACAAGCTACGGTCAGAATGCATTAAAGCATTCCATCGAGGTTGCATCTCTTTCGGGTCTTCTTGCATCAGAGATGGGACTTGATATCAGACAGGCAAAACGTGCCGGTCTCTTACACGATATCGGTAAGTCCATCGACCATGAGCAGGAAGGTACACACGTACAGCTTGGTGCCGACCTCTGCCGTAAGTACAAGGAAAATGCCACAATCGTTAATGCCGTTGAAGCACACCACGGCGATGTGGAGCCTCAGACACTCATTGCATGTATTGTCCAGGCTGCAGATACAATTTCCGCAGCAAGACCCGGTGCAAGACGTGAAACAATTGAGACTTACACACAAAGACTTAAACAGCTTGAAGATATTTCAAACAGCTTCGCAGGTGTTGACAAATCATTTGCTATCCAGGCAGGACGAGAAGTTCGTGTCATGGTTATTCCCGAAAAGATTAACGATGACCAGATGATACTTCTTGCAAGAGATCTGTCAAAGAAGATTGAAGCTGAGCTCGAGTATCCCGGCCAGATCAAGGTCAATGTTATCCGTGAATCGCGTGCAATCGAGTACGCAAAATAACCTTTATGTAATTATGAGACAGGCTTATAAAAAGCCACGAAATAAATTACAGAACTGCAGGCACATTTGTTAAAAATGTGCTTGCTTTTTTTTGTTCAGAAGTGTAATATATGCAAAAGTGTTTTATTGTATACAATTATCCAATGATACTAAGGAGCATATTATGTCACTTGAACTTTCAAAAAAGGCACTTGCGGTTAAACCTTCTTCTACGCTTGCAATTACTGCAAAAGCTAAAAAAATGAAAAGCGAAGGCATCGATGTTGTAGGTTTCGGAGCAGGAGAGCCCGATTTCAATACTCCCGCCAATATTTGCGAGGCAGCAAAAAAAGCAATTGATAACGGGTTTACAAAATATACGCCTGCTGCGGGAACAGAATCTTTACGCGAAGCTGTCAGCAGAAAATTTGCGAATTTCAATCATATTACATACGATAAAAGCCAGATTGTAATTTCAAACGGTGGTAAGCATTCTCTTACAAATATTTTCGAAGCAATCATCAACCCCGGTGATGAAGTTATTATTCCTGCGCCTTTCTGGCTCAGCTATCCCGAAATGGTTAAGCTTTGCGGAGGCGTTCCTGTTATCGTCAAGTGTTCAAAAGAGCAGAACTACAAAATTACTGCAGAACAGCTCAAAAATGCCATTAACGAAAAGACAAAGGCTTTTGTTCTTAATTCTCCCAACAATCCTACAGGCATGATTTACACAAAGAAAGAGCTTGAAGAGATTGCTAAGGTTGTTGTTGAAAACGATATTTATGTTGTTGCCGACGAAATGTACGAAAATCTTGTATACGGCGACGATGAGATAGTTTCAATCGCTTCTCTTAATGAGGAAATTTATAACAGAACAATCACGTGCTCAGGTGTTTCAAAAGCATATTCCATGACCGGCTGGAGAATCGGTTATGTCGGCGCTCCGAGAGAGATTGCCAAGCTTATGAGCTCCATTCAGAGCCATCAGGCATCAAATCCCAACTCCATTGCACAGGTAGCGGCAGAAGAGGCTTTAAACGGCCCTCAGGAGCCTGTGGAGGCTATGCGTGTTGAATTCGACAGAAGAAGGAAAGTCATGTACGAGAGAATCTCTTCAATGCCGCTTGTTTCCTGCCTCGAACCAAAGGGAGCCTTCTATGTGTTTATCGATTGCAGCAAAGTGTTCGGTATGTCCTATAAAGGTGAAGAGATTACCGACATCGGAATGCTTGCAAAAATACTTATCGATGACTATCAGACTGCAGTCATTCCTTGCGCTGATTTCGGTGCAGACGATCATATAAGACTTTCTTATGCAATATCCATGGAACAGATTAACAAAGGTCTGGATAGGATAGAACGTTTTCTCAATGATTTAAGATAAATTTGATTGATTAAAGAGTAGGATTGTAATAAAATACAATTCTACTCTTTTTTGTGCATGTAGGATGAATCCTACTCGATTATATCAGACACAAAATATGCAACTGAATGGAGACAAATATGCTTGGAGTAATCGGACTTGGTAATATGGGAACGCCTTTACTTAAAGGCGCTGTAAAAGTTTTCGGTAAGGATAAAGTCACCTGCTGGACCCGTAGTGAGGAAAAGCTTGCACGGCTTTCTGAGGAGCTTGGCGTTACACCTTCCTTAAACAATGTTGAGCTTTGTAAAAACTGCGATACGATTCTTTTCGCCGTTAAGCCTCAGGTTTATGACACCGTCATTTCTGAAATCAAAGGTGCAGTCATTACTTCGCCGGAAAAGAAAACCATTATTTCCATAGCGCCCGGTATTTCCACAGACTATCTGTCAGAGTGCTTTAATGGAAACGTGAATGTAGTCAGATGTATGCCGAATACACCTGCCCTTGTATGTGAGGGAATGACTGCAGTTTCGTTCGGAGAAGACTTTAACGGCAATAAAGAACAGATTCTCGAGCTTCTTTCCACTGTAGGGTCATATGTGGAACTTCCTGAGAAGCTTATGAATACAGCCACAGTTGCAAGCGGCTCAAGTCCTGCCTATGTTTATATGTTCATCGAAGCAATGGCGGACGGAGTTGTCAAGTACGGCATCCCAAGAGAAACAGCGTATAAAATGGTTGCGCAGACGGTTTTGGGCTCCGCGAAAATGGTGCTTGAAACACATTGTCATCCCGGTGAACTGAAGGATAATGTCTGCTCACCCGGAGGTACAACAATATGCGGTGTATCCGCTCTTGAGGAAAACGGTTTCAGAAACTCCATAATCAAAGCGTGTGACGCAGTATACGAAAAAGGAAATGCGTTCGGAAAGAGGTAAATATGAAAAATCCCAAATGTAAAGATTCAAAACTTATTCATAACGGACATATTCTTGATTTCTATGAGAACACAATGGAATTCCAAAACGGTAATACGGCTGTATGGGATATTGTAAAGCACAAAGGTGCCGCAGCAGTTGTTGCAGTTGATGATGACGGAAAGATTTTTATGGTTAAGCAGTACAGACCCGGCTGCGACAGAGTTACTCTTGAAATTCCCGCAGGGTGCCTTAACGAAGGTGAAGATCGTATGACCGCTGCCGCAAGAGAGCTTGAAGAGGAGATCGGTTACAAGGCCGATGAAATCGAACTCCTTACGAAATTTTATTCCGCACCCGCATTCAGCACCGAGTACATCGAGATTTATGTTGCAAAAGGGCTTAAGAAAACCAAGCAGCATCTTGACCCGGATGAAGAGCTTGAAGTTGAAAAGTACGATTTAAACGAACTTATCAACAAAATTATGGAATTCGAAATAATGGATTCCAAAACGATTGCCGGAATTATGTGCTACAAAGAGAGTATTGCAAGAAAGATTATGATGAAATACAGGGGGTAGTTTTCTATGAGAATGTATGATCTCATTCAAAAGAAAAAGTTAGGGGAAAAGCTTACCAAAGAAGAAATTGAGTTTATTGTAAAGGGTTTTACAAACGGAGAAATTCCGGATTATCAGATGTCCGCTTTTCTTATGGCAGTATACTTTAAGGGCATGGACATACAGGAAACAATCGACCTTACACAGGCAATGATTGATTCCGGTGATACGATGGATCTTTCCGAGATTAACGGTCTTAAGGCAGACAAACATTCCACAGGCGGTGTAGGTGACAAGACATCACTTATTATCGGACCTATGGTTGCTGCACTTGGCGTTCCCGTTGCAAAGATGAGCGGAAGAGGGCTCGGCCACACAGGCGGAACCATCGACAAACTCGAAAGCTTCAAAGGCTTTTCCGTAACACTTACAAAAGAAGAATTTATTGAACAGGTTAATCGCATCGGTCTTGCGATTATCGGTCAGTCAGGCGAGCTTTGCCCCGCTGACAAAAAAATGTATGCTCTTCGTGACGTCACCGCTACGGTAGACAATAAGTCACTTATTGCATCATCCATTATGAGTAAAAAGCTTGCAGCCGGCAGTGATGTCATTGTACTTGACGTTAAAGTCGGAAGCGGAGCTTTCATGAAGACACTTGAGGATGCACGTTCTCTTGCTGAAATTATGGTCAAAATCGGTAACGGCTGCGGCAAAAAGACTTATGCCGTTATTACAGACATGAGCCAGCCTCTCGGCAATTATGTCGGCAACTCACTTGAAGCTTTTGAAGCAGTTGAAGCACTTAACGGACGTGGCCCCGCAGATCTTATGGAGGCCTGCTTTACACTTGCAACTTATATGCTTCTCGGCACCGGAAAGGCTCAAACAGAAGCTGAAGCAGAAGCTATGCTCAAGAAAACAATCGAAGACGGCAGCGCTCTCAACAAGCTTGCTGAATTTATTGCTTCCCAGGGCGGTGAAACAGAGCGTATTTTCAATACCGACAAATTTGAAAAGACAGAGTATTCCGAAGACATTATCGCTACAAACGAGGGTTACATTTCCGAAATCAAAACAGATGAAATCGGTATTACAAGCCTTATCCTCGGCGGCGGTCGTGAAACAAAGGAAGATGTCATCGATCCTGCGGTCGGCATAAGAATCAGAAAGAAAATCGGAGATTATGTTACAAAGGGCGATTGTATCGCTACACTTTATGCAAATGATGTTGATAAGCTTCGTACCGCTTCAAAGCGTATTCACGGCGCATACAGCTTCTCTGCAAACAAAGTTGCAGCTCCCAAGCATGTCCTTGAGATTATAAAATGAGAACTTTTTACATAGTACTTGCAGTACTTGCCGTATTATTAATCGCATACATCATAATTGAACTTGTAGAGCATAAGCACGTCAGTTTCACTGTAGAGAATCTTACAGACTATAACGGGCTTAAGCTCTGCATTTTATGCGATCTTCATAACAACCATCTTTCAAAGTCCGCATTAAAACGAATCAAGGATGAAAAGCCGGATTGCATTATTATCGCCGGAGATCTCATTAATCAAAAAAATATTGATGTTTCGCATACGGTTTCTCTTGTATATGAGCTTTCCAAAATAGCAACTGTTTATTATTGCTACGGCAATCACGAACAGAAGAACGAGCTTTATCATCCTCTTCAGTGGGAGAATTTTAAAGCATCTATCGCCGGTATGGTTGAATTCGTCGAGGATCATGTATCTCTTTCGGAAACATGTGAGCTTTACGGCTTGAGACTTTCCGGAGATTTATATAAAAACGACAAACAGTCAGGAAAGGTTCCTCTTTCTGACGAGAACATGAAAGAATTTCCGGAAAAGCTTGTTCCATGCAAGTACACTGTTGTTGTCTGCCATACGCCTGCATATGCCGGCCTTCTTACGGACAGACTTTCACCGGACCTCATCATTTCCGGTCATCTTCATGGCGGTCATATAAGGCTTCCTTTTATCGGGGGGATTCTTTATACGATTCATCCGAAGCCGAAATATACAGCCGGCTTATATGAGCTCGACAATACAAAACTTTATGTAAGCAGAGGAACAGGTACTCATTTCATTCCCTGCAGGTTTTTAAACAGGGCTGAGATTACCTTCATTCGAATTTAAATAAATCATGGAACATTTCTTTAAAGGAAGTGTTCTTTTTTTTGATTTTCTGTGCTATAATATTGCAGTCAAATTTTTAATAATCAGTGAGGAATTATGGCACTTGACATAAAACTTGATGCTTTTGAAGGCCCTCTCGACCTCCTTCTGCACCTCATAGACATAAACAAAGTAAATATTTATGATATTCCCATTGCGGATATTACGGACCAGTATCTCGACGCCATAAAAGGCATTGAGGAGCTTAATCTGGATTCCATGAGCGAGTTCCTTCTTATGGCTTCCACATTGTTGAGAATCAAGTCCAAAATGCTGCTTCCTGTGGAAATTGACGAAGAAACAGGCGAAGAAATCGATCCCAGAACAGAACTTGTCGAAAGACTTCTTGAGTACAAAATGTACAAGTATACCTCGCTTGAGCTTAAAGACATGGCTCTTGATGCCGACAGGGTTTTCTTCAAAGTTTCAAATCTTCCTCCGGAGATTCTTAACTACCATGAGGATGTACCTGTTTCCGAGCTTCTGAACGATATTTCCCTTTCAAAGCTTAATGATATTTTTGAAAGCGTCATGAAGAAACGAGAGGATAAAATCGATCCGGTCAGAAGTAAGTTCGGTAAGATTGAAAAAGAAGAAGTTTCTCTTTCAAAAAAGATGTTTTACGTTCAGGAATACGGCCTCGCAAACAGACGTTTCTCATTCAGAGGACTTCTTGAAAGCCGTACCGATAAAATGGACATTATCGTTACGTTCCTCTGCATTTTGGAACTAATGAAAATGGGTCGTATGAACATAACCCAAAAAGAAATATTTGAAGATATCGAAATAGAATACACAGCCGATGACATCGTTGACTTCGACGAAAATAACGGATTATTCGGTTGATGGAGACAAAATGGACATAAACGAAGCAAAATCCAAAATTGAAGCAATTCTTTTTACAATGGGGGAAGCTGTTGAGGCAGACCGCATTGCAACCGCTCTTGAGCAGGACGTTGAGGTTGTCAGGAACATCCTCAGGAACATGATTATCGAATATAAAGAGTCAAATGAACGCGGCGTCCAGATTATCGAGCTTAATGACTCATATCAGATGTGCACAAAGCCCGATATGTATGAATATGTTATTAAAGTTGCTCATGCTCCAAAAAAGCATGTTCTTACCGATGCTCTTTTGGAGACTCTTTCCATCATTGCATACAAACAACCTATTACACGTAATGAAATTTCCGCTATCCGCGGTGTGGATTCCGACCATGCCGTATCCAGACTTGTTGAGTACAACCTTGTTGCGGAGCTCGGAAGAATGGAAGCACCCGGCCGTCCGATTGCTTTCGGCACAACAGAAGAGTTCCTTCGTTATTTCGGACTTTCATCACTTTCGGATCTGCCTATAGTAAATCCCGAAAGAATCGAAGACTTCAAGCTTGAAGTACAGGAAGAGCTGCAGTTGACTCTTGACATTTAATCCAAGGAGCAGAAATGATTCATCTTACAAAGCAGAAAATAAGAAATCTTGCAGTTGATGAAATGACCTACAACAGAGGTCTCGCTTACTTTAAAAACGGTCATATAAAAAACGCATCATATTCCAAACAAAGTCATAAATACAAGTTTATAGTATCAGGTTCAAGCACATATACCGTGCTTATCAATGAGCTGGATGAAGGAATGTTCGACTATTCGTGCACATGTCCTTCAAGCCTTCTTAATAAGGGGGCATGCAAACATGTAATCTGTTCTCTTTGTATGCTCTACAAGCGTCAGGAAAAAGCAGAGGGCAATTTACCCAAAACATCGGAAGAGAAGCGTATATACGACGTTCTTGATTATTTTGACAACCAGGAGACCATTTCTCTTACCGGTGACGTTTTTCATATCGAACCTGTTATAAGCCTTCAGGAGATGCTTAAAAACGGTTCGGGTAAAGCAGGCATTTCCATTAAAGTCGGGAGCAGCCGCCTTTATAAAGTCCAGAATCTTAAGAAGTTCCTAGATTCATTTGTTCGTCAGGAGCCTATCGTCCTTGGAAAGGACTTTCATTTTGTATATGGTGAAAGTGCTTTTGACCGTGATTCAAAGAATTTCCTTGACTACCTGCTCGGTATTTTTGATGTATCTGAGCTTACTGCCGGAAAAGATGGAACCGACATCTTCTTTAAGTCACAGATGTTGATTTCAAAGTTTCTTTTCATAAAACTTTTGCATCAGATAGGTAATCTTTCGTGTACACTTGAGCTTTACGGAAATACATTTTTTGATGTTCACTGTATAGGCTCAAACCCTCAGATTGAATTTGATTTGATTAATCTTGAGGATTCCTGCTTCCTCGACTATAAAGATAAGGAGCCTGTTATTCCGATAACCGAAAACGGAGAAGTGCTTTACAGGGACGGATTCCTTTATACTCCGGATAAGGTTTTTCTTCGTAATTTCCTTCCTTTCTTCAATAATCTCGGCGGCGACAGAACGCCTCTTGTTTTTGAAGGCAAATACAAACAGCGTTTCCTTGAAACAGTGCTTCCGAAGCTTCACGAGACAATGGAACTTGAAATTCCCGAAGACCTTTCGGAAAAGTACATATCACTTGATTTTACATCTGAAATCTATTTCGACAAATATAATAACTACATTAAAGCAGAGCTGTATTTCACTTACGGTGACTATCGTTTCAATTCTTTTGAGACTCCCAAAAGCGATCCGTATATCATTCTCAGAAATAAAGAAAAGGAAAAAGCAATCAGCGATATTCTTGAAAGAAACGGATTTGAAGCGTATTCCGGTTTCTACCTTCTCAAGGCTGATGCAAGCATATATTCCTTCATAACGGACGGTGTCGAAGAGCTTAAAGAATATGCCGAGCTTTTCTATTCAGAGGATTTTAAACACCTTAAAACCTCCCAGAACAGACGATTCTCCATCGGGCTCAATGTTTCGAGAGAAAGCGATCTCCTTGAGCTTGACCTTGCCTACGGTGATGTTTCAAAGGAAGAACTTAAGCAGCTTTTCAGAGCTTACAGACTTAAAAAGAAGTTCTTCAGGCTCTCTGACGGTTCATTCATCAATCTTGAGTCTGACGAGCTGAATGAGCTTAATGATATACTTGACAATCTTAACATAAGTGCAAAAGAGATTGAAAAGAAAGAAAGCCTTAAAGTTTCCAAAGGTCTTGCTCTTTTTGCAGACAGAATTTTTGATGAGGGCCGCTTCATTGTAACAAAGAATGAAGAGTTTAAGAGCCTTGTCAATAACGTCCTTTCATCAGAAGAAAAAGATTATGCCGTTCCTGAGACTATAAATGCCGAATTAAGGCCATATCAGACTGTCGGATACAAATGGCTTATGAATCTTGCTGAAAACGGCCTCGGCGGCATTCTTGCCGATGATATGGGTCTTGGTAAAACGCTTCAGGCTATTGTATATATTGAGGAAATGCATCGCAGAAATCCTTCCGATAAATTCCTCATTATTTGCCCTACATCCGTTGTTTATAACTGGCTTGATGAGTTTGAAAACTTCGCTCCATCACTTAAGTGTAAGATTATCGAAGGTGTTCCCGCAGACCGTGAAGCTCTCATTAAGCGCGAGGATGACAGTAATGTCCTTATTACTTCATACCCGTTAATCAGACGTGATATCAATGCATACGATGATTGCAAATTTAATACGATTTTCCTTGATGAAGCGCAGTTTATAAAGAATGCTGCTTCCGTTAATGCCAAATCCGTAAAAACTTTGCAGGCAGAGCATCGTTTTGCACTTACCGGTACTCCTATCGAAAATTCACTTTCGGAGCTGTGGTCAATCTTTGACTTTATTATGCCGTTCTATCTGCTTTCTTACACACGTTTCATCGTTAAGTATGAAAAGCCGATAACAAAAGGAGACGAAGGAGCGAAAGCTGTTCTTAACAAGCGTATTCAGCCTTTTGTAATGCGCAGAATGAAAAAGGATGTTCTGCTTGAACTTCCCGAAAAGCTTGAAGAGAAGATGGCTGCAGAACTTAATCCCGAGCAGAAAAATCTTTATCTTTCTTATCTTGAAAGTGTTAAAGGAGATCTTCGTGCAGAGCTTCTTAATGAAGGCATCAACGCAAGCCGTTTCCAGATACTTGCGGCGCTCACAAGACTTCGCCAGATATGCTGTCACCCTTCCACATTCCTTGAAAATTATAACGGCGGAAGCGGAAAGCTTGATTTGTTCCTTGAAATTGTTCCAAATCTCATTTCAAACGGACACAGAATACTTGTATTCTCGCAGTTCACGTCGATGCTTGAAATCATCAAAAAGTCTTTGGATGAACTTGGATATTCATATTTCTACCTTGACGGAACAACAAAAAACGCAGAACGTGTTGAATATGTAAAAGCCTTCAACGGCGGCGAACGTCAGCTTTTCCTTATTTCTTTGAAGGCGGGCGGTACAGGACTTAATCTTACCGGTGCGGATTCCGTAATACATTTTGACCCATGGTGGAATCCTGCTGTCGAAGATCAGGCAACGGACCGTGCTCACAGAATCGGTCAGAAAAACGTTGTTGAAGTTATTAAGCTTATTACAAAGGGTACGATAGAAGAGAAGATTTACAAGCTTCAGCATCATAAGAAAGAACTTTCAGAGTCCATTATTTCCACAAAGGAAGTATTTATTAATTCTCTTACAAAAGAAGAGATTATGGAACTTTTCTCATTGGATTAATTGAATTAAAAAAGTCCGGAAGACATCTTGTCAACCGGACTTTTTTTGTTTTTATTTGTTTTCTGTTAAGTCGTTTAAGTAGTTGTCGATGAGTTCGTCGGCATATTCCGCATTTGTATCGGGGAACTGCTTCAAGAGAAGTGCTTTAGCGGACTCTGTTATCTTCATCCAGACGAGTTCTTCCTGCTCGTCTTCTTCGTTTAATATTTTATCAACTGCTTCTTTTGTTATGTTCTGCTTAAGAAAATCAAGTAATTCTTTCTCGGTTTTGTCTTCATCGTCAATTGTAGCAGCTATTTTTTTGCTCTTTGAAATGGAAAGCACACCGACCAAAACAGCACATAAGCCAAGAACAATAAAAAAGATCTTGATATAGAGGTATGTGCTGTAGGGGATGATTCCTGCAATGCTCAGAATCATAAATAAAAGAATAAGAATGCCGACAATGACAAATGTCCAGCCTGATGATTTGTAGTCGGAAGCGCGGTCCTTTGCTTTGACAAAATCTTTGGAAGGTTCACGTACAGCAGCAATAGAGGGAATAGATGATGCAAGCCCTTCAGGTGCATCTTCGTCGGGAATCTCTTTTTCGGATTCGACTTTTATTATTGTCTGAACTTCTTTAATAGCTGTCTTTCGGCTTTCTTTGGGAACAATAATGGTGTAAGCGTAAAGATCGTCGGCATTTACATTTGAAATATCAAGACCTGCCTGCTCGGCATACATTTCGAACTCAGCAAGCTCGTCATCCGTAGCTTTTGTTTCATTAACAGTAACTTTAATGTCAAGATGCTGCAGATACTTAACTATTTTATCTTTGAGAGGAGCATCGAATGTTTTAAAAATCTCTGTAAAAGCATCTTCATCAATAATTTCTTCAACAAGATCGCATTTACAGTCGGGGCAAACCAGAATTCCTTCTCTATATTCATTTTTACATTTCGGACACCACATAAATATTCTCCTTTAAAGTGATACATAATAAAATATAGTATATCTTTATGTATGCTGTTTGTAAAGCGTTCACCCCCAATTTGCATACCATGATGTCCTATGCAGAATAAAATTGTTTGTTTAATTACAAAAATTGTGGTAAAATAGTTCGGCTAAAGACGTATATGAGGTGTATGTAATGCAAAAGATAGCTTTATCGGATGAAATACTCCTGAACATAGAAAAACCTGTCCGTTACATAGGCGGAGAAGTGAACTGTGTAATGAAAGACGGGAAAGATGTGGATGTCAGATTCTGTATGTGCTTTCCCGATGTTTACGAAATCGGTATGAGCCATCTTGGCATTCAGATTCTTTACGATATGTTTAATTCCTTTGAAGGTGTGTGGTGCGAAAGAGTTTATTCTCCCTGGCATGATCTTGATAAAGTTATGCGCGAAAAGAAGATTCCGCTTTTTGCGCTTGAATCTCAGGATCCCGTCAAAAGCTTTGATTTTCTCGGAATTACGATTCAATATGAAATGTGCTACACAAACATCCTTCAGATTCTCGATCTTTCGAACATTCCGCTTCACGCTTGTGACAGAACTGAAGACGATCCCATTGTTGTCGGTGGCGGACCGTGCACATACAATCCCGAGCCCATCGCTGATTTCTTTGATTTCTTTTATATAGGTGAAGGTGAAACTGCTTATAAAAATATAATCGATATCTACAGGGAAAATCGTAAAAACGGCGGGACAAGACGTGAGTTTCTTGAAAAGATATCCGAAATAGACGGAATATATGTTCCCATGTTCTATGATGTCGATTATAACGATGATTGTTCAATCAAAGAGTTTAAGCCGAACAACAGTCATGCAAAGCAGATGATTCGTAAACAGGTTGAGATGGAACTTTCAAACACATTTTATCCGGATGCACCGATTGTTCCTTATCTTCAGGTTGTTCAGGATAAAGTAACGCTTGAGATTCAGCGAGGTTGCATAAGAGGATGCCGTTTCTGCCAGGCGGGAATGCTTTACAGACCCATTAGAGAACGTGATGTCGAATTCCTCAAAAAACAGGCCGTTAAAATGATTAAAAACACCGGACATGAGGAGATAACGCTTTCCTCCCTCAGCTCCAGTGATTATAAAGAACTTCCCGAACTTGTATATTATCTCATTGACGAATTTAAAAAGCAGGGAGTGAATATTTCGCTTCCTTCCCTTCGAATCGATGCATTTTCGCTTGACGTAATGAGTAAAGTTCAGGATATTAAGAAGAGTTCACTTACTTTTGCTCCCGAAGCAGGCTCTCAGAGGCTCAGGAATGTTATTAATAAGGGGTTGACCGAAGAGAACATTCTTCAAGGCTCCGGTGATGCTTTCAAATCCGGATGGAATAAAGTAAAACTGTATTTTATGCTCGGTCAGCCGACCGAAAACGAAAAAGATATCGAAGAAATAGCTCTTCTTGCTGAAAAAATTGCAGAAAAGTACTACGAAATTCCAAAAGAAGAACGCCATGGCAAATGTGAAATCCAGGTTTCCACAAGTTTCTTCGTTCCGAAACCTTTTACTCCTTTCCAGTGGGTCGGCATGAATACCGCAAAGCAGTTTGAAGACAAAGCTCATTTCTTAAGTTCGAAAGTCAGAGAACAGTTAAATCAGCGCTCAATTAAATACCATTGGCATGACTCCGAAACAACAATTCTCGAAGGACTTTTTGCACGCGGAGACAGACGACTTTCAAAGCTCATTGAGGATGCATATGCTTCGGGCTGCATTTTTGACGCATGGACAGAAAGCTTTAAACCTGAAGTCTGGAACAGCCTTCTTGAGAAGGATGGTATAGACCTCAATTTTTACATTTACCGTAAACGCGGTGAAAACGAAATTTTCCCGTGGGATTTCATTAACGCGGGCGTAACGAAGGACTTCCTTCGCAGAGAATACATCAACGGAATAAATGAAAAAGTGACTCCTAACTGCAGAAAGGGCTGTGCTAAATGCGGAGCTTTTGAATTCCACGGTGGTGTCTGCTATGAGGAGAAAGAAAAATGACAGTAAGAGTTAAATTTGCCAAATTCGGTAATATGAAATTCCTGTCGCACCTTGATGTGCTCAGGTTTTTCCAGAAAGCCATAAGACGTGCCGGAATAGACGTTACTTATTCTTCCGGTTATCATCCGCATCAGATTATGAGTTTTGCGGCGCCTCTTGGACTTGGTCAGACAAGTGAAGCCGAATATTTTGATATGGATTTAAACAACATAACTTCCGAAGAAGATATAAGAGACCGTCTTGATGCGGAAATGCCGGACGGATTCAAAGTTTTCGACGTATGTCTTCTTCCGGAAACTCCTTCACAGACAAAGAAGGAGTCTGTTATGGCTCTTGTTACGGCATCGGATTATGTTGTCCTTCGAAAAGACGGCTTTGAAAAAGACTTGACAAACGAATATTTATATTCTAAATTTATCGAGTTTGTTGCGCAAAAAGAAATAATAACCGTAAAGACAACAAAAGCGGGAGATAATGACATTGATATCATTCCTCTCATATATAAGACGCAGATAAAAGCAGAAACTACCGCCTTCTCAGGCAGCTTTGATAACGGGTTCTGCATTTATATGCTCCTTTCCGCCGGACAGACACATATTCGTCCCGAGCTTGTAATGAAAGCATTTTATGAATGGATGGGTGTGTCATACAATCCATACGAATATCATGTTCACAGACTTGAAAGCTATACGGGTGAAAAAGATAATCTTATTCCAATATATAAATTCCACAGGAACTAACCATGAACGAACTTGTTATTACAACATATCAGGGCAAAGAAATCAGCGCCCTTTTCAATGACGGCAAAATGACGACCGTAAATGTCATCAATACTACATCCAATCATGAGATGGGGTCGATTTTTGTCGCACATATAGACAACATTGTTTCAAATATAAATGCAGCTTTTGTTCGTATCAATGAAAACACAACATGCTATTTAAGCCTTGATACCGCTGCAGACGCGATTTTTGTTAAACGTCAGTCCAAAGACAGAATTTGCATCGGTGACGAAATCGTTGTTCAGCTCATCAAAGAAGCAATGAAAACAAAGGCTCCTGTTGTAACAGGCCGTATTTCCATTACCGGTAAATATGTTACCATCGTTCGTTCCGGTTCCGGAGTCCAGGTTTCAAAGAAGATCACGAAGAAAACCGTAAAAGAGCATCTTAAAGAGCTTCTTTCGGTATATGAGGATGAAGACTATTGCATAATAGCTCGTACAAACTCCGCATATGCTGACGACCAAGAAATTCTTGATGAAGCAAAGCAGCTTGTAAAGCGTTACAGAAACATACGTGAATACGCAGTTCACGCAGTAAAGTTTACTGTTCTTTATAAGGAACTTCCCGCATATCTGTTACAGCTTCGCGATACCAATTCTTTCCTTTACGACAAGATATGCACCGACATACCTTCTGTATATGATGACGTTGCCGGATATCTCAAGCATTTTCCTCTCGTAAATGAAAAGGGAGCCTTTACCCAGCTTGTGCTTGAAAAGGATTCCAACATGCTTAAAATCGTTTATAAAATCGATCATTTTATGGAACTTGCTACAAAGCGGATAATTAATCTTAACAGTGGTGCTTCGATAGTCATCGATCAGACGGAAGCACTTACCGCAATTGACGTAAATACAAGCAAAGCTATCACGGGCAAGCGAATAAACACTAAAATGTTTTATGAAGTAAATGTTGAAGCAGCCAAAGAGATTGCATATCAGATACGTCTTCGCAACCTTTCCGGAATAATTCTCATCGATTTCATCAATATGACCGAAAAAGAGCAGGAGGACGGTCTTCTTGAAGAACTCAAAAAATACATTAAGCCCGATCCGGTTGCTACTGACCTTATGGATATTACCAGGCTCGGGCTGGTGGAGCTCACAAGAAGAAAGACGTATAAATGCCTTTCGGAACAGCTTAATTCCGCTTTAGATTAAATGTTTTATTTTTTCGTTCAAATCAAAATACTTTATTGACAAACAATAAAGTTCGTGATATAAATGTTCAGTATGCCGCACAATTAGGGCTCTAAGTTTTGCTGTTCGCATTTATCTCCCCGAGAAGAGATAAACTACCGAAACAAAGCCGAAAGGCAGAACAGTAAACTCCAAAATTGGCGAGTAATTTAAAATGGAGGTGCCAATATGTACGCTATTATTGCAACAGGTGGTAAGCAATACAAGGTAGCAGAAGGCGATATCATTAATGTAGAAAAGCTCGGCGTTGAAGCAGGTGCAGACTACACATTTGATCAGGTTCTCGCAGTAAACAACGGAGAAATGAAAGTCGGAAATCCTACCGTATCCGGAGCATCCGTTAAAGCATCAGTTATCGGCGATGTTAAGGGTAAAAAGGTAATTGTTTACAAGTATAAGAGAAAGTCCGGCTATCATAACAAGAACGGCCACAGACAGAATTATACTCGTGTTAAGATTGAGAAGATCAATGCTTAATCATGATTAAAGTAACAACTATCTACAATGACGAAAATGAGTTGTGCGGCTTTCGTTCCGAAGGTCACGCAGGTTTCGCAAAAAAGGGTTCTGACATCGTATGTGCGGCAGTTTCTGTTCTTGCACTTAATGCAGTAAATTCCATCGAAGCTTTCACAGAAGATAAGTTTTCCGCTAAGCAGGAAGACGGCTTTCTGGAACTCATACTTGTCGAAGACATTTCAAAGGAAAGTTCTTTAATCCTTTCTTCCTTTGTTCTCGGAATACAGTCAATTGTTAAAGAGTACGGGGAAGCATTCGTTAAACTGATTATTTAAGGAGGTAAGCAAAATGTTTAAGATGAACCTTCAGTTATTCGCTCATAAAAAGGGCGTTGGTTCAACAAAGAACGGCAGAGATTCTGAGTCCAAAAGACTTGGTGCCAAGCGTGCAGACGGTCAGTTTGTACTTGCAGGCAACATTCTTTACAGACAGCGTGGAACAAAGATTCATCCCGGTGTAAACGTTGGACGCGGTGGCGATGACACATTATATGCGCTCGTTGATGGCGTATTAAAGTTCGAGAGATTAGGAAAAGACAAGAAGCAGGCTTCTGTTTATCCTGTAGAAGAATCCGAACAGTAAGAATTAAAGCCCTGAACCTCTTCGTTCGGGGCTTCTTTTCTTCTAAAATTAATTCATAACAACTTGGTGAGTGGTACAGATTTACTGTATTGCAAGGAAAACGAGGTAGAAAATGTTTGCAGATCGTGCAGAAATACTTATCAGATCCGGTAAGGGCGGAGACGGTTGCGTAGCATTCAGACGTGAACTGTTTGTTGCAGCAGGAGGCCCTAACGGAGGCGACGGCGGAAGAGGCGGAGACGTTATTTTTGAAGTTGACAAAGGTCTCAATACTCTTACCGATTTTCGATTTATCAGAAAATACTGTGCCGAGAACGGAGAAAACGGTAAAGGAAACAACTGTTCAGGTGCAGATGGAAACGATATTATTCTTAAAGTTCCCGAAGGAACTGTCATCAAAGAAAAAACAACAGGAAAGGTTATCGCCGACATGTCAAACGGCAATAACAGGGAAGTTGTTTTGAAGGGTGGAAACGGTGGTAAAGGAAACCAGCATTACGCTACAGCTACAATGCAGGTGCCCAAGTATGCACAGCCCGGACAGGATGCGAAGGAACTTACTGTTCTTCTTGAGCTGAAATGTATTGCCGATGTAGGCCTTGTAGGCTTCCCCAATGTCGGTAAATCCACATTTCTCAGCATGATTTCCAATGCAAAACCCAAAATTGCAAATTATCACTTTACAACACTCAATCCTAATCTTGGTGTCGTTGACATGAAGGATGGAGGCGGTTTTGTTGTCGCCGACATTCCGGGCCTCATTGAAGGTGCTTCGGACGGTGTTGGCCTCGGTCTTGATTTCTTAAGACACATTGAGCGTTGCAAAGTTCTTATACATATTGTTGATGCTGCATGTACGGAAGGCCGCGATGCGGTTGAAGACATTTATGCCATCAACAAAGAACTTGAAACATACAATAAAGAAAAGGGCATTCCGGCAAAGCCTTGGGTAATTGCCGCAAATAAGCTTGATGTTCTTTACGGTGAAGAAAAGGATATCGCTTTACAGCTTATTCGGGACGAATTTGAGCCCCAGGGCATAAAGGTATATCCGATATCGGCTGCGACGGGAGAAGGCGTCCCGGAGCTTTTATATGCGGTCAGAGAGCTTCTTAAATCCTGTCCCGAAAGGCCTGTTACGTTTGAAAAGGAATTTTTCACGGAAACACTTACTACCGATACGGAGCCTTACTTTGTTGAATATAACGAAGAGGACCAGGTATTCGTTGTTGAAGGACCTCGCATTGAAAAGATGCTCGGATATACTAATCTTGATTCCGAAAAAGGCTTCGAATTTTTCCAGAATTTCCTTAAAACAAACGGTATTCTTGACGATCTTGAAGCACTTGGAATTAAAGACGGCGACACCGTAAGGCTTTACGGTTGGGAATTCGATTATTACAAATAACAGGAAGGATATAATATGATTACCACAAAGCAAAGAGCATATCTTCGTGGCCTCGGCCAGAACCTTGACCCTATATTCCAAATCGGAAAAAACAGCCTTACACCTGAATTTACCGAAGCAATTATTGAAGTTCTTGAAGCACGTGAAATGATAAAGATTTCGGTTCTTAAGAATTGTGAAGACGATCCCAAGGAGCTTGCCGGAATACTTTCCGACAGAACTCACTCCGACATTGTATCTGTTGTCGGCAAGAAAATTGTTCTTTATAAACAGGCAAAAGAAGAGAAGAAGAGAAAGATTGTTCTTCCATAGGTAAAAGTCATGAAAAAAGGCATTCTCGGAGGCAGCTTCAACCCGATTCATTATGCTCACCTTGAACTTGCAAAAGCTGCTAAAGAGCAGTTCGGGCTTGATGAACTTATAATAATGCCCTCCAAAAAACCTACATATAAAGATACAAGCGATCTTGAATCAGAAACTCACAGGCTTAATATGGTAAAGCTTGCAACGAAAGCTCTCGGCGGTGAAAAAGCCGGATATTTTGCTTCTGATTTTGAATACAGACGTGAGGGAAACACTTATACATACGAAACCCTTCAGCTCTTAAACAAGCTTGAGCCCGAAACCGAATGGTATTTTATTATCGGAGGTGACTCCCTTAAAAAATTCTGCACATGGGTTAAGCCGGAAGTCATTTCAAAGCTGTGTACCCTTCTTGTTGCCGGGCGTGACGGTCTTTCAGACAGAAGCCTTCGATACTATAAGTATAAGATTCAAAAGAAATTCGGCGGAAAAGTTGAAATCATAAAATTCAAACAGATGGATGTTTCATCTACCGAAATTCGCGAGTGTCTTTCTGAAACGGATGAATGTGAATATGTAACTCCCGAGGTATTAAAATATATTAAAAAAAACAAGCTTTACGGCGTTAAGTAAAGGTGGGATGGTACTTTGTCATATACAAACGAACAGATAAATAATTACTTCAGACTTATGCAGGATAAGCTTTCTCCAAAGCGCTACATGCATTCTGTCGGCGTAGCTTACCTGTCTGCAAGTCTTGCATATGTATACGGTGTTCCGGGGGATAAAGCGCTTGTTGCCGGCATACTTCATGACAACGCAAAAGAAATAGACAACAATACGTTAATTGAGCTGTGCGATTATGACAAGGTCCGGCTGACAGATGCCGAAAGACGAAATCCGGGCTTAATTCACCCACGTTATGGTGCTTATCTTGCAAAAGCACTGTATGATATCGAAGACGAAGACATAATAAACGCAATAAGCAATCATACAGTCGGACGTGAAAACATGTCAAGACTTGAGCAAATTGTATTCTGTGCGGATTTCCTTGAGCCCATGCGGACTCAAAAAACCGAGCCGTCGCTTGACCGGCTTCGTGCACTTGCATTTAAAGATATTGACCTTGCAACGGTTCTTATACTTATGAATGTCAATTCATACATCAAGACACGTCCGGAAAGCATAGATCCGCAATCGATTGTAACTATGGAGTTCTACAAAAAGAAAGTTAAAGAGGACAAAGAAAATGGAAGATAAAGAACTACTTAAATCACTTGTTTCAGCACTTGAAGATAAAAAAGCAGAGGCTGTTAAGGTAATTGACATTACAGGTCTTTCCGTAATGACTGATTATTTTGTTATCACAAACGCTGCAAACCAGCCCCAGATGGATGCGCTTACAGACTTTGCCCTTGAAGCTTTTGCCAAGGCAGGTGTAGAGGAGGTTAAGGTTGAAGGCAATTCAGCTTCAGGATGGATTCTTATGGATGCAGCAAACGTAATTCTCCATATTTTCTCACGTGAAGCAAGGGATTTCTACAACCTTGAGAGAATTTGGAAAGATGGCAAGGAAGTTAATTTTTCTTCTGCCAACTAGGAAGTGTGCTGTCTGTTATGGCATGAAACAAACGTTCACGAAGACCCGGTGAATCTGCATTAATCTGCTTAATGAGATCACGCACATACTCACGCTTGGTAACCCCGTCCGCCGGACAGGGGTTTTTTGTTACAGGAACGTTGTAAAGGTGCTCGAAACCGACGATGTCGGCTTCGTTTACATAAAGAAGAGGCCTTATAAGGGTAATGTCCATTCGGTCAAGATACGTGACAGGAGAGAACGTATAGAAGCGCCCTTCATATATAAGCGACATAAGCATTGTGTCAATAACGTCGTCCTTATGATGAGCATAGGCTGCTTTATTGCACCCGAGACGTTTTGCTTCATCGTTAAATGCTCCCTTACGCATCTTTGCACAAAGAGAACATGGATTTGTCTCCTGACGTGTGTCAAAAACAATATCTTTAATTTCGGTTTTTACAATGTGATAAGGGACATTGAGTTCTTCGCAAAGCGCCTGTATACGGCTTAAATCAAAGCCCTCAAAGCCAAGATCTATTGTGATGGCTATGAGTTCGTACTTTTTAGGATAGAAGACACGCATGTTTGCAAGCGCATAAAGAAGGGCAAGACTGTCTTTGCCGCCTGAAATGCCAACAGCAATCTTGTCACCCTCGGAAATCATATTAAATTCATCAACAGCCTTTCTTGTAAGGCTCATAAGTCTTTGCAGTTTCATGCGGGTGATTATACTACCTGACACGGCAAAACGCAAGTACCGTAACGCTTTCAGGCTATGCTGTTTAGTATTTTTTTATTGATTTTTATTCCGTTTTTTGTATGATAATTTTGGGGTAATAAGAGGCAGGAACAGATGGATAAACTTAGAAAAGCAAAAAGAATAATTTTCAATATATCGGTTATTATAAGTCTTTTGTTGTCATCCGTATTCAGCTGTTTTTATTCTTCGGAAAAGACTGCATTTGCTGAAGGTGAGAATGATATACGTCCGGAATACGATCTCAAAATTTCCAACCGAAATTATACTTATTCCGGCGATACTTACGGTGCTTTTTTTAACGGCAATTATATTGATTTCGGTGCTTTACCGATTTTCACATACCGTGGAGCCATGATGGTTCGAGCAAAAAAGCTTTTTGAAGCAATCGGATGTACATACAGTCAGACAGACGGACGAGTAATTTTAAAAAAAGGCAATATAAGCATCAATATGTCTCTGGATTCAGATATAGCCTATGTTAACGAGAAGAAAATCATCATGGATGCACCGGCAATTCTTGTTACAAACAGAGCTACTGACGTTGCATATGCCTGTGTGCCGCTTGAATTCTGCTTAAACGCTTTGGGCTTTGAGTTTTCCTATGATTTTTACACAAAATCATATACAATATGGGAAGTTGATTATACAGGAAGCTACGAAAGGAACCTGTTTCTTTCAAAACTCAGTAATACCAAATCTGTCGGAAGTACAAACGTTAATATTCCCGCTAATGAAATATTCAGTTTTCCCATGGCTTCTGACTACGAAAGCATACTCGAAGACGCACGTATGCGTCAAAGCGGCAAATCATATCTTACGGAAGTATCGGGGTATGCTTTGGACAATTCGGATGCTATCGTTCTCTTCGGAATAGATGCGCCCGATGTATCCGTTTTTCTTGACGGTAATATGCTTTTGATTAATCTTTACGGTGTCGGAAATTTATGCGGAGACAGAATATATATTTCCGAAACTGATGAAAACAGTTATTTAAATTATTGTCTTGTATCCGGAGACATGAATACAACACGAATCATCACTTACGTCGATCCGGACAGCACATATTACGTTTACGATCTGAACCCAGACTATGTATCAATACATATTACTTTTCCAGGAAATGCAGCAAGAGATAACGGATACCGGCTTTCCGAGCAAAGCAAGCAGTCACAGGTTCAGATAACTCCTGCGATTACAAAAGCACCCGTGGGAGAGGGCTCCTATGAAAATTTCGAAGATACTCTTCCCGATGACAGACTGTTGATTCCTTTGCCTCAGGGTATCGAGCTTTCTGAAATAAAGGACACGGATAATTACTTAAACTACAATTTTGTCATAAAAATTCCCGGAAACTGCGTTGATTACATTAAAGAAAAAGGCATAAACAATCCTTATTCAATGGTTGAAGGATATGTGCTCAAATACAACGAAAATACGGGTTATACGGACGTTTCATTCGACACAAGGCTAATTGTTGCCTACACATATGAAACGGCTCAGAATCACCTTATTTTGCGTGTGGCAAGGCCTAATGAAATTTATGATAAAATTGTTCTTCTTGATCCTGGTCACGGCGGTTATGACCCCGGAGCATCAGCGCACGGAACAACCGAAAAAGAATTGAATTTCAAGATTACGAACAAATTCTGCAAAGACATTTTCGATAAAACAGACATAAAAGTATATTTGACGCGTACAACAGATGTTCTTATAAGTCTTGAGGATCGTGCGGTTTTTGCAGATGATGTTTGCGCCGACTTTTTCATAAGTCTTCATATGAATTCAAATAACAGCAGCCAGCCGAATGGTTGTGAGGTATATTATTCAAAAGCCAACAATAAATTGCAGTCCACAGGCATTATGAGCCAGGACATCGCAGAAAAGCTTGTAAACAATTTATCGGCTGAACTTGGCCTAAGAAACCGCGGTATAACATCAAGTGATTTCTATGTTGTAAAATATAATAAAGTTCCTGCGGTTTTGATTGAACTTGGATTTATGTCAAACGAAAGCGATTATAACAAACTGGTAAATGAAACTTATCAGAAAAAAGCCGCTCAGGTAATTTATGATACATGTAAGCAGCTTTTTAATGAATTTCCGGCAAAACGATAGAAACCACTCTCTTGTAATAAATTTATGCGTATTATTTCGTAAAACTCGCGTTTAGCGAAATAATATATTGTAAATAACCCACTCTCTTACAGAGAAAAACAACAAAAAAATGCTTTGAAAGGTTGCTTTATGGCTAATCATACATACGCCGAACAACAGAAAATCAAAAATACTATAAAGCTTCGTGAGCTTTTGGAAAAAATGCCTGCCTTTGTTAAACAGTTTTTCCGTGGCATTGAACAAACATCACAGCCAAGGACACGTATTGCATATGCAACCGATTTGAAAGTATTTTTTGATTATATGCGAACACATAATCCGATATACAAAAATATGGATGACAAAGAATATTATTCAATGTCCGATGTTTCGATGCTTGAAAAATTAACAGCTTCCGATTTTGAAGAATACCTTGATTTCCTTCAATATTACGAAAAACCGGACGGCAAAAAATATACCAATTCCGAAGCCGGAATTAAGCGTAAACTTTCGTCCATTCGTTCAATGTACAATTATTTTCACAGTCATCGTATCATTAACGAAAATCCTACGCTTCAGGTCAGAATGCCTAAAATTCACGAGAAAAATATCATTCGTATGGATCCGAATGAAGTTGCTGAATTTCTTGATACTGTTGAATCCGGGAGCAATCTTTCGAAAAACCAATATGCGTTTCACGAAAAAACCAAAGTCCGCGATCTTGCCATAACAACTCTTCTTCTTGGTACCGGAATCCGTGTTTCCGAATGTGTAGGTCTTGATATAAACGATGTTGATTTTGACAACGATCGCATAAATATCGTTCGTAAAGGCGGCAACGAATCATTTGTTTATTTCGGTACAGAAGTACGTTCTGCTTTATCCGACTACCTTGAGGAGCGCAGGTTGATAATTCCCGCCGAAGGAAGCGAAAACGCTCTCTTTCTCTCCTCTCACAAATGTCGAATGTCAGTACGAAACATTGAAATTCTTGTAAAAAAGTATGCCAAAATTTCTGTTTCTTCAAAAAAAATCACTCCTCATAAACTGAGGAGTACTTATGGTACACAATTATATTCCGAAACAGGTGACATCTATCTTGTTGCCGACGTACTCGGCCATAAAGACGTCAATACCACAAAAAAACATTATGCCGCTATCGAAGAAGAACGGCGTCGCTCTGCAAAGGACGCCGTTACTTTACGTGAAAAGGATAATAAATAAATCTTATTTATATTCAGGTTCTGCAAGTCTTGCTTTAAAATCTTCTTTCTGAAGAGGTTTATCAAAGTAATAGCCTTGAATTTCATGACATCCAAGATTCTTAAGTACATTAATCTGCTCTTCTTTCTCTACGCCTTCCGCAATTACGCTTGCACCGGCCTCTTCTGCCATTCCGATAATATGTTTAAGGAATGTACAGTCTTTATCTGTAAGTGAATCAACAAAAGACTTATCAATTTTAAGTACATCAAAAGGAACATCTTTCAAAAGTCTGATGGACGAGCTTCCTACACCGAAATCATCGATTGCAGCCGAAAGACCGTATCTTTGTAAAGCTTCTACAACACCCTTCAGATATTCAAAAGGATATTCGTCAATTGTTTCGGTAATTTCAATCTGCACAAGTTCAAGAGGAATTCCATAGCTCTTGACAACGTTCTGGATTTCTTCGGCAAGAATCGGATTCCCAAGGTTTTTACGAGAGAAATTGACGGATATTACCGGAACACTAAGGCCTTCATCCAGCCAACGCTTTATGTCTTCGCATACTCTGTTGAGCATGTAAAAATCGAATGAACAAATATTGTCGCTTTCTTCAAAAAGAGGAATAAACTTATAAGGAGGAACAAAGCATCCGTCATGGAACCATCTGCAAAGCGCTTCCGCTCCGCAAAGCTTATTTGTTTCAAGATTTACCTTTGGCTGATAAAATGGAACAAATTCACGATTATCCATATATTCAGGAAGATTTTCAATAAGTTGCCCCTGATTGTCCAGTTCCTGAATCATTTCTTTTGTCAAAACGAAATAAGGCTTTTTCTTAATGTTTTTCGCAAAATTGGCTGCTGTTGAAACATAAGCGATAATCTGATCCGCTGTTGTTGAATCCTCATCAACATGATAGATACCGGCTATTGCCGAAAGCTTAATATTCTTTCTTCCTACTTCTTCAAGAGGTATTTCAACGCTTGAAAGAAGCTCAAGAAATGCATCTGAATTTTCTTTCTTAACGAGGGCAATAAAGAAATCTCCGCCGAGACGCCCAAGCACCTCATCCTTTTGCATTTTTTTCTTAATAATGTGAACGTATTTCTTAAGAACAAAATCTCCTACGCTGTTTCCGTACTTACTGTTAATAACACCCATTCGAACAATATCAAAATAAAAGGCATCGTAGTAAATACTTCTTTTTTCATTACAGATTCTTTCAACTTCGTTTCGGAAACCGTAGGAATTATAGACACCCGTAAGCTTATCTGTCGTAGCCGTTAATCTTAAGAAAGCATTCTGATCCAAAAGAACAAGCGCGAAAAGAGTGATTGCCGCAACACAGATAAGTAAGTTGAACAATGACGTACCATAAAGGAAAACCTGTATTATGGCTCCAGTCAGAGGCAATACGGAATAAACGATTGATGAAATAAAAATCAGCTTAGGAAGGTGCTTACGTATCCTTAAAATAGTTATAAACGTAAGACCAATAATGATAAGAGGCATAAGGAATGATATAACAAAGAGATTTCCTCGCGTATACTTATTGTTTTCATCAAAGTAATAATACCATCCGGTAAACTGTGAAATAATAAGCATCAACATTCCGACATAAGAAATATAATTCAGGAGTCTGAAGTCTGTTCTCTTCTTTTCTTTTTTACTATGAGCGTATGTTCGTATGAACATATTAAGACCAACCAGTAAAACATAAACAAGGAAGAATGTGAGGAAATTAGAAACTCTGACAGCAAAATGACCTCTGACAGAAGTGTTTCCACGATATATATAAGCAACTCTGTCTGCAAACAGCAATACAGATGTGGAAAATTCAATTACAAAAAGTGAAGCCTTTCTTGTTTTGGATTTGAATTCAATAAGCAAAGAAAACAGTGCTATAAGCAAACACATAGCACCACCGAGAGCTAAAAGAAATAATTGAAAATCATAATAGGTCATTTATATACCTGCTTTTCAAGAATTGTTTTATTATTTCATCTTCTTATTTTATAATTTACACAATCGAATGTCAAAAAAATAACTATAAACATTATAAAAAAAGCTTGTCACAAAGGACAAGCACTAATGTTAATATCTGAAAGATTTCTGCTCCGCAAGGACTTTCTCAAGTTCAATAATTTCAGCAGGCTTAAGCTGCTTAGTTTTAAGATATTCATTAAAGAAATTGCTGATTGAACCGTTATATACCTTGTCAAAAAGAGCCTGAGTCTCTATGTCCTGAACCGTACGCTTTGAAATAAGCGCACTGCAAAGGAAACCGGGCTCTTCTCTCTTTATGGCACCTTTATCGATAAGTCGATTAATTACTGTATATGTGGTATTTTTCTCCCAGCCAATGTACTCTTTGATGATTGCAGCTATATCTTTGGCTGCCAATTCTCTGTTTGACCAGAGAAGTTCCATGACATTAAGTTCACCTTCATGTAAACGGATTTCTTCACTCATAGCATAACCCCGGAAACATTTTTATCTACCTTCGTAGTCGAAAAAGCGAGATAATTCTATCACGGTAGAAATATGAATGTCAAGACTTGACATTACAAATTTTCAGATTTTTTTAGTCGCATCTTCCACGTCAAAACAGAACAGAGAATAAACCGGTACAGAATAACGTCCAACCTCAGTAAAATAGTTGGAATCACTGATTACAAGCGAAAACTCCGCTCCTGTTTTTTTAGTAAATGACGAAACTGATTTTGAATTGTTTTTGGATGAAAATCCAAAATCTACAGGAAATTGTGTGTCAATTGTTCGAATGACAAAATCCAGGTCCGCTCTGTTCCCGGATTCCCAAAAGCAACATTCTATGCCTTTTTGTTTCAACGTCTGTAGAACATAATTTTGGATACGCAAATTATATTCTACATCTGTAATTTCATCATGTCTTGAAGAAGAAATAAATGAAAATTCAGGATAAAACAATTTAAATTTCTTTTTGGATGAATATTCATTTTGCCTGATAATTAATCCTCTTCCTTCAAGATAATCAAGTGTATCGGCATACATGTTATATGTTACTCCGTTTCGAATAACGTTGAACATAAATTTCTGATTATCTTTGTAAAGCTGTTCGCCCAGGCATGAAAGCACCTGATCGCACTTTACTTTACGATTATCTTCCGCAAAATCCAGACTCAAAGAAAGCTTTTTATTTCTTTTTTGCAGTCCGGTTACATTAATCGATGAACGTGTTTCGACATAATTTGAAAGAACTTCAGGCATTCCACCAACCCAAATGTATTCTTCAAAATCGGATAAAAGCTCATTGTGAACAATATCAGGAAGCTTTTTGCGGCTTTCAAAATGTCCTTTTATCGCTTCTACATACCATTCGCTTCCCACTGCCACAAGAAATTCATCAAACTGAACCGGGAAAAGCTGTTTTTTGGTAAGTCCCGATGTCGTATTTCTTAAATAGTCATAATCCGAAATAAAAATCCACTTACATTTATTGATTATGGCGAAGCGAATAAGCTTTGAGGCTGTTTTTACGTAATTTTCCGTATCATCAAAAATTACAATCTCATTTTTTAATGAATCATTATTAAGACCAAAATGCTCTGCCACAAAGTCAAGCGGCGCATCACCTTCAATAAATGCTTTGTAGTAATCGGACTCTTCCGTTTTAAAATAAATAAATGAAGTTGAAAAATTGTTTACGTATGAATTAACAAGGTACGTTTTTCCCACACCGTGTAATCCGTAAAGAAAAAATGGATTTTCAGCTGTTTCTCCCCATATTTTGAGGTCTTCTATCATATTTCTTTTCATTTGTTTTTAAACCTCAATAATAGTTTGTTGAAATAATCGGGAATTGGCGCTGAAAACTCGACATATTCATGCGTTGTCGGATGAATAAATCCAATGTCTCTGGCATGAAGACATTGCCCCTGCAAGTTAAGTCCTTTTTCCAAACCACCATAAAGCTCATCTCCAAGCAGCGGATGATTCAAGGATGACATATGAACACGAATCTGATGAGTTCTTCCGGTTTCAAGTCTGCATTCAATATATGAATAACGACCGTTCAACTCATCCAGTACTTTATAATTTGTAATTGCCTCTTTGCCGTTTTTGTAATTAACAGCCATTTTCAGCCTGTCTTCGGGACTACGACCTATCGGAGCCTCGATCCTGCCTTCGAGGTTCTTAAATGAGCCTTTTGCGATAGCTACATATGCTCTTGTAATCGAATGAACCTTCAGCTGATCGGAAATAAACTGATGGGCAATATCGTTTTTACATACAATAAGTGCCCCTGTTGTGTCTTTATCAATGCGATGAACGATTCCCGGTCTCAAAACACCGTTTATACCCGAAAGAGAATCTTTGCAATGATACATAATCGCATTGACAAGTGTTCCGCTGTAATGGCCTGCTGCAGGATGAACAACCATATCCTTAGGTTTATTTACGATAAGTACATCATTATCTTCGTATAAAATATCAAGAGGGATATCTTCGGCAACAATATCCGGTTCTTCGTTTTCAGGAAATTCAACGGATACAATTTCTCCATCCGATACTCTGTAGCTTGGTTTGGGAATTTTACCGTTAACAGAAATAAAACCGCCATCAATTAGTTTTTGAATAGCGGTTCTGGAAAGTCTGTCAATGGAAGCTGCCAGAACTTTATCCAGCCTTTCATCGGCAAATTCTTCATCAATTGTGATTAATGCCTTATCCATCAGTCTTTTTTATCTTCAGATGCTTCTTCTGTAGAGACTTCTGTTTCTTTTTTCTTTTTGAAGCCAAGAAATTCAAAGTTGTCATCCTTATATTTGGTGAGGATAACAATGATTGTAGTAACAGCCGCAACGGTTATACAACAATCAGCAAAATTGAATATCGGGAAATTAACAAGTTCAAAATAAATAAAATCCGTTACATATCCGAAGAATATACGGTCAATCGTGTTTCCGATGGCTCCGGCAATCATAACACTGTCAATAAAAAGAAGGAGTAAATACTTTTTTTCTTTCGGAACACGGATGTAAACATATACAAGGAAAACAAAAAGAAGAACCGAAACAATAAGCAGAAGGTCAATTTTACCCTGTAATATGCCCCAAATGGAGCCTCTGTTTTCGAGATATGTAAAAGAAAAGACTCCCTTTATCAGGCTCTTGCTTTCCCCACCGTTTGCAGGATTAAGGCTGTTTCTTGCATATATTTTTGTAAGTTGATCGATGCACACAAGAACAATGCACAAAAAGGCTTGAATAACATATGCAATTTTATTAATTGATTTTTTCATTTAAAAATAACCGTAAAACCTTTTCATTATTTTCCATCTATAAAGTCGAAACCTTCCGGAAGCTGAATTTCAGGAAGTTCCTCTTCTTCTGAAGCATCAAATCTTTCCGGGCGGAAAGGCTCCATTGAAGTAATGTTAAGAACATCATCGTTGACAGTCAGATTAAAGCTGCCTGAATCAACAAGATCAATCTGAGCCTGCGCAAGATTTTTAAGATTGATTTTGTAGCTTTCAAAAGCCTGCTTAAGGCCGATTATCTGCTGTTTGATGCTGTCAAGCTCACGGCGTGCATCACTTAAAATAATCTGGGCTCTTGTAGTTGCATCATTTTCTATCTGACGTGCATTTGTAAGCGCAGCGGCCTTTTCTTCTTCAGCGGTTTTTTCAGCAAGAATGAGGGCTTTTTGCATTGTTTTTTCGATATTTTTGTAATGATTAAGTGCTTCAAGAGTTGAATTAAGCTTATCTTCGAGCTCAATCTTTTCCCTGTAGACACTTTCATAGCTGTCAGTGATTTCCTGCATGAAAACATCTACATCTTTTTTATCATAGCCAAGGCCTGAAGACTTAAAGTTTTTGTTTTGAATTTCTACCGGTGTAAGCATAATAAACCCCTTTTATATCATTTACCGAGAACAGGAACTTCAAAACTCCCGGCTTTAAGAGAATCAATGTAATCTCCGCTTATTTCAACTTTATCGGGAGCAATGACAAAATTATAATTGGATATCTGGTGGATATTTGCATCAAGAGAATATACCGCACCTGAAATGAAATCCATTATTCTTTGAGCGTTGCCATCGTTCAGTGCTTCGAAATTAACAAAAACTACTCTTCCCTGCTTAAGCATGTCACAGATTTCCTGTGAGTCCTCAAAACGCTTGGGGTGGAAAATGCAAATGTCTGACGGAGATGAACTGCTTCTCATGGGTACATATGTCCTTCCTGAAGACTGGGCCTGCCTTGCAACAGGCTTATCTTCTCTTGGTGTGCGCTTAACGGGAACGGGGATCTCATCTTCGTCATCCTCATCATCCTCAAAAGCACTTCTTCTTGGCTCATATTTACGAACGTTTCTTTCGGGCTGTTCCCTCTTTACTCTTTCGGGCTCGGGTTTCGTCTCGAAATCGTCCTCATCATAGTCATCATCTTCTTCATTCAACTTCATTGAATCAAGTATTTTTTGAATAATTTTAGCCATTTCTATACCTCAAAAATCATTTATTCATATTCGGTTTAAACAGAAATATTATCTTATTTTTCGCTTCGGATGTCAACCGCAAAACATTTTATATCGGTTTATTTTGATACTAATAGATGACTTCGCCTTCTTTGATTTTCAATACATCAAGAGCAACATGATCGAATTCAGCAAGCCCTGAAGTCGAGTTCTTTCTGATGAGCGTGTACTCATCATTCGTTTCAAGTCTTTCGATACGTTTGAAAACAGCATAACCATCGTTAATGTTGTATGCGCCCTCAAGCTTTGTTATGTATGTATTGAGCATAATTCTGTTTCCACCGCCGACAAGGATGTACGTTTCCTCGGGAAACAGGTTGCAATCGATATATTTGAAAGCGCCATCATCATAAAATACTTCGGTTTCGGTTTGTTTGTAAGCACGCTCTCCGCTGTTTTTATCATAAAATTCAATTGAAAGAAAGACCGAATTTTCTTTTGAATCATAAGTAAAGTATTCGGAAGGAACACGATAATAATTTTTATAAGCGATTGCAGAAAGAGGCAACTTCAAACCTTCGGTTTTGGCTGTATCAAACGAAATATCAACATATCTGCAGTCTGTGTAATTGGTAATATATTTTGATAAGCTTATTACAGCATAATATTCTTCTTTTTTGGTAAGAACTTTAACCGGTGCAGTTATTGTCTGCTCGGAATTTATTGTGAAAGATACGGAATCCTTGTCATGAAGCTTGTAAAAAAGCTCTTCATCAATCATAACCGCTATTTTCCAGTCATCTTCGGTTATGATTTTATAGACAGGAGCATTTGTTTCAAGAAGGTCGGATGTATAGAGTACCTGCTCTTCCTCGATATTATCGAAAAGATCTTTACTAAGCGCTTCTTCGGTTAATTCCGAAAGACTGTCAAAGCAGAAAGAGACAATTCCTGCCTTTTCAGACTTAATAACCTCAAAACTTGCATCAATATTGGATTCTCTGACAAGTTTATTAAGGTTTTGAATAAGTCGTTTATCAAGCTGCCTTGTATAAGAAACATTGATGCTGTCCTTAAGTTCCTTATAGTCCTTGAAGTTTTGGGCATTACGATACGCTTTGTTGATTTGCCCTTTAAGTTCGATTAAATCCTCGGAATTAAGCATAATTTCCGAGCCGTCACCGCTTAGCTTGTCATATATGGATTTATCCGAGTCTATGGAATAAACGGTTTCGTTTTTGGAAATACGGTCACCTTCCTGAAAATAGTAATTTACATAGCCTGCCATATTGGTATTGACGGTTTCTTCGGTACGAAGGATGATTCCGGTATATGTTTTGTCCGAAAATAAAGTACCCGGCCTGACAACATAGAGGGATACTTCAGACTTTGTAAAGAAAATATAGACACAGATACCGATGTAAATGAGAATAAAAAGAAAGATGATAATACCTATGTTTATATCTTTTTTTTGTTTTATTTTTGTAGGTGACTTAATCAAAAATAAAAACTCCTTATACAAAAATTCGGCACAAGGCAGAGACTCTCTGCCCCGTGCCGATTATCATAAAATTAAAGAGCAACAATAACGTTCTGAGAAGCTTCAGGACTTAATTCTTTTGAATTTGCAGAAACGCTTAAAATGAAATCAACCTTGAATGAACCGGAAATGACTTCAAGCTTTTTAAGAATTGTATCAATTTCAGAAACTGATATGTTTGCACAGGTAAGGAAGCTGTCAAGATAAACGGAAGAAATGTCGTGATTCTGTGAAATCATTCCACAAAGGAAACCGTAGAATTCATTGGAATCAGAAATAAAGTAATCTTTAATATTGATAAGACGAATCTTATTGTTAAGCTCGTACATGTGCTTATTGTTCTTGTCGATATAAAGCACGCTGCCTTTGGATGTAAGAACATCTGAATTAGCCTTATCAATTATAATCTTTGTCTTACCTTTACCTTTCTCGCCTGCAATAATCTGTATCATAGTGCACTTCCTCCTGAAAAGAAATTTATAATGAATTTAATCATTATCAAAGTTAATTTTTGTAGAGCTCTCGCCAATCAAGGTCTCCTCTGTCGAGCGCCTTAATAAGAAGCTCTGCCGATGCAATGTTTGTTGCAAAGGGAATGTTATGAATGTCGCAAAGAGAAATGATGTCAAAAACATTGGGCTCATGCGACTGGGGATTCTGCGGGTCACGAAGATAAATAACCATGTCGATTTCATTGTTTTCTATCTGGGCTCCCATCTGTTGGGAACCGCCGAGATGACCTGCAAGATATTTGTGGACAGTAAGTCCTGTACCGTCTTCGATAATACGGCCGGTAGTTCCGGTAGCATAAAGAGTATGCTTTGCGAGTATTCCTTTGTAGGCTATGCAAAAGCTTTGCAAAAGCTTTTTCTTTGCATCATGCGCCACAAGACCTATATTCATGTAATATAGTCCTCACTTTCTTTGGAACGTTTTTCTCCTGTGTTTACGGCAATATTCTGAACCATGCCAAGCATAAAATAGCTGCTCACAACAGAGCTGAGACCATTGCTGACGAAAGGAAGCGGAATACCCGTATTCGGCAAAAGCTGTGTAACAACGCCGATATTAACGAACGCCTGTGCTATGAATATTGTAGCACAACCAACCCCGATAAGTCTACCCGTCAAGTCATTGGCATTGAAAGAAATTTTGATTATTCGGAATGCAATGAAGGCGAATAGTATAACCACAAGAACACTGCCAAGAAAACCGAATTCTTCGGCAATGCCGGTAAAAATAAAGTCACTTTCTCTTACCGGAACATGAAGAGTTCCTCGCGGAGACATATCTCCGGTAAGTGTTTTTCCGAGAAGCCCTCCCGACTTAATGGCAGTAACAGCATTCTCCTGCTGATACATAAGATCGGGATACTTTTCCGGATGAAGGAAAGAAAGAATTCTCTCCTGCTGATATGCATTGATGAATTTGGGATTCGGCTGCTGAACATACCAGAAAGCCAATATTCCCAAAGGTATTGCAACAACAATGATTGCAATAATGTACTTAATGTTGAAGCCCGATGCAAATACCATTACCGCAAATACTATGCAGAGAACGATACTTGTGGAAAGGTCCGTCTGAGTAAGAATGAGATACAAAGGTATCGCAAACATTATTCCGGCGAGAACAAGCGGATAAAACTTATCCAATTTCTTTTTGAAGAAATTGAATATAACAGCTATACAGATAATAAGCACAAACTTTGAAACTTCCGAAGGCTGAAAGGAAAAAATAACGGATCCGTCAGCTCTTGAAAGTCCGAGCCAACGCTTTGCGTGATAAATCTCAATTCCGAACTTAGTATACTTTACTCCGAAGAGAAGGATAAAATTCCCGATATACATAAGCCACCAAAGCGCTGCCCATACTCTGTAACTGATAAGAGATACAACAATAGCTCCTATAATACCGATTACAATACCGACAATCTGCTTAATGTACAGACCGTCCTGGACGCCGGGCATAACGTATAACGTAGCACTTCCGATGCACCCGAGAACAATGGCTGCAATCATAAGAAACATGTCGTATTTTTTGAAATTGTAGGAGCTAAGTGTTGTCAGTATTCTCTTAAACATTTAAATTAACTTCTTCTGACCTTTTTTTCCTTAATGGGAATATTTGCCTGAATTGAACCGTCGGAAGTGATCTTGATGTCAAGATTCTCTGTATCAACGGTTACATACTTTGAAATAACTGTTATAAACTCATTTTTGATTTTTTCAAGCGTTTCCGGCGGAAGATCCTGATGCTCAGCGTAAAGGACAAATTTAAGTCTGTTCTTTGCGTCATTGCCGGACTTGCTTTTCTTTGTGAACCAACCCATTACAGTCTCCTCCTATCACTTTTTACCGAAAATCTTTGAAAACAGTCCCTGCTTCTTTCCAAGATCAAGGAAAGGAACTTCTTCTCCGGTAATACGGAGGCAGATGTTCTGGAATGCTTTTCCTGCCATAGTATTGTTTCCGACAAGAGGTACACCTGTATTTGTTGAAATAACGATATTCTCATCATCAGGAACTATACCGATAAGGTTAACGGAAAGAACTTCGAGAACATCATCTGCACTCATCATTTCACCACGTTTAACCATATCTGCCCTTAATCTGTTAACAACAAGATCGTAGCGAGCGATTTCGTTAGCATCGAGAAGGCCGATGATTCTGTCGGCGTCACGAACAGCGGATACTTCGGGAGTTGTAACAACAAGAGCTCTGTCAGCGCCTGCGATTGCATTCTTGAAGCCCTGCTCAATACCTGCGGGACAGTCAAGGATAACATAGTCAAACTCCTTCTTGAGCATATCTGTAAGAGTCTTCATCTGCTCGGGAGTAACTGATGTTTTGTCTCTTGTCTGTGCACAGGGAAGAAGGTAAAAGTTATTGAAGCCCTTTACCTTAATGAATGCCTGATTAACCTTGCATTTCTGTTCGATAACATCAACAAGGTTATAGACAATGCGGTTCTCCAGTCCCATAACTACATCAAGATTTCTGAGACCGATATCCATGTCAATAAGTACAACGCTCTTTCCGAGCTTAGCGAGTCCGGTACCAACATTGGCTGTCGTCGTTGTCTTACCTACGCCGCCTTTTCCGGATGTTACAACAATAACCTCACCCATTTATTTTCCTCCAAGTTATAAATTTATATCATTAAGAACCGTTCTGTTTATGAGCTCGATAGCTATTGTGTTGTTCTTAACAAAAGCTATCTCAGGTTCATGCTCTTCTTTTGAGTTACCTTTGTCACCGCATCTTGCCATGATATCACCGATACGAACCTGCATGGGATTCATCGTGAGTGCGGCTACAAAGCAGTTTTCATTGCCTTCGGAACCGGCAAAAGCGTTGCCTCTTAATGCTCCGAGAACAATAATGTTGCCTTTGGAAATTACCTCTCCGCCGATACTGACATCACCAAGAATAATAAGGCTGCTGTCTTCGTTTATTACTACTCCGGACCTGACATTCCCTTTGTAGAATTTTGCGATTTTGGAAAGGTCTTCGGGAGCAATGCCGGGGTTTTGAGCGAATATGTCCGTACTCTGAGCAGCTTCAGGTTCTTTTTCTGAGAACAAAGGCTCTGCATCAGACTTTACCTCAGGCTCGGGCGAACTGATTTCCGAAGACTCATCCGAAATATTTGACTCGGGGACCTCTTCTTGAACCGGCTCAGAAAAAGTCTCAACCGCTTTTTTGAAGCGCTCTTCCGTTCCGAGAGAAAAGTCCATGACACATACAATGTCAAGGTCACAATTACTACGGACAATATCAAGAAGCTCATCACGTTCGTAATTGCTTAAGAGTCTTCCTTCAAAGCCGATTGCTATCTGTTCGTTGCCGAACATCTTATTTGCAAATTGAAAAGATTTGGCGGTATCTTCTTTTATTTCGTCAAATGAAGCATTGCGGGATATACTGACGGAAAGCCCGTATTTATTACCTTTAAGTGAAACTGAACTCATTTCTTCCTTTCAAAATCAGTCTCCGATGGTGATAATTTCACCAAGTTCAACCTCTTCGTTAATGTTGTAGTATCTTTTGTATACGCCGTTAGCAACGAGTGCGGCATTCGTACCGGAATAACCGTTCTGAATTACGGCGACGACACTTGTTTCCGGAGTATCTATGGGAGCATATGAAATGCAAAGTCCATGAGGAGCGCTGTTATCAGAAACTTCGGCCGTACCTGTCTTTGCACCGACGGTATACGGAATTATGGAATATGCTTTTCTGAGCGTCGTAGAGTTTGAAATAACTCTCTGCATACCATATTTAATCTGTGACCACTCGTAACTGCTTATGCCTTCAATCTGCCTTACAATCTGAGGCTCTGCAGAATAAATGACATCACCTGATTTGTCGGTTATTTTTTTAATAATCGTATATTTCATGACCTTACCGCATGTTCCGATTGCTGTTGCATATCGGGAAATTTCCGTTGCGGTAAACTTGTGACCATATCCGATGGAAGCACGAATGGCATCGTTTTCGGCAAACTGAGGCTCAGCTTCGGAAATTTCTATGCCTGTGTTTTCATCAAAGCCAAACAAGGCACCTGTCTGCTTAAGGAACTGTAAGCCCTGGGAGTCGGAATACTTAAGTTTCTTATTCCCGTCGGCATCGGTAATTTTAGGCTGACCTCTTGTAGCAAGTCTGTAACCTAATTCAAAGAAGTAAAAGTTACAGGAGTTCATAATGGCTGCGGAAACATCCTGATCACCATGTCCTGTCTCCTTCCAACAAGAAGGTGAAGGATCGATTTTGTCAAAAAGAATGTTGTCATGAATCTTTTCGGATATTGTAATGACATCATTCAAAAGGCCGCACACTGCAACCATAGGCTTGATTGTTGAACCTGTAGGCGTACGTGACTGTGTAACACGATTGTAAAGGGGATTGCTTTTATCAGCGATAAGTCCCTGATAATAATCCCAGTCTATTTTATTTGCCAGCATGTTGTTGTCATAGCTCGGATAATTAACGAGAGCTATAACTTCGCCGCTGTCACATTTGGTCTGAACAAGATATCCGCTGCAAGGTTCAAGAGCAAGCTGTGCCGGAGTAATATCAAGAGTCTCGATTTTCTTAGTGAGAAATTCGTATGCAGAAGTCTTTCCGCTCTTTATTTTACTATATTCCGCCTCGTTATATTCTAACACATTTTGGTCAAATAATAAAAGACAAATTTGCTTTCCTTTTAATTTATATTCAAAAATCAGGTCTCTGTAGATCATAAGGTCAAAAGACTCATTATCCGCAAGAGTTTCGAATGTTTTTTCAATCAGGATATTGTATATTTCTTCGGTAGTAAGAAAGCTTCCTTCGATACCCAGTGCTTCCAAAGAAACCCATTCTTTATTGATGAGATGAACCATATATTCGTAGAAGCTTGTTTCATCGGCATCGTATGCAATATAAACAGGATCTGTAGTGTCGATTTTATCGGCAAGAACATATTTATTTGACTTCATCTGCGTGTAAAAGAAGTTAATAAATTCCTGCATCGCTTCGGAAAGCCTTTTAGCTTTTGTTGTGTTACCGAAAAGGAAATGATTCTGTAACGTGGATATTACGTTGTCTCTATAGTCTTTGTAAAGCCCGTAAACAATGTCTTCCTGCTCTGTTCTGTCTTCACCTGCTATGCTGTTCATATCAAGCACATGGTTGTTGAAAAGAGCATAATACACCTCATAAATAGGGATTTTGATATCATCCGAGCTCTCACCCTTGGTACCATAATCCATGTCATTTACAATACACGAAAGAAGTACATCTTTAATGTTTGATTCAAGAATATAGTAATAGTCTTTCTGGAGTTCGGCGTCTATGGTTAGATAAACATTGTTTCCTGAAACAGGTTCTTCAACGATTTCGGTACTTATTATTCGTCCGGCACTGTTGAGAGTTACACGTTCAACACCCTTTTTCCCTGCAAGGTCCTTTTCGAATTCTTTCTCAATGCCTGTTTTACCGACATAATCAGTGGAAGTATAGAGATGCTCTCCGTCTTTATTCATTTCTTCAAGTTCGGCATCGTTTATAAGTCCCGTATAACCGATTATATGGGAAAGATAGAAGGAATAATTGTATACTCTTTTAAGCTTCTGTTCTATCGTAACACCCGGAAGATCACCCTGTGCCTCTTTAATGGCAGCCATAGCCTCTTCATCGACATTAGTAATCAAAGTGTATCTTGTTGTTTTGTCAGGGCTTGAAAAATACTGATAACGTACTGTTACGATATCAAGAGATTCCTGAAGAGAATAATCTTTTGAAACCTGGAACATTGCTGCGGTTTTGTCACCGTAAGCCATAAATTCAAAAACATCTTTTGCGGTTGCGTTCTTTTGTTTTTCGGAAAGATCGTTTACCGTACGAAGACCGTAGGCATTCTTTTTAAAACGAAGTTCGGCATTTCCGGTAACGTTGAACTGAAGTTCACCGTTTTCATCGATATATATTGCAAAATCAATCTCCGGTTCATATCCATGGGAACGAAGAAGCTTGTAAAGCTTATGGATCATCTCGTTCTTTTCTGCATTTGTTGTAAGTATTGCGGAATCCTCAAGAAAAACCGAATAAGAAAGATCGTTATAAGCGAGGAGACGCCCTTCTGAGTCATAGATATTTCCTCTTGTGGCACTGATGGGCCTCTCAATAACGTCAAGATATTCCTGTACTTCGCCAATCTCCGTCTGCTCATTAATCTGAAGCTTGTACATACGAAGAACAAGTACACAAACAAGAGAAAGGAAAATAAGGCCTATGTAAAAAAGCCTTGAAGTTACTACGGATTTAATTGCCGAAAAAATTCTGTTAATCATTTGATTCGTGGCCTTCCGCAAATGAAATTACCCATTCGAAAAACATAAAAACCGGGTAAATTACAATAGCTGAAATAAATGTATAAATAACTCTCGGAATAATCGTATTGAGTGCGTAACTGCTGAAATTGAGTTTGCCCATAAGAAGAAAGCTTGTGCAATAATACATAAAGCTGAAAAGCATTTCTCCGACAAATACAAGAGCACCGGGGATAATATAATCGTTTTTATCGTATATTTTGTTGGTGAAGCCGGCTAAGTAAGCAATAATCATGTAGATAATCGCACAAACGCCAAGATTTCCGGATGACATAAAGTCAAGAATAAGGCCTGAAATAAAGCCCAAAACGATGGCTTTATTCTGGCCTTTTGTATATGCTGCAGAAATTACAAGAACAAGAATACAGTTCGGTACTACACCCGAAATTGTAAAATACGAAAATACGGAGGTCTGAAGAAGAAAACAAAGAATTATTTCAATAAGCCAAACTATAATCCTTACCACAACAAAACCTCACAAAAAAACATCACTCATCCCTGTTATTAAGGACTGTAATTATAAGCACTTCATCAAGATGTTCAAAATCAACTGCGGGCACAAGAACCGCAGCTCTTGTCATATTGCTTGAATCAACATAAACATCACGAACATAACCGATGAGTATGCCTTGAAGAAAACGGTCGCTTATGTGCGAAACGACAACTTCTTCACTGTCAATAACGGATGCATTCATGGAAATCATTGAAACCGGAATGGTTCCGTCATTTTTAATCTGATCCATGCTTCCGTTTACAAAGCATGTATCTCCGGAAGATGAAAACATAGCCGAAACACTGCTGTTATCATCGATAATAGAACGAACAATGCACGTTTTGCTTCTGACGTCGGTTACGATGCCGACAAGACCGTTTCCGGCAATAACGTTCATGTCTGTTTTGATACCGTCCTCACTGCCCTTATCAAGCGTAAAGGTATTGTACCATCCGTTGCTTTCCCTTGCTATGATACGCGCTGCAACTTTAGGGAAATCGGTATATTTTTTATCGAGCTGGTACAGCTCGCGTAATGCATCCAGCTCGTATTTATCCTGGTTTGTAATCTGAGCTTTCGCGGTAAGCTCTTCAAGGCGGGCTTTAAGCTCATTGTTTTCTTCTCTCAAATCCTCTATGTCACGGAATTTCTGCATGCTTTCGGAAATTGAAAGACCGACACGGTTAATGCCCTTCTGCATTGGAGAAATCACTTTATCAACAACGTTTCTTACAGGTCTCACGTATTCCGGAAACTTGTAGGAAACAAACATGATTACAAGAGAAACAAAACATAGTACAAACAAAATATGCTTCGGAAGAATATGAATCTGTATATCCGACTCTTCTCTTCGCCTGCGTAGAGCCGCACGCCTTCTGCGTCTTTTACTTTCCATTTAATGCTCCAATCAGCCGATACGTGAAATCTGTCCGAAGGAGAAGGTTACAGCGTTATACTTGCTGCCTTCTTCGATGATGATGCCAAGACCCTTAACAACGTTGTTTGAAGGATCCTCACATATGTTAATGTCAAGCATTGTTTCGGATGCAAAAAGCTTATCAAGCTTTCTTATGTTTGCAGAACCACCCGCGATGAAAACACCTGCATCCATAATATCCGCTGAAAGTTCGGGCGGAGCACTTTCAAGAAGTGTTTTGACATTGTCGACAATCTGATACAGGCTTTCTGAAATAGTCTCATGAATAAATTCGGAATCCATCTCGGCATCGACAGGAAGTCCAGTAAGAACATCCTTACCGCAGATTTTATAAGTAAGATGATCGGGTTCGCACGCAAAAGCAAGCTGCTTTTTAAGTGTCTCGGCAGTAGCATTACCAATGATAAGATTATATTTTTTACGGACATTATTGATGATGAGTTCGTCAAATGTGTTACCGCCGATGGCAATAAGCTTGCTGGAGACAATGCCACCGATGGACATAAGTGAAATCTCTGTTGTGTCGGCACCGATATCAACTACCATAACGCCGGAAGCATCCATAACATTAAGTCCGGTTCCGATTGCACTCGCAATGGGCTTTTGAACAATGCGGACCTTTTTGGGCTTTGCTATACAGTTTGAAGCAAGATCAAAATATGCTCTCTGCTCTACTTCGGTAATATCCGTAGGGGTGGCAACTATAATTTCGGCGCCGGAAATCTTACCGCTTTTTCTTTCAATCTGAAGAAAAGCTTCGTTCAGAAGAAGCAGCATGTTTTTAATGTCGGAAATTACGCCGTTTTTTACCGGGAATGTAATGGTGTAATTTTCGGGAGCTTTTCCGAGCATTTCGAATGCTTCATCGCCTATTGCAACAGCCTGTCCCTGGCAAAGCGCAATAAGGTTCTTCTGATCGAAAATCACACCTGCGTTTTTCTTATATATCTTGATTGTGCTCGTACCGAAATCGATACCGAATACATTTTTATTCATAAAAACCTCCAACAAAATGAATGCAAGAATTATAACATTCCTCACATGCTATTTCAACAAATCATGACTAATTTACCTGATACTATTTGAAATCGTAAAAACCGTCACCCTTTAAAGAAACAAAGCTGTCACGTCCGATAATGATGTGATCGAGAAGATTGATGCCGACAAGCTTTCCTGCTTTGAAAACTCTTTCGGTTATTATAATGTCATCCCTGCTCGGCGATGGATCGCCGCTTGGATGATTATGCATAAGAATAATATTCACACCATTCATTTTCAAGGTAAAGGCCATAATTTCCCTCGGGTCGCAAATTGATGTGTTTACGTTACCGATTGAAATGATTTCGTCTTTTATAACTCTGTTTTTAACATCCATAACAAGAACATGAAGCTGTTCTTTCGTCTTTCCGCATAATCTGGGAATGTAATATTCCGCAATCTGTTCAGAAGAAGAGAACTTATTGCCCCACGGCTTTTTTGTGTTTGCTATTCTTCTGCTTAATTCAATGACGCAGCTAAGCTGAATGGCTTTAACCTGCCCGATTCCGGGCACGTTGTCAAAGTCGGAAACTTCAAAAGAAGTCAATGCCGAAATGCCTTCTTTACCACACATTTCAAGAAGCTCAAGAGCGATTTCGTCCGCACGAAGACTTTTGTTTCCCGAACGAATAAGTACAGTAAGCAGCTCTTTATCAGATAAAGCTTCCGCACCTGCTTCAATGCACTTTTCGAAGGGCTGCTCTGAAACGGGCAGTTCCTTCATTGTTGTTTTTGTAACTGTCATATTATCCTTTCACCCATTTCTCCCGGAGTGTAAGGATTCATATATCAGAGAGAAATCTCTCCTGCATCGATTAATGCCTGTAAAGACATCATAATGCCAAGTTTAGCGTGATACCAGGTAAGTCCGCCCTGGAAATAAACCGCATAAGGATAGTCAAGTGGCCCGTCTGCGGAAAGCTCTATTGAGGAGCCTTGAACAAATGCACCTGCAGCCATGATTACATCCGAATGATAACCGGGCATAGCCCAGGGAACAGGAGTAACATAGCTGTCAACGGGTGCCGCAGACTGAATGCCTTTACAGAAAGCAATCATCTTTTCAGGGCTTAAAAACTTAACAGCCTGAATAATATCATATCGCTCTTCCGTAGCATTCGGAACGCACTCAAAACCAAGACGTTCATAAATGTTTGCCGCAAAAATCGCACCTTTAACCGCACCTGCGGTAACTGTCGGAGCAAGGAAAAGACCTTGGAAGAAAGACTGATTAAGCCCCAGGGTGGCACCAACTTCTTTACCAAGCCCGGGAGCCGTAAGCCGGAATGCGCAGTTCTCAATCAGCTCTTCTTTTCCGCAAATATATCCGCCGATGGGAGCAAGTCCGCCGCCCGGATTTTTAATAAGCGAACCGACACAGAGGTCTGCTCCGACATCAGTAGGCTCAATTGTTTCAATAAATTCGCCGTAGCAGTTATCTACCATACAAATAACAGACGGCTTTATGCTCTTTATGAATTTAATCAGTTCACCGATACGTTCAACGGAAAGTGTCGGTCTCGGGTCGTAACCCTTTGAACGCTGAATTGTGACAAGCTTTGTTTTTTCGTTTATCGCCTTTTTAATGCCTTCAAAATCAAAACCGCCATCAGGAAGAAGATCGACCTGCGAATAAGTAACACCAAATTCAGCAAGACTTCCCTTTTGTTCTCTTATACCGATTACTCCTTCCAAAGTATCGTAAGGCTTTCCGACAGGGGAAAGAATTTCGTCTCCGGGACGTACATTGGCTGAAAGGGCAACCGTAAGAGCATGTGTTCCGCATGTAAGCGAAGGACGCACAAGAGCAGACTCGGAGTGAAAAATATCAGCATAAACAGCCTCAAGGGTTTCACGTCCGGAGTCATTATAGCCATAACCCGTAGAAGGAGCAAAATGCTCTGCGGCAAGCTTGTTTTTCTGCATTGCGTGAATAACTTTCATTTGGTTAAATTCTGCAATTTCATCTATTTTGGCAAAGCGGTCTTTAAGATCGTCGAGAATCTTTTCGGACATTTCAAAAACCTTTTCGCTTATTCCAAGTTCTTTATACTGTTCTTTTAACATATAATCTCCTGTTCGGTTTCATTAACCTGTAAAATCATTTCCTGAAGGATTTCATCCTCGGACTTAACCGACTTATCCATCCAGATAACATCTCTTTCACGTTTAAGCCACGTAATCTGTCTTTTTGCAAAATGTCTTGTACCTTTTTTCAGGTTTTCAACTGCTTCCGAAAGTGTACACTCCCCGTCGATATATGCAGCAATTTCTTTATAGCCAAGTCCCTGCATTGATACAAGCTCTCTTCCCGCACCTGATTTCATAAGGCCTCTTACTTCCTCAACAAGGCCGGCGTCAATCATTTCATCTATACGCTTCTCAATGCGTTCATAAATAGTTTCTCTCGTATGGGTCAAAGCAAAATATCTGTAGACATATGGTGACTCTTTATCACGTTGTTCTTTATTGTGTTCGGATATGCACATATGACTCTTTTTATAGAACTCAAGGGCACGAATCACACGTTTAATATTATTCGGGTGAATCTGTTCCGCGCTTTCTTTGTCTACCTCTTTCAGCATATCGTGTACAAATTCATTACCCTTTTCTTTAGCAAGCAATGTAAGCTCATTTCGATATGACATATCATCATCATTTTCTGTGAAATCAATATCATAAAGCAAAGCCTGAATGTAGAACCCTGTACCGCCTACAACTATAGGCACATGACCGCGCTCATTAATCTCACGGACAAGCTTCTTTGCGGTTTCGGCAAAAAAAACAACATTAAATTCATCGGAAGGCTCGAGGATATCAATCATGTGATGAGTAACACCCTGCATTTCTTCTTTGCGGATTTTGGCCGTACCGATGTCCATTCCACGGTACACCTGCATTGAATCAGCTGAAATAATTTCACCGTTTACAGCTTTTGCAAGTCTGATGGAAATATTCGTTTTACCTACTGCAGTGGGACCTGCAATAATTATGAGTCTGTTTTTCATATTAAACGTTTAAATTTCTTTTCCAGCTCCGATTTGGTCATGGAAATCGTTGTCGGTCTTCCATGCGGGCAATGATATGGGTCCTCAAGTTCAAACATATCGGAAATAAGCTTCTCCGCTTCTTTTTCTGAAATACGGTTGTTTCCTTTAACGGCAGCTTTACAGGATATTGTTGCAATCCGCTCAAGCAAAACATCCGGCTTTGTACTTTCACGTTCATTAAGCAGAGAGTTAAGAACTTCTTTAAAGAGATCGTCCAAATCAACATCAACGAGCTCGGCCGGAACACCGGTTACTCTGAATTCATTACCGCCGAATTCGCTAACTTCGAAACCAAGACGTTCAAACTGCTCAATGTTTTTCTTTAATGCCTCCGCTTCTCTAATGGAAAGAGACAAAAGTGATGCAGGCATAAGGCTTTGTGACATGAATTCGGATTTTTCGCGAAGCTTTTTCATTGTTCTTTCAAAAAGAACTTTTTCATGAGCTGCATGCTGGTCGATAATGAACATCGTATTATCCATTTCGATAATCCAGTATGTGGAAAATACTTCGCCGACTATTCTGAATTCTTTTTTCTTATCTCTGTAAAGATCGAGAGGAAGCTCTTCCTGTGCCGCTTCCGTAATAATTATCTGCTCTTTTACAGGCTTTTCTTCGGTTATATTTTCCGTGATTTCAATGTTTATTGGTTTTGAAGATTCGTTTGTGTATTCACTAACGTCGCTTTCTTCTTTGATAAGCTTTTCCTGTAAAATATCGGACGCATGACCCGATTCTTTACATTGTGAAAATTCTTCTGTTTTTTCTTTAACGACAAACTCCGTCTTCTTCTGCACGGGACTGTCAATAAATGTCGGTTTTCTTACTTCAAAAGGCTCGGGAATATGTATTTTATTAAGTTCATCTTTCTTTTCCTTAACAATCTCGGAATGCGCCCTGTCATCTTCGGGCTCGGCTTTTACTATCATGTTTTTACCGGAAAGAGTATCTCTTACCGCTTTCAGGCAAAGATTATAAACAGCTTCGTTATCGGAAAACTTAAGTTCAAGCTTGGAAGGATGAACATTAACATCAACAAAATCGGTCGGACAAATGAGAAAAAGAGCACAAACAGGGAAACAATGTCCCATCATATAGCCCTTATAGCCGTCTTCTACCGCATTCATAAGTATCTTCGAACGAACAAAACGTCCGTTTACGAAAGTACCTTCATAAGCTCTGTTTCCTCTGGAAACGTAAGGCTTGCATATTACTCCCGAAAGGTACAGACCGTTTTCCTCGTCACAAACATCCAGTGAAAGTAAAGCCTTTGCTGTATCAAGACCATACAGTTCAAGAACAACATCCTGAAGCTTTCCGTTTCCTGATGTATGAAGTATGACTTTACCGGAAGCAATAAGCTTAAAGCTTACTTCGGGATGGCTTAACGAGAGCTTTTCAACAAGCTCGGAAATATAGCCGGTTTCTGTTGTAGCGGACTTTAAAAATTTACGTCTTGCGGGAGTATTGAAAAAAACGTCTTTTATGATGAATGTTGTTCCATCAGGACAGCCGCACTCTTCAAAAGAAATCTCTTCACCGCCTTCAATGACGTAACGTGTACCTGTAAAGGCATCGGCTGTTTTTGTAATCAGCTCAACCTTTGCAATCGAAGCAATACTTGAAAGCGCCTCACCTCTGAAACCAAGGGATTTGATTGACATAAGGTCTTCAGAGGATTTGATTTTACTAGTTGCATGTCGGAAAAAAGCAGTACGTACGTCTTCTTTTTCGATTCCGCTTCCGTTATCGGTAATACGAATAAAGCTTACACCACCGTCCTTGATTTCAATGGTTACGGCTTTGGCACCTGCATCGACGGAATTTTCCACAAGCTCCTTCACAATCGAAGAAGGTCTTTCCACAACCTCACCGGCTGCAATCTGATCTATTGTTTTTTTGTCAAGAACATTAATCATTTATCGAATTTTACCTTGTAATCTGAATAATTCGTTTAGAGCATCCAAAGGAGTATATGTCTGTAGATTGATTTTTTTAAGTTCATCGATAACAGGACGATATTTTTCAGGAATAGTCTCTGTGTCGTCTACAGTTGTAGACTCTTTCGGTTCTTCAAAAAGTGAAAGCTGACCAGAAAATACTGCATCGTCCTTTTCTTTTTTTCGTTTAGCCTGTGTTTCGGTAAACGCTTCAGAGAATATTTCATCGGTGTTAATATCGTTCTTTACAAGCTCTTCAGATATTTCCGAAGCTCTTTTCAGAACTTCTTCGGGTAGTCCGGCAAGCCTTGCAACCTGAATGCCGTAGCTCTTGTCGGCACCGCCCTTAATAATCTTTCTAAGGAAAATGATACCATCACCCTGTTCTTTTACAGCTATACAGTAATTGTTTACACCGTGCAAACGCCCTTCAAGCTCTGTAAGTTCATGATAATGGGTAGCGAACAAAGCTTTGGCACCAAGCTTCTTTGTATCGCAAATATGTTCCACTACGGCCCATGCTATTGAAAGACCGTCATAAGTACTCGTTCCACGTCCTATTTCATCCAAAATAAGCAGACTGTTTTTAGTGGCGTTTTTAAGAATATAGCTTACTTCGCTCATTTCCACCATAAATGTGGAACGACCTGAAGCAAGGTCATCGGATGCACCCACACGCGTAAAAATACGGTCCACTATGCCGATATCGGCACTTTGTGCAGGAACAAACGAACCAATTTGAGCCATAAGAACAATAAGTGCTGTCTGTCGCATATATGTGGATTTACCGGCCATGTTGGGACCGGTAATCACCGCAATTCTATGCTCGTTATTATCAAGATATGTGTCGTTTTCAACAAACATATCATTTTCAAGCATTCCCTCAACAACAGGATGTCTGCCGCCTTTAATGCGGATTACTCCGGTGTCGGTCATATTCGGACGGACGTAATTGTTCTTTTGGGATACTTTTGAAAGAGAACAAATTACATCGGTAAGTGCAATTGCTTTTGCAGTGGTCTGTATACGAAGAACTTCATCAAATACTTTATCCCTCAGGTCATCAAACAAAGCAAATTCAAGTGAAAACAACTTGTCTTCCGCGCCAAGGATGTCCTCTTCTATTTTTTTAAGCTCTTCGGTAGTGTACCTTTCGGCATTGGCAAGCGTCTGCTTTCTTATCCAGTTTGCAGGAACAAGATCCTTAAAGGAATTTGTCACTTCAAAATAGTATCCGAAAACACGATTGAACTTAACTTTTAAGTTCTTTATACCTGTAGCTTCACGTTCCTTTGCTTCAAGTTCGGAAAGCCATTTCTTTCCGTCTGTTTTAGCAAGCCTCAGCCTGTCAACATCCTCGTTGTAACCTGTTTTTATAATGCCGCCTTCTTTTACCTGAAGAGGCGGATCGTCACTGACGGCAGCATCAATGAGCGAGCAGATATCCTTAAGTTCATCAATTTCCGCTGACGTAGCTTTCCAAAGCTTTGACTTAAACTCGGAAATAATGTTTTTAATGGGCGGAAGCATGGATAAAGAACTCTTTAACGCAATCATATCCCTTGGATTGACCGAGCGGTATGAAACTTTACTCATAAGTCTTTCAAGGTCATAGATGGCATCAAGATATTCCATCATTTCTTCTCTTAAAAGTACATTGTCATTAAGCTCCGAAACTGCATCCAGACGTTCGTTTATATCAGAAACCTTCAAAAGCGGCTGTTCAATGAAGTCTTTAAGCATTCTTGTACCCATTGCCGTCTTTGTTTTATCAAGGACATAAAGAAGCGAGCCCTTCTTCTGTTTGTCTCTCATTGTTTCGGTAAGCTCAAGATTACGTCTTGTGGCGGCATCGATTATCATATATCGGCCTGTTTTATACCTTTCAAGACGTGTAATGTGCTTAAGAGAATTCATTTGCGTATCAAAAAGATACTTTAAGCTTGCCCCGGCAGCTATGCGTCCTATCGGGCAATCGGAAAGCCCGAGGCTTTCGGGCTCTTTATCAAAGTGCAGACAAATTGCCTTATCGCACTCCGAGTCTTCAAAATAAATGTCATCAAGAATAGAAATATAGATATCAAGCCTGTTCTTCAAGTCATCAAGATCAATGCCTGAAACAATTGCAGATGCATTACAAATGATTTCCTTCGGGCTGAACTTGATAATTTCATCCATACAGTCTGAAAGACGTGAAACCTCCGTAACAAGGAAATCACCGGTTGAAACGTCTGCAGTGGCAATTCCGAAACAGCCGTCAACATATGTAACGCACATAAGGAAGTTGTGACTGCCTTCATTTTCCTGAACAAGATTTGTTCCCGGCGTAACAATACGGGTAACTTCACGTTTTACAAGGCCTTTTGCAAGCTTCGGGTCCTCCATCTGATCGCAGATTGCTACTTTGTGTCCGTTTTCGACAAGCTTGTTAATATATTGGTCAACGGCATGAAAAGGGACTCCACACATAGGAGCTCTTTCCTCAAGTCCGCACTGCTTTCCGGTAAGAGTAAGCTCAAGCTCTCTTGATGCAAGAACTGCATCATCAAAAAACATCTCATAAAAGTCTCCGAGACGATAAAGGAGGATACAATCCGGATGCTCCCGTTTTGTCTCCATATATTTTTCCATCATTGGCGATAATTCGCTCATTTTTCCCACGCTCCGGTCTTTACAAAATGTTCTGCCATGCGTTCTGCATTTTCTGTAATTTCTGGTTCATAGCCCATGCTCTTTAAAAGTTTAATGGCATTCTTTGTATTTGAAGGTCCTTCTTTCAACTCATAATCAAAGAAAATGTCACCGTTTTCATCAAGCACTTCTTCAAAATGATAGTTGGAATAGCTGTCTTCAAGAAGCTTTGTAAGCTCAATATCATGCGTTGCCGCAAAACATATTACGTTTTTCTTTGCAAGAAGCTTTAATGCAGATGTGGAGCTTGCTATTCTTTCAACGGTGTTTGTGCCTCTCAGAACTTCATCAATAAATGCAAGGACAGTATAGCTGTCATCCGCATCTATAACTCTTTTTAAAGCCTTTATTTCGGTAATGTAATAGCTTTCGCCGTTATAAATGTCATCGTTCAAAGCCATACTTGTATATACCTTGCAGAAGCTGTTTGAAAAGCTTTCCGCAAAGCATGTGTGAATTGTTTGGGCAAGTACGGCATTTAATGCAACCGCCTTAAGAAACGTAGACTTACCGGAAGCATTTGAACCTGTAAGCAAAATGCATTTCTCAGTTGATAAATCAGCCGGGACAGGTTCGGAAAGTGACGGATGATAAAGGCCTTCGAAAGATATTCCTTTTCCGCTTTCCACTCTTAAATCGGGTATACACCACTGATTTGTAGCCTGACGAAGATTTGCCACAGCAATCATTGCATCAAGAAATCCGATTTTTTCATAAAGAATTCTCAAAGCTTCTTTATTTGCTGCCGCACATGAAAGAGAACGGCTGAAAGTAATAAGGTCTATATGGAGAAGGATATTAACATACTCCATAAGGCTTGCGGACAAGTCACCCTGCACTTCGGAATTAATTGCAAAAGCACCTTTTTTGAGTCTGGAAAGTTTACCGGTTTCTTTGGAAATCTCCTTACAATACTCACTGAGTTCGGGAATCTGAAGCTTACAGAGAGATTCAGAAGCTTTAAGAAGTGAGCAAAGCTTTTTTGTACAGTAAAGATACCCTTGCAACTCTGATTTGATTTTGTAATAACTGACGATGTTATAAATAACAATAAGTATTGTCAAAATAATTCCGGTAGTCTGTGCAACAAAAATAACGGCAATTGCAGCAAAAAAAGCGAAAAGTGAAAACCAGTTGGAAATATTACTGCTTAACTTGATTTTATCAAGCATTTCAATGCAGTCGTAAAGTGATATCTTCTTTTTTGACCTGCCTATTTTTGAAAGAACGTAAAGAACATTCACTCTGGACGTTGTATTTACCCTGAAATATTCGATAAGACGCTCTCTTTCGGAAAGCTCTTTTTCATCAAAGCACGGAGCATTGAGAATATAGTATAGATACTCTGCTCCTGCCTGTGATTTACACGAATTCATAAGGCAGAAAAAATCAACAATTTTCAAATCGTTGCTTGTAATCCGATCCAGGAAAAAGCTATTGTCATTTTCACATTTATGTATAAAAAAACTATCGACAAGCTGAATGGATTCCTCATCTTCCTCATTTTTCAACTTACCGAAGTCCCTTTTTATTTTGCTTAATGTCTTTTTCTTAAAACTAACTGCACTATAAATGCTCTTTCCGATAAGAAAAAGGAAAAGAGCTGCGACAAAATATAACCATTCCATTTCAATACCACCAAAACAAAAAAATACACAATAATTATACTTTGAAACGCCCGTTTTGTAAAGGATATACCACGTAATATCATTGCTCTTTTCGCGACACTTTCAGCCTTGCCTCACATCTGCTGTCACATACCCACGCATCCCTCAGTTAACGGCTTACGTACCTCCCAAAATCCTGCCAACATGACCATGTTTCGGGACGTGACACACCTTTAGCCTGTCCCGGCACCCGATTACCGTTTTTTACACACATACAATCGGCTTAAGCTCACAAACGCAAATCTGCCCGCCGATGTTGAGGGACGTGCACACTAAGAGACCCCCATAACGTCCTCAGAAAGCGGGCTGGACTTCTCTAAGGAGTTCCACGCGCCTCAGTTTTCGCTACGCGAAAAAATGGGCTCGCGCTATTCGAAAATAAACTCGTCGCATTCTCTATGGACTTCCCGGGTTATGACTCTGTTTCTCACGAACCCGCAGAAGCCTTACAGGCACGGGGCGTAATTTGCGGAAGCAAAACCGGCCGGTCGAACCGCGGCCGCAAGGGACAAAGAAGAAGTAGGCACAGGCGCGGAAAATGCGAATTTTCCGCAGCCTGTGCCACTGAAACTGTCC
>JAZLLG010000032.1:0-23858 GCA_045598045.1 Lachnospiraceae bacterium | reverse complement strand
TTGCAACGCATACAGTTGCTGTGAACATGGCAATGACAAAAGAAAGACTGATAAACAGTGGCTTTTATGATTTAGCCACAGCTTATCAGTCTGTGCACGTCAACTATTGAAAGCGCCGTATACCGAACGGTACGTACGGTGCTGTGAGAGGACGGCGGTTAGTCACCGCCTCCTACTCGATGAAAGTAAGTCCTTCAAAGCCCGAAAAATAAACATTTTGTAAAAAACAACCTCTGAAAAAAGCATTTGTTTAAATATTAACTAAAACAATTAACTTTAGCAATCATTAAAACTTAACTGACATAAAAGGGTTTTTTTGTGCAAAGTGCATAATTTTGCCCTTTGTTTTCAAGGCAGGTTATAAAAAATGCTATTGCTTTTTAGCGAAAACTGTAGTATTTTAGTTTTAAACATTTAGCGAAAACAATAAAGTTTTAGTTTTGGTTAAAATAAAAGGGGGCTAAAGCATGCTTGGTAAAAAATTTACTAAAACATTCTCAATAATAATTGCGTCAGCCATGCTTTTTGGCATTATTTCATCCACTAGTGTTTCGGCGGCTGAAAAGCTTGGCTCGGAGCCTTCTTTGAAGTATTCCGTTTCGGCAGTTCCGGCAGTCAGCTATAGTGAGGAAAGACTTAAACATAACTATACAAATGTCAGCAGCACATATAAGTTTTCGCCTTATACCGGGGAACCGGTGGTTTATTCGGTGGCTGCTTTGGCAGACGCATATCGTGGTACTTATCTTGCTGCGGAAAACTACGACTATTCCGGCGAGGCTTTTTGCGTACAGGCGGGGGATGAGTTCGGCTTTGAGGTGGATGTTAACGCTGATGGCCTCTATTATGTAGGTTTTGACTATCTTTCCTACGATGAATCGATTCTTCCGATTGAGTTCTCAATGATGGTTGACGGGGAGTTCCCCTTTTATGAGATGCGTAATCTCAAGTTTGAAACGACCTGGGTTTCCAATGTAGAGAAGAATTTGGACAGATATGGCAACGAGATGGTTGTTATGCCCGAAAAGCTTATACGTTGGGAACATAAGGATGTTTCCGATGCCGGCTACAGATATTCAAGGCCTCTTGCCATTCAGCTCAGCAAGGGAAAGCATGAGATTAAGCTTCATGTCGAAGAAGGCAAATTCCTTATCGGCAATATGTCTCTTTCCGCACCTGAAACAATACCTGAGTACAACGGTGCGGATAAAGCCGAAGGCAATGCGCTCATACCTATTGAAGGTGAGGCCTTTTACTTACGAAACGATTCGGCAATCCATGCAGCCGGCGATTATGATACATCACTGTTTCCTGTATACGTAAAAGAAACGATTCTTAACACAATCGATGAGGCTTCCTATTCAAAGCCCGGGCAGACAATAACTTATAAGTTTACTGCCGAGAAAGCCGGCAACTATTACATAGGTCTTCATTACATCCAGTCAGGAAAGAACGGTTTCCCTGTATTTGTCAACTATATGGTTGATGGAAAGATTCCGAACACGCAGTTCCTGAACTATCCGATGGCCTATACAACGAAGTACAAAACAACCACACTTTCCGATGATGACGGTAATAAACTCAGTGTTTATCTTGAGCCGGGAGAGCACACGATTTCCATGACGATAAGTGCCGACCCCATAAGATATGCTCTTGAATCCGTAGACGAGATAATCAGCGGAATCAGCGATCTTTCGCTTGAAGTAACGAAGGTTGCCGGAACAAACAAAGATAAATACAGAGACTTGAAGATTACGCGATACATTCCCGACATTGAAGACCGTCTTAACGGCTGGGTAACAGAATTGTATTCGCTCGCAGACAGAGCCACGGAGTTCGTTGATGCGAAAGATGCCGAGAAAGTCGCCGCCTTCTCTTATCTCCTCATAGCTGCAAAACAGCTCGAAACTTTGGCAGAAGAGCCGAACGAACTAATTTACAGAGTGGATGAGCTTTCCACAAGTACAAATTCCATTAACACACAGATAGCAAATTTTGTTGACATCATCAACGACAACAGCATTGCCGTTGACAGAATATATATTTACCAGGAAGGGGCAAAGCTTCCTGGAAAGCCCGGCTTTTTCGCAAGCCTGTGGCTTAAGATCAAGCGTTTTTACAACTCCTTCCACGGTCAGTCCTACTCAGCTTCCAATCTTGATGAGGAACATATTCAGGTATGGGTTAACCGCCCGAGACAGTATGTTGAAATCATGCAGAAGATGATTGATGAGCAGTTTACACCGCAGACCGGAATTGACGTCGATCTTGCGATTATGACAGATGCGCAGAAGCTTATTCTTTCAAATGCTTCAGATGATACGCCGGACATTGCCACCGGCATAAACTACTCGATTCCTTTCGAGCTTGGCATAAGAGGCGCCCTTGTGGACCTTTCGAAATTTGACAACTACAAAGAAGTGTTTGGCCGCTACAGCGACGGAATGCTTGTTCCTTCGGTCATCGGAGACGGGCTGTATTCGCTGCCGGAAACAATGAACTTCTACGTGCTTTTTTACAGAACCGACATTCTCGGAAAGCTTGGTCTGGAGATTCCGGAAACGATGGATGAACTGATTGCGATTCTTCCTGATCTTCAGATGCGTGGACTTAACGTTTACTACCCGACAGCGGTAATGCTCACCATGAGAAATTTCCATGGTACAACGCCCTTGATTTTCCAGAACGGCGGCCGGCTCTACGGTGAAACAGCACGTGACCTTATGCTGGACAGTGAAGCAGCGGTTGAAGGCTTTACGGAACTGACGGAACTGTTCACACTGTACAATCTTCCCGTAGACGTTCCGAACTTCTACCAACATTTCCGTAACGGCGATCTTGCTGTCGGAATTGCGGATTTCAATTCCTACAACCTTATCCTTAATGCGGCACCTGAAATTGCCAATTCCTGGGCAATTGCACCTGTTCCCGGCGTTAAGGATGAAACGACCGGAGAGATTTACAGATATATGTCCGGTGGTGCGGAATCGACGGTAATGTTTTCTTCGAACGATGAAAGAGAACAGAAGGCATGGACCTTTATGGACTGGTGGTCTTCGACGGAAGTTCAGGCCGAATTCGGGCAAAGAATACAGATTATGTACGGTGACGAATATATCTGGCCGACGGCAAACCTTGAGGCATTTTCGAGACTTCCATACCCGACTTCCGATAAGAACATCATTCTTGAACAGGCAGAATGCATACTTGAGGCTCCAAGACTTCTCGGAAGCTATATGTTGGAACGAGAGATGAGCAACGCATTTAACGACATTGTGGTAAACGGTGATACGGTGCGTGCAAGAATCGATGAAGCAGTCAAAATCGTAAAACGTGAGACTGACAGGAAGCTCGAGGAGTTCGGCTACATCGATTCCGACGGAAACAACCTTATGGAATATTATATTCCTTCGGTGGACCGCGTCCGCAGCATTCTGAACAGATAAACGGCCCATATGGATAAGCAGATTGGAGATACAGATGCTTAAGAAAAGAAACAATTCCGCGGTAGGAAAACGGATGCATTCGAATACAAACGGCTACCTGTTTGTGCTTCCGTATGCACTTCTGTTTGTGGTTTTCATACTGGCCCCCGTCATTATGGCAATCGCACTTTCCTTCACGAATTTCAATGCAATAGAATCACCTAAATTCATAGGCTTTTTAAATTACATAAACCTGATAACAAGTGATGACACCTTCATGAAGTTTGTACTTCCGAACACCGTAAAGTACGCGCTGATTGTTGGTGTCGGAGGATATGTTCTCGCATTTCTCCTTGCGATGGCACTTGCAAATCTTACCCCGAGACTCAGAACGATTTTTGCACTTATTCTGTACTCGCCCAGCATGACGACAGGTGTTGCCATGACGGTTCTTTGGAAGATTATGTTTACCGGTGACCAGACAGGTTACATCAACAGTTGGCTTATGAGTATCGGTGCCATTGATGAGCCTATAGTATGGCTTGTTAACCAGGACTATCTGCTCCCGATTGTCATAATCATCGGTCTTTGGAGCAGTATGGGTATCGGTTTCCTCTCCATCCTTGCAGGTCTTTTAAACCTTGACGAACAGCTCTACGAAGCTGCTGCCATCGATGGAGTTAAAAACCGTTTCCAGGAAATGATTTATGTAACGATTCCGAGCATGAAGCCGCAGATGCTTTTCGCAGCGGTAATGCAGATTGTCGGAGCGTTCCAGAACGGTATGATTTCAACATTGCTTGCAGGCAACCCCACACCGGGCTACGCCGCGCAGCTTATCGTAAACCACGTTGAAGACTACGGCTTTATAAGATACGAAATGGGCTACGCCGCAGCAGTATCGGTAGTTCTTCTGCTCATAGTACAGATATTCTCCGGTGTTTCAAACAAGCTTTTCGGAGAGAAGGATTAAGGGAGGAAAGGAGAAAATATGGCATACAAAGGTCACAGAATGAATCCTGACAGATTCGATAAAAGCCAGATAAAGATTATTCTTCTTGTGCTTCCGATGGTTCTGATTACGGCACTTCCCATAGTTTTCATCTTTTTCCACGCTTTTAAGCCTATGGAAGAGCTGTTTGCATTTCCACCCAAGTTTATTACGACACATCCGACTTTAGACAATTTCAGAAATCTGGCAAAGGCTTCCAGATCGGCTTCGATTCCCATCAGCAAATATGTTTTTAACACAATATTCATTACTCTTGCTGTTGTAATCGGTTCGCTGCTTTTTTCCACAATGGCGGCTTACGCGCTTTCAAAGCTCAAATTCAAGGGCAGAGTAAGCATGATGAAAATCAACCAGGTTGCACTTATGTTTGTGTCCTGCGCGGTAATGATTCCCAGATATCTTGTAATCAACAAACTGGGACTTATAGACACTTATCTGGCTCAGATACTTCCGCTTATTGCTCTTCCTGTAGGGCTGTTCCTCATAAAGCAGTTTGTGGATCAGGTGCCTGATTCGCTCATTGAAGCGGCTTACATGGATGGTGCAAAGGAGTGGACCATTTACTGCAAGGTAATCGTTCCTCTCATAAAGCCTGCAATTGCAACAGCTGCAATAATGGTTTTCCAGCAGGTCTGGACAAACCTTGAAACTTCAAATTACTACATAAACGATGAGGCATTAAAGTCGCTTGCGTTCTATATGAACACGCTGGCCAGCAATTCATCGAACACCGTAGCCGGTCAGGGTATATCGGCAGCGGCGTCACTCATAATTTTCTTACCCAACCTCATTTTGTTCTGCATACTTCAAAAACAGGTAATGAACACTATGGCGTACTCGGGAATTAAGTAAAACGGCAGAAAAGATTGGAGTAGCTCGTGAAAAAAACAGTTAAACACAATTTGTTTACAGGCCTGTTCCTGATTGTCCTTGCACTGGGACTGATAACGGCCGATGCACGGGAAGTGTTTGCCGATGCCCCGTACCGGACTTACACGGTAAACGGTTACGGCGAAGTTATTGAAACCCAGACCGCCTATCTGCCTTTTGAAACCATTACGAAAATCGGTGATGAAGCACTGAAGACACCAACGGATTTTGCACTGCTGGAAGATGGTTTTGTGTACATTCTCGACAGTGGTAACAAGCGTGTGGTTGTGGCTGACATGGAGATGAATCCTGTCAATATTTTCGGTGAGGGGATTCTTGTAAGCCCGAGAGGAATGTATGTAACCGAGGACCATATATGCTATATCGCAGACCGTGATGCAAACAAAATCTGGGTATTTGATGCCGAAGGAAGCCTTCTTGACAGCTATGGGAAGCCGAATTCACCGATGTACGGCGAAGGACAGGAATTCCTGCCTTTGAAAATCGTAGTGAACGATGCCGGCACCATGTATGTAATCTGTGAGTCCAACAACAACGGTATCGTTGAAATAAGCCCCGTGGACGGTGGAACTTTCCTCGGCTATTTCGGAACAAACGCCACAGACCAGTCAATACTTCGTATTATCTGGAGAGCCGTTCTTACAGACGCTCAAAGAGCAAAGATGCAGAGCAATCTCCCTGCAACGCCGGACAATATGGCAATTGATGACAAAGGCGTTATTTACACGGTAACTCGTGGAGAAGGAAGAGAAGCTCTGAAGAGACTCAACATCGCAGGCGTAAACATGATTAAGCCTGAAGCCTATGAGGACCTCCCCGCAGCGGTTGCGGTAGGAAATCATGACAACGTATTTGTTGCTTCTCAGGATGGCTTTATATACGAATATAACAATGAAGGTGAACTGCTCTTCGTATTCGGCGGATGCGACGACGGCGACCAGCGAATCGGCCTTTCAACGAAGGTTGAGTCAATCAAGGTCGGAAAGGACGACAAGATTTACGTCCTTGACTCCGATAAGGCGCAGTTGCAGGTTTACGAAACAACAGAGTTCACGGATTACCTCCATGAAGCACTGCTCCTCTTTTCAAAGGGCAGATACACAGAATCGAAGGAGCCTCTTGAAAAGGTTCTTTCGATGAACAACCTTTTCGACTATGCCAATATGGCTATGGCCAAGGCACTTTACAAAGAAGAAAACTACACCGAGGCACTTGAATACGCGAAGCTTTCAAAAGAGATGGAAGTGTATTCCGATTCCTTCTGGGAACTCAGAAGCAGCTGGCTCAAGCATAACCTCACAACCATAGCGATTATTGTCCTTGTGCTTGTCGCCGCATTTTACATCATCAGGCATCTTGATAGGAAAAAGCACATTCTCGACAAACCGCGCGCTGTTTTAAGACGGTTCGGAGAGCTTAAGTACATAAAGCAGGTCAATTATATGTTCTACTTTATGAGACACCCGATAGAGGGCTGCTACGGCATCAAGCACAACGGTTCCGTATCGCTCCTCAGCTCAAACATTCTCCTGGCTGTATTTGCACTCATCTACATCATAAACAGATACTTCTGCGGATTTCTTCTGAAAACCGTTAAGGAAGGCAGCTTTGATGTTTTTTCGGACATCGGAATGATCCTTGTGGTGCTGGCTCTGGTGGTTTCCTGCAATTACCTTATGTGTACCATCAACGACGGTGAAGGAAAACTCAAGGACATCTACTGCTCGCTTATTTACAGCATGGGACCCTACATAACGATTACACCGTTTGTATTCCTGATTTCCCATGTTGTAACAGACAACGAAAAGTTCTTCGTAACGTTCGGAAATCTTGTGATGTTTGTGTGGATTGCGGTGCTTGTATTCATTTCCATCAAAGAGATTAACGACTACACAATCGGAGAAACCGTTAAAATCATTCTCCTCACGATTTTCACGATTCTCATTGTATGTCTGCTTGTATTCATAATTTACGTACTCTGGTCACAGGTGTTCGATTTCCTGCAACAGATTCCGAGAGAGGTGGTGTACAGAATTGGATAAGCTTTTTAAACGTTTTATCGCTCTTTTGACAGCCACACTTTTGATAATTTCCTTCTTTCCCAACGTTTCGGTGGGGGCCGGAGATGTTTCTCCGACCGCCCCGAAACTTGATGGGCAACGGGACGTAAGCGCCAATTCCGACTATTCCTTGTATGTGAATGAAGAGACGCTCGGGCTTACCATTGTCAACAAGGCAACGGGAGCCTATATGGAGTCTTTTGCAAGTTATGATGACGGACTCGCTAACAAAACATGGTGGGGCGCAATGAATTCCGCTGTAGTGCTTACGATGATTAACGGAAACGACAGCACGAAGCAGGCTAACACCTTCAATGACAATGTAAGAATAAAAGTAAAATACACAGATTTCGGATTCAGCGCGGACATTTATTGGAACGCCTACAAGCTCGGACTTACGCTGGAGGTTTCACTTACTAACGAGGGACTTACGGTGAGAGTGCCCGATGACTCCATCAAGGAAGACGGAGAGAAATATCAAATCGGTACAATTTCTCTTTATCCCTATATGGGTACTTCCTATCTTGACACCAAAGCAGGATACATTCTCGTTCCGGACGGAAACGGCGCACTTATTTATCTGGATGATAAGGAAGGCCGCTACAATGCGGGTTATTCCGCAATGATCTACGGGTCCGATGTCGGTTTTGATGACTCAAAGGTAGAGACATTGCTTTGGGACAAGTACAAGAGTATTAATGCTGCCGAACAGGTTATTGCACCTGTTTTCGGAATAGCTCATACCGACGATGAGATTGCATATCTCGCAATTGTTGAAGACGGTGCCATGAGGGCATCCATCGAGTGTATGCCAAATGGTGTCAGCGTTGATTACAACCGTGCTTACGCCAAATTTGTCGAAAGACGTCTCTACACACAGCCTACCTCCAATAACTCCACGGCAGGCTCACTCCACATTGCGGAAGCGGACAGGTCTCATTCCGACCTTCAGGTCAGATACCTTTTCCTTTCGAAGGACGAAGCAAACTATGCCGGAATGGCCAATGCCTATCGTGAATACCTTCTTGACCGCGACATGATTAAGAAAACCGATGACGGCTGCAAAACGCGAATCGATTTTCTCGGAAGCGAAAGAGAAGAGTGGGTTGTAGGTACTTCGGCAGTCGTGATGACTGATTTTGACGATGTTCGTGAAATATATTCGGACCTTGAGGGAAGAGGCGTTACAGACATTCTTTCGGTTTATAAAGGATGGCAGAAGGGTGGTTTGTATAAAGTCCCCATTTCCAATGTCACTCCCGACAAGAAGCTCGGAAACACGAAGGAGCTTGCCGGTCTCATAAACGATGCGAAGAACAAGGGCATTTCGCTGTATCTTTATGATGATGCGCTTCGTATCAATCCTGATGAGTTCAATGTCACCTTTAACGTCATAAAGAGAATCAATAAACGTAAGTTCGAAGAACAGACCTTTAAAGACGTTTACAAAACCTTTAATCGTCTGACACCGGCAAGAACCGACAATCGAATTGCCGCTCTTGAAAACAGCGGCAACAAGAACGGAATCGACAGCTTCTGCATTGCCGGAATTACAGGAAACATTTTCTCCTACAACTACAGCGGCACCAATTACACAAGATACGACACGGGAAATTCCTATTTGTCAACTTTGACGCGTCTGGCTTCCGATAACGACATTGTTCTTGAACAGCCATTTGCATACCTCTGGAGCACAACCAACGCATTCCTGGACATGCCGCTTTACACCTCAAGCTACATAATCGAAGACGCCTTTGTTCCCTTCCTTTCCATTACGCTGAAGGGAATAGTGCCTGTGTACTCGGAGTACATTAACTTTGAGGCAAACAAGCAGGAATTCTTCTTAAAGATGATTGAATCCGGTACGTATCCTTCGTTCTACATTACAAAGGAAAGTTCCGCAAAACTGATTTACACAAACTCAAGAGATATCTACAGCTCGGAGTATTCCGTATATGCCGACACCATTGAGAAATATTCAAAGGAGCTTGCGGCTCTTAACGAAAAGACAGCCGGAGCAACAATAAAGAGCCATGAAATTGACGGTAATGTTGTCATCGTGGGCTACAGCAACGGCGTTACGGTTTACGTGAACTACGGCGATACCGCAGTGACGGTGGACGGGCGAAGCCTTGAAGCGATGTCCTACGCTGTAGCCGAATAGACTTAAGTCCTGGAAGGGGATTGAAAGTAATGAAAAGCGAAAAGAAAGTTAAAAAACCAAAGATAAAGCTTGGAAAGCTTGAAAAACGTGAGGCCCGCGTAGGCTATCTGTTTATAGCTCCCTGGCTCATCGGCGTAGTGGCTTTCCTGCTGTATCCGCTCGGACAGTCGTTCCGCTACATGTGGTACAACATAAGGATTACTCCCATGGAGACAAAGTTCATTCCGGTCGGAACACAGAACTTTACTCAGATATGGCTTGAAAATGCGGAGTTCCCTCAACAGCTTGTAACCTACATATGGCAGACCATCGTAGAGGTCCCGATAATCGTTGTATTTGCGCTTATCATCGCGCTTATGCTGAACGGAAAAATAAAGCTTAAGGGCTTTTTCAGACTCATATTTTTCCTTCCCGTAATCATCGTAAGCGGACCTGTAATGAATATGCTTGTAAGCGAAGGCGCGGCAACGATTCCCGCCATGAACGTTCAGGCTATCATATCAGCCTTTGGCCGTTTCTTCCCTGCAAAGGTTGCACAGTCCATCGGAGAGATTTTCTCAAACATGGTCATGATTCTCTGGTATTCGGGAGTGCAAATACTGATTTTCCTTTCTGCACTGCAGAAGGTTGACCCGGCACTTTATGAAGCGGCAAAAATTGACGGCGGTTCTTCGTGGGAATGCTTCTGGAAGATAACTCTTCCTACGGTTAAGCCAATGATTCTCTTAAATGCAGTTTACTCCGTTATTTTCCTTTCCGGAAACGAGCACAATGAGTTGATCAATATGATTGAGAGTGCAATGTTTTCGGGAACAAAGGAAAAAGGTTACGGCTACGCCTCGGCTATGGCCTGGATGTATTCGGTTGTCGTAACGCTTATCGTATTACTGTTCTTCCTGCTGCTCGGTTCAAAAAAGGACCGTTATGACAGAGCGGTAATCAAATTCAGAAAGCAGCAGAAGAAGGAAGAAAAGCTTCGCAAAAAAATACAAAGGAGGAGCGTAAGAAATGCGAGAAAGAACAAAAATGCCGAACGCAGAGGAAAACTCACGTTTAACGAAAACAGTAAGCAGATGTAAAAAGACTTTCACAAAAGAAAAGCTCCACCGTTTTGTATTCGGAACAAGAGAGAAGGACGGAATCGGTAAGAAAATTGTGGTGTACGGCCTGCTTATATGCATCGGCTTCGTATATCTGTATCCTGTCCTCTATATGATAAGCACAAGCTTTATGAGCAGGGACGACCTCTTAGACACTTCCGTTAAGTGGATACCCGGCTCCTTATATCTCCAAAATTACATCGATGCGGGAAAATCCATGGAATTCTGGAAAACGCTTTTGAAGAGCATCTTTATTTCGGCGGCGCCCACACTGTGCAACGTTGTCATATGTATGATGATAGGCTACGGTTTTGCGAAGTACAACTTCAAGGGAAAGAAGTTCTTCATGGGACTTTTGATTTTCTCTTACATACTTCCGAGCCAGGTAACAATGATTCCCACTTATGTCCTTTACAACAAGTTCGGAATCCTCGGAACCATTCTGACATTCGTTCTTCCGGCACTTTTCGGAAACGGACTGAACGCCCCGATATTTATTCTCATCTTCTATCAGTTCTTCAAGCAGGTTCCTAAAGTGCTGATGGAAGCCGCATCAATAGACGGTGCGGGACATTTTAAAACCTTTTTCAGGATTGCCGTTCCGTCTGCGGTTCCTGCAATAATCACGGTGCTTCTGTTCTCGTTTGTATGGTACTGGAACGAATCATATCTCACGGAACTTTATGTACAGGGACTTACCACAAAGAGTATTTGGACGAACCTTGTAATCAAGCTTAAAAACTTTGACATGAGTTTCAACACGAGAGCAAGTGTGGGCGACACGGCCACAAGCCTGAACGAATCGGTGCGAATGGCTGCAACCACCTTGAGCATATTGCCCCTGTTCGTGATGTATCTCATTTTACAGAAGCAGTTTGTTGAAAGTATTGACCGCTCCGGTATTACCGGTGAATAGGCGGTCGGAATCACATTTCACGATCATTTCCGCTTGAGGGTAAGCGGTTTGATAAATTTCTTTTAAATCTACAAGGAGGATTTATGAAAAAGAGAGTATTAGCGTTACTTCTGGCCCTTGTTATGCTGGTTGGCATTACAGGCTGTGCAGGTAAGTCGGATTCAACCGATAAGCCCGCTCAAGGCGTAAGCGGAGGGACTGAAACTTCCGGTGACCAAAATGTTACCGACGAGAAGATTACGCTCACATTCTGGAGCTATGAGGACGAGACAACAGCAACATTAATGGCAGAAAAGTTTATGAAGCTTTATCCCAACATCACCGTTGAGACACGTATTATTGAGGATATGAGCACAGACCTTTCCGCTGCTGCATCTGCAGGCACATTCCCTGATGTATTTGAGGGAACGGATTCGGATACTGCACTTGCAAACCAGTATTGGCTTGATATTTCCGAGTATTTTAATAATGACCCGGAGAGCAAGAACCTTCTTCCCACCATTCAGGAGTACGGTATCGGCTGCTTCGATACAGACAGAAGATATGCGGTTCCGATGATGGTATGGCCCAGTGCGGTATTCATTGACCGTAATGTAATCGAAAAGCTTAATCTTAAGATGCCCAGAACAGACTGGACATGGGCAGAAATGATTCAGCTCATTAAGGACGCAACAGTAGATGACCGTAGCGGAATGAAGTACTACGGACTTGGTTACTACAACAGACTTGACTCCCTTTACGGCATCGCAGCATGCACAAACGCAGAACGTGCCATTAAGGGTGAGTTCGGCTTTGACGGTAATGACTTCGATCTTTCTTACTGGGCAATCGGAGAGCAGCAGTTTGCAGACCTTAAACTTGGCGGATATGTAGCGCCTCAGCAGGATACACAGGAAATGGAAGACTGGTCCGGTGACTGGACAACATGGTTCGGTGCAACAGGACACGTTGCAGTATTCTCCGAGGCATTCTGGACATATCAGAACCTTTGGGGCGTAGAAGGCTATCAGGACCAGTACGGACTTGATATCGTTCCTTACGTAACTCCAAACGTAGTAGACGAAAAGGAACACAACGTTATCACAAATATGTATATGGGTGGTGTATCCACTTCATGTAAGCACCCTTATGAAGCTTATCTTCTTCTTAAGTTCATGGGCTGGGGCGTAGACGGATGGAACGCACGTATGGATATTTATGAAGATGCTTCCATTACAAACGCTTCAGGCGTTGCCCTTAAGAATTCACAGATGCCTATGCCCATTACATTGGATGCAGGCGTTTGGGCACGTTACAGAAATCTGTTCCCTACAGATGCTGACCACGCTAAGTACTGGGATGACTTCTTCGAGAGCGTAAGACGTCCCGTTCCTTACGGATGGTACTCCATTGCAGGTTACTGGAATTTCTGCGACCAGTACTTTAATAAGATTGGTATTCACGATCTTGTAGACCTTGGTAAGGCTAAAGCTGCAGATTATGCACTTGAAGCAACAGAGCAGGCAAACTATTACCATGCCGAGGCAATGATTTCTTACTTTGGACCTTATGGTTATAACATTCTTTCAGACGAAGAGCTTGCCAAGTATCAGGCAGTTGTTGACTCTTTCGGAAAATAAATAACAGGAGGATTAATTTATGCGTAAGAAGCTTTTTAGCGTTCTCGTATGTGCCTGCATGGCAGTTACTCTTTTGGCAGGCTGTGGAAAGAAGAACGAGGATGTAAACAATACAACACCGACACCGGCTGTCACCGCAACACTTGCTCCTACGGAAGCACCTGAAACCCAGCCGGATACAACACCCGCAACAGTAGTAGGCGAAAGTCTTCCTGAACCTGTATACTACTACTCCTTCGATAAGGCTGCAGGTACCGATGGTATCGTTTCGGCTATGAAGGACGCCGGTGCGATTACTCTTTTAAATGACAAAGCTCCCGTATTTGTTGACGGTGTAAAGGGCGACGCTCTTTATGCAGACGGCGTTACCGGCTACAAGCTTACAAATGTTAAAGGTGTAGGCGAAACATACACATTAAGCTTCTGGGTAAATGCCTCAAGATTTGCAACATATATGCCCACCGTTCAATACGGTCCCGACATCCACGGCGATCTTACAGGCAGCCAGCACTATGTAAACTTCACACGTACAGAGTGGAGCGGTGAAGCAGCTTTCCCTTGCGTATGGTCTTACGATCAGGCAGATAACGCAAAGTGGCCCAACTGGGCACCGCCTGTTGGTGAAGGCGAGCATGTTAAGAAGTGGGTTAACATCACATTCGTAGTAGATCCCACAAAGCTCAGCGAAGATGAAGAACTCATTAATGCACAGCTTTACGTAAACGGTGTTGATTACGGCATTGTTCCTACAGTATTCGACGTAATGGTTGATTCGGAGAACTTTGAAATGCTCCTTGGCGTTAACTACTGGGATGCTACTTTCAAGGGCGCTTTCGATGAACTTTACGTTTTCAATGAGGCACTTACGGCAGGACAGGCACTTACGCTTTTCAATTCGGGCGACCCCAATGCTACATTCATAGAGCCTGAGCACGTATTCGAATTCTATAAGGAGGAAGGTGCAATCGAATCTCTCGGTTCAGAGAGTCTTTCTTCCGCTTGGCTTTCAACTTATTCTTCAGCTACAACAATCGCTGACGGCCAGACATGGCAGGTTAAGCTCCACAACTGGTCCGATGCAAAGGATACAAAGAACAACTACGGTTTCATATTTGCAAATGCAGCTTACGGCACAGACGGCTACAAGGAGTATGCGGTAGTTAATGCGGATGCTACGGGTACTGTCGGCGGCGCAGACATTGCCGCAAAGGAGTTTACATACACATGGGGCAACTGGAACACATGGTCTCAGAAGGTAATGCGTGACGCAGACGTTACCGCTACCATCACAAGAGACGGCAGCAAGCTCATCATCGAGGCTTCGAACGTTGACTTTAACGAGTCCGCAAACGTTATGACAGTAACTGTTGATACAGGCATTGCAGCAACAGAACCTATGGTATTCTTCCTTTCATGTAAGGATTCCTATGTAGACATTCTCTCAATCAAGAACAAGACAGCTTCTCCTACGGGCGTTACAATCGGTAACACAGACTGCACAACACCTTTCTGGTCAGCATTCTCCAACATCTGGAGTGTTCCTGTAGGCGAATCAAAGACAGTAAGCTTCACAAACTACACAGACGGCGTAAACAACTGGGACAACTTCCTTGTAGTTCTTCAGAATACACCTAACGGACATGCAGCAGACCAGGCCGAGGGTTATGCCGAGTACGCAGTTCTCCGTGCAGACAACTGGGGCTGGGGCGCAGGCTACGACGGAATTGCCGTTGCTGAAAACAACTGGGATTTCGATAACTTCACATCCATTATGGATGGTATTAAGGTTTACTTAACAGTAACCAATAACGGTGCTACAGCTGATGTTGTTGCTACATGCACAACACCCGGCGGAAAGATTTACACACAGAAGTACACAGGCATCGCTACAGGCGGAGATCTTTACTTCTGCTTAACATGTGAAGCTGCATACCTTGAACTTGATACAAAGGTTGTAGGCAACACGGACTGCACAACACCTTTCTGGTCAGACTTCTCGGATATCTGGGCAGTACCTGCCGGTCAGAAAAAGACAGTAAGCTTTGTAAACCATACAGATGGCGTAAACAACTGGGATAACTTCCTTGCTGTTCTTCAGAATACACCTGCAGGCCACAGCGCAGACGCTTTCGAAGGCTATGCCGAGTATGCTGTTGTACGTGCCGACAACTATGGTTGGGGCGCAGGCTACGACGGAATCGCAAACCCTGTATGTGATTGGAACTGGGATACATTCAAGTCCGATCTTGATGGCGCTCAGGTTAACCTTACTGTAGTAAACAACGGTACTACAGCCGACATTCTTTCCACAATCGTTACTGCTGACGGAAAGACATATCATCAGAATTATATCGGAATTGCCGTAAGCGGAGACCTCTACTTCTGCTTAACATGTGAAGCATCTTACCTCTCAATCGATACTGTCGGTGTTGGTAATGTGGACTGCACAACAGGCTTCTGGACAAAGTTCTCTGACATTTATGCTGTTCCTCAGGGCGCAACAAAGTATGTTTCCTTCACCAATAACACAGATGGCGTAAACAACTGGGATAACTTCCTTGTAATCCTTCAGAATACACCTGCAGGACACTCCGCAGCTGATGTTGAAGGCTATGCCGAGTATGCTGTGCTTCGTGCCGATAACTATGGCTGGGGTGCGGGCTTCGATGGTATCGTAGCTCCCGAATCCAACTGGAACTGGGACAGCTTTACAGCTGACATGGACAAGGCAAGAGTTACTCTCGCAATAACAAATAACGGTGCAACAGCAGACGTTATTGCATACGTTACAAGTGCTTCCGGCAAGGTTTACACACAGAAGTACGCAGGCATCGCTACAGGCGGAGACCTTTACTTCTGCTTAAGCTGCGAAGCTGCATATCTTACAATTGACTGATAATATTACTTGATGAATATATTTGCTTCGGTCCGCACCTTTTCCGGTGCGGGCCGGAGAAATAAGAAATGACAGAGGAACAAAGGATGGATGAAACAAGCGTGCGCAACGGCACAATAACGGAATACAACGAGCCTTTTATTGAGCAGCGCGCAGATCCTTACGTATACAGACATACTGACGGGAAGTACTATTTTTCGGCATCGGTCCCGGCCTATGACAGAGTTGTGCTCAGATGCTCAGATACTTTTGAAGGCTTGAAAACGGCAGAAGAAAGAACCGTCTGGCTGAAACATACCGGCGGAGAAATGAGCAAACACATTTGGGCTCCGGAGATTCACTTTCTTTTTGGAAAATGGTATATTTACTTCGCCGCAGGTGAAAAGGAAAATATTTGGAAAATACGCCCCTTTGTTTTGGAATGTACAAATGACGACCCCATGACGGGCGATTGGGTTGAACGTGGAAAGATGCAGCGGTCCGATACCGATATTTATTCCTTTGAAGCCTTTTCGCTTGATATGACGGTGTTTGAAAACAAAGGCGAGTGGTATGCAATATGGGCTGAAAAAGTCAGCGTAGGAGTTCAGATTTCAAATCTTTATATTGCAAGAATGGAATCTGCAACAAAGCTTGCCACGGCACAGGTTCTGCTGACTACGCCGGATTACGACTGGGAAAGAGTAGACATTTGGGTAAATGAGGGTCCGTCGGTAATCAGGCACAACAACAGATTTTTTGTAACCTATTCGGCAAGCGCAACAGGCGAGTGCTACTGTATGGGTATGATGAGCATTTCGGAGGACGAGGACCTGCTCGACCCGAAAGCGTGGAAGAAAGAAAAAAAGCCTGTATTATGTTCGGATGCCGAGAAGGGCTTTTACGGACCCGGTCACAATTCTTTCACCGAACTGGATGACGGTACTCCGGTATGCGTTTTCCACTCGAGAACCTACAAAGATATAATTGGCAATCCGCTTTATGACCCCAACAGACATGCAATGGTAATGAAAGTTATTTTCGACGAGAAGGGATACCCGATTTTTGACTATGAAAACATGTACAAACCGGCTTAAAAGAATATTGCTTCTATTCGGCTGCCTGCTTCTGATTATTGCCATGAAGCCCGTGACATCGGTAAAGGCGGATGATACTGTTTACGATGAAACCGTCGACGGTGTGCACATTGTGCTTAAAACCGACAAAACCGAATATAAAGCAGGTGAACCTGTGTATTACACACTGGTTGTCGAAAACACAAAGGAACACAGCTATCTTGCTGAGTCAAATATTGCCTATGACAATACGGAGGGCGTGGTTGAAAATGTTCCAGGTTCCATGCCGGTTAAATGTGAAAAGGTTAACAGCGGTGAACCTGTTACCGTAACAGGAGCTGCCAGGGGAAGTGTCGCCGTGTTTGGCGCACCTGCAGCGGAAAATGAAAATCCCGTTCCTGCGGAGGTGACGGATAACAACACTTCTGAGGAAGAAAAGAACGTTTTCCCGATTGTCGTAATCATTGTGGTTGTGGCTGTAGCGGTTGTTGCGGTTGTTATATTAATTCTTTTGAAAAAGAAAAAAAGCGCAAGGGCACTTGCTGCGGGACTTGCAATTCTTATGGGCATAGGAAGTGCAGGCTCGGTAAGTACCGAAGCGGTTGATTATGAAACAATTAAAGCGCGCCCTTATGTAAAAGTTACCTATGAGGGCAGTGAATTTATGATTCGTATGATTATGGAATTTCATCGTTATCCTGAAAAAGTGCAGATTTCAAGGGAAGACAGAAGTACACCGAAGACCATTTCGTGCCATGACCCGTCCATCTTCAAAGACTTTGACGGAACGTATTACATTCTCGGAACGCACATAACAGGCGGTTATACAAAGGATTTAAGAAACTGGACGGATATATCCGGAAGCTTCAGGGCAAGCTTTACCCAGGATACCATAAAGAAAATCAGAGAATGGAACAAAGACAGCGGTGACTGGTATGGCTACCTTTGGGCGCCTGACGTTGTTTATAATCCGATACTCCGGAAATATTGCTACTACCTTTCCGCTAACGGAGACGACTGGAAGTCAAACATTGTAATGCTGACTTCAGACAATATTCAAGGACCTTATGAATATGCCGGTTCAGTGGTTTACGGAGGTTTTAATGCATCCACCATAGGAGAAACGGACGCACTTCAGGTTCTTGGCACCGATACAATTCCGGACCGCTATGTTAAGAACGGTGTAGACAACCGGAAATGGGGAGACAAGTGGCCGAACTGCATCGATCCCTGCGTCTTTTACGATGATGACGGAAATCTTTGGATGAGCTACGGATCGTGGTCGGGCGGCATATTCATGCTTGCTCTTGATGAGAATACGGGCCTCAGGGATTACAGTGTAACCTACGAAACGGATAATCATTCGGATGCATACTTCGGCAAGAAGATTGCAGGCGGCTGGTACGTTTCGGGTGAAGGCTCCTACATTCAAAAAATCGGAGATTATTATTGGTTGTTTGTTTCTTATGGTGGACTTGAAGCAAAAAGTGGATATAATATTAGAGTGTTCCGTTCCGAAAGACCTGATGGTGATTATGTCGACATGCTTGGCAATTCGCCGCTTTATGACAAATACACCCAGAACTTCAATCAGAGCGTCGGAGTCAGACTTTTCAGCAGCTACAAGTGGAGAACCTTCTCCAATGGTCAGGTTGCACAGGGACATAATTCGGCATTTGTGGATGATGACGGACGCGCATATATTATCTACCACACAAGAACCACTGATGGCAGCGAAGGCCATACTGTAAAGGTACACCAGCTTTTCCTCAATTCCGAAGGCTGGCTTGTGGCCGCTCCCTATATCACGGATGGCGAAACTCTTCCGGAAAACGGTGTTGACATGGCTTCATTTGCCGGCGAATACGAGATTATCAAGCACAGGCTTAACATAAACTATGCAAAGCTTGATGTCTGCACACCTGAATACATTCACCTGAATGAGGACGGCACCATTACCGGCGCCTATACCGGCACCTGGGAAGTCAAGCCTTCAGGTTCATACATTTATTTGTATTTTGATAACGGAGAGTACAGCGGTGTTGCCTTTAACATGAAGGTGGAGAACACAAAGCTCGATACCGATGTGTTCACGGCAGTGGACAGCAAGACACAGATTACCCTCTGGGGCAGTAAGATTCTTAATTGAGTGATGGACGTGAATAAAGATAAATTCGAGGCAATGGCATTAATAAAAGAGATTATGACGGTTATACTTGTTATGGCTGTTGTATTTGCATGGTTTATGCTGATGCAGCTCATTATAAGCTTTGTCGCTCTTGCATACATTACTTTGAAATTGAAAACGATGCTTATCGTTTCCGGAGTAATGGCTGTTGTTCTTGGCACTTTATACGAAATCAAAAGAATTCACAAAAAGAAAAAATATGCGGAAAAGCTTCGGTAAAGCTGTTCCGCGTGGGAGACTTTTATGGGAGATGCAATGTTATATTTAAGGTCGCTCGAAGAGGCCGAGGAAGTTCTTAAAGCGCTTTCAACACCAATGCGACTTAAAATAATGGATATGATTTATGAGAATGAGAACCTCAGTATGAACGATCTTGCGGAGGCACTTGGGCTTACAAACGGAGCGATTTCAATGAACGTTTCCAAGCTTGAGGAGGCCGGACTTGTTAAGATAAAAACAATGGCAGGCAAGCGCGGAGCAATGAAAATCGTTCGCCCGAGGTATCAGAAACTTATGATTGACATGGCACCCGAGAGGGAGGCTCCCAAGTGCTACACCGATGACATCCGGATCGGATACTATACATCATGTCAGGTGAGCCCCACCTGTGGTATTTCCACGGCTTCGGCAATTATCGGTGCACTTGATGATACAAGAGTTTTCTCGTTCCCCGAAAGGTTTCAGGCCGGCATTCTCTGGTTCGCAAGCGGTTACGTTGAGTACAATCTTCCGAACCATCTTCAGGCTGGTCAGACTCCCACGGAACTTCAGGTGTCCTTTGAGATTTCGTCAGAGTGTCCCGAATACAATGAAGACTACCCTTCCGACATCCATTTTTCCATTAACGGAATAAAGCTTGGCATGTGGATAAGCCCCGGTGATTACGGCGGACGAAAAGGGTATGTATCACCTGTATGGTGGCCGACGCTCCTTAACCAGTACGGTCTCTTAAAGAACCTCATTATCAATTCCGAGGGCACGTTCATCGATGGAACACATAGAATTTCAAATGTTACCATAGAAGACCTTAAAATTGATTATAACAGCACCATTAACTTACGCTTCGAAGTACCGAAGGATACTGCAAACTGCGGCGGACTTACTCTCTTCGGCTCTGAGTTCGGTGATTATAATCAGGCAATTAAAGTTAAAATGATATATCGTGAGGATTAAAATATCTCAAAGCGTCCCGCTGTTCAGGCAGGGCGCTTTTTTTCTTCGCTTCGTTTCTGCATATTTTCAATTCTTAATTTTTGCATATGTGAAGTGTGTTCGCTTCGGTATTGTGTATTGTACTTACGACATAAGCTGATATGCTGAAAGCCGTACAGAGCAGTTAGGCAGCGGCAACAACCTGATACTTAACACGCTCTGCAGGAACAATATTCATAGGCTTTAAGGAGGAATTAACAATGGAAACCTACACAAAACGAACATGTATGAATGCAGAAGATACGGAAGCATATTTTCCGAACGATGCAATTGCCATATTTGTAATGATATACAGCACAGCAGAGTATTACAGCAGACGATACCGTGACAATAACATGGCAGAACGGATATCGGAAAGCGCATTTAATTTACCCGGAGTAAAATGCGAAGAGGTGAATGAAGATGAATAATGATAAATGTACGTCCGGAAAGCGGGTTTGCGCATTGGTTACAGCCATACTGATTCCATTGCTTATTGGCGGCTTCTCTGCATTTCTTACTGCAGGGGATATGAAGATTTACGAGACGATGAAACATCCGCCTCTCGCACCGCCCGGATGGTTGTTTCCCATAGTGTGGACGATTTTGTACGTTCTGATGGGAATTGCGTCTTATTATGTGTATACATCTGACACGGAGCCGAGCCGAAAGCGTAAAGCACTGACGATTTACGCAGCACAGTTAATAATGAACTTTTTTTGGCCAACACTGTTTTTTACTTATGAGCATTACCTGATTGCAATGATTTGGCTGTTAGCCATGTGGGTGCTGATTATTATTTGCGGAATCCGGTTTTTCAGGATTCAGCGCATTGCCGGACTGTTTATGGGGGTGCTGTTCCTGTGGACCACCTTCGCGGCATATCTTAATTTAGCAACCTACGTAATAAGCATTACCCCTATGCCTTAAATAATACAAATCAAAGAAAAAAGGAACAATTCAGTGTAGTTCAAACGTCAGAAACAGAACTGCAAGCGACATACGGCTATCGGAGATGTTAATATAGCACCCTGTTTGAAAAAGACAGGGTGCAATTTTATTTTGAAATCTGCTATAATTATAAGCAAAAAAGACATTATCAAGGAGGCCTTGCAATGCCAAAGAGCAATGCGGAAGTCTTTATAGAAAAATACAAAGAACTTGAAGAAGCTGTAAGAAATACATATCATCTTAATCGAAGGGATTCCATTTCTTATTTCCTTGAACGGCAGGAAAAGTACAAGAGTGACAAAAATGAAATCAGATATTGTCAGGAAATACGGAACCTGCTTCAGCACAAGAGAAAAATCGGAAATGCATATCCGGTTGAACCCACGGACAAAACCATTGCGTACATTTCTTCGCTGATCGGTAAGGTTCGGAATCGCAAAAAATGCTGCGATATCTGCGTTCGATTTTCGGACATTTATCGGCAGACAATTGACGGAAACGTTAAGGCTACCGTCAATGTGATGAGAGAAAAGGCGTACACCTGCGTTCCCATTATGGATGGGAAACGTGTTGTGGGCGTATTTGACGAAAATTCCCTTTTTAATTATATCGGTGAAAACGTGACAAACAAGCTTGATGGAGAATTTACCTTTAAGGACATTGAGCGCTATCTGTCCCTGGAGAACCGCGAACTTGAGGAGTTTCTGTTCTTTGACGATAGTAAACTTGTCGATGATCTTGAATATGAATTCGAAAAGAGTTTTCGAAGAGGAAAAAGAATAGCGCTTGTATTTCTGACACCTACCGGCAAAGCGGACGAAGAAATTGTCGGAATGCTTACGGCATGGGATGTTCTTGGAAATACGTAAATTGAAACATCGGATACAAAACAGGGAGGCCGGTCATGCAGGACAGAGAATGGAAAAAAGAGTACAATATTGGCTGCGATTATGTGGATTCCGCACATCGTAAACTGTTTGGAATCCTTTGGAAGGTCATCGACCTGATATCGCAGCAAAAGTATGAGAAAAACAAACACGCCTGTATGGAGGCCATCAAGTTCCTTTACAGCTATACGGCTACGCACTTTGCCGAAGAAGAAGCATTCATGAAGGAAATCGGCTACGATGGCTATGAGGAACACAAAAAAATTCATGACAAAGTGAAGAATGAAGTTGTTCCGATGCATGATAAAGCTCTTCAGGAGAGTGACTATTCCAAAGAGGCGGTAAAAGAGTTCGTAGGCTTCTTCATAGGCTGGCTTACCGGTCATATACTTATCGAGGATAAGGCCATTACCGATGACACAATAAAGTTAATCAGTACAAGCACGAAGCTGACCGTAAGTGAAAAGATAGTCAAGGATATCTGTCTGTTGATGGATGAAATCACGGATTGTAAATTAAATGCTTCTAAAAAAGCTTATGAGGGTCGTGTCTTCAAAGAAGCTGTATATTACGAAATGTCATTTGATACAACGCACATCCTTTTCATGGCAGAGAACAGCCTGATTCGAAAGATGGTTGGTGACGTTGTCGGAGAAGAAATTGCTGAAGTTGATAAAGCGGTTCTTGTTTCTTACCTTCAAATGATGCAGGATGTAGGTAAAGCGGTATGCAGATGCGTGAATGATGCTGAAGCGGGTAAAACGGATAAACACAAGCTCGTACAAACACAGGATGTTTTGAAACACCTGGAGGAAAATAAACTCACGAATTATGTCCTTTTTGAAACGGACTGCGGCAATATGGAGGTTTTTGTTCTTTCTGCCCGATAAATAACGAGCCGGGAGGCTGTTCCATTTTTTGAAAGCGAGGTTAAATAGAATGTCTGAAGAACGTGTCATAGCTCAAAAGAGTGATTGGAATACATGCGAAATGCCGTTGCTCCAAAGATCGTTCAAACTCAAAAGGTCTTTTTCAGAGGAGGAATTGCAGAACCTGCGGTACGGACATGTTCCTCAGGAAATGGAGGACAAGTGGTTCTGGTATATGGAGGGCAACACTCTGTTTGCGCATCGAAGCTGGACGGGGGCATGCATCTATATTGTTAAAATAGATGAAAAAAAAGGGGTCCACAAGGTTACCCTTAATATGAAGGATTATCGGAGTTCGGTTAATTCCGTTGAGCGAAAAAAGCTGAATGATCTTTTGAACTGGTGGACTCAGCCTCAATATGATTATTACGGTGAATGGATAACCGAAACGGTCGAAAGCCTTAATAGTGCACGAAGAGAATAATGCGGCGAGTGGTGAATTGGAAAATTAAATTCCAGTCCATTCACCCTAAAACTGGAACTTAGTATTGCAAAATATATCCTAGAAGTTAGTATTGCAAACCTCTTGATACCTAGTTATAGTAGTGGCTCAGCGATAGAGTCCGGATGGCGT
>JAZLLG010000031.1:0-5303 GCA_045598045.1 Lachnospiraceae bacterium | reverse complement strand
TCCTACCTGTTTTTTGATAAGATAATTATATCAAAAAAAGTAGCCTAAAGCCAGTAAAATCAAGGCTTTAAGCCACTTTTTGTTACTAAAAAGTGAGAAAACCCAGCGACGATATCCGCTGGGTTTGTCTACAGTCTGAAGCAATGGTTTTGCCCATTGCTTTTTATTTATTGTTTGCGAAGGTCGTCAATCATTCCTTCCAGCCATTTGACATGATCCTGCTGACGTGTAATCGCCTGATGTTTACGCTCGTTTTCGGTTTTCAGAAATTCGATTTCCCTTGCAAGCTTTTCACATTCGGACTTCAGTCCCTCAATCATATGATTTTTGTTTTCTACAACAAGTTTATAGCCTTCGATGGTGTCGTAGTAGTCCTGAATCTGCTGCTCGTCGGCATCTTCCGGCTTCGGGGTGTCCTCGCGGATTCCGATAAGAACAGCCACAATCGGCTGAATGGAACTGTAACGGAATTCTGTGTATTTTCCGGCCATGATGCGGTCAATTGTTCCGACAGGAACACCTGACTGTTCGGCAAGACGCTGGTTTGAAAGGCCAAGAAATGTTTTTCGATTCTTGCACCAGTTAATCAAATCCGACGGATTAAGACTCATTATCTGAGGAAGATAATCATCTTCACTTCGTTTTTGCATCTTTTAAATCTCCTTTTTCCCTCATAAGTGAATCGTCCTCTGCCTTAGTGTGCTTCGTTACTGTGTGTTGCGCTTATCAAATAAGCTGATAAGCTGAAAGCCGTAACAGAGCCGTTCCGGTGAAATAATATATCACTGTTACGGCCTTACGGCAAGAACAAATCTATCAAATCAGATATAGGAGGTCTGAATATGAATTTACATTTTTATCATTGTAACATCTGCGGAAAAGTTATCGCAGTGTTTTCTGACATCGGAGTACCTACCATTTGTTGCGGTCAGTCCATGCAGGAACTTGTACCGAACGTTACCGACGGCGTGGCTGAAAAGCATGTTCCCATCTTCAAAAAGGACGGTAATTCGGTAATGGTACAGGTTGGCAGCATCCCTCATCCCATGACGGACAGCCATTGCATCACATGGATCGGACTTCGCACAACTCACGGCTTCCAGATACGTGAATTGAAGCCCGGCGACCGCCCCGAGGCTTGTTTTACCCTCGCTTCGGGAGACAAAGCTGAGGCAGTTTACGCCTACTGCAATCTTCACGGTTTATGGCGCTCTGAACAGGAAAGCACGTCCGATTTTGAAAAATGCAAGGAGTGCAAATAACATGAGAAGTATAACCACATTCAGTTTACAATATGCCCACCGCTTTTTGGGATTTCGCGGGGAGGCACAGTATTTACACGGACACACAGGAGTACTTACTTTGGAGGTGGAGGATTCCATCAATCCCGGCGTGAACATGGTGTTTCCATGCAATGAGATAAAGAAAACCGCATGGAGCATCTTGAAAAACTTTGATCACGCTCTGATTCTTAGAGAAGACGATCCGCTGCTGCCTGCTATATTGCAAGTTTATGATGGTCAGGGAATCCGGAACGGAGCACCTCAGAACTGCATGAAAGGTCCCGCTTTTAATACAAAGCTTGCTACGGCTTATCCGAACTGCCGTCTGGTTGTGACTAAAGAGTCCATGACCGTGGAAGGCATGATTAAAATCGTATATGACCTGCTGAAGGACAAACTGAATATCGCTAAAATAACATTCACCAGCGGTGCAAATGTAGCCAGCCAGGAATTCGAAATCACCGGCAGCATCGAACGATGCCCCCTCTGCGGTGTTGCACTGAACGAAAACGGTGTCTGCCCTAAGTGCGGATACCAGAAAGCTCCCAAATGCGCTTCTCAAATATGTGAGAAATGATGTTTTGACAGGAGGAGCCAAATGAGAAAATTAAGGAAATTCATTCTGCTGTGCCTGATATTGATCCCGTTTTTTGTGCTTAGTACCGGGTGCGCGAAGAAAAACACAGAAAACAATGCCGAAAAGTTTTCGCTTGATGAAATAGTGGAAAAGCTTTATAAGGACGTTGACGTTCCACCGTATGAAACCATTCCGCTTGATGCGGAAACCTTTGAGTATTACGCCTTTATACCTTACGAAGAAACTCTTTCTGCTGTTGCGTCGGATGCTCTTGTAAACATCACGCCGCATTCCGTGGTTGTGATTCATGCGTCAAATGGAAACGGAGCTGATCTTGCTCAGCAGGTTATCAAAAATGCAGATCCGAATAAGTGGCTGTGTGTCGGATCCGAAGCAGTGCGTGTAGCATACACAAATCATTATGTTGTACTTATTATGTCCTATGAAGATATTGCAGACGCTATCGCGGATAATTTCAAAAAAATGGCAAATGAACTGGATGGCATGGCTTCCAATGTGCTGAGTGCCGGTAATGAACGTTATGACGGGTTACTCTAAAAAAGCCATCGCTTCCGTAGCTGCCTTGCAGATACTTTTATATCACTGTTGGATTCCCGTATTCCGCTTTGGAACATTTTTGGGCTCCGCAGAGAGGTTCCTGCTCGCAGCGACATATTCGGGCGTGGATGTGTTCTTTTTCATTTCCGCCTACTCACTTGTATCACGGCCGGTGAAGGACTATCGTGGTTTCCTCTTGAACAGAGCCGTTAAACTGTTGCCACTGTTCTTCATAGCCTTGATAACCGGACAGTTTCTATGGTTCATTCCATCAATAATGATCATGTACATATTGCTGCCACCTCTGTACCGGGTGTGCAGAAAACGTCCTCTTTTCTCACTTTTATTGCTACTGATCGGATGGGGATGTCTGGTGTATGTTATTTTGGGCGTAATCAGCCCATCGTCGGATTTGGGAATCTTTCTTTTCCGGATACCGGCTATGATCCTAGGTGCCTACGCCGTCGGCTTTTGGGGAAAGCTTTCCAAAAGCAAAGCGCTTATTCTTGGCACAGCATTGATTGTTATCGGCCTTATTCTCGTGTACAAATTCGGATATATCAATAAAATAAACACTCCGTTCCGAGGAATGTTTTACCTTATGGGAATTCCCATTATGCTTGGTACAGTACTGCTTGTGGACCGTTTTGCATCCAAACTTCGTTCCCATATTGTTGAACGCTTCGGAAGCATTACGTTGGAGTTGTACTTTTCTCAGATGGTACTCGGCACCGTGCTTGTTAATTTGTTCTTTCCCGTAACAAAAAGCAGGATTGTGACAAACATAGCATCAATAGCGGTTATCATTGTCGTGGCTGCCATCATAAAAATCATTAATGACAAACTTACAGGCCGCTTCCGTTTTCAAGGTACACGTTAATCATATATAAATAAGCAAGATAACCCGCTGTCAGAAGACTGCGGGTTATCTTGCTTTCAACTTAATTATTTACTACAAGCTGTACGCTCCTTACAGAAATAATGAAAATAATATGATATAATATAAAAGCGGTTGCGGGTTTTGAATTATTTACAATGTGCGGAAAGCCTGTTGAAATCCAGGCGTTGGAAGGTTATGAAAAATATGGTTGAAATTAAATATGTTACGGAAAAAGACAGAGACTTCTGGTATTCATTGGACAAGCATTTACCGGAGAATGAATTTGATAAAAAAGTACGTGATAAGCAAGGGTATGTATTGTTTGTTGATAATGAACCCAAAGGCTTGCTCAGATATAATCTTTTCTGGGACAACACCCCGTTTTGCACTATGCTCTTTATAGATTGGCCATGTCAGAAGCAGGGCTATGGACGGGCATTGATGGAATATTGGGAAAACGACATGAAAAAGCTTGATTTTGGAATGGTCCTTGTGTCAACTCAGGTAGACGAAGAGGCACAGCACTTTTACCGAAAACTTGGTTACAAGGACTGCGGCGGCTTTACCATTGACATTCCGGGATATGAACAGCCCATGGAAATGTTTTTGAGTAAGAGATTGGAGTAACTTAGTAAAACAGGAGAAAACATTATGAAAATAGGTCATTACGTAGGTATTCACGGACAGCGTCTCAACTCATATGTACATAGCACCGGTGGCGGAATGAGAGGCGGTTTTTACCGATTGACGGTCAGACGACAGGTCGATAAGGCTCTGATAAGCTTCGAAAAAGCCGAAAGTTTTAATCAGAAACCTGAAAAAGAAGAATACTTTATTGATGCGGCTGTGTTGGATGAGCTTGGAGCGGCTGTCAGAAAGTATAGGATGAATTTCTGGAACAGAAAAAAATTTACCCATATGTTTGTTCCCGATGGTGAAAGCAAAAGCTACAGCTTTGAATTTGATAAAGAAAGCGTTTCGTTTTCTTCACAAATTTATCCGGGACGTTATCGCAAAAAGCTCAAGAGCCTTGAATCAATCATTTCGAAATATGCAAGCAGGGAAAGATAAGCAGCGGCCGAATTCCGATATTATGCTATTCTTTATAGAAAAATTGTTTTTATTTTAAGCGATTTATGATATATTACACAAGATGTATTACAATGTCGGAAGACATATATAAGGAGGAAAAAATGGGTTTATTTGATTCAATTCTCAATTCTGCAAAGACCAGCTTGGAAAGCAGTATTAAAGGAAGCGTTAAGCACACTGTAAACAGCGCTAAAAAAGGAATCGAGCAGGGGGCTGCAAAGGCTGTTACAAAGGCATTTACCGACAAGAAAAAAACATTTACATATAATGTGATTCCCGCAAATGTAGGTGAACTTAAGGTGCTTAAAGAAGCAGACATGAAGGATCCTTTTGGTGTTGTAGCTCTTACGGTTCTTGCCATCAATGTGCTTGCTGACAACAGAGAAGCAGGTATGGAAATGCTTGAGTTCCTTAATGGTCCCGCTGACGTATGTCCCAGAGACAAGCAGTTCATTCATGACAGATTTGACGAAGGCAGCAACTACATTGCACGATCTTATTTTAAGGGCGCTCTTCCGAAGAACAATTACACTCCCGAAAAGCCTTATACAATTGAGGTTGAAGAGCATGCACACAGCAAAGACAATCTTGACGAAGGCTATATGAAGCTTGCGGTTCGCTCCGGCGGAGCTGATTCCGAGCGTTACGTTGTTCTCCGTACAAAACCGTCTACAGGAGAATGGTTCCTTTGGGAGTTCTCGGGACTTTTCGTAGGTGTCAGAATCCCCGTAGAACAGGATGCATGGGCTTAATTAAATGTAAAAAACACGCCTCACCTTAAAAGGTGGGACGTGTTTTTTTATGGTGCGCCTAGCGGCGCACGTTTCTAACGGGTTAAAGTCCCGATTCCGCCCGGTAGTGGGAAGGATATAGCCGAAGGCAAGGGTGTCGAGGGCGACCTCGAATCTGAAGG
>JAZLLG010000030.1:0-48988 GCA_045598045.1 Lachnospiraceae bacterium | reverse complement strand
TCATTTATCATGCATGATTCCGTGTAGTTATTGGACTTCGACCTGTATGGCAGCCTTATCCTCATGCATAACCTCTTATGAGATTTCTGTCCGTCAGACCAGAGATTTGCCCGTGAGTTAGTATGTTCCCCACATCCAGCTCCCTTCAGATTCGAGGTCGCCCTCGACACCCTTGCCTTCGGCTATATCCTTCCCACTACCGGGCGGAATCGGGACTTTAACCCGTTAGAAACGTGCGCCGCTAGGCGCACCATTAAAAAAACGGAATCGCATGTGATTCCGCTTTTTTTGTTTTTTAACCGGCAGACAATATTACTCTATCATTATTCCGGACTTTCCGTTTTCCTTAATTTTGTACATGACCTTATCCGATCGTTTATATACTGAAACATAAAATTCTCTCTTTGTTCCGGTAAAATCACCTTTTTTGATTATGGTTGCACCGACGGATATCGATGTTTTGCACTCCGGAATTTCGGCTGCAAGTCTCTTTTTGAACTCCGCAATTATCGACTCGCCCATGGCAGTTATTTCTTTTCTGTCGGTCATTCCCTTAAAGAACGTTGTGAATTCATCTCCGCCTATACGACCTGCCATATCTCCGTTCGGCCTTGTCTTTTCATTGAGAATTTTACCGAGAAGCTTAAGTACTCTGTCACCTGTATCGTGCCCAAAGGAATCGTTAACGTTTTTAAAATTATCAACGTCAATCATCATAAAGCATCCGCCCTTATCCGTTTCCATATAGTTCTCGGTAAGTTCACGGAAATAATGACGATTGTAAACCTTGGTCATAGCATCCTGACGTGCTTCTCTTTCAAGAGATCTCATGTATTCATAGTGCTCTGTCATATCCTGAACCGTAAGCATATATCCGTGAACCATATCCTGTTCACGAATCTCCTTCAAACGCGTCTCGTATGTTTTTTCGCCGCGTCTGAATACGGTTTTTTCAGTAGATAATATTCCGGTAAGGCTTTTTATCTTAGAAGCGTCATTTCCTTCCTCGGTTCCTTTAAAAAGTCCGCGGATGATTTTGTTGCAATAAGTGATTATATATGCTCTGTCCATGACGAGGACGCCTTCGCCCAGATCATACAGTACGCTCTCGGCAGCGACGCTTACGGAGTCAAAATACCCGTAACGGAAAAAAGCGATACTCAGAAATTCAACGCTTATCAGTATGCCGATAGCAATAATCTCATAGCCGCCGGTAATTCCGCTGAATTTTATGAGGAACATTACCATCGGGCTTAAAAATCCTGCTATAAAGCACCATATTCGTTTTCTTTCAACGCCTCTTCCTCTCTTAAGTGCCGAGAAGCACATCCAGATAATTACAATATAGAATATGCACATATAGGTAAAGAACAGATAAAAGCCTTTACCGTAATCAAGGCCGAGCCTCGGGAACGGCCCTGAAGTGTCATAATATATCCGGTCATAGAATATATGATTGTTTTTTGCCGAGCATACAAGAGCGATTATTACGGATGAAAGAATTCCGGCAACGGCATATATCCACTTTTTCAGATGGATTTTGCAAAATACGTCTACAAGCCACAGAAATGCAACAAGTAAGATGCATTCACCGAAATATTGTACGCATGTTCCTGCATACATGAATTCCAATGTTTCGGCACATATTTCCATTAGGAAACCGAAAATATATATAACACCGCACAGTCCCATAAGTGCAGCCGGAACAACAGGACGACTGAGTTTTGAAAGAGCGAAGCGGGCCGTACAAACTATTCCCAGAAACAGGCACAAAACATTAACTGCTATATATGCATCGCGAAGCCTTCCGAGGGTAATCGCCTTAATGCTCCAAAGGACAAAGAAATGTGCCGCATAGTATATGTAAAAGAAATATCTGTTACCAAGCGGATACTTTCCGCGTTCTCCATTATAGAGTCTGATAAGCGGAAGTGCCAATATGAATCCGAAAAAGTAGAGGAATTCATACCATTCCCATTCATATCTTGCAAAATGGTATGTATTATTAAGGAGAATAAGCGGTATCAAAACCGCCTCAAGGACGCAGACAAGTCCTCCCAAATATATGCACAGTTTCTTAAAGTCTTTGACGTAGTGAAAAACAAGCACAAGAATTATGGGAAAAATCGGCCACCCGCCAATGATTGCAGAAACGAGCAGAATGCATCCAAGCAGCAGTCCCTTTACACCTTTTTTCAGTTTTCCGCTGTCAGCGACCGTAAGCGCAAGCAACGCGAGGAAAAGGTCAAAGATGAAATTTTGTCTGTATCCGTATTCTTCGCTGAAGAACATATAAAACGGAACTGCTGCGAGAACGGCAAAGGTCGCCATTCTCAGCAGGTATTTCTTTACATCATGTGTCTTTTCGTACCCTTCCGCAACAAAATAACACATTATTGGAATCGTAAGCCGTCCGATAACGTGCATAATCTGCCCAAGCGGCGAAAACATATCAACAAATCCCCATGCTATATGGTCTATAGACATGGCGATAATAGCGATAATCTTTAGTTGTGTGGCGGACAAAGTTTTCTTCATGCATCACCCCTGATTATATGTCAGAATAATACCTCAAAATTACGCTCTGTACAATTAACTTTCAATAACTTTTCTTACACGAACATCATGCGAAAGAGTTGAAAAGGGAGGCCGGAAAGTTCGTGTAACTTTCCGGCCTCCCGCCTGTTTGAAGTTAATTTAAGTATCTTTCTTCGAATTCATTTGCCGAAATGGGTTTTTCGTAAAGGAATCCCTGTCCTTGTTCGCAACCGCACTTCAAAAGCTGTTCCTTTTGTTCTTCGGTTTCGACGCCTTCGGCAATAACCTGTATGTTCATATTAAACGCCAGATTGATTACACCTTTAACCATGCCAAAATCGTCATTTCCCTTGTCGAATTCCGAAACAAGGCCCTTGTCAAGCTTAAGGATATCAGGCCTTACTTTATTGATAAGCCCAAGCGAAGACTGCCCGCTTCCAAAATCATCAATTGTAGTCTTTATTCCACGAAGACGAAGTTCACGGAACAGATCCGCCATCGCATTGATTTCATCATGTTCAAACGTTTCGGTAAATTCGAAAACGATGCTTGAAGGGTCCGTTCTGTATTTGCCGAGCACCATCAGAATATCATTCAGCAAATCATGATTCTTAAGATTCTTGCGTGACAAATTGATGGAAACCTGAGGCACGTCCTTCCCGGCTTTCTTCCACTTTGCAATAAGTGCGCAGGTACTCCTGAGAATTTCAAAATCAAGATTTGTAATACGACCGTCACGCTCCAATGCAGGAATAAACTCGTTCGGAGGAATGAGCTTGCCTTCGTGCATCCAACGAGCCAAAGCCTCTGCACCGCAAATCTTTCCCGTCTTCATGTCAATCTTCGGCTGGAAATACGGAACAAACTCTCCCGCCTCGATACTGCTCTCAAAAAGCATGGTTGCCTTTTGATCCTTCATCATCTGAGTTGCAATATCATTTGTAAAGAACAAATACTTATTCTTTGTTTCCTTTGCAATCTGAAGAGCCGTTGTTATCGGCATCATTATATCGCCATGCGATATAATATGCTCATCAAGTTGATAACATCCGGAAGTTGCCGAAACATCAACCTGTATCTTCTTTCCTTTGTCAACCTCAACCAAAAGGGTAACCTTTTCAATGAGCTTAAGGAATTTATTGCTCTTTTCGCGAAGAATCAATGCGACAAAGTTGTCACCACCTATTCGCGCTATTGTTTCGTTTCCATCACAGAAGCCCGCTATCGTGCGTGCATACAGCTTGATGACTTTATCACCGTTGTTGTGTCCTACAACATCATTGACAGATTTGAATTCATACAGATTGAACATAAAGGCGTCGTATTGGGAAATTTCCTTTGCAGCAATAAGTTTCTCAATTGAGCCGTAAAACCCATACAAATTGGGGAGTCTTGTGAGAATATCCGTATTGGACATCTGCTTTAAGGCTCTTGAAAGCCTGTATCGTCCGGAATAGGAGAAAAGGAGTTTTCCTATAACGTTCAGATTTTTTCTGTCATTTTCATCGAAATCATGTCCCTTTAATGGATAAATGACGAAATCGGCTCTTCCTCCGCCATAGATGTCACAATGAACGGTAAATGTCTTTTCCTCGTCTGTGTCCGTACGCTCTCGGTTGAACAAAACATAATTGCTCATGAGTTCATGTCCGAGGATTGACTCCTTGTCATCAAAATTAACTCTGACACGTCCGATATTCAGCGAATCGGATACTGTCCATATTGCATTTGCAATATCATGGAAAAAATCTTCATTTGTGATACGCATAGGAACAAGAGCGTCAACAAACGCTCCAAATTCCTTCAAAGATATTTTAAAAACATCTTTTATATTTTCGTTTGTAGCCTGTGTTTCCATAAGCATCCCTTATCAAATTAACGCATTAACATAATAAACTATTCGGTCATTATATCAGCATTTTTGAAATTGTGCAACTATTTGTTTCGTTTTATAACATAAATGAATGATTTCACTATATTCGCATAGTCAAAAAAATGTGGTATACTACAGGCCTATGAAAAAGAACGTTTCAAAATTCAATAAACATTTCAAGCTTGCAGGCTTATTTTTGTTCTGCCTTTTTTCAGGTTGCGGCGTAGCAGGTTCGTCTTTATCAGGGCAACAGGTTTCCACCGTCCACGATACACCTGAAAACACTCCGGTTGTTACTCAGGCTGTCATCGAAACACCAACCGTGCAGCCGACTGCGTCTCCTACTGTTCGTGTATCTCCTACTGCAGTTGTAATCGCCGATATTGAATTGGCACCAACACCTTCCGTTATTCCGACCACGTTCCCGACTGCCCTCCCAACGAAGATGGCAGAAATCAAAATAACCACCGAAGCAGGTGTTCCCATCGAATCAAAACTTGAATACGTCAATGCTACCATGGAGACAGACGGTGAAATATTGGGATTACGGATAAAGGGCCGCGGTAATTCTTCCTGGAACAGTTTTCCGAAAAAGTCATATCGTATCAAGCTTGAGAAAAAAGCATCCATACTTGGAATGAATCCTGACAAAGATTATGTATTTTCAAGCAATTATGCCGACCCGTCTCTCATAAGAAATGCCGTTGTTCTTGACATGGCTGAGGTCATGACAAATCTCTCCTGGAATCCTGACTATCGTTTCTGCGAATTATACATAAATGATGAATACATGGGTATTTATTCGCTTTGCGAAAAGATTGAGGATTCAAAAGATAAAATCAATCTCGGCAAACCTGAATATGATGAAAAAGGAAGAATAACCGATGGTGGCTTCATACTTGAATGGGGCTGGGATTATGACTGTGAAAACATATATGGCAAAGACTACTTTATGTCCACCAGCCGTGACTGTATATATGTAAAAGAGCCGGATGTTGACGAAGTCTGGTCGCCCGGTTTCAAGTACGCCTACGATTGCTACAAAGCGGCCGAAAGCTGCGTTGAAAACAAAGGTGACTATGCAAAGTACATAGATGTGGACTCTTGGGTTGACTGGTTCATCATCAATGAACTTACAAACAATACCGAATGTTCTTTTTACAGAAGTCTTTACATGTACAAAGAAAAAGGCGGTAAGCTTCGTCTGGGGCCTCTTTGGGATTATGACACCGCCTTCGGAAACCACACAATCGATTTGCCCGATTACGACGGATGGGTTTCCGTTGATTCCACCTTTCAGTATATGCAAAAGCCGGACATGATTTACTACCTTCTTCTTGATGAAGCTTTTTGCGATAAAATCAAAAAAAGATGGGCCGATGTCAAGGAAGATCTCCTTAACACCGCCCTGATGTCAATAGAATCAAGAAGTAACGAGCTTAGTGATTATCTTGATAAATATTTTGCCAAATGGCCAAAACTTCTTTCCGGCTCGCATATAGGCTCCGCCAGAAGCACCACCTATGGTTTTACAACTTACGAAGAGCATATTGATTATATGCGCACGTTCATAAAAAAACGTTATGAATGGATGGATTCAAAGCTCACATCCGACGCTCCGCTTACAACACCGAAACCTACTCCGACTCCTGAGCCCGAGCCCGAAGGAAGCAACTAGTTCTTCTTATGTTCGGCGCGATATTCTTCGATTGCGGCTATGCCTTTTGTATAGTCTCTTTCAAAAAGTTCATTACAAATCCTGGATAAAAGTTCATTCATTTCTGCTTTTTCAAGTATGAAATTCTGAATGAACTTTTTGCTTTTATCCGTATACTTGTAGCGGGTGTAAAAAGCGAGAATATGGTTCAGTTCCGGCCGCCATAAGAACTTAATGTCCCTTTTTACGAACATTCTCAGACTCTTTGCTGCTTTCGGATTCATAACGGCTTTTCGAAGAAAAAAAAGATCGGCTTTACCATCAACTTCGTCAACGGTAATAATCCCCCACCAATCCGGCACATGCTCATGAATGTGCTCCGCGTGACTCGTGCCCACACATACAATGTTGTACTCATAGTAAAGATTGTAATACTTTACCTGCTTTTCAAGGCGTTCATAAGTATCGGCATCGCTCTTGATTTCGATGCCGTACAAAGCGTCCTCCTTAACCATAAGCACATCTGCCCTTGCTTTTCCCATGGTTTTCTCTTCGATTATTCTGACCTTTCCGAAATTCTCCTCGAGAAAATCAAACAAAGGTTCTCTTATGTCCTTGTCGCGCAGCATAATTAAAGCAGGAAGTCTTCTCTGCACTGTACCTTAAAAGCTTCCGCAATGACGCGAAGCTGATCGTTTGTAATAGTGTTGATGCGGGGCATCCCGGTGGAAGCTGCAAGCATATAAAGCTTTGCTGCCTTTTCAACCGTTTCGATAAGACCGAATGCTTCGTCAATGTCTCTGCCTGTGCCGTAGATTCCGTGAAGCCCCCATACAACAAGTCTGAACTTTTCCATCTTCTTTGCTGTAGCTTCACCAATCTCGTTATTGCCGCAGAGCATCCAAGGAAGAACTCCGATACCGTCAGGAAACACAACCATGCACTCAGTGCACATCTGCCAAAGAGAATGTGTAAGCTTTGCATCGTTAAGTTCATGAACAAAGTTCATGGCCAAAGTGTATGTCGGATGGCAATGCATAACAACTCTGTGTGAAGGGTCCTGTTTAAGACGTGCAATGTGGCTCATCATATGTGCGGGGAACTCGGAAGTGAACTTTCCTCCATCTTTGTAACCCCAAAGGAGTTCAGCTGTTGTGCCGTCTTCGGCAATACGAACAATTCCAAGATTTGTCTCGGGATCTTTTGTAACGTTTTTAAAGTACTTACCTGTACCTGTAACAATGAAAATGCGTCCCTTAAGGTACGAAGCGTCGAAGCCTGTGGGTATTGTACGGATTACTTTTGTAAGATCAAGACATTCCGCAACTTCCTTTTCATCAAGAAGTACGGAAATATTTCCTCCGTTTCGCTCATCCCATCCCTGATTGTACATGTTAAGGGTAATATCCTTCATTTCCTCCACAAAGGGAGCGTTCAGAATGTTTTTCATTTTCTCTCCTTAAGTACGGTATCCTCGTACTTTTTAATTTCTGAATAGTAGTCTGCAGTAACTCCGCAGCGGTTTAAATACTCGTTCCATACATCGCCGAAAGGCATTGTCTTAAGTTCTTCCTGACGAACCATAAGCTGAGTAAAATCTCCTTCTTCCTGGAGCTTTTTAAGTGATGAAGGCTCAAGAAGTGCATAGAGAAGTGCCTTTTGAACGGAACGTAACCCCGTAACCCATGCTGATATACGATTTATGGATGCATCAAAGTAATCCGTTGCAATAAATACTCTGTCAAGAGCATCGGCACGAACGATTTCCTTCATCATTTCACGTGTTTCGTCGTCGAAAAGCACTACATGGTCGGAGTCCCAACGCATAGGTCTCGTAACATGAAGAGCAATTCTGTCATTGAAGAGAAGCTGTGAAGAAATCTTATCGGAAACCATCTCTGTAGGATGATAATGACCATTGTCCATAAGAGGTGTGATGTGACGCGAGTTTACGTAGTTCATGCAGAATTCTGCGGAGCCTACCGTATATGCCTCAAGTCCGATACCGAATACTTTAGACTCAAGTGTTACGAACACTTTGGACTTATCGTAAGGTACGGAAAGGATTTCATCAAGTGCTTCGGCGAAGCGCTTTCTGGGTGCCAGTCTGTCTGCCGGCCAGTCCTTAAAGCCATCGGGAATCCAGATGTTCATAACGCAGGGAACGCCGGTTTCCTTTGCAAAATATTCGGAAATCTCTATACAACGCTTTCCATGCTCAATCCAGAACTTTCTGACATTATCATCAGGTGAAGAAAGAGTCAGACCGTCTTTAACCATGGGATGTGAAAAGTATGTAGGATTGAAATCAATGCCATAGCCGTTTTTCTTTGCATATTCAACCCATGCGGAGAAATGCTCGGGCTTAATCTTGTCTCTGTCCGCAAACTCACCGTCCTTAAAAATCGCATAACTTGCATGAAGATTGAGTTTCTTTTTTCCCGGTGTGAGCTTTGCTGCAAGACTGAAGTCAGCCATGAGTTCTTCGGGTGTTCTCGCTTTGCCGGGATAGTTGCCTGTTGTCTGGATTCCACCTGAAAGAGCTTCCTTTGAATCGAAGCCGACAACATCGTCGCCCTGCCAGCAATGAACCGAAACCGTAACATTCTTAAGACGTTCTATGGCCTTTTCGGTGTCAACGCCAAGCCTTGCGTAAGCTTCTTTTGCATCATTATACATATGCTGCCTCCTGTAAAAGTATATTTCCGAGAGCTGTTGCCTCGGGAGAGCCAAGAACTACCTTCTTTCCGGTAATTCTTTCTGTCAGTTCGTTAAGATAGGTGTTATTGGAACCGCCGCCTATTATGCATATTGAATCAAAATGCCTGTCCGTAACATTTTCAAGTTCCTTCGCAACACTGTCATAGAAATGTGCAAGGCTTATGTAAATAGCGTATGCATACTCACCCGGTGTTGAAGGTACAGGCCATTTTTTCTCCGAACACTCTTTTGCTATTGTAACCATTACGGACTTCGGTGCCAGATATTTGTCCGCATTGACATCCAGACGATAATCAAAGCCTTCAGCCTCCTTGGCCAGCTTTGCAAGTTCCGCAAAGGAATATCTGTCATCAAGTTCTTTCTTGAGGCATTGTACAAGCCAAAGCCCCATTATATTCTTTAAAAATCTGATGGTGCCGATGCCGCCCTCATTTGAGAAATTGGCAGCCAAAGCCTTTTCATCCGTGACGGGAGTTTTAAGTTCCACTCCCATAAGGCTCCATGTTCCGCTGGAAATGAAAATCGATTTCTCATGGGGTGTTTCCATAAGTGATGCAACAGCTGAACCTGTATCATGTGTTGCCGGAAGAATAATATCGGCATTAAATCCGACTTCTTCGGCAATCTCCTTTTTCAGCTCTCCAAGAGTAATCGGTGCCGTAACGGGTTCATCATTAAAAAGTCTTTCAGGATAACCAAGCCTGTTGATAATATCCTTGTCCCATTTTCTTGATTTTGCATCGATAAGCCCCGTTGTTGAACAGTTTGTGTATTCATGCATTTTCACTCCGGAAAGGTAAAATGCAAGATACTCGGGAAGCATAAGAAAATCATCCGCAGCGTCAAGCCTTCCGTTTACTTTGTCAAAGAAAAACTGGTATACCGTGTTAAAAGGTTCAAACTGGATGCCTGTATGTTTGTAAAGGACCTCAAAGGGAACGATTTCATGAACAAGCGGAGCAGAATTGCCACCTCTCTCATCCCTGTAACAGTAAACCGGCTTTATGGGGTTGTTCTGTTTGTCAAGAAGGACATAGTCAACGCCCCACGTGTCAATTCCGATTGAGTCCGGAACTATCCCGTCCCTTTTGCATGCAACAAGTCCGTTTACAACTTCCTTGCAGAGTCTGTCAAGATCCCATACAAGAGCAGTACCGTCCTTTACGGCACCGTTTTCAAAGCGGTAAACTTCCTTCATTGTCATTTTCCCGTTTTCTCTGCGGGCAACAATATGTCGTCCCGAAGAAGCACCTATATCAATTGCAAGATGAATCATATAAACCTCCTACGGCTTACAATTGTACAATAACCGAGTCATAAGGAGCAAGAGTAAACTGTCTGTCTCCCTTGTCTGTCTTTATTGTTGTCTTCTGTTCTTCTCCGGAGTTGTTAATTACCACCAAGGTGTTTGTTTCCGGATAGAATGCACATTCGGTAAAGAGATTGTCTGTTATGTACTTACCCGAATCAGCCTTCGCACATGAAAGCAGAATATTGAGAAGCATTCGGTTGTTTTCAGGGCAGGTTGTAAAGGAGGAAAGGTAGAAACCCTGCCCTGAACCGAATTTGTAGTTAGTAAATACAGGGGTGTCCTCAGACTCTTTGAGGACAACGGCCTTACCATCAGTAAGATGACATTTTGAAGCAGGAAGTACATAAGCGTTTTCAGGCATGAGCTTTCCTGCCGCAACTTTGTCTGTTTCAAAGCTCCACTTGCCGTGACATACTCTGTCAATCGTGTTTTCGTCAACACCAAGCACCTGTGAAAGCTTAAATATATTGGAACCTTCACTTGTTGCCGAAGGCTCGTTTACGCCGATAAATACGCCGCCGTTGTAAACCCACTGTGTGAGTTTTGAAACAATGTCGGAATCATTCCATGCATCTCCGCCGCTCCATGCGCTTCCCATTGCGCCGGCATTGATTACAACATCGTAATCTTTAAGCGCACCGTTTTTAACATCATCGAAACTTATGAACGAAACGTCCACCGGAAGTCCCGAAAGAGCTTCGTTTACATGAATCAGATCATGCATATATGTCTCGTGAAAATGTCCTGAAAGTGTCCATGAACGCAAGCCTCCCCAATAATGGAGAACAGCAACTTTTGCGTTAATGGTGTAAGGCTTGCCTGCTTCATGAAGCTGCTTAAGCTTTCTGAATTCATCTGAAATCTTTGCAATGTATTCAACGAAATCAGGGAAACCTTCTACAAGATGCAGGTAGCCTCCGAGACCTATTCTGTCTATTTTGCTTCTTAAAAGAGCACGTCTTACGTTAACCCAGTACTGTGCCGCATCCCTTGTGGGATTACCGCCTTCCGCAAATGTCGGAAGACCGCCGAGGCCTACCGGGAAGAGATAAGGATGGAGACGTATCTCATGCGTATCCGCCTTGACACCCGAGCAGAGGCGCACCTCAAATCCGGAGAATACACACTTAATTATTCCGTCAAAGCCGAACTTTTCAAATTCTTTCTTGTAAGGTTCAACACCTACCCAGCTGTCATCATAGAAGACGTACGCCTTCTTTCCGTAAGCATGAACAAGATTAATCAGTTCGGAACCGAAATCAATAACATTTTTGTTCACGAAATTCATCCAGTCGCGCTTCTTTTTATCCGCAGGAACGTGGGTAACATGGAGCTTGCCCTTGTTAATGAAGTCTTCGGCTGTCATGCGATAGCCGTATTCCTCAGCAAAAAGATCAAGTGCAAGGTCGCTTACCGTGAAGTCATAAGAAGCCCAGTCTGAATAAAGATTTCTGCATCTTACATCCGAGCCCCAAATCCAAACGAAGTTGTAGAACATGGATGTAAAGCGTACAACCGTTGTAGCCGGATGCTCTTTGCACCACGTATCCATCCAGTTGCGAAGATATTCTCTCGTTTCGGGCCAAATCGGATCGATCTGCATAAGATGCTCTTTGTCCCAGTTATTTGTTGTATGATTGTACATGGAAATCTCTTCCCATATACGATATGCCAGAAAGCTTACCGTGTATTTATGCCAGGGAATTATGCCTTTAAGCTTTACGCTTCCCGATGCCTTGTCATAAGTCCATTTGGAAGCAGGCACTTCACTGCCTTCCGTGCGGTCGAAAACCTGCCAATACTTCATCGAACGTTCAGAATCGTTAATACTGAACTGACCGTCAAAGAAATCAGCAAGGAGCTTAACCTCAAGTTCATCGCTTAATGCGACACTTGGCTCTGTGCAAAGAAATGTCTGCTGAAGCTTGTCAAGGTTCTTTTTAGCCCATTCATTGTGTTCTCTGATGATGCAGATTGTAGAGTAAATGCCGTAACCGGAGTTTGTAATCTCGTCTGACAGTTTTGTACCGTCACTGTCTCTGATTACATCTGCTCCCCATTTTTCTGCAAGTTCCAATGTTAATTTTTCGTAACCGGCTTCTCCCGGCAAAGTAAAACTTCCTTTTTGCATATCAATGCCTTTCCGACTACCGTTTATGGTAAGTCCGTAAGTTTTTACGCTTTATATTTCTACTGCTGTGCATAAGTCCGCAGCATAACGTCTTGTGATATGAGATTTCATTTCGGCATGCTCATCAATAAGTCCGATGGCAGCAGCCCCTCGAATGAATTTAAGTGAATAATCTTCACAAGTTGGATTAAAGGTACAGGTTTTGTCCTTAGGAAGTGTTTTCCTGCTCATATAAGCCCCCATAAGGAAGCAGAGGAAATCTTCCAAAGAAACAGGTTCCTCCGGTCTGAACTCTTTATTCTTAACCATACCGCAGGGAATCACACCGTTTTGATATGCACACTGTACCGTTCCCGCATACCATTCATGACCGACGATATCGTCGTATAAATCGTTGAATACGTTGGTAGGAAAGAATCTGGCGGTTTTGATTACCATATCCAGGGCTTCCGCACGAAGGAGAATGTCGTCCGGCCGCTCCAAGTTATCAAAAAGCTTCTCTGAACTGCCGTTGTACTGCGACTTATATTTTTCCGGTATGTCAGGAACTACGGGAATAACCGTTGTGTCCCACTCTCCGGTATTTATATTGAGCAAATCGGCGAGCCTTGCGTAAGGATTATTTGACGAAGCTTTCTTAAAGTCTCTGATTGATTCTGCAATAAACCGGGCCATTTTATAGGCACCGAAATCGTTCGTATGTGTGTAATCCTTGGGAAAATAGTATCTTTTGGAGCTTTCCATGCCGTCCCTGAGTATCTCATCCATGCTGAAGCGGTGTAAATCGATAACCGGAACGTTTTTATCCTGTCCAAGTTTAAAACAGCTCGCCGCATACTCTTCCAGCAGGTCATTATATCCGGAGCCGTCCGCTTTCCATGTGTTTCTAGCCAAAGGCGTGATAATTATCGGGTTGGCGCCGACTTTTCTTGCTTCATCAATGTAGTCTGAAAGCCTTTGATAATATCCTTCATAAGCCTTGAGATGAGCAAGCTTCTGATCGTTGTGAGCGAACTGGAAAGCAATATAGTCACCTGGCTTTATTGAAGCCTGAATGATGGAATAATGTCCTTCACTTCTGAAGCTTTCCGTCGTAAGTCCCGAATGAGCGTGGTTCGAAACTGCAATGTCCCCGTTAAAATGTAACGGAAGCATCTGTCCCCAGCCGGAATAACTTGTTCCGGGCGCATAAGGAATGTCAGCGGACTGGTCCGTAACAGTGGAATCACCGCATATGTAAAAAGTGGGACAGGAAACACTCGTAATCTCCAGTTCGGAAAGAATAACGTTTTCTCCGAGAACGCTGATGTCGAGGCTTCTGCGTTCATGTACGTTTGTATAGCCTCTCGGAATGACAGAGCATACATTTACCGTAAATGAAACGCTCGTCGCCTTGTCGATGCAGCCCTTGTACACAAGCCGCCTCGTTCCCGAAAATACAAGTACCTCTCCGGAGCCTGTAAGCTTTAAGCTGACACGATAGTTTCCGGATCTCTGCACAAGCCTTCTGAAGTACAGCGGAATAAGTCTTCCCTCTTCCGCAGAAACCGTTTTGCAGATTTCGGAAGAATCCACGTAACAGCCATCCGCGTTTTGCTTCACCTGCAGCACCTGTTCGGAGCGCAAGTAGGAAGGAAGCGTAAAGTTATTACACATATCGGGGATGGTAAGGTTTTCATCCGAAAACATATTCTGCTGAGTAACGAACCCATATCCGGATTCTTCACTGAACAAGGTGTCCGGACTTACTTTAATGCTGTTTTCAATATCTGATTGTCCGAAAGCAAATTTCTCAGAAATCATGATTCCCTCTGTTTATAAAGCTCCGTCTTTTGCAATTGTTCCCGAAATAAGCACTCTGTCAAAGAAAGCAAGTGCAAGTCCCTGGCCCCAGCCTTGCATCCAGTCGCGGGAAATGTTTCTGTAGCCGTCCCTGTCATTCATGACAGCCGTACCACCCGATACGTTGAGGACCTTTCCGTCCGCAGTAACATTTGCAAGCATGCCTTTGATTGACTTGTTAATATATTTTGCATGTAAAGGATTTCCTCTGGAAACCATTGCAGCCGCAATGCCTGCGGAAGCCGAAATTTCTTCGTAGGAATCCGGATCGTCAAGTATGGTTCTCCAAAGACCGTTCTCTGTCTGAAGGAGCTTAATGGCAGCAAGCTGTTCATTTAATGAGCCTGCAACATCCATGTATTTAGGATACAGATAGCACTTCGGAAGGATTTCTCCAACCTGTGACATGGTGAATGCTGCCCAGGCATTGGCTCTGCCCCAGTAGAAGCCTGACATATGATCGCCTGAAATATTGTTATAGCCGTGATAATATATGCCTGTATCCTTGTCCTGAAGATAACGGATGTGCCAATAATACTGATTAAGAGCATCTTCGATTATGTCCTCATCTTTAAGTTCGACGCCTACGCGAAGGAGGAAAAATGCTGCCATAAAAAGTGTGTCAGCCCAGCACTGCTCGGGAAAATCATTATTTGCGGAAACGGTATGCTGAAGCACGCTGTCTCCGAATCTGAGCGCATCGTTACGAATGTAGTTGATTTTGCTCATAACGATATCCCAGTACTTCTGTTCGCCGGTTGCTTTATAAAGAGTGATGAGGCAATGGCCCATTGCACAGGCATTGACAGTCCAGACTTTCGGAAGTCCGAGGCTGATAAGCTCGTCTACTCTGTCCTTAAGAAGCTTAAGGTATTCTTCGTTTTTTGTTGTTTCATATGCATCTGCAATGCCATAGTAGGCAACACCGCACGGCCAGTCCCATGTGAGGTCCATTTTCATGGTACGCTTTACGATTTTGTCAATGACTTCTCTGATTTCATTTTCATTCATTTCAAGATTCATAGCAGTCTCCGTTTCCGCGCTCCGCGCATAATATTCTATAGTTGACATTATCACACAAAGTCTCTTTTTTTTCTCACCAACAACCAATATATACATTGCAATTTCGACCATTTATATTTATAATAGTTACTATTCACGGTCTAATCATCACAATACACCATCTGTAAGCTTGCTTACAATATGGTGTATGTGATTAACATTATTACCAAGTGTCAAGATTACAAAATAACGTTTGCATGCATAAGCGAAGGAGGTTCTCATATGGCAAAGCGTAAAGCGGGAGTAGTTGACTACAGAAACTACTATCTTCCCTATGATTTTCCCGTTCTGCTCCTTTCCGGAGATCACTGGCGCATTTCCAGCAAGCGAAGCAGCTCTCTGCATTTCCACAACTGCCTTGAAATCGGTATTTGCCACTCGGATTCCGGGTATATGGCTTTTTCCGGCAGCACCGAACCTATTCTCTTTAAAGCCGGAGATATCACCTGCATTCCCCAGAACATTCCTCACACTACCTGGTCTTCACCCGGCACCGAAAGCCACTGGTCGTACATATTCATAAACCCTGACGAGTTTATGCACAGTGTCGTTCCCGGGCTTAACAAAAGAAGCTACGATCTTTCCATTTCGGCATTCAAGGACTACAAGTACCTTATAAGTTCCGAAGAGTATCCCGAAATCCACAATCTTGTTATGGCTATCATAAAGGAGCTTGAGGAGAAGAAACCGCATTTTCACACAAGTGCTTCCGGTCTTCTTGTTTCATTGATTGTTCAGCTTTATCGCATACAAAGTGCAGGCGGTGAGCTTCAGACTTCTTCCGACAACCCTCCGGAGAATGCCATGATTCTTTCTCCCGTTTTGGATTACATTGAAACCAATTATTCGCAGTTTATCGACATAGATTACCTTGCGGACATATGTCGTCTCAGTCCGACACATTTCAGAAGACTGTTCCATTCCATTATGGGCACAAACCCTCTTGATTTTATAAACACTACAAGGGTTCAGAAAGCCTGCAACCTTCTGCGAAGCACCGAGGATTCCATTCTTGATATTTCGGAAGCGGTAGGATTTCATTCCGTATCCACCTTCAACAGGCACTTTACGGCCATAATGAAAACAACGCCCCGCGACTACCGCGCCGAGACGCTGCAATTAAAAGAAAAAACCGAAAAAATGTCCATCCGGGAATTCAAAGGGTGGATGTTTCCGGAAAAATAGTGTGCGTAAAATAATACAAAATAAGGAGAGCGTTATCAGCTCTCCTTATTTTGTATTATTTTACTTTGTAGTTAAATGTTTTTTCGAAAACATTCTTAGCGCCGAGTTTGTCAACGTCAACTGCGTAGAGTGTAAGTGTTACATCGGAAACCGAACTGATTCCGGAGCCCTGAAGGGAATCCTTTATCCAATATACGCCGTCGATTGTCTTGCAACCGGCATAAACTTCAATGTATGCAATTCCGCTCACATCGGCACCGTCAAGAATGCTCTTTCTCATGAAAAACTCAACATTCTTGTCTGTCTTGTTGTTGATATAAAGCTTCGATGTAAAGCCGAAATATGAATCCGTGTACTCGTTGCCAAGAACAGCAATTGTGAAATCTTCGCCATCGTAAAGTACTGTAGCGTCACCGGGCAATGTGTAGGGTGTCTTTCCGGTGCTGAGATTACCGGCATCAAGCGAAATGTAATCAACCGAAAGCTCTTCCATCGTCTCATCTATACCGATGGCCAATCTCATATCGATAGAGGCAGGATAGCCGATCGATCTCTTGGAGAAATCATCTCTGCTCCACATAAATTCGCTCTTAAGCCATGTGCATGCGGGTACCGTCTCGAAGAATGAACAGTCACACATAAATTCATCGATAACAGTCTTTTCCTCGCCAACCTCAAGATCAATACCGGTCTTGTTGTACACATAAACAGGAATGCTGTAATACAGCTCATCATATTCGGGAGCACCTGCAATAATCTTTACGTAGCGATTGTCGAGAACAACCTTTTCACCGGCCTGAAGCTCATGATCGTAGCTGATTTCTTCACCGTCAAATACTAATTCAAACTTGTCTCTAAAAGCAGTTTCATATGTATTGGCATCGTATCCCAAAAATCCTATCTGTATCTTTGACATACTGTCGGGAGAATAAGGTCCGAATTCATCCAAAATAATTTCGGATGCATATACATCATACTTTTCAAGCGTGGGTGTGAGAAGGTATCCGTCAGTCACGTAGTCATTAATGGCTATGTAATCCGTTGAATAAGCTAAAGAAGCATCAAGCTTGTTCTCGATGGTTATACCGAGGGAAATGTCACCCATCCAGTCTGACATAATGGAAGTCAATGTTACAACAACGTTCTCATTATCAAGAAGAACTGTTTCTCCGTCCTTGTTATACTTGACGGAATTGATTTCCGGAGCTTTAAAGATTTCTTCTTCAGAAGTACCACCGGACTCTCCGATAATCACTGCGAGAGCATCATTGGATATCTGATTTACGATGTCTTCATAGGATTTACCTGTGAAATCGACAGAGTAAATAAGTTCACCTGAGTCCTTAAAAATGAGAGAAGCTTCACCTGTGATAGGTTCTCCCGACATGGAGGAATCCATATAGGCTATCGCCGCTACCGAAAACAGAGCCAATAAGCCCGTTTCATCAAGTTCGTCCACACATGTCACAATTTTATATTTTGTGAAATCATCCGAAACTGTGATTGAATCAATGTCTTCGAAGTCGCTTTCATCTGCAAAATTTGCAAGCTCTTTTTTAAGTTCTTCACGATATGCACCGATGTAGGCTTTTTTCTGAGCTTTTGTCAGATAAACGTAAACGCCGTCTTCGGTAATCTTATAGCTGTCCCAATTGTTTTCCTTAACAAGCTTCGCCATTTCTTCATCCGTGGGAGCCGTTTCTGATGCATACAAAGGGAAAAACATCTGTACGATTGCATCATCCGGTTCTTTATCCGGCACGGGAGTGGCTGTTGCCGTCGGAGTCTTTGTTTCTTCGGGTGCGGTTGTTACTTCAGGAGCGGTTGTAGCTTCAGGTGCAGGTGTTGCAGTTACATCCGGAGCTGCTATCAAATCAGGGACATCTGTTACTTCAGGTGTCTGTTGCTCTGTTCCCGTTGTTTTCCCGTCAGACTTTTCTGATGTCTCACCCTGCTGAGGCTTTGTCACGCTTTCAGTAGGTGCAGGGCTTGGTGTATTGTCGGTTACGACTTCCTTACTGCCGCAGCCTGCTGTGAAAAGCATGCTTAAAAGTAACATCCATACTACGTATCTTCTAGTTTTTTTCATCACTTTTCCCCTTTAACATGTTAATACTTAATCGCAATGAAAGGATTAAACCACGAAAATGCGAAAAAATCAAGTTTTCTAAAATACGTGCAATTTTTTAGTCAAGATGAAAAACATTTTGAAGGTCAATCGATACAGGACTGTTATCCGGATTAGTCTCCATAATGTCTGCCATAAAGTCCCACCACTTACGGTTAATGGCGGTATCTGCGCCCTTTGCCCAAAGTTCTTCGTTTTCTATCTCAATGTATCCGAAGAGGGTAAGTGTCTCTTTGTCGAGGAAGATTGTGTAATTTTTGCCGCCATGCTCATGAATCATGTCTTTCATTTCCGGCCAGAGAAGATTATGTCTTCTCTCGTATTCTGCTTCCTGTCCTGGAAATAATTTCATCTTAAAACCTTTAATCATAATTTGCCTCCATTTTCTTATGCTTGTCTGAAATTTTTATTTACATCATCTTCGGAAATCATTTTTCTGACATCTGCCATGTTTTCCGGAAGACCATCTCTTATAAATTCCAACGCAATAATCACATTAAGACAGAATTGCGCGGTATAGTTTGTACTTATCCAAGGAATTTCCTTAAGTTCGGAGAGATTTGCCTTATCCTTGAGTATTTTTGCTTCAAAACCACTTTCGTCATTCAAGTCAAGCAGCGCCGAGAACATCGTCTTCCAGACCTTCTTCTTAAGTGTCTCGTCTTTGCAACGTTTTGCCGCGAAGCTGCCGAGTCCTCCCGCAAACATAGGGAAAGTAAATTGTCTTTTCCCGATGAGTCCGTTTGTTTTTTCAAACTGCTCCTCTCTCGTCATGAAGTACATGGATCCAAGCTCCGCAAGCATATCTTTCCATTCTTCGTCTTCCATGAGATCGGCCATCTCCATCCATATGGAAGGTGCCCCCATACAAATCTGAAGATGCGTACCGCCGGTTGTCCGTTCACCGATGTACCTGAGATGAAGTGTTTCCGGATCGAACTCGAAATCAGGTCCCGAAACAAGTCGAAGAGGCGCTTTCTTAATGTCTTCCATGCCGACAAGAATCTTATCCAGATACGCTTTGTCGTTTGTTCTTTCCCATCTCGTCATCCAGTTGGAACACAATGATGACCAGTCGGGGCCTGAACGTGCATGGCTCGGGTAGACCATATTTGCCTTATCGTAAAAGTCTCCCAGAGGGTCCCTGTTCATGAAGGTTGCTTCATTGTCCTTCAGTTCATCAAATATATCCTCGAGACGTTTATCTCCTGTAAGATAGTAGTACACTCTGTGGTGATGTGCCATTGCAATTCGTGCTTCCTTGCATGGACATCCCCAATGGCGCACATTATGTCTCGAACCCATGCCTTTATACTTGCCGATATGGTACACATCAACTTCGGATGAGTGTCTTGTAAGCTTTTCCGCAAGTCTGAAAACGTCTTCTCTGCCGGTTCTCAGGAAATAGAACCAAAGCCAGAGTGTGGGGACAAGTTCGGTGTTATCCCATGCATAACCGCCAACATCATATCGCCATACGTGTCTTGATATGTCATAAGTGTGCATAAAATCGCCATAGTTAAACATGCCATACCAGTTACGTTGTGATACTTCGTTCTTATAAAATTCAAATGCTTTCTCAAGCTGGCTTTCAAGCCATTTTTCCACTTCGCTGTCATGATTCTCAAGCGACCAGTCGCCAAAAGCATGAAGTGCATGGTAATCCTCCGGCGAAGCCACATACACGGTAGGGTTATCGCAATCCTTTGCAAAAGTCAGAAGCACATCGTCTGAAGGAATAATGTCTTTGCAGAACGCTATGGTGAACTCGTTCGTGCAGGCAATACCGTAAGGATCCGCTCCTTTATAGTCATAACCTTCGTAGCATACGGAATTGTATCCCCTGTCGGTATAATGTCGGAAGTCCATTGCCTCTGCGTCCGGAGACCAGAGCCATATATGAATTTCCGCAGAATCTCTGCTGAATCCCTTAATCTGATATCCTGAAGGGTACTTCTCCCAGAAATCCGTCATGCCCACAAGAACGGACCCGTTTTCTCCGCCTACTGCAAGCCCGCCTGCGGCGCGGTTTCCGTGTAATGCATCAATATAGCAGAAATCATCTCCGTAAAGTTTTTTCCTGATTCCGAAATGATTAACGCTGTCCTGACATATGCTGTATTCGTCCCAATACGGCATTGCCGCAAGCATTGCATTTATATCTTCCAAAGCCTGACCTTCGGGCTGAAGCTTTTCGCCTTCCATCTGCTTAAAATCCATTCCGAGAGGAACACGCGGATGCCAGCTTTGTAAGGTTACAACGGATTCATGGAACACTCCGTTATCACCGGTGAATTTGATGTGTCTGTTATAAAGACTGCCTTCAATCGGGCTTTCAAAAACAACTCCGATTCCCTTAAGGAAATCCTTGTTCTCATCTCCGTCATAAACGAAAGTATGAGTAAACTTCAGTTCTGCCGAAGCATAGTCGATGCACATGCGAATAATAAAGGCAAGTCTTCCGAGGCCTTTCTTGTCCACGTGCGTCCCAACAAAGCGAACGATTGTCCGTAGTTTGCCTTCCTCTTCAATAACCGCTTCGCTTATATAACCTGTAAAATTATGATTTACAACTGCCTTTTCGTCTTCAATCGTTACAGGCTCCTGCAAAATAAGTTCAGGAGCAGCGTTCGCACAAAGCAGCTTCCCGTTTTGTGTAATGGCTTCGAAGAGATGGCTTCCCATCTTCAAAATCCTGATTTCAAATACGCCGTTATTGATTGTAAAGCCTTCGGAATCTTCGCTCTTCCGGATTCCCGGCTCATCGGAGAAGAGGTTTTTCTCGCACGGTTCAATAATAAAAGATTCGCCCAGTTTCTCCGAATCGGCCGTATGTGCCGTCCACTTTACGCTTCCGTCCGGCCAGTACGCTGTAATTTCGGACTGGCATGGAACTTTTTCGCCGTTTTCGGAAGTAATCACGTAGTCCGATTCCGAACTGACCGTTCCCTTTTCCCACATACTTCCGAAGGTTGTATACCCTCGATTGCCCTTAAGTTTATGAAGTTTCATAGTTATCCTCAGCTCTCAATTTCCTTGTGGCTGCTTCTTGCTCTGTTAGTCCAGAAGCGCACATTATTCTTTGTAAACGGAACATCCTCTTTGAAAAGAACCTGTAAGCCGTTTATCTGAAGGCATCCGGGCTCTTCTTCCGTCTTTTTGTACCATCCATCACTGTTTTCGTCCCAGCGCGTGGACATGCCTTGTGCATAAACATCAGCCACTTCCAAAATCAGATGGTTCGTTTTCACATTTACCTCATCCGTTTTCTGCATATCGTAAGCATATTTGAATGTTCCGGAAGCAATTTCTTTTTTATTCCCTGCCTCATCCACTGCATAAAGCTTGTAATCTTTTATGCTTCCAAGAAAATCCCTGTCACCCTGAGGAGGAAGATAACAAAGCCTTTGTACGGTAACCTTTTCGGTGAGATTAATGTCTATGCTGATCGGAAATGCAATATTCTCAAGTAAGACCGCATTATTGGGGTTGATGTCCAGTTCATCTTTAATGCTGTATTTCTTGTTTCCGTTTTCAGCCGGAACATACACATCAACAGAGCTCATTATGTCATTACCTTTATGAAGGGACATAAAGTGCTTTGTTATTTCGTTAATGTCAATCTCCTGCTTTGGATTGAATTTATCGGACGAAACATATTTGATGAGAGAATTTCTCAATGAATACGCCTCGGGCCTGTCTTCAAAGTTTCCTGTCAGATCGGCTGTAACCATTAAAAGTTGTCCCTTGAGAACCTTCGCTTCAAAAATTAATGACATGGGGAAGCTTCTGTTCCACTCGTCAATACCTCTGACAATGTTTTCATACTTTGCATCAAGCTTAAGCATTCGTGCTCTTCCGAGTATATCCTCCCACTGCCATCCGCCGGTATGTTCCGTAGGAAAATCCGCAAGTGCGGGATGCTTTTCATCAACAGACACCCCAAGAGACCTCACCCACGTAGGCCCCATCTGGTTATTCCAAAAGGAATTCTTTATGCTGTACGCAGGACAGTCAAAATCAAGTTCAGAAAGAAAAGGCGTGAACAAAACGTTTTTGCCGTTCTGCAAAGCTTTTATCGTTTCGTCAAGCTCACAGGTTAATACAACATCAGATATGTTTTTTAAATCGAACTCATTATCCTTTACAAAAACGGTAATGTCCCAGTGATTCTTGGAAACATCCTGTCCGGCATTTTTCAGCACAAGCTTAAGAACAATGTTCTCACTTTTCTTTACACAACTTAAATCGATGTTGAGTGTTGTGATTCCAGTATTTTCACCGGCCTTGATATATAAATCCGTAACCGTTCCGGATGAAATTATCTCATCGTCTTTTGAAATCAGTTTCCAATCCAATGACGCCTTTTCAAGGTCGGCATCTCCGAAATGGCAGATTTCAACGGGTGTTACAATTGTGTCATCGTTCTTGTAAACATAGGAATTAAGCCTTGTGAGGATAATCGTATCGGAGCAGAATTCTTTGATTTCTTCAGGAGCAGTGTATCCCTTGTTATCCCAGAAAGCATCCAAAAGGCCAACAAAGGCACCGCCTTGTCCAAGGTAGTCATGAAGATCAAGATACTCATAGCCATACAGATGATCGGTTCTGTAATTTGCCTCCATGTCCTCCTTGAGCATTCTGAGCTGATTTCTGCCGGAGCAGTAAATGAAATCCTTATTGTATTTCAAAAGGCCGTTGGACTTTGCAAGCTCTTTAAAAATATCATAATGGCTTGATGTCATATAGCCTTCAAACTTGCTTGTTATGTCGAAATCAGGGTAAGAGCACCACTGTCCCATTTCGTGGCATATTGCAGGAAGTCGCGACCCTTCCAAAGAACAGCTGTAGTCACCGCCACGCCATCCCTTGTCGTTTCTGATGGCTCCGCCGGGATAAGGTCCGAAGTTCGAACGGTGGAAATATAAGAAGTCCGTTCCGGTTGTTTTACTCGGTTCGGTGTCATAGAACCAGCCGGATTCCGCGGTATAAATACGTCTTCCTTCGTATCCGAGCTTTTTGTCGGTTTCTCTCGCATATGAAACCCAGTCCCGAAGCACTTTATACCAGTTTCCTCCGGGCTCATTGCCTGAGGAAAACATAACAAATGAAGGATGGTGTCCGAAAGCTTCAAGAATACGCTCTGTTTCCTTGCGTAAAACGTCAAGCATCGGAATACCTTCATCAAAATCATTCCACATACCGCATTCAACAAGGATGTATATTCCTGCGTCATCTGCAGCTTCAAAGGCCACTTCCGGAGGGCAATAGGAGTGACATCGTATAAAATTGAAGCCCCATTCTTTCACAGTATTCATAAGGCGGTCCCACCAGGTTCTTTCAGTCTCAGGAATGCCGGTATGAGGATAGTCTCCCCCGAAATGAGTGCCTCTGAAATACATGGCTTTATTATTGATATAGAATTTACCGTTCTTAACTTCAACCGAACACGGATGATTTACAGCATAATCACGTCTTTCGGCTGCTCTTTCCGTAACTTCCGCTTTTGTGAGAAGAGAAATTTCGCCACCGATTCCGTTCCATGTTGCACCAAGTGCATCGGAAACACCGTGTCCGTCCGGTCTGTACGGGTATTGAAGCGAATTATCCACGCATATTTTAAGTGTATGCGTGCCTTCAGGAACAAATCCGAGATTGAACTCAAAAGGTGCAAAAAGCGAAGTCTCTTCACCAACAAACGCATCGTCGAGAAATACCGATACTTTCCAACGGGTCTGTTCCAGATGAAGCGTAATTTCTTCTCCCTTTTCGATTGAAAACTCTCTCTCGTACTCTGCTTCGCCTGAATATACAAGGCAGGGCTGCGCCAGGAAAGGTACTTTTGTCCCTTCCTCCTGCGCAAACTTATATTCCTCTCTGTCATACCAGAAAGGGTTATGAAGCCCGCTCATAAATTCGGTTTCTTTAGTTACAACTTCACCGTAGCCGCTCGTCTGAAGGATACCCGGCAAAGTAATTTTACCTTCCCTCTTTGTATATTTCTTTGTTCCGTTCAGCTTAACGTTCCACTCTCCCGAAAGGTTCAACATTTTCTATCTCCTGCTGTTTTTATTTGCCTGATACATCTCGTTTACTTCATCAATAATTCTCTGCCCGCCCAATGCAAGCCATTGTTCATGTATTTTAAGCAGTTCGTCTTTTGTGATTTCACCGCAAATATACTCTGTCCTTGCGTTATCGATAAGTTCCTCGAGAGAAGCTCCGACATCGGCATAGGTACGTGAATTTACAAGATATGTCGAAGCCGGATTTATAACAGCCTTTTCCATTGCTGCCGCGTAGGCTTCATTCTGAGCATCAAGTCTTTCAGTGCTTTTCACATGAGGTTCCGTTACATGTTCTGTTGACGGCAGATATGAAAGCAACTGATTCAAGCCCGCATAGTTTCTTGACAGTGTTACATCTGCTTCATCGAGTCGAACTATGAAACCGTCTTCAACAACATAATTTATTCCTTCCAGACCGTACTGCGTGAGAATAAGCATTTCATCGTCGCAAAGCCTGTCAAGCAGCGTAAGTGCTGCTTCTATTTTTTCAGGGGTATCACAAGTCTCGGAAGAAAGTACAAAGAAGCCATTATATCCCGAGGTTGCCAACGTTCTTCCGTTTACTGCACCGTAAAGTGTCATTGCAGCCGGTTCTGACGGATTCACAACCGAAGGAGTGAATGTGCTTTCGGCATTAAAATAGTCCCAAATACGTCGTCCGGAGTCAAGAACGTCAATGAACACTCCGTTCTCACCGAATTTACAACCGTTAGACCATGTATCTGTAGGTCTGGCAGCCCAGTCTGCAGGCATGAGTCCATCGTCATATAGTTTTTTAATATAATCGAGCGCTGTTATATATTCATCCTGCATATGAACAGGAATAAGTTCATCGTTCACGTCAGCCCAACCGTTTCCGCAGCCGAACCATGTCTGAATGATATCAAAGGCACCGGTATAACTGGACATTTCCAAGCCTATTGTATCGTCTATTCCGTTGCCATCCGGGTCACGATAAGTAAATGAGAACAACATATCATACACCAGTTCAGGTGTGGAAGGCTCCTTTACGTTAAGCTTTTCGGCCCAGTCCGTACGATAGCAGAGCCCGTAGCGGCCTACGGCCCTCGACCTTGGAATTGCAATAAGTTTTCCGTCAACCGTCAGTGTATCCGCGATTGAGGGAAGCATCTGAGAAAGGTTCGGATACTTTTCACTATCCCATATGTAATCGTTAAGGTCTACGAACAGCCCGTTTCTGGCCGCTGAAACCACATCGGCCGTCATTGTTCCGCCATACGTCATTATCATTGGCATTGTCTGCGGCGACGACAGAGACAAGGCGGCTTTTTCCGGCATTGAATCATTATCTACCCAGATGATATCAAGCTTGCAGCCACAATAGTCTTCAATCGTTTTACGAATTTCCGCCGAATATTCACCGGTATTGGATTTACCGTTGTTGAATTCAATGGTCATTACCGAAACGGTGATTCGATTGTCATCTTCGCTCCGTTTTACGGAGCACCCCGTAAACAGGGAAAAAACTGTTGCCAATGCAACAATTTTAAATATTGCAGTCGAAGCAACAGTCTTTTTAAATGTTCTTTTTTCTTTTTTTCTGAATAACATGTATACCCCTTTAATACAGTTTTCTGAACTTACCGGGAGTCACACCGGTAACCTTGCTGAAGAAGCGGATAAAGTTCTGAGCGTTTGAATAATTCAAGGCCGCCGCAATTTCCTGAACGGTCATATTACTCTGAAGCAGAAGCTTCTTTGCTTCTTCGATCTTATATTTCTCGGTGTATTCGGTAAAAGACAATCCCTTTTCCATTTTAAGGATTTTCCATATATGAGTTTGATGTACACCAAGCTTTTCCGCACACTCCGCAAGAAGGATATCACCCTTGGATTCTTCCACAAGTTTTTCAATGGAACCCATGATGTTGTAGGAGTCATCCTTCATCCTTTCGGAAATGGCTTCAAGAATAGGGTCAATAAATGTCATTTTAATGTATCTTCTGATACGTGCCGGCTCTACGGCGGAAATAAGCTCACTATATGCTTTTCTCATGCCGTCGGGCGCTATCTCCGAAATTGGTATGTTTGCTTCCATCGCAGTAATCATAATACTGTTGACATATCTCATTACGTACAAAATGGATATATCCGTTGAAGTTACCGTATTCAGATGAGCAGCAAATCTGTTTGTAACATCATAAGCCTTTTCCTTATCGGCAGCCTTAATTGCGGTCACAATATCATTTTCGAAGCTGTTGGAATAAGCCTCGCCCTTATCTGATTCCGTGGAGATAAAGAAACGGCATTCCGGAATTTCTTCAGAAGAAATTTCCGAATAGATTTCCCGCTGCTGCATATTTGTGAGAGCACTTATACTCTCCCTGTATGCCTGCCTGATTCTTCTATGTTCGGTGCATGTGTTGCTGACACCCATAATTACTCTGTAACCGGTTTCAGCATAGGTAAAATCCTGAATGCCCTTGTGAAAGTCGCATATTTTCTGCAGAAGTTCATTGTCGTTTTCAGCACCGAAAAGACAAAAAATGGTGCAGGAATTATAAATCGGAGGCATCCACGTAAGTTTTCGAAGCTCGTCCGGCATTGCATCGACGATTTTCAAGCAGATGGCATCTTCAGAAAGTGAGGTCTGTATTTCCTGCTCATTACTGAGATCAAGAACCATAACCGCCGTAGCAAAATAAGGATAATTCGGGAGATGCAAGCCTTCGAAATAGTCGTTCCAGTCGTCTTCGGATCGAATGCTTTCGTTAATGAGACGAAGCTCGAACATTTCCTGGATACGAGTTCCCTGAGCATTAACCATTCTTTCCAACTGTTCTTTATCATACTTCAGGCCTGAAAGATGGCTTGTTATAAAATCAAATTCATTTCCCTTCGGCTGATCGTTTTCCGATGCGGAAATGTTTTTAACAAGGCTGCTGACGGGGGTATAAATAAGTCTTGCGCCCGTAGTAACAAGTAATCCGATAATAATGATTTGTAAAGCCATTCCGAGCCATGCGGCTAAATTTACATTATTTACGATTACCGTTGTGTCACTGAAGACAACGTAATCCCAGCCTGTCACACCTGACTTTGACCCATAAACGGCGTATTGGCCGGAGCCCTTTACGTTTACCTTTGCATTGGCGTTGCTTTCTTCTTTTAAAAAGTTTACGGCGTATTCATTCAGAATTTCATCCGTTGAGTAAATCACTTCGCCGTCTTTTGAAAGGACTACGATTTTATCGTCTTCTTCAAGAAAACCGTCAACCCATGATTTCCACTCGGTCATATTTAGCTGGATGACAGCCAGTGCATGCGTATCCAAGCTGTTCTGAGGAAGCCTCATCACAAGTGAAAGATTATTATTGTCAAAGGTAACACGATAGGACTTATCCGATGTTGTTTTTGTATTCAGCGATTCGGAATAAATATAGTTCCAATAGCGCTTTTTCCCGAGCTCAATACTTCTCTCGTACATCTCGGTAAGCACTTCCGGATTAACCATTTCATTAAGCTTAACAAGGCCCTTACTTGAAAGAACCCAACCTGAATTGAAGTCAACAAACGTATAGCTTCCGACATAATCCATAAAAAGCTTCTTGCCCGCAAGTATATCCATTACTGCCTTGTAGCGCGTGTAATCGGAAAAATCATACTCGTTTTTCAAAAGCCAGTCCACGCTCTCATCTTCCATCGATGAAATGTAGTACTTTTCAAACGTGCCAAGGCGCTCATCAACCTGTGACTTAATCTGTTCTGCCCTGAATTCTGCCTTCTGTCCTGCGTTTTCGAACGCCTCAAGCCGTGTGTTAATCAATGTGTATACAAAGAAAATAATGGTCACGATGAGTACAAAAACGAGAACACCAAGTCCAAGCAGGTATCTGAAGGAGGATTTCTCGATTTTGTTTCTAAACCATCTGACCATTATTCGCCTTAATTATTTTTGAAGTTCCGGAAGCACATCCTTAAAGTCCATATCACTTGCATAATAGAAGGATGTATAACATGGCTGATTGTAAACATTGTTCTGCCATGCAACACCGGTTCTGTACATTGTGTCATGAAGCAATGTAAAGAGCTTATGTTCCGTAAGTTCGGTGTTAATATATATTCTGACAGCTGTGCTGTCTTCGGTACGAAGTACAAGTTCTTCTCTGAAGTCGCCAAAAATATCCGCTACAAGACAAGGGTTACCCTTCGTTCCGTTATTTGTGGATGTTCCCTCGGGCTCAAGCATAATTCCATGCGCATTGTCCGCAATGATTCCGATATGACGTCCTCCGACATAGTCAACGCCATCCGTCACCTGAGTTGAAAGATCGGCAGCCCACTTAATGTTTGCATTTGTTCCAAGAAGCTTATCCTGAAGAACATTTCCGTTGCAGTCCTGAACCTTTCCTACCCATACCTGAAGACCTCTGACATTAGGATTGATATCTCCTATCATACATCTTCCAAGGTCTTTGTCTGCAGGCTCGCCAAAAATAACCTTACCTGTTTCGGCATCTCTTAATGCATATCCGTAAGGAACAGAGCTTGCGCCCTCGAATACGTTAAAAATTTCAAATCCAGGCCTGTCAGGATTAATTCTTGCAACATGCATGGAGTCACCATGGCCAAGCTTGATTATTCTTCCGTCGGCCATTCTGTCCTTTGTGGAATAAAGCACACTGCCGTCGTGATCTATTGTGCAGGCACCGTAAATGATTTCCTGGCATCCGTCACCGTCAACATCCGCAACGGAAAGTGAATGGTCTCCCTGCTCGGCAATAATTCCATACACAGGGTCAGTTCCATCAACTGCATTATGATGTCCGAAAGGATTATCCATTGTGACAAAGCCGGAATCAACCTTGAAGTACTCCTTGTGCTTGCGTTCAAAGAAACTGTAAGCAGTTATTGTAGCTCTTGTATAATATCCTCTGCAAATAAGAAGATAAGGATGTTCGCCGTCGAGATATGCTACGCCGGACTGGAAACGGTCAACACGGTTGCAAGGCTCGTGACGCTTCCAGGCATAATCACCCCAGGAAAGGCCGTCATCCTCACGAGGTACGGGGAAATAAATGGTCTCAATTTCTTCGCCCTCACCGGAAAACATTGTAAGATACTCAGGTCCTTCGAAAATGAATCCCTCGAATTCACGCATTTTGTTTTTCTCTGAATAAACAGGTGCGAGCTCATCGAAATAGATGTTTGCAAGCTTTTCCGCATCGGTTCTTGACAAAGGATACGTGAACATGGGGGAAAGTTTGAAGCATTCTTCAAGCGTCTTCGGCCAGTTGCCCTTCTTAACATCGGGAAGATCCTGCCAACCCATGAATCGCTTTACTGTATACTCATAGAAGTCATCTGCGGAACACACATAGTTATCATCGTTTGTAACGCCTTTCTTAACATCCTCTTCAGGAAGAGTAATGTATTTCTCCGAAAGGACGCTTCCGTCAGCATTGTAACGGGTAATCTTTGTTCCGGGAGCTGTCTTTACGGACATTTCTGCTTTTCCGTCACCGTCAAAATCATATACGATGAACTGGGTATAATGTGCGCCCGCACGGATGTTCGGTCCCATATCAAGACGCCACAAAAGCCTTCCGTCAAGTTTATAACAGTCTATGTAGCACTTACCTGTATAACCTCTGTGAGAAACGTCATGCGAATTAGACGGATCCCATTTTACAAAGTACTCAAGTTCTCCGTCTCCGTCAATATCACCTACCGACATATCATTTACGGAATATGTATACGGCTTTCCGTAAGATGAATCATGAGTTTTGCCGACTGTTTTCCCGGTATCGCCTGTGATGCCGCCTTCAGGCTTTCTCATAGGAATTTCAATATAGTTTTTACCGCCCTTTGTTTTTACCGCCTTTTCGGAAGCTTCGCCTTCAACGCCGTTAACAACAGGCTTTACAATATATTCGTCATTTTCCTTTCCTTCCTTGTCAAGGAAGTTTGTACTGTCTGTAACCGTTCCGATTTTATCCCCGTTTCGATAAACATTGAAATCGGTTCCGGTAAGCCCTGTCTTGGAATAACCGGTTACTTCGTTTTTGAAAAGTCTCCATGCAAGAAAAACCCCTGCCTCGGACTTAACCGCAACAAGACCTCTGTTAAGCTTTTCCAACTGTTCATTTAATGTATATGTAATACTTGTTTGGAGCTTTTCACTCTTTTCAAGTAATCTTTCTTCTTCATAACATTCCGCATAGACATATTGCGGAACGTGGGTGGACTTTTTCAAAGTGAATTTGCACTCAGAACCTCTGTACACCTCTTTATATTTCATTGTTTCGCTGTCGGAATCAGCCCAGAAAAGAGCATATTCCGTTGCTTCTGTATTTTTGTCCCAGGTAAAAGTTATTTCTTTTTCTGCAATTTCTTTTACTCGAATATTCATGCGTCGTCCTCTTTTTTGATGAATGAATGTGTATGTTGAAAAAACACGAGCGGCACACGAGCAAATTGCCCGTATGTCGCTCGTTCGTTTAAGTATTAAATACTCTGAGAATTAATTGATCAATCAATTAATATCACTTTTTGAAAAGCTCGTTCATTTCGTCAGTTACAACGTAGCCACCTGCTGTGAACCATCTGCTGATTTCAGCATCGAATGCAGCTTCGTCGATTTCGCCACGGATGAATGCCTGCTGTGCGTCGTTGATGATCTTATCAAGATCAGCGCCGTTGTAAGCATAGTACTGTGATGAGTAAGAAGCACCGTAGTTAGGTACGCAGTACTTAATATCTTCTTCATAGAGGAAGTTCTCAAGCTTCTGAACAACTGTTGTAGCAGGAGCCTTGTCTACAGGTCTTGCATTCTCAGGTGCTGTGAAGTAAGGGATAATCTGGTTGAAGCCGTAGTTGTATCTGCCTGAACCAACGCCGGACTCGTTGAGCTGATCAGCTGTATAAAGAGAAACGTAACCGTCCTCGTCAAGGCTGTATGTGTAGCCTTCCCAACCAAACTCGATAAGGTTCATCATGTTACCATCGTTCATCTTGTCGATTACGCTGAGAACCTGAAGGAGCTGCTCTTCTGTCTTAATGTTAACAGTAGAAATAGCGATGAGGTTGTTCATACCTGTTGTAGGATAGCAAAGCATACCAAGACCTGTGTCTACAGCACCTGCAAGTGTGTAGATGGGTTCGTCTGCTGTGGAGAGACCCTGATCTTCGAAATATGTTTCAACCTTTCTCTGATCATCGAGAACCTGTACGCCAACGCCGCAAAGGCCTGTTCTGAGGAGAGTGTCACGTGCCTTACCTGCACCAACTTCAAGGAAATCAGGAATACCGTTAGCACCGTTGTTGATAACGCCCTGTTCATAGAGCTCACGGAAAGCCTTGATGGCTGTCTTGTACTCAGGTGTCATAACCTTGTAAATAAGATCGCCGTTTGCATCGATGCCCCACTCATTGGGAACGCCGAACCATGTCATCATGATGTTCCAAACGCCTGACCAAGCGTCAATAGCAAGACCACATGTATCATCGATACCGTTTCCATCGGGATCGTTGTATGTGAACTTGTAGAGCATATCTACGAATGCATCCCAGTTTGTAGGCTCAGCAAGACCAAGGTTGTTTAACCAGTCAAGACGATAACCGAAACCGTTACGTGCAAGCGTTCTTGAACGAGGGATACCATACATCTTGCCGTTGTGGGAAGCGTTCTCACGTGTAGCCTGAGGAATGGTAGCAAGGTTAGGGAACTGATCGATGTAAGGAGCAAGATCCCAGAAGAGACCTTCTTCAGCTGCCTTAAGGAATGTAGCGTCCTTACCGGAAATAACTACGTCAGGGATGTCGCCTGTGGACATTCTGAGGCCGAGGTGCTCAGCATCGTAGTAAACTGCGTCAGAAATCCACTCCCATGTGATTTCTGCGTTTGTGTAAGCATTGATTTCTGCACAAAGCTTGTCATACCACTCATTAGCTTCAAGATGCTCTTCAGCGGAAGGAAGAGAAATTGTGAACTTGATGGGGCCTGCGGGAGCCTTTGTAGGCTCAACTGTTGTTACATCAGGGGCCTTTGTTGCTTCTACAGGAGCCTTTGTTGCTTCTGCGGGAGCAGTTGTGGGTGTTGTTGTTGTATCTGCGGGCTTTTCTCCACAAGCGCAAAGGCTGAAGATCATTGTTCCTGCAAGTACAGCTGCAACAAGCTTTTTAACGAATGATTTTTTCATACATATCCTCCATTCATAAAGAATAAATTTATAACGACGCCTGTGGCGTTGTTAACTTTTGATGATGCTTTATCAAGCATATTTACATTTTACCTCATTGGGAAAGTTTAGTCACTCTAAATCCGTTCGAGTATTGTGCAATTTCGACCATTTATAGTCCAAACCACTCACTTTTTTTGTAGAAACCTCCCAAAAATAACTTTATTCACCTGTGATACCGGAACGTTCAATACCTTGCATGAACTGTTTCTGCGCAAATGCGAAGAAGAGTAGTATGGGCGAAGTGATAATTGTTGCGCCGGCCATAACAACAGCGTTGTTCAGCGTATCTTCACCATCTTCGAGACCAAGCTGTCTCAGATATTCCTGCTGCTGATCCGGAAGGGCGTTTGCCGCTGTTATGATTGAGTTGATTCTGGGTGGTAAAAACTGCAATGTCGGACGGTCAACATAAAGACCGGGTTCATATGCGTCATTCCAATGCCATACAACAGAAAGAACAAGTGCAACAACAAGTGTGGCTTTCGCCAACGGGAAAACGATTTTCCAATATGTTTTCATGAAGCCGCAACCGTCGATTCTTGCTGCTTCCTCAAGGCTTTTCGGAACAGTAAGATAAAACTGTCTGAAAAGGAAAACATAGAGTGCGCCTCTGAGACCGAAGCCGAAAAACGTCGGCACAATCAAAGGAAGGTAAGTGTTTATCCACTTAAGGTTTGCATAAGTAAGGTAAAGCGGGATAATGATTGTCTGCGTCGGTACGATAAATGCAAGAATAACAATTGCAAAAAGCACTTTTTTCAAAGGGAAGTTATATCTTGCAAAACCGTAGCCTATGAAAGAACACGAAATAACATGTCCTATGCAGGAAAGAATCGTTACCGTAAAGGAGTTGATAGCGTATCGCTTAATATTCATAAGCTTCAGTGCTATTGCATAGTTCTCAAACTTGAATTCCGTCGGAATCCAGTTTACGGAAGAACTGTTCAAATCCGAGTTTGTCATAAGTGAATTGACAATCATGTAAAGGAACGGGTAGAGGAATACAAATGCAAGTCCTATAAGAAGCAGGTACATTACAATCGTAACAAGTATCTTCTTTCCGCCCGATGCCGTTGCATATTTTCTTTTGAGAAGATAAAGACGAAGCTTTATATTATTCAAAAGTTCTGCGGGGCTTTTTTTCGATTGTGAAGACTCTGTGTTTACGCTCACGTTTCCTTACCTCCTCTACTTCAGATGTATGCATATAGCCCTTCATCACACCAAATATTATTGCAACAAGCAACAATATAAAGACGAAATAAATCCAGGCAAGCGCTGCCGCGTAAGAGAACTCTGCATTTGCAAAGCCGTATGTCCTTATGTACTGAAGAAGTGTATTCTCCGAGCTTGTAAAGGAATCAACAACCGTATAAACAAGGTTCAGAAGCATCATCGGGGAAATCATGGGAATTGTAACCTTCCAGAAAATCTCCCATTCCGTAGCTCCGTCGATTTTTGCAGCTTCGTAAAGAGCAGGTGAAATGCTCTGAAGTCCTGCAAGGAAAAGAAGGATCTGTACTCCGCATCTCCAAAGGACGCTTACAAGCTTACCAAGAATTGCCTGAACAGCATCCGCTACATCGGTACCGATGTAAAGAAGGATGTTGTACGGGATGATTCTGCCGTCCGTAACATTAAGTACAGAACGGTCAACACCCTGATTAAGGAGCTGCTTCATAATTTCACCGCTTCCCAGAAGGAAAGGTATGAAGAATATTACTCTGAAAAGTCCTCTTCCCTTTATGTCCTTATTAAGAAGAACAGCGATGATAAGCGAAAGAATAACTGTAAGAGGGAAAGTCGTTAACGTGTTCTTAACCGTCTCACCGAAAGTCGGAAGGAAATCCGTATCAAGGAGAATTGCCCTCTTATACTGGGTAAGGTTGAAGCCCGAAAGCTTCATACCTATGATTTTAATTTCTTCCGCAAAGCTTATACGAACCGAGAATATAATCGGGTAGATGAAGAATGCCGCTGCACCGATTATAAACGGAAGTACAAACACAAGACCTTTCAGGGAGTTCTTTGTGCGAAGCGTTAATCTTTTTCTTTTGTTTTTCATTACTTTGCACCTCCCAGAATGATGTAGTCACTTGCCGGAACCGTAATTCCGTCAAACGTTGCGTCTGTATTACCGTAATTCAGGTAAATCACAACTCCGTTTTCGTAAGAAACTTTTCTGACATCGTCCGAAAGGATGTCATGACCTGTCATTTGTTTTCCATAAACGCATGAAAGGTTCTTTTCAAATTCACCGTATGTCTCCGCAACAGTAGGAAGCCATTCTTCAAAGGTCGAACTGAAAAGTGTGGAACGATTCGTATCGCGAAGTTTAAGTGCCGACTCATAGCTCAGGAAGAAGTAGGGAACTGAACCGAATTCAATCCAGCGGAGCTTCTGTGTCTGAAGATCGTATGCAAGATTGCCCGCTCCTTCTGTGCTGTACGGAATAAGTCCTGAGAATATCATCTCCAGGAAAGGAACCGAATAGTCGGTAATAGCAAGTCCGAAAGCATCTTCGGGAAGCTCGTAAAAGAAATCGGTAGCCTTGTACACGTACTGGTTTGCACCTCTGTTTGCTACAAGTCTTCCATTGTCCTTTGTAGACTGTAAAAGAGCCCCAAGCTGTTCTGCCGCCTCGACCTTTGTATAAGGATAACGCCAGTTGTAGTCGGGATAACAGTAGGAACCGATATCGGCATAAGCGACACCGAAGCCTTCGTACTTACTAAGCTTCTTTAAGAAGTTCTCATTTCTTGTGAAGGAGGCATGAGGGTTAAGGAAATATGTGCTCGTTCCGTCAAAGCTTGTCCAGCCAATCGGAATGTCAATACCATCGTAACAAGCGTCATCATCTTCATCAAAGTCGCTCGACTTATCACACGCTTCGGAGAAGTAACTCTCAAGATAGAGATTAATGTCCTTGTTTTCGGAAGCATATTCGGAAAGATCGTTAAAGCCGGATTTTCCGCCGAGGTGAATATCCGGTCCCCAGTATTCCCATGTGTTCCAACCCTTGTTCCAGGAGTCTAGAACAACCTCTGAGCCTTTGATTCCCTGTGCCTTAAGAGTATCCAGCATTTCAATAAGCTGCGAGTATTTTGTCATTGCAATGTACTCTTTGTAAAGGATGCCTTCCTCCTCAGCGCCCATAAGAACTCTGAGTGCGAGAGGATAATTTTCCCCTGTTGAAATGGCTTTGTTGATTTCCCCTGTTTCAAGAAGGTAATCTCTGTAGATGTCTGCCATTCCCGCGTAGTTTGCTTTGTCCCCGGAAAGGAAAGCGTATCTTATTTCAACATCCTGTTTGATAATTTCCTTATCTACACGCTGTACCATACCACCTGTTGCAGAACCGCTCTCGGTGGAAATGTTACTCATATTAACGTTGAACACATTTCTCGTGTATATTTCAAAAGATGCGTGGTTCAAATCGATAACATAACCTGAAGGATATACAACGATACCGCTGTTTGCAAAGTTCTTCGAGCCGAAAGCGAATAAAGCATTATCCCCTTCTTTAATTCCATATACAGGCAAAGCGGCCGTGTATCTGTCATAATTGATATCGTTCGCGAGGTTAGCCGGCGACACGAATTTATTTGTGTAGCAGTAGTAGGTTGATGCCTTGATGTTGGAAGGACGTTCCCCTACCTTGTCGTATGTTGTGATTGCGCCGCATCCGTCAGGGTAGAAAAGATAACCCGAGTTATCATTTCCGCAAGCACCGAGGTAAGGCAGAAGTTCTACGGTAGTAACAGCGTATTTGCTATCCTCGCGTATTTTTTCCCAAGGAACTCTTGCAACAAGATTGTCACCGTCAAGAACATATTCAACGGTAACGTAGATGCCCGGTGTAAGGAAACCGTATGTAACGGAAACACCGTTTTCAATGTAATTTGTCTCAAGATATCCGCAGTCTTTGCCGGCATAAAGCTTTTTCACACCGGAGTCACGTTTCTTTAAGTCGTTATATGAAATCGTTATAGGCGACTGACAGTAGGCTGCCCACTGTTTGTTCATTTTGGACATATCGATAACTTCATTGTCACAAACCGATTTCCAAACGTGACCGTTTTCAAGATTGATTATCTGAACTGCACCCTTGACGTCATTGTAAAGCATTTCCAACTTGTCATTTTTTGCAACAGACTTGTACTCGCCTTCGTCCATAAGGTTTGCCGTTGCTTCGGGCGCCTCGTATTCATCATCAAACGTTATTGCATTGTTCTTTGCTTCCTTGATGCTGAATGCACCGCAAATCACCAAAACGGCTGCAATTGCAATAAAGATGATGGTTCCGAGTCTTTCTTTAAGAAATTTCTTAACCATTTTTATCTCTTTCTCCTTTCGCCGTTTTACAGGAAGTTTAGCCTGAACTCATTAAATACTGAAATAAGGAACTGAATCATTCGGCCGGTAAGTACGTAGCAAAGCAGTAACACAAGCCAAAGAACAAGCATAAGGAATGCTGATACAAACATCATTCCGATTGCCTTTCCGAATGAGTAGTTATTTAAGGTCATCATTGCAATAAAGAGAATGAGGAACATTCCTATGTATGCAAGAGCCGTGAAAATACCATACCATGATTTCTGTGTCTGGCTCATGATGTGTGAAAGGAACATGATCGGCACATTGATTACGATAAAAGGTGCGAGACTTGCTGCAGATGCAAATGTGATTTCTCTTGTCTTACTTTCACCGCCTGAAATACTTGTTGCCATGAAGCTGGCAGGTATCCATGAAACAGGGACAATCAGGAGCTTTACAAGCTCAATGACCGGGTGGATGTCGTCTGTTTCAATAGAAGCAAGCGGGAAGTGACATACATAAAGGTATGCGATTCTGACAACATAAGCCATTGCGAAGATGATAAACGGAACGACCCAGTTTACTCTTTCTCTGTTGTTCTTAAGTCCTTCCAAAGCATCTATGGGATGGAACATAATGTAGAAAATGTATGCTATTCCGCGAGGGATGCTCATCTTTTTGCTCTTATCCCTGATGAAATCCCAATAGCCCTTGTTTGCCATTTTCAAGAAGAGCTTTATAAGGAAGCATACCGCAATAATGATTATAACGGCCAAAAGAACAATAGGAAGGAAATGATCGCGAAGCACTTCATATTTATGCTTATCGAAGGCCATTGTGTAGATTCCGCGGTCACCCACAAGTTTAGCCTCTTCCATTGCTTCCTCATACTTCTCCTGTTTGAAGAGAGTATTTGCGATACCTATATGAGCGAGGTCGTAGTTTTCATCTGTTCTGAGAACTTTTTCCCAAAGGTCGTAAGATTCCTGGTAACGTCCTTCGTTATACATTGATGTTGCATCATGTATGTTCTGAATGAACTCTGTGGGTTCAAAAATCTGAATGTTTGCTGTAATCTGATCAAGAACGTAGATGCGTCCTTTACTGTCAACGGCTATGGAAGAAGGATTCGTAAAGGTTCCTGTCTGCTCACCGAGGCCGCCGAAAGCAACGAGCATACGGCCCTGCTGGTCGTACTGGTACACCTTACCGTTCAAGCCTTCGACTACGGTTACGATACCGTTCTTGTCAACACATATATCAACGAATTTAGGTTCGATATACATTCCTTCGTCATTGAAGTACTCACCGAACTTAAAGCTCTTTCCTGCTACAACCGCTTTAAGGATTTTATTGTCGATGAAATCCTTTATCGGGTTACGCATCTTGTCGCCTACCGTTTTGTACTTACGGTAAACGTTGTTACCTACGCCGTTAAGCTTCTTTATTTCGCCTTCTTCACGCTCATTACTTGTTGCATAAACGTTTCCGTCGGGTCCGTAAGTGATGTTGATGTAGGAAGAAGCTGTTCTTTTCTTTGCGAAAAGCTGTTTTTCTTCGGTATTAAACATTCTTCCGAGCATATCCGAAAGTGAGAAGCCGATGTTCGTCTGACCGAAAAAGCCTCTGAATGCTCCGTTACCGTCAATTGACATAATGTTTTCGTTATTTGCCACGTAAATGTAGCCTGTGTCGGTAACAATAAGCTTTGTGGGTGTGAATACCGCACTTCTGTCAAGTTCTTCCGAAACCGGAGCTCCAAACTCCTCAATAAGCTTTCCTTCTGCATCAAGATGGACAATACGGTTATTTTCCGTATCAGCCACGTACATATCTCCGTCTTCATCAACAAAGATACCCTGAGGCTTATTGAATGCCTTGCCGGGGCATGTATAAATGTTTGTAACAACGAGGTCGCTGTTAAACTTAACTATTCTTTTCCAACCGGTATCAACAACATAAACATTATCATCTTCATCAATAAAGAGATCCTGCGGATTCTTGAAGAATTTATTCTTGTCTTCAAAATCACCGATGTTGTTTATCGTTTCCGTGCATACATAACATTCAGGAACGGGCTGACGTGTGTTATCGTCTCCCGTAACGTAGTTTGCGGTATCCGCGAGAACCGGTCTGGCTGAATCCAGCAAAAACATTATTGCTGCAATCAGAAAAATGCTTATTTTTTTAAGCTTTTTCATTTTGTCCTCCCTTAGCCCTTAATTCCTGAATATGTCATGGTTTCCATAACTTTACCCTGCATGACTGTGAAAATGATTACTGTCGGAAGCGTTGTAAGAAGCGCTGCCGCATTTGTTGCTCCCGCACGTCCGATACCCGTTCCGATAGTCTTAAGTGCAAGAGGAAGTGTTTTCATAGCCTGGCTCGTAATGTAGATGAGTGGTGAGAAGTAGTCGTTCCAGTTGCTTACGAAGGAGAAAACTACAAGTGTTGACCACGCAGGTGCAAGTGCAGGCATAACCATCTTAATGAAAATCTTGAATTCTCCGGCGCCGTCGATTCTGGCTGCTTCGATAAGTTCATCCGGGTATTGTGTTATGAACTGTCGCATCAGGAAACAGTTATACGCCACGGCAACGTTCGGAAGAATCAGTGCCCAGTAAGTGTTTACAAGACCAAGCTTATTTACAATCAGGTAGCTCGGTATTCTTGTAACGTGTGCCGAGAACATAAGTGCAATAAGTATAAGGTCAAATACAAGTTTTCCGCCCACAGGCTTAAACTTTACAAGTGAATATGCAGCAAGTGAACATACAACAACCGTAAGAAGAACTACGACGATTGTAATCAGTATGCTGTTGAAAATGTATCTTGTGAAAGGAACCGTCGAGCTTCCCAATGTGACAACAAGGTCTGAGAAGTTCTTTGAAGTAGGATGCATAACATAAAACTTCGGCGGATAGAGATACAGCTCATCAAGAGGCTTGAAAGCCGTAACAACTACGAACACAAGGGGCAGCGCGGTGAACGCTACAAGAAGGAGCATTACGAGATACAAAAGAACCTTCGAGAAAGTGATGTGTATCCACTGTCCTTTAAACCATTTAATTTTTAACATTACACTCTCCCCTCCTACTCGTCCTTGGATGACAGAACTTTCATAACAATCTTACCGAGGATGAAGGTTATAAGGAAAAGCACAACCGCAACAGCGGAAGCATAACCCATCTGGAAACGTATGAATGCATAGTCATACAGATGTGCAACAATGGTATGTGCCGAATAGTTCGGGCTGGGCATACCGGCTACGGAAACCGCGATATCAAATACCGCGAAGGAGGATGTAATGGAGTTGATGGCACCGAACAGAAGCTGCGGCTTCATTGCGGGAAGTGTCAGATAAAACAGTTCCTGGAATTTGTTCTTAACACCATCAATGGCACCTGCTTCGTAAAGCGAGCGGTCCATGTTCTGGAGACCTGCAAGGAATACAAGGAAGCCTGTACCCATACTCATCCAAAGGGAAATGAAGGTAACGACGCCCATAATGTACGTGGGGTCGGTGTTCCAGAGAATGGGCTCATCGATGATACCCAGACTCATAAGGAAGTAGTTGAGATAGCCCTTTCTATCTGAAGAGAAAAGAACGAGCCAAACGTTTGTCATTGCAACACCACTCGTAATGGAAGGTGCGTAGAAGGCAAGTGCAAATGCACGTTTACATTTCAGCTGGTTGATTACCCATGCAGCGAAGAAGGAAAGGAGATATCCTATAGGTCCCGTGACAACCGCAAACTTAACGGTGTTGCTTATAGCCGTCATGAATACTTCATCATCAAGGAACAAAAGCTTGTAGTTGTTAAAGCCCACAAAGTGAGGCTTCTGCATCATGTTGTAGTCCGTAAATGAAAGGCCGATGGCTGCAAGAACGGGTGCAACAACGAATATTGTAAAAAGTATAACGAAGGGTGCCATAAAAGCATAACCCATCCAGTTTTTGTGCCAGAAACGCTTAAGATTGGCCTTTTTTGCAATTGCAACCGCATTGCTTTCCATTATCGCGTTTTCTGCTTTTGCTTTTTTAGTCATCAGCTATTACCCCGTACTCTTCCTGTTTCATTCGAAGTTCTCTGTTGATATCTTCGACAGCCCGTTCAAGTGCTTCTCTGACATCCATACCGCTCATTACAACGCTTGTCCATGCGTTTGTAAGGTGACGGGTCGTCATATATCCGCCGAGAACGACGGGAACTTCTCTTGCCCACTCCCACTCTTCGTTGAGAGCTTCAATGTCCTCATCGGACCAGGAAAGATTTAAGAATGCTTCTTTGTTTGCCGTGTTCCATCTTGCCTCAGCGCCCATCATGGCTTCAACTTCCTTCGCGAACTGTGTCTGCACTTCGTTGCTTGACCACCACTTAAGGAATTCCCATGACTGTTCGGGCTTATCGGACTGTTTCAGGATGATGTCACCCTTATCGGTGATGGCGCCCGCCGTTCTGTCGATTACGCCGTCCGCCCTCATATGTCCGGGGAGTGAGATAATGCCCCACTTGCCTGCAATCTCGGGTGCACCGACCTGAAGCTGCATGTACATATTGAAATCACCTACGCCAAGAGGCATAATTCCCGAACGGAAGTACTGATAGAAGTTTGCTGTTTCGGGAACATCATAGTTTGTAAAAAGTTCTGTGTACTCCTTGAAGGCAAGATATGCTTCAGGGGTATCAAGTGCCGACTTTAAACCATTGTCTGTGTAATACTCTCCGCCGTTCTGGAAAAGGAACTGGGAGAAGTCACGTGCGAAGTAGAATTCAAAACCGTTATTGTAAAGGGCCGGAAGTACAAAGTCGTAAAGATCCTGCCATGTATCGGGAAGGTCGATGCCGTACTTATTTAAGAGGTCCTTTCTATAGTAGAGAACGTTGAAGTTCATCGTTTCGGGAATTGCGTATGTGCCCCCCATATACTCATAAGGAGTAAGTGTAGCGCCGACAAATCTGTTTTTTACTTCGTCGAAACCTTCAAACTGCGAAAGATCGTAAACCTGTTCACGAATAGCAAATTCTACAGGTGAAGTTGCATCTACGCCGAGTGCTACGTCAGGTGCCTGTCCGGATGTGATGGAAAGCATGATGGCATTTACGTTACCTGCATCAAGCTGAGTGCCGGGAAGAACGTTTACGTTGATGGCAATGCCCGTACGAGGTGTGAAATCCTCATCGGCCATTTCTTTAATAACTTCCGCCCATTCGGTACCTCTTGCAATCCAGACGTCAATCGTATCTTTAACAACAACGTCATCCGAAAGAACACTTCCTACGTTATCGTAGTCTTTTGTAAAGGATGTAAGGAACTGCTTTATGGTAATTGCAAACTTCTGGAAGAAGTTTGAAGATACGCTCTTCCACTTCTCAGAAGGAGCTCCTACATAAAACTCGTCAATAACAAGCGGTACACTCTGAAGTGAAAGGAACCACTCGGAAAGGCTTGTCTGTGCATTCTGCAATGAGCCGTACTGCTTGGCGATCGAGAAAGGATTGTTAAGCATTTTCTGTATATCGGTTCTTATGGAAATAAAGTTATTTGCCATAGCCGGTGTCTTGTCGGAAATTCCTTTACAGAGTTCATATTTCTCCGAGAGGCTTTCTACGAGGTACTGCATCTGGCCTTCAAGTGAAGGAATATTCTTGAAGAACTGGTAGTCATAGTTCGGGTCGGGGCTTGATGTTGCAAGCATGCTTATGTTAAGAAGCATATCCGAAAGAACTGCGATGTCGTCCTGAATAGACTCAAGTATTGCTGAAAGATCGCCCATCTTAACTGTCATCGTGATGGTATGTTTACCTTTTGTAAGGTAGAACGAGAAAGGCTTTCCGTCTGCACCGAGCTCATGAACTTTCCAGTCCGTGCTGTATTCGAATCTGTATATTTCAAGTTCCTTGAAAGGAATCTCGTCATCGATTTCAATCTGTCTGTATGAAGGAAGACCGTCGTTCCATTGCTGCTTAACGTACAAACCGATTTTGTAGAGGCCGTCCTCGGGAACTTCGAACTCCCACTTAATGCTCTGGTTTCCTGTTCTCCAACGATATGCACCGATAACATTCAGCATTCTGTTTGTTCCGGAAACAGGCTCTACAAGAGGATCACCGTCATTCTCTCTTCTGAGAGTGGGGTCGTTCTTTGCTACGGCATTAAGCTCTGCCTGGAATTCAATCTTTTCACATGAAGCTTCCTTGTATCCCTTTGAAGCATATTCGGCTTCAACCTCGGCGTAGCTTCTGAGTATTGTCGGGGCTGCAAGACGAATTCCGGAAATGTACATACCAACCTTTGTGGTAACAAATGTAAGTGTATGTTTTCCTGGAGTAAGATGAATGAGGAAATCCGTCGAAGTAATACCCGAAGTATCCGTAAGGCCCTGTGAGTACCAACCGGGAATCTCAATCTGTTTCGGTCTTGTCTGGTCTCCGATAGAGTTGAGGACAGGCTCGCCTTCGTCTTTGAAATATCTGTAGAATTCAAGGTCTCCGGCTTCGGTGAAGGGATATTCACCATCTACGTAAAGCGCACGCTTTGCGGAATCCGAAACACCTGTCTGAAGCCAGTAATCAAATTCGATTGCATATAAGGCATCCTGATTTACGGTGACATCAAATTCAGTAACTTCCTTGGCGGCATCGGAAAAAACTGCTGTTCTTCCTTCCCATTCCATTGTACCGATGACTCCGTTTTCATCACGTACGGAAGCAAGATCAACATTTATTGTCTCCGTTGCATAAGGAACATCAGAAAGCTTAGCCATCGTCTTCGAATATGAAGAGATGTCTTCGCCGACACCATACGCCCATTCAACCTTTCTTCCTTCGAATCCTGAATACTTATCCTTCAAGGCATCTCCGGGTGCTGCAAAGGCAAATGAGGAAGGCAGATCAGTCATTACCATCATAGCGACAAGAGAAACGCTGAAGAAGCGTTTTGCAAACTCTTTCATGCCGCGTCTGTTTTTACCCATAAACCAGTCCTCCGATACTTGTGCATTTTCTACTAGTATTTCCTCGAAAAAAGCACAAAATTTGTCAAAATTTACATTTTGGTTCATGTTGAATGTACCACACCAGCCCCGCATAGACAACTGCGCTTTTTTGACATTATTGTTATTTTTTGTGTTACAAGTATAATCATTTTATTAAATTATTTTTTTTCATTGTGTTATTTTGATATTTGTGTTACATATTGATGTGCATAAATCTATTAAGTCAGGAGAAAACATTTTTGGACAAATTTACTAAATCAGATTTTCGTGAACTTTTTTCAGAACAATCCCAACCGGATTTCTGTGTAATGATAGTTGAACACAAAACAAAAAGCGGAAAAACATCCGATCCCGAAATAATGTCTTCAATATATAAGGGCTGCAAAAATTTTCTTGCTGCCTCATATGTTTCGCATTATACCGAAATGACCGGCGGACTGATTTACTGCTATTTAAATTATGACAGCAGAAGTTTCTCGACAAGAGCCTTCGTCGGCTCCCTCAGACAGATTATCTATAACATTACTCCCGGCAGCAACTCAACCGTCTACTATTCAGATCCCGTAAAAACGGAAAAAGAATTGTCGGATGAAAAGGATTTTCTCTTCAGTGCGATAAAATACGCCATGCTTCTCGGATTCAGCTTTCCCTTCAGAGGTGTCCATATCCATGCCTGTGAAGCTTCCGAATCATCTCTTGATTATTCCGCCCTCCGGTCCGTTCTTGAAAGCCTTCAACACCGGGATTTTGAATCGGTATGCCTGTTTTTAGCAGAAAAAAGTGATTTTTACAGAGGAGTGGCACGCGAGGAACATCTCTATCGTTTTTCCGAGCTCATGCGGTACGTTACGGACATCTGGTATGCATTAAGGCTTTATTTTGTGTCCCAAAAATATCGTGTAGATTTTTTCGAACAGGATCTTTCGCTTCTCTTATATGAAACAAACGGTGTAAGCAATCTTCTTTCACGTCTTTCGAAGCTTGTAGAAGAATATATGGACACCTTTACGGAGCAGGCAAAATCCGTCCACGACAAGCAGCACATTGAGGATATTCTCGCATATGTCAACAATAACCTTTCTTCAACAAATCTCAATGATACTGCATCCCACTTCTGTCTCACGCCGGAGTATTTATGTCGCCTTTTCAAGAAAAACACCGGTGAAAATTATTCGGAATATATAAAAAAGAAACGTTTCGACAAGGCTTTGGACCTTTTAAGAAACGGCGAAAAAATAAGCATTGCCGAAATATCGACAATGCTTGGATATAAAAGTCAGTCACATTTTCAAAATATATTCAAAAGAGAATTCGGCATTACTCCGGATGCGTACCGCAAAGCTTTTCGCAGTCACAACTGATCAGTCACCGTTATCCTCTTCATCTTCGTTTTCCGTCTCATCGCTTGTGTCATCTTTTCCGGCATCACGTATACGCTTTTCTATTGTTTCAAAAAAGCTGTCATATGCTTTTGCCGATATATAAGATGGAAAAGAGACGCCGAAGAGTAAAAGAACAGGTGTAAAATTACCTGAAATAAACAAAATGCATGCCGGCAGAAAAAGCCAGCTAAAAAGCATAAGAAGCGTTCTGGGGAACTGAACAAGACTTGCCCAGAACGCATTTTTAATCGTAACGGGAATCCGGTTTTCAAAACGTGCCTGCATAGGGAAAACATAAAGCGATGTGCAAAGCACAACGAAAAGAGCAATGAAGGATGCAACCTTTACCAATGTCGGGAAGACCGCAAAACCTTTAACGATTGCATAAATGTCACCGACAAACACAATGCACACTATCAAAGAGAGCAAGCCGACAAGTACCGTCTGTCCGAATTTTCTCTTGAAAGCAGCAAAATACATTTTAGTGACGTTTCCGTCTTCGTCTCTTGACATTTTAAGGCAGCAATACGCAAGTGCACAAAGAGCAGGCCCCACAGTAAAAACAGGAAGCATGCAGACAATCGTCAACAGATTCAGCCAGAGAAGGTCAGCCGCCTTGAAGAGTACGCGCATAAATTTGCTGTCGAGATTAAATATTTTCTCAAACATCTCTGTCCTCCAGCTTTTTGAACACCTTATCATACATCTTCGCATCGAAGTATGCTGGAGCAGACAACCCGAAAATGAAAAGAATCGGACCAAGCACCGGCAGAAAATAGCATACAGCAAAGGGTAAAGCGTTAATAATAATCATCGCCAGCGTTATAAGGATGTGCGAAAGTCCCATGTTACAGGCATTTTTTATATTCCGGCCTATGCTTGCTTCGAATTTGGCCATAATGGGATAGTACCATGTCAGCGTTATTACAAGGAAAAAGGAAATGATAATGAGAGAAACGAAAACCGGTGCCGAGAACCAAAGTTCGGTGCCGTTTTCTTTTGCGACGGTGTCCATGCTTACCATATACCAGAAATCGAAAAGAATGACAGCCAGTGCCGCAAGCATGATAAGTGTGGAAGGTATGCCCTGTTTAAGGTTATCCTTAAAGGCTTTAAAGTACATTTTTGCAACATATCCTTCCTCGTTTCTTACCACTTTGAGAACAGAATAATGCATTGCCGAAAAAGCAGCTCCCATTGTAACAATGGGAATGCAGCAAAGTACCGTAAATATATTGATAAAAAATACATTCTTGATTATGTCGAACCCTTGCATCATCGGACTGTCGGGTTCAAGACTTTTCATATACATAGAAAACACCTCATTTATCGCACTATACGTGTAGAAAAAGTTATCATTGATTAAGTTCCGTGTCAAGTGTATCCGGGTAATCATTTTTTCAAAAAGCTATCATATTATTGTAGTCTATTTAAAAATCTTTTGCGTAATGATATAATCCATTACATCGTTCGGAGAAAATCCGATTTACAAAGGAGAAGAAAATATGTTCTACGAAAATCTGCAGCCGGTAGTGGTAGCTTATCCCGCAGAAGCTAAGGGATGGGATTCCGGAGTTTACACAGAAAGAAAACCCGTTTTTGAGGACATTTCATGGGATACTTCATCAAAATGGTTTGAAAAGACCGAGGCCGGTCTTCTGCTCACATCATTAAGCTGGACAGAAACGGAGTCCACAGGCTTCGGTGTTTACAATTACGTTGAAAGTCTCGGTTTCAAAAAGGCAACCGGTCTGAAAGACGGTAAATGGACAATCACCTTCAAAAATACTTCCTCGGAAACAATAAAAGCAAGTGCCTACGCAAACAACATCCTCAAGCTTAATGCTCTGGAAGTTCCTGCAGGTGAAAGTGTATCAGGTGATTTCACTCTTTGCTCCGTTGAAGATGATACTCTTTTACAGTTCTTTGTTCCGGATGAGGCTAAGCAGAAGGGAGACGCTGTTCTTCGTAAGCTCGTAATTACCGACATTTCCTACGAAGAGCTTCCTGCCAAAGCTCCTAAAGAGAAGCCGACCGTTTTCCTCGCTTCTGATTCAACGGTACAGTCTTATGACAAATATTATTATCCTCAGACCGGATGGGGTCAGGTGCTTTATAAATTCTTCAATTCGGGTAAAACAACCGAGGAGCTTCAGTCTCCTGACCTGTTCTATCCTCAGAATCACATTTATGAAACGCCTCTTTTCAATATAGAAAATCGTTCAATTGGTGCAAGATCGTCCCGTTCTTTCATCAATGAAGGCAAATGGGACCGTCTCCTTGCCCTCTCCGCTCCCGGCGATTATTGTTTCATACAGTGGGGCCACAACGATGCAACGGCCGTTCGTCCCAACAGGTATGTTTCCACAGATGATATGCCTTTCTGGCTCAAGAAGTACATTCGTTCCTGTAAAGCGCGTGGTGTGATTATCGTTCTTGTTACTCCCATCGCCAGAAGAAACTGTGACGGCAACAACGGAAACTTCGTTGCTTCTTTCGGTAAGTATGCCGATGTTATGAAGCGTGTCGGTGCGGAATATGATGTTCCGGTTATCGATCTTTGTCAGCTCACCGTTGATTATCTGAATAAGATCGGCAGTGAGGAGTCCAAGCTCATTTACCTTTGGGCAGCTCCCGGAGCTTTCCCCGACGGCGCATATGCCGATGGTGTTTCCGACAATACACATCTTCAGGAATATGGTGCAACGCAGTTTGCACGTCTTGTTTCACAGGCAATTCTTGATTCCGACAGGCCCGAGTTTGACAGACTTAAGCCTGCTCTCAACACAACCTTCGACATTCCGAAGCCGGATCTTTTTGCTCCGCCCGCTCCGAAGGATGTCACCGCTCCTACCGGTTTCGCCATGCAGGAGCTTCACATCGAGAACGGTGTTGCTTCGTTCCTTCTCATTTGGAACGATGTCGAAGGTGCCGTTAAGTACAATGTTTACCGAAAGGGTTCGGTAGATTTCCAGTTCTTCCCTCTTCGTTCCGTAACGGCCGAAGAAAAGAAGAGCGCTGCGGTACTTCCGTTCCAGGTTCCCGCAGCCGATGTCTACCAGATTTACTGCGCTGCGGTATTTGCAGACGGCAGCGAAGGAGCACCAGGAAGAATAATCGAATTCAGAGCATAAAATGCCGGGAGGCGGGGAAGGTTGCGTACTTTCCTCGCCTCCCTTTTTACATCCATCAAATCTGCGGTGCTTCCCCGTTTCACGGTTGCGGGCACCCTTTATCCGACCTGGGGCACATCATCTTACCCCACTCAGCGCTATATCGTCTTACAGCTTCCAACCGCAAATCTGCCCGCCGATGTTGAGGGACGTGCACACTTTACGCCTGCCACGGCACCTGTATAACCTTCCGCCACACATACAATCGTCTCACAGCTTTCCCACAAATCTGCCGGCTCTACCATGTTTCGGGACGTGACACACAAAGAGCCCCCATACGTCCTTCAGAATGTCTGGCGAACTTAGGAGTTCCCGCCGAAGCCTGAATGGGCTCGCGCGCGATTGCCCCTTAGGGGCAACTTGTTCGAAAATACTGTAGAGGAGCATTCAGGGAC
>JAZLLG010000029.1:0-8175 GCA_045598045.1 Lachnospiraceae bacterium | reverse complement strand
TTTGTGCAAAATGGCAGAAGCCTGTTTGCATCGAATATATTGTAATCAAAGAAGATATCCATTTCAGCCAAAGAATTGAAAGCTTTGAAGCAGAGGCACTGATTAATGGTGACTATAAGTCTGTTTACAATGGGACCGTAGTTGGGCACAAAAGGATTGTCCCGCTTGAAAAGATTGTTACCGACAGTCTTCGTATCAGGATAACCGACAGCAGAAAGAACCCCGTCATTTCCTTTGTGGGGGTCTATGGAACGGAGGAAAGTGAAAGATGAATTTAGAAAAGATAGCATTGCCCGGAAGTGCAAAAAGTAAAATGATATATCATGAAAATCCCAATGAATTGCATATCAATACATTGGATAAGCATGCATATTTTATTCCTTTTGACAGAGAACAGAATCCCTTTGCACAAAGAGAAGAATCCGCATATTTTGAGCTGCTTAACGGAGAATGGGGGTTCAGATACTTTGACAGTGTAATTGATTTAGAAGATGAATTTACTGTGATTAATCCCGAAAAAACAATCCCTGTACCTGCCAACTGGCAATTGCACGGTTATGATAAACCTCAGTATACAAATATTGCATATCCTATTACGTTTGACCCGCCATATGTTCCGGATGAGACACCTGTTGGTGTATATAGCCGAGAATACGAGTATACTCCTGACGGTAAGGACAGGATATTGGTATTTGATGGAGTGGACAGCTGTCTGTATTTATATATAAATGACCGCTTTGCTGGCTATTCCCAGGTGTCACATTGCACATCTGAATTTGATATTACACCGTATCTGACTGCCGGGAAAAACAAAATAACCGTAGCCGTGTTGAAATGGTGTGACGGAACATATCTTGAGGATCAGGATAAGTTCCGTATGTCCGGTATATTTCGTGATGTTTACGTGCTTAGCAGGCCGAAGAAGCGCTTAAATGATTATGTTGTAAGAACGATTCTGAACAAGGAAAAGACTGCATCGGATTTGGAACTTACCGTATACGGAACGGATGTAACGGCAGAGTTGATTGATCCTGAGGGGAATACTGTTTCCTCAATTGTTGTGAACAATGGTGAAAAGGGAGTTATTCATGTTAATACCCCCAGGTTGTGGTCTGCTGAGGTACCTGTGCTTTATGATTTAAAGATAACCGCAGGGGAAGAACTTATCGGTGAAAAGGTAGGCTTTCGTGACATTGCAATTGAAAATGGCGTGGTAAAGGTAAACGGAGTTCCCGTGAAATTCAGAGGAGTGAATCGTCACGACAGCTATCCTGATACCGGCTTTTACTGTACCACCGAACAGATGAAGAAGGATATTGTGTTGATGAAGAAACACAATATCAACGCTGTGAGAACCTCTCATTACCCCAATTCGCCGTTATTTTATAAGTTATGTGATGAATATGGTCTGTATGTTATTGATGAGGGCGATATGGAAACTCATGGCTGCGTTGAGGTCTACAATGATTTCAGATGGTCATGGGCAGACGGATATAACGGAATTGCTCTGCTTGCGTCCGATGAACGCTTTAGGAAAGCGATACTGGACCGTTCGGAAAGTCTTGTAAAACGCGATATCAATCGTCCCTGCGTAGTGTTCTGGTCGTTGGGAAACGAGAGCGGGTATGGAACAAACATGGAAGCAGCAGGAAAACTTGTCAAGAAACTGGATGATACAAGACTGCTTCATTATGAAAGCACCCACAAACTTGATGATACTTCAGATGCTGTTTTGGATGTTGTTTCGCAGATGTACACATCGCCCGAGGGCATGAACAAGTTTTTGGAAAACAAAGAGGAAAAGCGCCCGTTCATTTTGTGTGAGTATTGTCATGCAATGGGAAACGGCCCCGGAGATTTGGAAGATTATCATAATGCGTTTCATTCAAATGAAAGATTCTGCGGCGGCTTTATATGGGAGTGGAGCGATCATGCGGCTGTTTTGGGAACAACGCAGGACGGCAAGGTGATGTATGGGTATGGAGGAGATTTTAACGAGCGACACCATGACAATAATTTTTGTATGGATGCGCTTACTTATCCCGACAGAACGCCGCATACCGGTTTGCTTGAGCTGAAGCAGGTATATCGTCCTGTTCGAGTTATGAAGGGTAAGTCTGCAACTGAATTTATCTTCAGGAGCTTTTTATGCCATGGCAAGGTAAGTGACTTTGCGGATTATTATTATGAAATATCTTTTGATGGCGGCCTCTCAAAGAGCAATCATATGGAGTTTGAAATCAATCCACTGGGTGAATGCATTGTGGAAGTACCGGAAGTGCTTCAATTTACGGACAAAGAAGCTTATATACGTTTCGTTTTTGTTGCCAAAAAGGATTTGGGATATTGCGAAAAAGGGTATGAAATATGCTTTGACCAGATTGCACTTGAGTCAAAACACGAGTGCGGGCAGGACCACCAGGCAGAATCGGAAAATGAAGGAGCTGTCACCGAAATCAGAGAGGAAGCATTACGCATTACGGTGGATTTCGGTAAACTGAGTTACGTCTACAACAGAAGAACGAGCAGCTTTGATTCTATTTGCTTTGAGGGTAAGGAACTCCTTGATAAGCCGATAAGTTTTAACTTTTTCCGTGCCCCCGTTGACAATGATACTATGAGAGGTGACTGGTACAGAGCTCACCTGCATGATTATGTGGTAAAAGGCTATGGAGCGGAGATTTCATCCTCTTCTGACGGAGTGGAAATAAAGCAGAGGCAGTCCTTTGGATGGGGCATTCATCAGCCGATTGCATATATGGATGTAGTATATCGTCTTTCCGCTGCAGGTATGGACATCTATTGTGAATTGGAAACCGGCAACAAAGTAACATTTTTACCTCGTTTCGGAGTTCGGCTTTTTGTGCCCAAGCGCTTTGATAAGGTTTCTTATTATGGATATGGTCCCTATGAAAGCTATGCAGATAAGCATCAGGCAAGCTATATTGGAAATTTTGAGACCGAAATTTCCGATATGCATGAAGATTATATTAAGCCGCAGGAGAATTCCTCTCACTATGGTTGTAAGCATGTGACCGTAACGGATGGTGAAACTGAAATAACCTTTACCTCAAAAGATGGCTTATCCTTTAACGCTTCGGAATATACACAGGAAGAGCTTGCCTCCAAGAGACATAATTTCGATTTGGTGAAGAGTACAAGCAATATCTTGTGTGTTGACCATAAGATGGCAGGAGTTGGTTCAAATGCATGCGGACCGGCACTTGCTGAAAAGTACAGATTGCCATTGCCTAAGTTTTCAGCAGAATTTCATATGTCGATTGGTAAATTGAAATAAGGAGTTTTGAAGCTTTCGCCCGCGCAGCCGGCGATAAAAGGATAGTACATGTAGAAATTAACGTGGAGGTTAAAAAATCAACCGCTGGTTAATAAACTCTTTCCAAGCGATACTTGGACAAATCCTCCCAAACATAATAGAATAACCTCAGAAACGGGCGTCGGTTTCATAAAAATAACAGATAAGTGGCTGCAGGCTGTGCAAAACATTTCCGAGCTTGCTAAAAGCAACAAGCCGTTGTTCGATGCCTGCGTGAAGAAACATCGTACCGACGATTTGCCGGCGTTCACTGTTGACTGTGCCTTGACGTGGAAAAATCCCGAAAATGTCAAGTTACTTGAAAACCCGGAGTATAAGGCTATAATTACTAAATATCAACGATAATCGGCATTGATTTTCGACAGTAAAAAAAAGACGGAATTTGTTACCCGGATAAAATACCTTGTTGCAGAAGGAGCAGAGTTTTTGGAAGAACTTAGAATAGTTGATTTAAGGGAGAGGCCCGAAATAAAAGAAACGGCTGCCGAATGGTTCCACAGCAAATGGGGAGTGCCTGCGGAAGCGTATCTTGAATGCATGGAAAACTATTTATGCAAAAATACGGAATATGGGTGGTATCTGTGCCTGGAAGGCGAAAAGATTGTTGCGGGGCTTGGAGTTATTGAAAACGATTTCCATGACCGAAAAGATCTGACTCCGAACGTTTGCGCCGTATATACGGAAGAAGCTTACCGGTGCAGAGGAATTGCCGGAAGACTTTTGAATTTTGTTGTTGATGAATGCAAATCAAAAGGAATATACCCTTTATATCTTGTAACCGATCATACAAACTTTTACGAAAAGTACGGGTGGAAATTCCTGTGTATGGTTCAAGGGGATGGTGAACCGGAAATGACCAGAATGTACATTCATGAATAAAAACATGGAAGAGAATAACGGGAGAAAAAGATGAAGACTTTAAATGTTTATAACCGAGAAGTGATTACGGGACAGTATCCAAATGGATTGGCTTACAGTGTTCACATTTCCATTCAGGGAGAACCGGTTCGAAACAACTATGGTATGCTGTTCCCGAAAGGCAGTGTGGACGAAAACAATAGAATTGTGCCCGCCTTTACCGGGGCTGTCCGAATCTCCGCTGTTTCCATCGGGCAGAAAACAGCTTTTCTTATTACCGGAGAAAACCTTTCGCAGGACGGATGTGTTAAGGAAGAACGGAGCTTATTTTGGACGTGGCTGACGAAGGACTTCATATCATTTGAAGAGTGGGGCCTTTGTGAAGAGAAGACACTTGAAGAGCGCACAGGCGTCTCTGTTGCGGAATTGAGGCGGGATGATAATGTCAGCATTCCGGACGAGCTTGCAGAGCGAATCAAAGAACGTTGGAATGAAAAGCCGGAGAAAAACACCAAATATCCTAAGTTGCAGTTCCCTTTCTCCAGAGGGTTCGGAGATCCTGTTTTCTTCTTATGGAAGGATGATTACTACTACATTGCAACAAATGACAATGTAGGGGACATTGGATTTTATGTAAGAAAAGCGCACGAAATTGAGGACCTGTTTTCGGAAAATACAGAGGCTCACATCATCCTGGACAAGGATGAAAAAAGAGGCCTGATTCAGACATTCTGGGCTCCGGAGTTTCACTTAATCAACGGATCGCTGTACCTTATTTTTGCCGTAAGCAATGAAAACTGGGGACCGCAGTGCCACATCATGAAACTGAAGGAGAATGGAGATATTCTGAATCCTGCAGACTGGGAGAATCCGAGGAAAGTTACGGCACCCGGCGGAAAGAAGCTTGGAGAAAACGGGATTACTTTGGATATGACATACGTTAAATCCGGTAACCGCCATTATTATGTCTGGTCTTATCGTGAAAAAATAGGAAGCCCGATGGACTCGGGCTCCATGCTTATGGTCGGTGAATTTGATCCGCAGAATCCTTATGAACTGATTACTGAGCCGAAGTGCCTGTCCAGACCTTTATATGGATTTGAAAACACAAACGGAACAATCAACAATGAAGGACCGTATGCATTTTACCATAATGGCGGCATTTATCTTGCTTACTCCGGCGGAGATGCCAGAGGATATTTGTACACTGTCGGCATGCTGACGGCAAAAGACGGGGCAGACCTTTGTGATTTGTCTGTCTGGGAAAAAGCCAAAACTCCTGTTCTCAGCTTCAGCAGTGTGCCGGGAGAGTACGGCCCCGGTCATAATTCGTTTTTCTGTGACAGAGACGGTGAGTGGTGGATTGCTTATCACGGAGTAACTTCCTTCGAAGAAAGAATCATTTCGGACGGTATCCGAAAGATCCGATACGACAGGAACGATTGCCCGAGATTTGTTTAACACTCCAAAAAAATGATAACGCCTTTCATATCAATCTTCAGTTCAGCTGAACCCCTGGGGCACACCCTGCCCCAAGGGTTCTTTTTTTAGAAATCAGTTGCGGGTACGGTTGTATTGGGCTATAATACCTCACTGCAGTTATATTAATGCGTATCATCGAAAACTCTGAAAGGGGAGGAATAATTTGCTCGAATTTGTGCAAAACAAAAATAAACAAAAGAGAAACCGTTTATTTACGTTGCTTATTCTTGCAATGGTTGTTCTTCTTTCTGTAAATGTTGATTTTGATGAACAAATCGTATTAAACGATAATATCGTTGAAACAAGCGCACAAATATTATCGACTGCGTCATTTAGCAAGACTCCGACATTTGAACTTGCTGAAATTTCAAACAGGCAACAGGTAATTCTCAAAGGTGATGAATCGCACCAAATCTTGAACCGCAAAAACAGTATGCTGTATGGCGGAGTTCCCGTGCTCTTAATACAATTTTGTTTTTGTGCTGTCGTTATACAATACTCTTTCAAGTTTATTCTGCATGCTCGAAGGATTATTGTCACTTACATTCATAATACGGACGGAATGAAATCCCTGATCTGATCATTTAAATACTTTCAAGTGAACGTGAGGCACGTTCGCTTTGTTTTGGTGTGTAAAAGATGACTGATTAATAAGGGAGATTAAAAATGTTCATGTATATTTTTGTAGGACTGATGTGTGTGATTGCCATTGGCGGAGGTGTATTTGCCTGGTGGATTGATTATGGGAAGAATGATGATAGCAAAGAGGATAAAGACATGTCTGACGACACTTCCGAAAATGACGACAAATGATTGGTGGTTACGGTAGTGATAAAGTTGAATAAACTAATGGAAGGTTAATAAAATGAGAAAAACAAAAATAATTTGCACAATTGGCCCGGCAAGTGCCAATGAAGAGATTTTGACGGAGATGTGCAAGGCGGGGATGAATGTCGCAAGACTTAATTTTTCGCATGGTACACATGAGGAGCATCTCGAAAAAATAAATCTGATTAAAAAGGTGAGAGAAAAGCTGAATTATCCGCTTCCCATCATGCTTGATACAAAGGGCCCTGAATATAGAATCAGGGAATTTAAGAACGGAAAAGAAAAGATAGAAGACGGACAGATGTTTACATTTACCACGTCTGAGATTGTCGGAGACAATACAAAGGTTTCCGTAAACTACAAAGAACTTATCAATGAATTGAAGGTCGGAGACCGTATCCTGGTGAATAACGGGCTGCTGATTTTTGAAGTTACCGAGCTTACCGAGACGGATGCAATATGCAAAACAATTACGGGAGGAGAGATTTCCAACCGAAAGAGCATGAATTTTCCGAATCACGTTTTTGAAGGCGATTATCTCAGCGAACAGGACAAGGAAGACCTGCTTTTCGGAATAGAGAACGACGTTGACTTTGTAGCAGCCTCTTTTGTGTCCAATAAACAAAACATCTGTGAGCTTCGAAATTTCTTAAATGAAAACGGCGGAAAAGATATTGATATCATTGCGAAAATTGAGAATCGTGCCGGTGTTGACAATGTCGAAGAAATCTGCGAAATTGCAGATGGAATAATGGTTGCACGAGGCGACTTGGGAGTGGAGATTCCGTTTGTTGAAGTTCCTGCCATACAAAAGCACCTTATAAAAACATGCCGTATGCTTGGAAAAAGAGTTATTACCGCGACGGAAATGCTGGAATCCATGATTTACAATCCCAGACCGACAAGAGCGGAAATTTCCGATGTTGCAAATGCCGTATATGACGGCTCGTCCGCAATAATGCTTTCAGGAGAGTCTGCGGCAGGTAAATATCCGATAGAAGCTGTGAAAAACATGGCCGAAATTGCAGAGTATACCGAGAAAAACATAGATTACGTAAAAAGATTTTTCAAGATGGATTATGTGATTAAAAATAATCTTGACGCGGTTTCGCATGCAACCTGTGCCATGGCTATCGATACAAAAGCCAAAGGGATTGTAATCAATTCTATTTCAGGAGTTACTGCAAGGATGGTCAGCCGCTTCAGATGTCCCGTTGATATAGTGGGAATGACGACATCGGTAAAGGCATGGAGAAAACTGAACCTCAGCTGGGGTGTAACACCCGTATTAAGTGAGGCCTTTGACTCAATGGATGTGATGTTTTATTATGCCATGAAACATGCAATGGACGTATTGGGGCTTCACAAAGGGGATAATATTGTTCTGACGGGCGGACAAACAAGCGGACAGTCGGGAAACACGAATACAATCAGGCTTGAAACCATCAGGTGATGAGAGATTATTCTGTTACAGATTAATAAAGCTTTTGAAAGAAGAATATACAAAAAAGCAATGGTTTTGCCCATTGCTTCAGAGCGTCGACAAAGAGGGTACGCGGCCTAACCGTCCGTGCACCCTCTTTTCGCACTTCATATACCTTTTAAGACTTCAATTCAATCTTTTCAAGAGAAAATCACAATAATGGCTTAAGCCATTACCGCTTTTCGCT
>JAZLLG010000028.1:0-12264 GCA_045598045.1 Lachnospiraceae bacterium | reverse complement strand
GTCCTACCTGTATTTTGATAAGACAATTATACCACAAAAAGCGGCTCAAAGCCAGTAAAATCAAGGCTTTAAGCCACTTTTTGTTACTAAAAAGTGAGAAAACCCAGCGACGATATCCGCTGGGTTTGTCTACAGTCTGAGTCAACATTTATTGTTGACATACTTCATCCGGAACAGGCAGCACAGCATTAATCGCTTTGTTTGTAAGTTAATGCAACCTGACGGACAAAATAAGTCTCCGTGGAGAATCAGTCCGTCATCGGCCGGAACCCTGAAGCTACTGGGTTAAGTGAACGGAAGCTGCTGCACCTCGCGAAACGTAAGATAAAACAACGCTTTTTCTTACTTGCCTTTTTATCAGTAAATGATAAAATAGATAACAGTGTGGTGTTTTACATTTTTTTGAAGCAATTTGGAAAATGAGACAAATCACAAATGAGAATATATATGTAGAGGGAATAGTAATTTATGAGTGAATTTTTAGTTGATCAGCTGGGACAGTGGGAATATCTTGTAAGGCTTATTCTTGCGGCTTTATGCGGCAGCCTTATCGGTCTTGAAAGAAGCCACAGACAGAAGGAAGCGGGCATCAGAACTCATCTGATTGTCTGCCTTGGTGCTGCGCTTATGGTCATTGTCTCGAAGTATGGCTTTTTTGATGTTGTTGTCAGAGACAGCGTGCAGGTTGATGCAGCGAGAGTTGCGTCAAACGTTATAACCGGAATATCCTTCCTTTGTGCGGGCGTCATTTTTGTCAAAGGCGGTTCCATCAAGGGACTTACAACATCAGCAGGTCTTTGGGCTACTTCAGCCGTAGGTCTTGCGGTTGGTGCGGGCATGTACCTTGTGGCTGTTTTTACAACGGTGCTTCTTGTATTTCTTCAGAGCTATCTTCACAAGCATATTAAATGGGAAACATCAAACGCAACCGAAATCCGTCTTGTTCTTGAGGATAAGCCGGGTGCCATGAATGCCATGAGGGATTACCTTGATTCCCACCACATCGACGTTGAGGATTTTTCGCTTAAGAGAAAAGACGGCTTAATTGAGTATGAAGCAGTTGTAAGACATTTGGATTCCAAGAAAACTGAAGAACTTATAGACATTCTCAGGGGAATGCCTGATGTAAAGGAATTTTTCTGCAACCAGTAACGTGTGACGAACGGAGGACAGGTCATGAAGAAAGAGGACGGCAAAAACAAATGGAAGTATTTGATTATCCTTGTTTTGGCCGCCCTTATTTTGTTGTTTTTCTTTATCGGCTCGGGAAAGGAAGAACTTGTTTTAAAGGTTGATAACTTCTTCTCCTTTGTATCTTCGGACTGGTCGATGCTTCTCATCTCGTCGTTACTTCTCATTATGCTTTTATGTATTGTTCTTTTTGTTTATGACAGCAATAAGTCACGTCAAATGAAGGAGGCTGAGGAAAGCTACAGGAGAAGGAGCGAAAGAGATCCGCTTACAGACGTTTACAATCGCAGCATAGCTCAGGAAATCATAGAAGAAAAACTTAAAGGAAATACGGATTATCATGCGTTTATCATGTTTGATCTTGATGGCTTGAAGAACATTAACGATACTTTCGGACATGAGACGGGCGATCATATTCTTAAGGATTTTTCTGCTTTTTGCACGGGTTTCTTTGGTGAAGAAGCGGTTGTTTCAAGAAGCGGCGGAGACGAATTTATTGTTTTCCTTACTGATGCAGAGGATGAAGCGTCTCTCCGCAAGAAAATGACGGAATTCTTTAAGAATCTTTCGGAGAAAAAGACGGATGATGTGTGCATACATTCATATGCCGGTATTTCAGCCATAAGTGGGAATGCGACGTGGTCTGAAATGTTCAAACAGGCAGATACGGCTCTTTACGTTGCAAAACGCGGCGGTAAAACGCCTTATGTTATTTTCAAAAAAGCGCATGAACGGGAAGTGCTTATGTCAAAGCAGAAGCTTCTCGGGGATTATACCGATAAAGACCACGACGAGATGGAGTTCAAATCAGAGTTCGATGCAAATGACATGTTTGTTTGGTTCATAGAAAGCTATGAACTTAAAAGTCCGGAACATCTGACTCTTAAAAATCCCAAGGATTTCCTTATGTTTGTCGATCCAGACGACATGTCGATCAGCAAAATAATAAGCAGTCCGAAGAACGTAAATAACCCATATGAAAACTGGGTTGGCAGAAAATGCTATGAAGCCTTTGCCGGAAAGACAGAGAAATGCGAAGAATGTCTATATAAAGTATGTAACCATAATTCCTATATTGTTTCAGAAACTCATTCTCCCGTATTGAACACAGATTTCATCCAGAGGGCGGGTTTGTTCGGAACAGGAGAGGATACAAGCTTTGTTCACATTTTCAAGGCTGTTGAAAACTCTGAAGAAGCAAACAAGGAGTATCGAATTGCCGTTGCTTGTCAGAATATCATCACTTCCTGTGCGTGCAGCGACGTAAACTATATGGAGGAGCCTGACAGGTTCTTCAGTGAAACCATCAGTTCCTTATGTATGTATTTTAAGGCGGAGCAGGGCTTTATCACTTGGAACTCGGGTGATAACGGCACGGCCTCTTTCAATATGTCCGAAGGCGAACTTTTTGCGGCACGTAAGGACATTTCTGCATATGCGAGAAAGCACTGGGAAGCAAAGCTCGGGAAAAATGTGGTTGTTTATGTCGATAACATTGCACAAATCGAAAATATTGATGCCAGAGTGTACAGATTTCTTGAAAACAGAGGCGTTAAGAACTTCCTTCTTATCCCGATATGGGATAAAATGAATGTTTACGGCTTTTTGTGCCTTAAAAACATCGACAGGGACACTACGGAAATGTCCACTGCGGGTGCTGTAAGCGCAATGCTTCTGGAGTGCATGAAAGTGCTCACGGAGCGTGACAATATGAAGAGTATAAGATATTACGACGAAACGACGGGATATCTTAACTTTGACGGCTTCAAGCGCTGCATGAGACGCATTTTGGGCAATGGAAAAAAGTATGCATTCTGTGCATTCGACGTAATACGATTCAAATATTTTAACGAAGTTTTCGGATATGATATCGGTAACATAGTGCTTAAAAACGTGGCTGATATGTTTGCCCGCATGCTCTCCGAAGAGGAGTTTATGTGTCGTATTTCAGCCGACAATTTCTGTGCTCTTTTTGAGTACACCGACGAAGAAGTTTTACGGACGAAGATAGAAGACATAGTTTCGGCGGTTGCGGATTACTTCCGCCTGAACTACGAAGGACGGTATCTTGTTGAGCTTGCGGCAGGCGTGTACACAATTCCCGTAAATAACAAGGATTCTGTTGACACAATGCTAAATATGGCTACAATAGCGAAGAAGCGTGCCAAACAGGAAATCGGAAACAAGGTTCGCTTTTACGATGAGGATCTGAAGACGGCTGCAATGCGTGAAATCGAGCTCGAGAGCAGCATGGATGAAGCAATACGTAAAGAAGAGTTCAAAGTTTACCTTCAGCCCCAGGTATATATCGGGAAGACAGGTCCCGAAACGTTATATTTCCGTGCGGAAGCGCTTTGCAGATGGGTTCGAAACAATGATTTTTATGCTCTCCCTTCCGAGTTTATTCCGCTTTTTGAGCATGACGGCCGCATTACAAAGCTCGATATGTATATGCTTGACAAGGCCTGCGGCATAGTCAGGAAGCTCCGTGAAGAAGAGAATATGTCAACCTGCATAGCCGTTAACCTCTCAAGAGCAACGATACTTCAGCCGGATTCCATTGAAAACGTTGAGAGCATCCTTTCGGCTTACGGCATTAGACCGGGTGAAATCGAACTTGAATTCACCGAGGGTGTCGCAGTAACCAATTATGAGCGTTTTGCAGAGATTATCCGTCAGCTTAAGAAGCTTGGATGCTACTGTGCAATGGATGATTTCGGTTCGGAACTTTCCAGCCTTAATGTGCTTCAGAACCTTCCTGTGGATGTACTGAAGCTTGATAAAAAGTTCTTTGAAACAAAAGAAAATGACGAGCGTCAGTCGTCAATCGTGCGGGATACAATTAACATGGCCCGCGATCTTGATATGCGCACAATCGCCGAAGGCATTGAAAATAAGCGTCAGGTCAGCATGCTTCGAAAGGCTGAATGTGATTTTATTCAGGGCTTCGTTTATGCAAGGCCTATGCCTGTACTGGAATATGTCAGATGGGCGAAGAATAATTAACGGAGGGCAGAAATGCAGGATTACAAGAAAGAATTCATTGATTTTATGGTTGAGTGTGAGGTGCTTAAGTTTGGTGACTTTACATTAAAAAGCGGGCGTAAATCCCCTTTTTTTATGAATGCGGGAGCGTATGTTACCGGCTCACAGCTTATGCGTCTCGGTGAGTATTATGCAAAAGCGGTTCATGACAATTTCGGAGACGATTTTGACGTCTTCTTCGGACCTGCTTATAAGGGCATCCCGCTTGCGGTTGTTACGGCAGTTGCATATTCAAAGCTTTACGGAAAGGAAGTACGCTATTGCTCGAATCGTAAGGAAGTTAAAGACCACGGCGATACCGGCATTCTTCTTGGCAGTAAGATTAAAGACGGTGACAGAGTTGTTATGATTGAAGATGTTACAACTTCCGGTAAATCCATGGAGGAAACGGTTCCTATTGTCCGCAGCTGCGGAGATGTAAAAATCGTCGGCCTTATTGTAAGTCTTAATCGTAACGAGGTCGGACTTGGAGGAAAGGTATGTGCTCTTGATGACAACCGTGAAACATACGGTTTCCCGACTGCTGCCATTGTTACAATGCCTGAAGTTATTGAGTGCCTTTACAACAAAGAGGTTAATGGCAAAGTAATCATTGACGATGAGTGCAAGTCAAGAATAGATGCTTATTATGAGCAGTACGGTGTAAAGCAGTAATATGATGAACTGCTAAGCATTAAACGGTGAATAAAGCCATTATTATTGTTAAGGGGAAACTACATTATGGAAATAATAAAAAAGAGTGTTTCATATGAGGACTTTGAGGCTGCTCTTACATGCTATATTATGCATAATGATGCGGTGTTCAGAGCTGACAGGGTACGTCCTGCTATCCTCATTTTACCGGGTGGCGGGTACGAATATACGTCTTGTCGCGAAGCGGAGCCTATAGCACTTCGCTTTACAAGCCTTGGCTATCAGACATTTGTGCTCGATTACTCCTGTTCTCCTACAGGTGCCGTTTATCCTGTGGCTCTTGAACAGGCTAAAGCAGCAATGAAGCTTATTCGTGCAAACGCTTCCGAGTGGTGTGTAAATCCTTCAAAGATTGCAGTAATGGGCTTTTCGGCCGGCGGTCATCTGGCTGCAAATCTTGCAAACGATTCTTCAGGGGAAAGCAAGCCGTCGGCGTGTGTGCTTGGGTATCCCGTTATTACGGCAGATGAGAGGTACACACATCGTGGCAGCATTGAAAAGGTTTCCGGAAAGAGCTTCCGGGAAGCTGACAAGGAGTTCTTTTCTCTTGAGAAGCATGTAACAAATGCCAACCCGCCAACGTTTTTATGGCATACTTGGGAGGATGGTTGTGTAAATGTAATGAATACGTTACTTTATGCTACCGCACTTAAGAAAGCGGGAGTTACGGCAGAGGTACATATTTTCCCCTTTGGCGGTCATGGGCTTGCACTGGCATCCGAAGAAACAAGCCACGAGGATGGTCGTGAAATAGTGGAAGAATGTACACAGTGGCCCGAACTTGCAGGGCGGTTTTTAAGGCAGGTTATGTAAATAGCATTTAGAAAGCCGGGACATCCCAGGCTTTTTTCGTTTCGCTCAAAAAGTACATTTTGCCACGATATCAGCCATGAAAAGAAGTGGGTATATTGGGAATATACGTGAGTGTATGCAGGGCTGGGGAGAGTGTGTATTGACTTTCGGGGCTCCGGTTCTTTTTTTGCTGGGTCCTCGTTGCTAACAGAGCACCAAATGGGACTCATTCGCTGCAAAACCCAGACCGCAAGGCATAGTTTTGAATGTGGTTAAGGAGACTATGCCTTGCGGCTGCCGTTCGACGGTCCGGTTTTGCGGTCGCTCATTTCGCCCCAGTGTCTGTAAGCTCCTGCGGAGTCGCAAAAAGAGAGCCGAAGCCCTGAAAGTCCACACTACACTTCGTAGCAGGCCGGATTAAAGCAATATATTCCCAATATACCCACTTTTTTCAGGCTGATATGTGTGCAGAACATGTTTTCCTCGCTCACTCGTCGGAATGGGCTGGAGGGTATGTGAATGGGCTAGAATAAGCCGATTTTTTCGGTGCTGCCGATGTTGCCGATTGCGCCGGTACCTTTTTCTATATAAATAAAAATAGTATATATTTTACGGCAACGGAAACAATACCGGGAAATAATAGATTCATATTTTATTTACTATGGATTAATTGCTGTTTGCAGAGGCTTTGTCATATAGTATATTCTATTAAATTAGGCATTTTTGAATTTAGAAAGGATACTATATGAACAAGACCATAAAATATATTTCATTTGTATTTTGTGCAGCTCTTATTATAGGGTTTACTTGTTGTTCGAATTCTCCAATCAGTGTTGTTTCAGAACCAACAGCAAAGCCGACAGAAATTGTAAATTCTATTTTGACTCCTACAAATGAAATAAAAAAAGAGACCTCGTCAACGGAGTCGTTAATTCCTGAACCTACTGTAGATTTAGTTGCTGATCCCATAGCAACTGAGATGCCGTCACAGGAGCCTGAAACAGAGCCTGTGATTACTGCATCGCCTACAGATACTCCCGTACCGGTTGCAACGGATACACCGGTGCCTACGCCTACGGATACACCCACACCCGAACCGACGGCAACGAATACACCCACACCTACGCCAACGGCGACGAATACACCAACACCTACGCCGACAGATACACCCACACCTGAGCCTACGCCTGAGCCCACATCTGAGCCTACGCCGATTGCTGAAATCACAGTCGAAAACGTTGAAGCTCCTTCAGGCTCATTCTACGAAGGCAAGAGTTTTAACATTAAGGGTAACCTTAGTGTAAGCATCGGTAACATCGTTGAAGTCAAGGGTTTTATACTTGATATAAACGAAAACATTTTGCAAGAAAGTAGCGATTCGCCAAACGCAAATAGCTATAATCTTGCAAGCAGCAAGGTTGATAAGAACCTCAAATTCGGCAAACTCGCAGCTGGGGAATACCTATTTAAAGTAACCCTCACTCCTGAGTACGGAAAAGAAGAGGTTATTATCTCCTCACGTTTTACAGTAACGGCAAATGTTGTTACTGGCATTACCGCTAGCGTATCGTCTAAGACGCGCTACATTGGTGATACTCTCACTGCTGATGACTTTACTGTTAAGGCAGTTATGAGCGACGGCAGCAAAAAGAAGGTTAGCGGCTGGACCGCTGAACCTCTTACGCTCGGCAGCACAAGTAATACGGTTACTGTTTACTACCAAAACTTTGCCGCAACCGTAACTGTTGCAGCAAGTGAAAAAGTTGCAGTTGTAACACCTGAGCCTGGCACAATTACTAGTGGGGGCACTACGCCTATTAGGAATGAGGATGCACATCTTGTGGATGTTGATTCGGAAATCAAAATGACAGATGCCGATGCGATTGCAAACTACGCTTCCAGTCATGGCTGGAGCTGTTACCAGTGGCCAGGTACAGCATTTATAGGATACGACTTTAGTAAGGGAAATACATCATTAAACCTTATAATAAGCAGGGCGACAGTAATATTGACGGAGGGGACGGGCCAGTTTACTTTTTTCCCAATTACGCTTGATGACTTATATGCAATTCTAGATAGTTATTAAGCCATCACTTATTTTTTATAAAAACGTCACGTTTTTTACGTGGCGTTTTTCCCAAAACGGCCCATCTGCGGCCTCGTCTAATAAATTGGAAGGATGATGCGATAGCAACCGTGTCCATCAGAGCAATTTATAAGTACTGTGCAATCATATTCCGGTGATTTTGGATGACATATGAAAGCGATAGTTGAAGCCTGTAAAGCATGTTTTATTCTTTCTTAATTGCATATTGCCTCTTTCGGTTTTATAATGCAAGCAAAGTAAGAAGTGAAAGGAGGAGTTTCATATGGATATAGCTGCATTGTCTATGGCATCGTCTCAGGTCAAAAATTTATCCGATGTTGGTATTGCTATGATGGCAAAGACGCTGGATATGGTTGAAGAACAGGGCGCCGAAATGATTAAAATGATGGAACTCTCCGTTAATCCTTCGGTTGGAGCAAACTTCGACGTAAGAGTATAACAGACTAAAAGTTTTAGCAGGAATAGAGGTTATTCCTGCTATTTTTTTATGTGTTCGTGCGCTGGACAGAGGTGCGCGTTTTCAAGGTTTTCTGCATGACGTTTTGGCAAAGCTTGATTTGAATTTTCGGCGGCTTTGTGGTATAATTGACACCCGCCTTAAGTAAGGCGAAATAGGGGATTAGGAGAAGATTTATGAAGAGATACAGATTAAGAATCGGCCTTGATGTTGATGACACCTTGTATGAGTGTAACGGCTATGCGTTGTCCATCATTAACAAGAATCATCCTGATGAAGAGCCGGTGAGTATTAATGAAATAAAAGGATGGGGCAATTACGGCAGACACTTTGAGGAAAGAATTGCTTTGTATTCCGACCCTGAGTTCGTTCGTACACAGCCCATTCTTCCTGGAGCTCAGAAGTTTGTCAGAGAGCTTTCAAAGCATGCCGACGTGTTCTTCGTAACCGCTGTTCCTGTTATGTGCATGAGTGCGAGAGCAGAGCGTCTTGTGAAGGATTTTCCTGAAATCCCTTCACAGAACATCATTATCGGCACGCGTAAGGATGTATTTGCGCTTGACATGCTTCTTGACGACGGTGCACACAACATTTCAAGTTCAAAAGCTGTTTATCCGGTCCTTTTCAGAAAGCCTTGGAACATGGATATGACAGGCCTTCTGGCCGTTAACAGCTATGCGGACTTCATGCAGCTTTTCCGTATGGTAAGGAATTCCTTCACGGAAAAGGCTCCGGATCTTTCGGACGGCGGCGTAATTTGTCTTGTTGGCCCTTCCGGTTCCCTTAAGAACGAAATTGCACAGGAAATGACAAACATTTCATCTGAGTTTGAAAAGCCGCTCACATCCACAACACGTCCAAGAAACGATGGTGAGAGCGAGAATGCTTATCGTTTCATAGACGAAGAACAGTTCATTCAGGAAAAGGATGGCGAAAAGTTCCTTGAAACAACGGTTTACTCCAAGTATCATTTCGGAACTCCGAAGAGCCAGGTTGATTCCATCGTAAATCAAGGGAACTACGCTGTCATTCCCATTGATATTTGCGGTGCCCTCACCATCAGAAACACATACAGAACCCAGACACTTCTTGTTTTCGTAAACAGGGAAAAGTCAGAAGTAATCAAAAACATTATCGGCCGTAAGTCAAATGACGACGATAAGGTTCGTCGTATTATGTCACTTGATTTCGAGTACAGAAACAATGAAATCTGCGACATTGAGCTTAAGGTTGAAAATGATGCGAAGACTGCTGCGGAAACGTTGATTGACCTTGTCAGAAATAAATTTACGAGATAGGAAGAAGTATGTATCAGGATTTAATAAAGTTAATTCAGGATAATGACAAAATCATTATCCACCGTCATAAAAACCCGGACGGGGATGCCATCGGAAGTCAGGTTGGCTTGAAGCACATTATTATGACCAACTGGCCTGAAAAGAAGGTTTTTGTTGTCGGAGACGAGGCCGGAAGGTATTCGTTTATGGATGATTGCATCATGGATGAAGTCGCAGACGAAGAATACAATGACGCACTTGCCATCGTTCTTGACTGCGGCGGCGAAAATATGGTTTGCGACGAGCGCTACAAGGTGGCGAAAGCAAACGCACGTGTCGATCATCATAAGTTCACCGGGGCGTTCACGGGCACGGAAGTTATAGACACCGAATATGAAAGCTGCTGCGGAATAATTGCCGATATTGTTGAGAAGTGCGGCCTGAAAATCGACAGTCTCGGTGCGAAGTCTTTGTTTACCGGTATGGTTACGGATTCCGGCAGATTTCGCTACGACAGTGTAAAAGCACATACCTTTGAGCTTGCTGCATTTCTTATGAAGGCTTCGGACATCAATTTTAACGACCTTTATTCTAAAATGTACGCTGAGGATTTCGAAGCTCTTAAGAGAAGGTCGGAGTTCATTTTAAAAATCGGATTCACGGAACACAATGTTGCATACATATATACGGATGCGGCTGAGGTTGAAAGGCTTCAGATGTCCACATTTAACATCTCACGAGGCATGGTAGGCGTCATGGGAGACATAAAAGGTGTTGACATATGGGTAAACTTCACGGAGGCGCCTGAGGGTGTTTTATGTGAAATCAGATCAAGCAGATTCAACATTAACCCAATCGCAGTCAAGTATGGCGGCGGCGGACATGAGAAGGCCAGCGGAGCAACGGTTCCCGACAGGGAAACGGCTATGGCCATGCTTTCGGATCTGGATAAAATGATGACAGAGTAGGAGATTGTATGAATAACGAACTCAAGAAACTTATTTTAAAAAAAATCAAGGAATATGACCGCATCATTATCGGGCGTCATTTCCGTCCGGATGGGGACGCAGTAGGCTCAACAAACGGTCTTGCCGAGATTATTCGTGCCAGCTTCCCATATAAAGAAGTATTTGTTGTAAATGAAGACTACTCAAACTATGTGGCATTTCTTGATGACGACAAGACGGTGCTTTCAGACGATGAATATAAAGATGCTTTGTTCATTGCTGTTGATACAGGCACCGAAGACCGCCTTTCAAACAAGAAATACGGCCTTGCAAAGGAGCTTATCAAGATTGACCACCATGTTGACAATTTGCCTTACGGCGATATTTCCTGGGTTGAAGATTTTCGTTCATCAGCCAGTGAGATGATAGTGGATTTCTATCTTACATTTAAAGACGAACTGAAGATTACAAAGAGAGCTGCTCTCTGCCTCTACACAGGTATGGTTACGGATTCGGGAAGATTCAGATTCAGTTCCACAAGCGGCGAGACGCTTCGTTGCGCAGCAACTCTTCTTGACGTCGGAGTAGACATTGAAAAGCTGCAGGCGTATCTCGAACTTGAAGATTTCAGCTACTACAAGTTTGAAGCGCATGTTTTTGATAAAATGGAAATCACCGAAAACGGTGTAGCACATCTGTTTGTTACAAAAGAAATGCAGGAACAGTTCAATCTTGACAACGAGCAGGCATCAAATTCCGTCGGCTTTATGAGCGGCATTAAAGGAAGCCTTGTATGGATTGCTTTCATTGAGAATCCGTTTAATGATGAAATCCGTGTACGTCTTCGTTCACGTTTTATGACCATTAACAAGCTTGCTGAGGAATACGGCGGCGGTGGACATGAGTGCGCTGCTGGTGCAACCGTTCACAGTGTTGCTGAGATGAATGAGCTTGTAGCTAAGGCAGATGCATTAATTAAGGATTACAAGGCAAATAATTCAGAATGGATGTAAAACTATGAAAATAATGATTGCGTCCGATATACACGGTTCGGCATTTTATTGCAGAAAAATGATTGAGGCTTTTGAGCGTGAAGGCGCTGAAAAGCTTCTTCTTTTGGGAGATATCCTTTATCACGGTCCGAGAAATGACCTTCCTGAAGAATACAATCCGAAGGCAGTCATTGAGCTTTTGAATCCTTTGGCTGACAGGATTTTATGCGTCAGGGGTAACTGTGACGCGGAAGTCGACCAGATGGTTCTTAAGTTTCCTGTTTTGGCGGATTACTGTGTACTTTATGCCGGGAAGCGTGTTGTTTACGCCACACATGGTCATATCTATAACGAGAGCAACGTACCGCCTCTTCAGAACGGCGATTTTCTCCTGGGCGGCCATACCCATATACCTGTTTTGAACGAACATGATAAATTCATTTATATGAATCCGGGATCGGTTTCAATCCCAAAAGAGAACAGTGAGCACAGCTATATGATGCTCACAGATGAAGGCTTCGTCTGGAAGAATCTGGACGGAAAAGAATACATGCATTACACGCTTTGAGCGATAGTGCTTGATTTGCATAAAAAAGACAGTCGATAAAAATTCACCGACTGTCTTTTTATGGTGCGCCTAGCGGCGCACGTTTCTAACGGGTTAAAGTCCCGATTCCGCCCGGTAGTGGGAAGGATATAGCCGAAGGCAAGGGTGTCGAGGGCGACCTCGAATCTGAAGGAAGCTGGATGTGGGGAACATACT
>JAZLLG010000027.1:0-33666 GCA_045598045.1 Lachnospiraceae bacterium | reverse complement strand
GGAACTTTGATTTTTCCTCCATGCTGACTGTTACGGACAAGGACGGCAACAAGGTCGATGTAGCCGGATTGATCGGTGATATTACTTCCATCGCAAGCGCAACGCTTTCCGACGGAACAACGGTTGATCTTTCATCCCTTGACATGAATGTCATGCGGCAACTTGATTTTACAAAAATCGTATCCGTTACCGATAAAGACGGGAACGTCATGAATCTGTCTGACTATACGATTTCATTCTCAATGGGCGGAATGCAGAGAGGCAACAGAACGTCCGGAAACGGTTCAAAGCCATCTAATGGAAATGAAAGCAATCCGCGATTCGATATACCGACGCAGGGAGATGACATCGGCGAAAAAGAAAACGCAGGCGGCAGATTTGATTCATCTTCCTTTTGGAAAAGCGACGGACAAGACGACTCACGCCCTGGAGGAAACATGAGCTTTGATCCGCGCAGCGGGGGGATGTCAGGTAATCCAATCGGAACATCCGATACGACAAAATGGATACTGGTTGGGGTATCAGTCCTCGTACTGGCAGCAGGGCTGTTTGTCGCAACAAAAAAGAAGTATTAACGGCTTCGACATTTTCGGTGAAGGCAGCAAAATGATCAAACGTCATATGCATTCATAAAAGAAAAAAGCGCTGTGTTTTTTTCCTCATTTTTCGAGAAAGAACACAGTGCCTTTTTTCATTTTCTGAGCCGGATACTTCCGATGAAATTATCAGGTTGTACGCACAATCGGCGAAGAAAACGCCGGATGGTTTCCAAAGGGCGCAGAACATCCGGTGGATGTTCGCTTTGCGCCGACCGAAGCGAAGCGGAGACGGCGGCGCTCTTCTTTCGGCTCCGGGTCATATAGAATTTCTGCTCCAGCTTCCTTCAGATCTCTTTCTTGCACTTCCAGGGAATTACCGTCTTTGGCTTGTCCTTTAGATGCTACTCTTGAATATCCATATACAGTCGGCTTATTTGTTATTGCATCCATTTGTAAAGTAAGCTGCTCGACCTGTGCAGTAAGTCGCTCATATTCTTCTTTTTCAGCTTCTGTCAGTTCTCTTCCCATCCTTTATCCTTTCAAAAGCGCGTCTGTATGCGATTTTCAGAAATCAAAACATAGAATCCCACATTGAAATCCTTAAAAATCACACTCAAAACAGCGTATTTTAATGAGTATTAGTTATGACACCGATTAGTGCTGATAGAGACATGGACTCCTCAAACCCTTGAAAATACCGGGCTTAATGGAAGATGGTTATGCGTTTTTAGCCCCCATTACTAAAAATGTAATACAAATATAGCAAACATTTATTAACTATGATACAATTTGGCATGATAATGGTGAATATAAGGTGAGAGTATGAATTCATTGATGAGGTACATGTGCTTCTTGACAGTGAATATTCGGCAAAATACCTTTTCAGCCTCTGGAAAAAGGTGAGAAAGCAGGGCGGCCTTTGCACCGGTATCACTCAGAATGTGGTGGATCTTCTTAAAAATTCTACAGTTGTCACTTTACTTGAAAACTCTGAGTTCATTGAGCTTCTTAAGCAGTCGGGAACAGATGCAAAGAAGCTTTCTGAAACTCTTGGAATTTCCAAGACGCACCTGAATTATGTGACAGACACGGAAAGCGGTAAGGGGCTGTTAAAGCACGGAACTCTGCAAAGAGTCTTGATGTCATACTGGTGACGCAGCTTATGTACAGCATCTAATCGTTGCTTGAGTGTGGCGTGAATATGGCAATCGCTTTTTTAATATTTGGTTTTCTTCTTCAAGCTGAGCCATACGTTTCTGAAGTTCCTTAACCTGTTTTGCAGTGAGAACTTCACCGTCATCTGTTTCAACAGTTGAATACTGCTTGATCCATTTGGTAAGGGCAGTTTGAGATACGCCGTACTCTTTTACAAGAGAGGCTTGAGTTTTGCCATTGTGGTAAAGCTCAACGAGGGTTCGCTTGAAATCCTCGTCATAACGAGTTGCTTTTGTGGACATAAAAGATACCTCCTTTTGGTGTCTAAGATAATAGTAGGTCTATTTACTAAATGTGTCCACATTTATAAGTATAATGCAAATTTCTTGTCGAAATAATAATAATATGATACAATATCCGAAAAATCGGAAATGAATTTTAAACATACGAAAGGATATTGTATCATGAATATATATGAAAAAATCTTTGCAAGACTCGAAGAATTACATATGAGCCAGATTGAATTGTCTCGCAGAACCGGTATTGCTACCAGTACTATTAGTGACTGGCGTAAAAAACAGATTAATCCACAGGCAGATAAGCTGGTTGCCATTTGTAAGGCACTTGATATGTCGCTTGGGGATTTACTTTGTGATGAGGAAGAGTCAGATCAGCAGATACAGATTGATTATTTGATCGAAGATAAACAGATTATTGAATTATTTAGAATATTTGATTTGGAAACAAGAAGAAGATTAATCAGATATTTTGAATTAGTTGAAATATGCAGAGAAATTAACCAAGAGAACGAATCAAATAACATTAAGCGAAATGTCTCAGTTATTCAGGATATTGACGGCAAAAATATTGTTATGATTAATGATATTGCATTTAAAGGAAAACGTTCTGTAGAGTGGAGCGATGTCGAAAAATATCTTAGACAATACGTTGGGGATTTTTACCAAATTGCAGAAACAGAGGATATTATTTATATTGGAACAGATCTTCCTGATGAATACTCTGGCTCAAATTATACAAAGCATATAAAAGGAACTATTGCAAAAGCGAAAGCAAATGCTGCGCAGGCTATCCCAGAGATGATAGAAATTGCAACTTCAAAGTCTTTTGAAGATAACAAGAAAAATAAACATACCAGACACGCTAAGAATGGATGGTATCGTTATGATACAAGATTTGCCTTGCCGGTATATGATGAAAATGGAGAGGTTGAACGTTACAACGTATTTAGTGCAAGACTTTTAATCAGGCATGCATCTTTAGGAAAAATGTATTTGTATGATGTGTTAGAAATAAAAAAAGAAACGAGCAAGTCCTGTCAGGAATAATCCCTACCCGGTGAAAACCCATTTCCTTTATGGAAGTATGATACTACAGGAAATTAGTATTGTCAATCCGAGTATTCGAAAAAGTTTGCACATACAGCAGATATCCAAAATGTCATGTTTTTACGGGGGTAAAAAATATAATGTGCCCAGAACGTGCGCGAATGTTAATGCGAAGTAAAGTTTCAATGCATGTTGAGACCGTTGCTCTTCTGAAATCTGTTTTCTGAGGTGCTGAGGTGTTTCCGAATGGCCTGATGAGGCTGACTTTTGTTTGGAGGATATATGAGACGTAATATATACCGGTTATTCAAGAAAATAGTAATACTATCCCTTTTAATCAGCGTTCTGCATATTGATGCATCGGAGGTTATAGCTGCCGAACCTACGCTGATTACGTCTGTTGATGAACTGGCGAGCGCACTCTTGAACGCGAAGCCGGGCAATACAATTCTGGTTGGCGATATTACCTTTAAGCCGATGCCTATGGGTATGATTATTGTTCCGCAAAATGTTACAATCAAAAGCGGCAAGGATACGAATGCGGTTTTTACAAATGCGACATTTGCTCTTAACGGCACAACAACCGACTCTGCTCCTTTGACGGTTAGGTTTGAAAACATAGATTTTCGTGGAGACATGTCCGGAACATCCATAGACCCGGACAATCCTCCGCTGATAAGTTCGGAAATGCCGGGCATTATGAAAACAATGTGCGCAGCAATCTTCAAGATGAATGTTGATGTAACCTATACCGGCTGCTCATTCGAAGGCTATCACTATGGTTACGGCGGTGTTCTCAATGCTGTTTATTCCGCCGATGACAACAAGAATGCGCTGAATATTACCTTGAACGATTGCTCTTTCCGCAATAACGCCTCAAAATTCGGAGGCAGCATCTATTTGTGCGGATATCATCACAATGTCAAACTTAACGCCAATCATTGTGTTTTTGAGGATAATGCGGCTGCCACCGGTGGAGCCGTTTGGGCAGAGGAATGCAATGTTCATCTGCTCGATTGTTCTCTGACCGGCAATATGTATCTGGAGGCCGAGGGAGTGGATTCGCCAAACGGCGGTGCATTGGCATTATATAATTGCGGAGCCGAACTGGACGGATGTTTGATTGCAAACAATTACTCCGGTGGTGACGGAGCCGGCATTTTCTGCGCAATTGCACCATTCAAGACGCTGATTATGGAAAACTGTACGGTTATCGGAAATGTATCCGCATCAGATGAAGGTGTCTCGATCGGGTTCGCTACAACTGATTTCGATACGGCAGCTAAGGCACATATCTATTATTCATCAATCTTCGGCAAACAGAATTTTGCCGACAGTATGGAGTTGTTCGGCTGCCTGCTTGCCTGCGAGAATATCTCGGAAAGGGTACCGTGTAAAGAGAACGGCTATTGTCTGGAACTGATGCCGGAAAGCGCGCAGGAAAAAGGACTGATTCCGGAAAAGCCCGAACACGTATCTCTACCTAAAAACGAATATCCGATTTCAAAAGAGTTGAATGATACAATAGCCGGCGGAAAATTTGCAGACAGTCTGGGTGAATTGCAAGTCGGTGATAATTACGAAAAAGAAGTCACAATTGAAATAGAAGGGATTCCCAAGCTGACTGAAACATTAAATGTCCGATATGGGGACAGAATTGTACTTGGGCCGGTGGAAAGAAAGGGATACTCTCATGACGGATGGGAATATCCCAAAGGAACACCTGTTAAAAACACTATGGTATTTATCGGTGGCAATCTTCCGAAAGGGAAAATAACGGCCGGGTGGCGCTTTGTACTCTCGGAAAACCTTTATGTGATATGGGTGCCGGTTCTTGCCATCGTCGTAGCATGTCTGTTTGCTTCCGTTCTTATACGGAAAAAAAGAAAAACAGCACCGGACGTCGTTACGGTGGCGAAAACAGTGACAGAAGAAACAGTGACTTTGCCGGAGGGTTGGATAGAACGAGTATGCGAAAAGCCTAATATCGCCGGGCTGATTTCCAAACGTGAGATGGAAGTATTGCAAAAGCTTTTGGAAGGCAAAAGCAGAAAACAAATTGCAGAGGAACTGTTTGTCACGGAAGCAACGATTAAAAAACACTCCGCAAGCATTTATTCCAAGCTGGACGTACATAACAGGACGGAATTGATTTACAAACTGACTAAACAATAATTTAAGACGATTAATCGGGCGGTTCCAATCGGAATCGCCCGATTTTTTGCTAAAACCGGCAAAGGTAGCCCGGTTTTGAGCAAAGGTAGCCCTTTTCTTACTACCATTTTTACGAAAGAGCCGTATGGTGATACTTGTATTCGCTATGCGATAGTGCGCTCAGAAAGGAGGACAACCGGTGCTGGATGCAGTAACGAAAAAATACATAGATGCTTCTACCGAAGAACAGTTCAATTTTTCTTTTTTCTGCGACTGCTGCGACAAGGTCATCAGTACCACGAAATTAGCGTTTCATCCGGGATTTGAGAAAAAATTGTTTTTATCCCGGACAGAACAAAGAGCAAGGGAACTCGTTTGGCAGCAGGATCACGATTCTGCTTATGAACGTGGAAACGTTGAAGCGTTGAAGAAGTTGAACCGATGCATGATATGCAACGCGGCAATCTGCAATGACTGTACGGTTGAATGTGAAGAAACGGACGGAAAAACCGTATGTGCCAAATGTGCAAAGGAACATCACTACAAAGGAATCATCTGGAACGATAATAACGAAGCCGTACAGGTTGATTTCAGTTCGGAAAAAGAAAAAATGGTGCATGATGGCATCTGATCGGAGGAAAAAATGGGTTTTTTAGGTAATGTTATCAAAAATGCAGTCGGGAACAGAACGTCATCTTTGGAACAGTCTCTCAACAGGTTGTCTCAATCCGCAGAAAGATATGCCAAAGTGGTTGAAGAAAATTACGCAGCAAACACAGCCGGTCCGGAAAAGTGGAATGAACTGCTTCCGGGTTTTCCTGTCTGGCCTTTCGGCGGAAAGAATTTTTCAATCGAAGAGCGATACAGAGACGAACCGACCGGCTCATTATTCTATAATTTTAGTGCTGCAGGCGCTACATACGAGGAAATGGATGCCTACGCCCAGCTTCTAAAGAAAGAAGGATTCATTCAGAAATACAAGGATTCGGATTCAGTTCTTTATAAGGATCTTGGTGGTGAATACCTTGGCTTTGGTTCTGTTGAAGCATTTAACGATTTGGATGTAATGTGTATTTCACTTGGCAGAACAAAAGATTTTAATCAGATTTAAGATTTAGGGAGGAGTATAAATTAATGAAAAAGTTTTTAGGAATGGTTTTGGTTTTTGCCATGGTTCTTTCTTTGGTGGCATGCGGTAAGAAACCTACAAGCAATGAAGGAAACAACACAAGCGGCGGTCAGACAACAACACAGCCTGGCAGCAGTACAAATGATTCAAACAGTACAAACAACGAAGGTAACACTGCATCAGGTGAGAAATCCGATGGTAAGGTAACGGATCCTGTTAAGCTCGGTGAGGCCATAACATACTGGGTTGATGGAGAAAAGTTATTTTTTAAGATAAAAACCTCAGTTGAGATTGATGCTCACAGATATAGCATTGCTATAGTAAATCCCGGCATCTATCTGACAAGAGATTCAGAGTTTGTCAATCGGTCGATATATGAAAAGGCATCGTGCTTTGTTGAAGAATTTGATAAGGAATATTTTGACGGATGCTATGTGTTTGAGCTTGACAACACCATACTTACAGACATTGCTTCGGATGAATCCGAATGGGCACCCGGAACCTGGTCAGTGCTTTTGTTTAACGAAGATACCCGTCTTGTACTCGGACAGTGGCTCATTGTTCTTGAAGGCGGCGGCAAGTATCATTTTGAATACAGTGATTCGTGGCTTTACGGTGCAGGCGAGGACAGAAAGGTTAAGGAATTTGACAGTCTTGAGAAGGAAGTTGAATCCTGGTTTACCTTCAAACCGGATGAAAGCTATGATGAATGGGCTGTGTTTAATTTTGACGGATATTATCTTGAACAGATTGATCCCGAGGGATATGACAAATATTATCTGATGGTTTGTCCTGAGGGCGACTATACAACATACGCGGATGCTGACGCTGTCGATTTGACATATTGCGGTTTTGGTGGTTTGGAATATGCCAGATGTCCTTACCGTTTTGCATTTGAACAGTATATGCTTGAAAATGGCAAATACACCATGGTACTTGCAAGACAAGGTGCCAATGTTGAAGTGCAGTTTACTGCAGAAAAGAAGGGCCCTCAGGATTGGAAGATGGATTTCTCAAACGCTAAGTGCCCTGCACTTGAGAGCAAGCATGACGGCTATCCGGAGCACATTCCGACAACTCCCGAAGCAAACACATTAACCGGCGAAACCGGTAGCAATTCCGATGTTGTGGTAAGCTATGAATCCAACACCGGCGCTGTACTGGAGCAATGCAAGCTTACGACAAAAGATATTCAGACATCTGTCGGAACGGAAGTAACCAATGTTGTTGAACAGACAAACATCTTTGGAACCGCATACGATGCAGAAATCTTAACGGATGATCGTTCCTTTGAAAAGTATTTGCAGTGGCTCAATGAAATTGCTGACAGCTGCAGAAAAGCTTCGACCGATGGTACCATCTTCGAACAGGATATTGATTGGGATACCGGCGTAACGACACCAATAACGATTGATGCTCCTTTTTCTGCCGATACATTTGAAAATGCTTCCGGTATTCATATTGCACAGTTTTGCTACAAGATCGGATCACGTACAATATATGTTACCTGTAATGAAGCAACGGCAAATGATAACGCTTTTCAGATTAATCTTCAGTTCAACTGAAGTTCATATGTGACCTTCAAAATAACACACACTTTTTTTTCATATGTTTTTCACAATTGGTTCAACTTTGTTCAATAAGCTTAGGACAAATTACAATCAAAGGAAGACATAGTATAAGGTGAATACGACGGAACTTGCCACAATGTTCGTTCATTAAAACCTTTGCTCAAACGAAGGCTGCAGGAACGCAGATTACTATCAAGGACGAAAGCGGAAAGACGATTTTTGAACATGAATCCGCAAAATCCTTTAATTCTATAGTATTCAGCTGCCCTGAACTTATACTTGGAAGCACCTATACGGTTATGGTTGGCGATCAGACCGATACGATTACAATAGAAAGCATTGCAAACGGCACGTCTTCCGGCTTTGGCAGGCCGGGAGGCTTTGGATGACATAACCGGAGGTAAAGAATTAAGAGCGACCTGAAAAGCGCTCTTTTTCTTTTGACTTTATCCTTATTGCCAGCCATTACGACAGCCATATGATATGCTATCAGTAATTTTCACGCACATTCGAAAGTTCTTTATTTTTTCACAAACTTGTGGTAGAATCTCACAGTATGTCGCTTGAAGCGATGCAAAGGAAGGGTATAAAAATGAAAAAGAGATTATTGACTGCTTTACTTGCAGTCGCAATGGTGTTCACGGCAATTGGCTGTGGCAAAGAGGAGAGCAACGGAGTAATCAAGCTTAAAGCTCATGAGGACGATAAGACAACAATTACCGTAAATCTTTCAGATTATATGGGCATGCCTCTCAAGGGTGCAACGGATGCTGAACTTCAGGCAACAATCGAAAATCTTCTTAACAGCTTTGCTACAACGGATGAAGTTGATGATGCTGCCGTTGACGGAGACACTGTAAACATTAATTATGCAGGATATCTTGATGGTGTTGCTTTTGACGGCGGCACTGATGACAGCGAAGCAGGAACGGATCTTGTTCTGGGAAGCCACAGCTTCATCGATGGTTTTGAAGATGGCCTTTTAGGCGCAAAGAAGGGCGAAAGCAGAGAGCTTAACCTTACATTCCCTGACCCTTATCAGAACAATCCCGATCTTGCAGGTTTGCCTGTTGTTTTCAAGGTTACAGTTAATGCAGTTAAGAGAACAAACGTTCCCGTTCTTTCCGAAGAGTTTGCAAAGCAGGTCGGTTATGAATCACAGGCAGAACTTGAAGCAGATTTAAAGGGAAGACTTGATAAAGAAGCTTATCAGGCAACAGTAAGTCAGACACTCATAGATTCATGTGTTACGGAGAACATTCCCAGCGGTGAAATCCTTAAGGCTGCAGACGAGTTTTATCACTCCATTTACGACTACTGCGAGCAGATGGCAACAGCATACGGTATGGACCTTTCATACATTCTTTATTACATGACAGGTTTTACAAGTGCCGAAGAGTTTGAAGATTATTCAAAGGAATACGCAGACCAAAAAATCAGATATGAGTACATCGTTGAAGCTATATATGAGGACGCAAAGCTTAATCTCACAGATGATGAATATATGAAGCGTGCCATGGAATATGCCGAGCAGTATGGCTATACCGAATACGAAGAGTTCGAAACCGACTACACTAAAAAGACGATTGAAAGTGCAGTCAAGATGGACTATGTCATCGACTACATCATTGAAAACGCTCAGAAATTTTAATCTCTGAAAAGAACATTGTAATGAAGGAACGGTAAATCAGCCGTTCCTTTTTTTGTTGACGTTATGTACCTTTTGGTGTATCATTACACGTACTTGAATGAACTCAAAGATATTTGCATTATATCGCTGATTCTTTTTTTTCAGACTTAAATCCCATGAAATCATAAAACTTAATTTACGGAGGATGTATGGATTACGAAAGTATGTCTGTTTCCGAATTAAAGGAACTGGCTAAAGAAAAAGGCATTAAAGGAATAACTGCATTAAAAAAAGCAGACATTGTTGAACGCCTTAAGCAAAACGATGCTGAAAAGGCAAAGCACGAAAAATCCGAAAAGGCAGATAAACAAACAAAAACAGTCAATACGGTTGTAAAGGAAGAAGCTTCGGAAAAGCCTGCCGAAAGACGCAAGATGCCTGAAAAACCTTTGGAACAGCGCAGAATGCGTCCTGCTCCGCAACAACAGCAGCCAAGACGCCAGATGCTCGAGAGACCTTCAGAGCAGCGCCAGATGCTTGAGAGACCTTCGGAACAGCGTCAGATGCCCGAAAGACCCATGGAACAGCGCCGCGTTCAGGAAAAACCTGCCGAGCCTGCACCGCAGCAGCTTCAGCCTCAACAGCAGCCTCAGCAGCCCAAACAGGCAGAGTATGTCTTTGATCCAAGAAGTCAGGCAGGAACCGAACTTGACAGCGGTATTGAAAAGTACGGAATACTTGAAATTATGTCGGATGGCTTCGGCTTCATCAGATGTGACAACTTCCTGCCCGGCAATAATGACGTATACGTTTCTCCCATGCAGATTAAGCGTTACGGCTTGAGAAGCGGCGACATTATCCGCGGCAATACAAAAGTTCAGGCTCCGAATGAGAAGTTTTCGGCTCTCCTCTACATAAAGGATGTTAACGGCTACAGCCTTGAAGATACAATAAAGAGAAAGAAGTTTGAAACGCTTACTCCGATATTCCCGAAGGACAGAATACACACGGAAACGCCGTCAAGTTCCGTCGCCATGAGAATGGTGGACTTGATTGCTCCTATAGGAAAAGGCCAGAGAGGAATGATTGTATCTCAGCCTAAATCCGGAAAGACAACGCTCCTTAAGGAAGTTGCAAATTCCATTACAAGAAACCACCCGGACATGCATCTGATTATTCTTCTTATTGATGAACGTCCCGAGGAAGTTACGGACATGAAAGAGTCCATTAAGGGTGATAAGGTCGAGGTCATTTACTCAACATTTGATGAACTTCCCGAAAATCATAAGCGCGTATCCGAAATGGTTATCGAACGTGCAAAACGACTTGTTGAGCACGGAGAGGATGTTGTAATCCTTCTGGATTCCATTACCCGTCTTGCAAGAGCTTACAACCTTACTGTGACTTCCAGCGGAAGAACTCTTTCCGGCGGACTTGACCCGGCTGCTTTACATATGCCTAAGAAATTCTTTGGTGCAGCCAGAACGATGCGTGAAGGCGGAAGTCTTACAATTCTTGCAACTGCTCTTGTTGACACCGGAAGCCGTATGGATGATGTTGTATTTGAAGAGTTTAAGGGTACGGGCAATATGGAACTTGTTCTTGACAGAAATCTTTCCGAAAGACGTATTTTCCCGGCTATCGATCTTGCAAAATCAGGCACAAGACGTGACGATCTTCTCCTCAACAAGGATGAATATGAAGCAATGGCGAGGGTGAGGCGTGCACTCAACGGTGCTCATCCCGAGGATGCAACGGAGCGCCTCATCAATATGTGCGCACACACAAGAAATAATGTCGAGTTCGTTCAGACGATTCTTAAAGGCTTCAACGCATAAAAAGGCGCAAATTGTATACGTTTTTGATAGAGGTGAATGCAAGAAAGTACTTGCAATATATTCGCCGTGGTGATATAATCACAAAGCTTGTGTGAGTATCACACATTTGTTGTTAACTGCAGTTTTCGGATTTGCATTCCGAAAAGCTGCACAGAGAAGTTCTGAGCCAAATCTCAGGACCCGCGATTTGAAAGGAGATTACAATGCAAGAGAGTATCCAGCCTAAATATGTTGTTTCTCACGTTACATGCAACTGCGGTAACACATTTGAGACACGTTCCACAAAGGGTGATATTCACGTTGAAATCTGCTCAAAGTGCCACCCCTTCTATACAGGCCAGCAGAAGGCTACTGCTGCTCGTGGCGCAATCGAGAAGTTCAACCGTAAGTATGGCTTAGCATAGGAACATCGATTTTAGCAAAATTGGGTTGAGACTTTTCGTCAGTCTCAACCTTTTTCTTTTAGGAGTGAGTATTTATGAAAAATTCGGGTATCGGCGGTCAGGCGGTTATCGAAGGGGTTATGATGAAAAACGGCGCACGTTATGCTGTTGCCGTACGCAAACCTGATGGTCAAATTGCTGTTGAAAACAAAGAATGCAAGGATCCTGCAAAAAGAAGCAGCTTTTTTAAGTTTCCTCTTGTACGCGGTGTTGTTGCTTTCATAGATTCCCTTGTCATCGGTATGGACGCTCTTACGCTGGCTTCCAAATACTATGTTGAGGACGAAGAAGAGTCAAAGTTTGAGAAGAAACTTAATGATATTACTCACGGAAAAGGCGAGAAAATCATTAACGGCATCACAATTTTCTTCTCTGTTATTCTTGCGTGCGTCATTTTCGTTCTTGTGCCGCTCCTTTTATCAAGACTCATTGAAAAATTTATTACGAGTCAGGTGCTTCTTGGACTTATCGAAGGTCTGATTCGTGTTGCCATATTCATTCTTTACATTGTTCTGATATCCAAAATCAGAGACATCAGAAGACTTTTTATGTATCACGGTGCGGAACATAAGTGCATTAACTGCCTTGAATCCGGGAAAGAACTTACCGTGAAAAACGTAAAGCAGTCAAGCAAAGAACATAAACGTTGCGGCACAAGTTTCATCCTCAATGTCATGATCATAAGCATTGTTTTCTTTATGGTCATCCGTGTTGAAAATGTATTCTTAAAGCTTGGTCTCAGACTGCTGCTTATTCCTGTGATTGCCGGCATCTCCTACGAGTTCACGAAGCTCGCGGGCAAGAGCGAGAGTAAAATCGTAGACATCCTTTCAAAACCCGGTCTTCTTATGCAGAAGCTCACTACAAAAGAGCCTGATGAAAGAATGATTGAGGTTGGAATAAAGTCTGTTGAAGCTGTTTTCGACTGGAAAGAGTTCCTTGCCAACTACGACAAGACCGAAGCTCCGGAAGAAAAGCCTGCAAAGGCTGAAGAGACCGAAAATAAGGCTCCCGAAAAGGCTGATGAAACAAGTGTTGCACCTGCCGAAAAGGCTGAGAAGAAAGAAAAGCCCGAAAAGCAGAAGAAGCCTAAAAAAGAAAGAAAAGACTTCGTAGAAGAAGAAAACGAAAAGACACCTAAGGAAAAACAGAAGCAGCAGGAAGAAGAGAAAAAGACGGAAGCCGCTCCCGAAAAGCCTCTTGAGATTGATATTTCCAAACTGTTTGACATCAAGATCCCCGATGTCGACGAAACAAAGCCCAAGAAGGGCTGGAAAACAAAACACGAGGAAGAACCAAGAACGGTCGCACCTTCAAGTACTAATGCTGAAGATGATGAAATTCTCGCTGCGCTTGATTTTATGTTCGAGTATAACGGACCGAAGACCGAGGTTGAAATTTCCGACGATCCGAACGTTGTTGTTACAGGCAATCCCGACGACAGCGATTCTTCAGAAAAAGAAGCATAGCAATGCAATACAAAGAACTGTTACAGTATGCAACAGAAAAATTAACGGCGGCAAACGTTCCGGATTCAAAGACGGATGCTTGGCGCCTTTTTGAGGCATATACGGGACTCTCGCGCGGCGAATTTTTTATGAAGCAAAGCGATGAAGTTAAAATGTCCGTGGATGAACTTGATTTATTCAAAAAAGCGGTATCCGAACGCGCCGGGAGAATACCTCTCCAGTACATTCTCGGAACGCAGGACTTTTTCGGACGTACTTTTAAAGTGTCACGTGATACGCTGATACCACGTTTTGATACGGAAGTGGTTGTTGAAAAAGCGATTAACGAAGTTGGGGATTACTGCCTTAAAACCGGAAAGAAAACTGAGGAACTGAACGTTCTTGACGTTTGTACAGGCACAGGATGCATCCTTATCTCTCTTGTGTGCGAGCTTTCGCTTAAAAGCGGAGTCGGGACGGATATCTCCGAAGGAGCTGTACGTCTTGCAGGAGAGAATGCCGATTTGAACGGTGTCGGTGAAGAAACGTCGTTTTATTCGGGGGATTTATTCGAGGCTTTGATAAACACCGGATTTGAAGACAAAAAGTTTGATGTCATCGTTTCAAATCCACCATACATTAAATCGGAGGAAATAAATGTTCTTGATGACGAAGTGAAGTTCCACGAGCCTGTAGCGGCTTTGGACGGAAGTGAAGACGGGCTGCTCTTTTACAGACGAATTTCGAAAGAAATCAAGTCACACATTGCAATCGGCGGAAGGCTCGTTTTTGAAATAGGTTGCGATGAGGCGGAGGATGTGACAAATATTATGGCATCCGAAGGCTTTGAAGATATAAAAACATACAAAGACCTTGCAGGGCTCGACAGAGTTGTTGCAGGCACGTACGGAGGAAAAAATGTTTGATAAATTAGAAGAACTGGTTCGTAAATATGAGGAGATACAAGCAGAGCTTTCGTCTCCGGAATGCGCAAACGACCAGGCACGTTTCAAGAAGCTTATGAAGGAGTCCAGCGACCTGGCAGAGCTTGTTGAAACCTTTAATACATACAAAAAAGAAAAGCAGAATATTCAGGATTCACTGGATATCATCGACACGGAGTCCGATCCCGAAATGAAGGAACTGGCACGTGAAGAACTGGCAGAGTCAAAGAAGAATGTTGAAGAACTTGAGCAGAAACTTAAGATTCTTCTTATTCCGAAGGACCCTAACGACGACAAGAACGTTGTCGTTGAAATCCGCGCCGGCGCAGGCGGTGATGAAGCTGCTCTCTTTGCAGGCGAGCTTTACAGAATGTATTCAAAATATGTTGAAACAAAACGCTGGAAGGTTGATCTTATTTCCATGAATGAATCCGGCATCGGGGGAGTTAAGGAGTGCGTTTTCATGATCAACGGTCAGGGAGCATATTCCAAGCTTAAATATGAAAGCGGAGTTCACCGTGTACAGCGTGTTCCGGTTACCGAAAGCGGCGGACGTATTCACACTTCAACAGCAACGGTGGCAATTATGCCCGAAGCTGAGGAAGTAGATGTTCAGATTGATCCCAATGATTGTAAGATTGATGTGTTCCGTTCATCAGGAAACGGCGGTCAGTGCGTAAATACAACAGACTCAGCCGTAAGACTTACACACATTCCTACAGGCATTGTAATTTCATGTCAGGATGAGAAATCCCAGCTTAAAAACAGAGACAAGGCGATGAAGGTTCTCCGTGCAAAGCTTTATGAGCTTGAACTCGAGAAGGCTCATGACGCAGAAGCTGCACAGAGAAAGAGTCAGGTTGGTACAGGTGACCGCTCCGAGAAGATCAGAACATACAATTTCCCTCAGGGACGCTGTACAGATCATCGTATTCACCTCACGGCGTACAACCTCGATGATGTCATGAACGGTGATTTACAGGAATTCATAGATGCGCTTACCGCTGCGGACCAGGCCGCAAAGCTTGCCGATATGGCAGCAGAGCAGTAATTGTCGTTACGAATATTGCCATGGGCGTGCTGTGCGGTGCATCTGACGGGAAAATAGGAATAATATGAGCCAGTATGACAGGACAATTGCATTAATCGGAGAGGAAGCTCTTGCTCGCCTTAAGTCGTCCCATGTTGCGGTTTTCGGCGTCGGCGGCGTGGGAGGTTATGTTGTTGAAGCTCTTGCAAGAGCGGGAGTTGGGAAGCTGACTCTTGTCGACAACGATACCGTTAACGAAACGAATCTTAACAGGCAGATTATTGCATTACATTCAACTGTCGGTAAACTTAAAACAGAAGTGTTCAGAGGCCGCATTAAGGACATCGACCCTTCCATTGAGGTCAATATAAGGACGGTTTTCTTTCTTCCGGAAAATGCCGATACCTTTGATTTTACCGAGTTTGACTATGTTGTGGATGCAATTGACACCATCAGCGGAAAGCTTGCACTTGTCGAAAAAGCTCAGGCTGCCGGCGTAAGAATCATTTCTTCCATGGGGGCCGGAAATAAGCTCAATCCGACTGCTTTCAAGGTCGCCGACATATATAAAACAAACGTGTGTCCGCTGGCAAAGGCTATGAGAAAAGAATGCAAAGCGCGTGGGCTTAAGGGCTTTAAGTGTGTTTATTCGGAGGAAGAACCTGTTGTTAAGGACAGAGTGGTTGCAAGCATCTCGTTTGTCCCGTCTGCGGTCGGGCTTATTATCGCAAGTGAAGTTGTTAAAGAGCTGATTGACTATAAAGCCAAATAGGCTTTTGGGAGGATATATGATTACATCCTTATCAAACGGACAATTAAAGAATATTCAGACGCTCCTTAAGAAATCAAAGGAGCGTTTTTCACAAGGACTTTTTGTCATTGAAGGTGTGCGCATGACGAGAGAGGCCATCGACCTTGGAATAGTGGAAAAGGCGTTCTATTCGGAAAGCTTTTTCATTGGTCTTTCGGAAGTGTCCGAAGAAGACAAAAAGAGATTTCTCGAAAAAGCAGGTTATGAGGTTGTGACGGACAGTGTACTTGCAAATGTTTCTGAAACCGTTACAACGCAGGGCGTTATTGCAACCGTTAAAATTCCCCGCTACGATACAAATAAGGCGCTGGAAACGGCCCAATCCGTCTGCATGCTGGAAAATCTGCAGGATCCGGGGAATCTTGGTACAATAATCAGAACGGCTGAGGCAGCGGGCATGGACGCAATTATTCTTTCGGAAAATTCTGTGGATGTTTATAATCCGAAGGTTGTACGTTCGACCATGGGAGCACTCTTCAGAATGCCCATAATATATGTGCCGGGCTTTACGGAGCTTGTCAGAAAGCTTGGAAATGACGGGTGGAACACCATTGCCACTCATCTTGCGGCAACTATAGACTTTACTCAGGCGGACTATTCGGGAAAGACGGCGGTTCTCATCGGGAATGAGGGCAACGGACTTACCGAGGAGACTTCAAGCGCAGCAAAAACAAAGGTTATTATCCCTATGGACGGCCGGGTGGAGAGCTTAAATGCCGGAATTGCGGCGGCGCTTATGATGTACGAAATAAAACGTAACCGGGTAAATCAATGACATCATAACTTGCAATATCACGAAAATGATGATATTATAGGCGTGGAAACGTTTCCACAGATTATGGAAACCGAAAGGTGACTTATGGAGAGTATCACAATACGTGAAGTTGCAAAGGCGTGCGGCGTAGGGGTAAGCACAGTATCGCGTGCCATCAACAATCACCCAAATATAAGTGAAGAAAAGAAGGCTTTAATTTTAAGCAAGATTGAGGAACTGGGTTATGTTCCGAACAACAGTGCAAGAAATCTTAAGCGAAGCGGCGGAAAAGCTATAGCAGTTCTTGTAAAAGGAATGACAAACCCGTTCTTTAATGTTATGATAAAGATAATGGAAGCCGATATCATAGAAAACGGATATACCATGGTGCTTCAGCACGTAGATCCTTCGGAAGACGAAGCTGACGTTGCAATGGAACTGGCAAAGGAAAAACGTCTTTGCGGACTGATTTTCCTCGGAGGCATAGCTACACGTTCCGGAAGACGTCTCGCAGGCATAAAGATTCCGTACGTTGTATCTACGGTCGCAGCGCCCATACGTGGCATCAATTCGGCGGATTATTCATCCGTTTCCGTAGATGACGAGCTTGAAGGCGCGAAGGTCACAAGCTTCCTGCTTACAAGAGGCAGAAAGCGCATAGCAATCTTTGCGGGTGCGGAAAACGACACTTCTGTCGGAATGCTTCGTCTCAGCGGTTACAAGAGAGCTCTTGCGGAAGCCGGGATTCCTTTTGATAAAAGGCTCGTGATGTATCTTTCGGATGACAACGCTGAGTACAGCTATGAAACGGGATATCTTGCCTGCAAGAGACTCTTGGAAAGCGGAGTGGAGTTTGATGCCATATTTGCTATTGCAGACGTTATGGCTGTCGGAGCACTAAGGTGCCTTTCCGAGAACAAGATTCAGGTGCCGCAACAGTGTTCGGTTATCGGATTTGATGGTATTGAACTTACCGGTTATTACACTCCTGCCATATCGACTCTTGCCCAGCCGATTGAGCAGATGGCCGTTGAAACAAGTGCACTTCTTATGGATGTGCTTGACGGCAAAGGGGAGCACAAGCATCTTGTGTTCGAGGGCAAAATTATTGAACGTGAGACAACGTAGAAAGGTATTACCATGGCAGACACTTTACAGACCCGTTACACATTCCATACATTTTCTTCTATTGACAAGCTGACCACATACCTCAATAACCAGAGCATTCCCATTGAGATGATTGTCAACGTTGAATATGATTCCAAAAATGATGAATGGGTACTCATTTATAAAATGTATTCCATTGCAAAATAAGTTCTTTGTGCGAACAACTAATAACATGACAGCCGATGTAGTCGGCGTATGTACGAAAAAAGGCGGCACTGCAAGTTGGCTTGCGGATGCTGCTTTTTTCATGCATAAAGTGTCAGCGACTATCGTGCGGGAACCGGACTGTTGAACTCGTAAGTGGGGGGCTGTGGTCCGGAATCCGACTTGCCTAGTGTTTAGGACCATAGAAAAGTCGGGGAGATGGTCCGGAATTCAACTTGCCTAGTGTTTAGGACCATAGAAAAGTTGGGGAAATGGTCCGGAATTCGACTTGCTTAGTGCTTAGGACCATAGAAAAGTCGGGGCTGTGGTCCGGAATTCGACTTGCTTTTTATTTCGGACCAAAAGGTGCAAAAATTTGTGGTCCAAAAGACGAAAAAGCTTGAAAACGGACCAAATACCGGGGAGCGGGAGTGCAAATGCCTCGTTTTAAAAGTTGACTTGCTTACATGATGTCCTAAATGTATAATAAAACGGAAATGAACCATAGGGTTGGTTAATCATAATAGGAGAGGTATGATGCTTATGAGTGGGAAGAAGCTTGAAGACAGAGTAAAAATCGGAAATATTGAAACGAAAAACCGTATTTGCGTCCCGCCGATGGTTATGTTTCACTGGTCGGACGACAGAGGACTTGTAACCGAAAAAAGCGTGGAACATTATAAAGCTATGGCGAAAGGCGGTGCGGGCCTGATTATCGCCGAGGCTACGGCAATTACACAGAGAAGCAGACTGGCAGCATCAAATCTCGGCCTTTGGGAAGATGGTCAGATTGACGGATTTAAAAGACTTGCCGAAGCAGTGCACAACGAAGGAACACCCTTCTTTGTACAGCTTCTCCATGCAGGCGTGAACGGCATTGACAAGGAAGCTGAAACGTGCAGCGACTACCTCATAAAGCATGGCGAGTTTGAAATTCACGGCCACGAAATGAGTAAGGAACGCATAAAGGAAACAACGGAGGACTTTGTAAAGGCTGCCTTACGCGCACAGAAGGCCGGACTTGACGGCATTGAACTTCACGGATGCCACAGCTACCTGCTTTCACAGTTCTTCAATAAAAACATTAATAAACGTACTGACGAATATTGCGAAGAAAACAGTCTTTTTGCCAAAGAAGTGCTGAAAGCCTGCAGGGAGGCTTGCGGAAAGGATTTCGTTGTCGGAATACGACTTGCTGCTTTTGAACCCGACCTGGCAGCGGGATTACGTCACGCAAAGGATATTGCACCTTTTTGTGATTTTCTTGATATGTCATACGGCTTCTTTGATGGTATGAAAGCCGAAAAGCCTGCGGATTTCCCTTACAAGGAAGCTTTTTACGGAGCAATGCAGGTGAAAAAGGAACTTCCGGACATGCCTGTTTTTGCGGTAGACAGCATTAAGAGCGCCGAAGATGCAAGAGGCGTTCTGGAGCTTACTGACATCGATATGATAGATGTAGGCCGTGGTTTCCTTGTGAATCCGAACTTCGCAAATGATGCCCTGAACGGCTGCCCGACAGGAAGGTGTTTAAGCTGCAAGCCGGCCTGCTATTACAGTCCGTTCTTAAATGACGGAACGGTTAAATGTGCGGGAGCAAAAGCACTTGAAAAAGAAAGAAAATGAAGGAAACAAGGAAAAGCTGACCGAAGAGGCCAGCTTTTTTGTGTGAATGGTTTGAAGCTCCAAACGAGAGCTTGCTTTCAAACTGTTCGGATGAAGTTAAAATTTAAGGGCCTTGATGGAATCAAGAATTTGTCTTGCTGCTTCAAGAGTAATAAGTGTGTGATAGGCATCCTTCTTTATTTCTATAATTTCTTCGCTATCATCAGGCTTTTTACAAAGAGCATTTAATTTGTCAAAGTCCAGATATTTCCCCCATACGGACTCGTCGCTGTTCTTAATTGCCTTTTTGAGAATATCGGAATAGTCAGGCTTCTCGCATTCAATGGACTCGATACTGGCAGAGGTTTTTACGCGCAGACGGTATATTGACTCCGGAAGAATGCTTTTAAATGTTTCACGGAATATGTACCTTTTACGACTTCCTTTAATGTATAAATGCCTTGGGATGGAAAGGGCGTAATCAATTACATTGTAATCCAGGTACGGAGCTACGTAACGGACATTGCTGTAGGCTCCGTAAAGAGCCACGTTGTCAAAACGAGGTCGCACTCCGCCATTGGTTATATAATGAGCGGGAGAGTAGGCAAAGTCAAATACATTGACGGTAGTGTGTTCCTGCTCCTTTGCAAAAACTGAATTAATGATATCTGCTTCGGAAACAGGACTGACTTTTCTGATGTCGGCGTTCTTCTTGCAGGAATGTATTTTCTTAGAGGTATCGCGAACAAAAGCAGCCAGACGCCTTACAAAATTACTTCTTTTTGTATTGTTCCACATATATTTGAAGAAAGACAGGTATTCGTGGTTAAAGTAGATTTCGTAAGGATCACAGCGATGGCTGACACCTTCATCACCGCCGTGTCCGGTGAAGACCATTTTTACACCATGCTCACGCATGAAATTGGAAGTTTCGCACAGAACAACCGTGTTGCAGTACGGCGGAAACAGGTAGGACATAATACCCTTATTGCCGACAAAATTATCGCCAAGCAGGCGCTGGGATTCTTTGAAAATGTCACTGTCTTCGTATATTCTTAATTTGGTAGAACCGTAGTTACATGTGATGTTCTCCTGCTTGCACAGCTCGGCAATATCAAGTCGCTCGTCGTCCTTGACTAACGGAAGAACCTCCGGGGATGGAGACCAGGAATAGTAAACGGCGTTTGCTCCGAGACGGTTGAGAATGATGCTGATTACACTGGAATCGAGCCCTCCGGATAATTCCGAACCGACTTTTCCGGGACAGCGCTCTGCACGGATTTTTATGGCTTCGGTAATTAATTCACGAAGCTTGTCAAAATATTCCTGCTCTGTTTTGAAACGGACTTTTTTTCTTCGAGGAGCCCAGTATTCATTTTGGCTGACGCGCATTTCCGAAGACAGATCAATTGTGAGGTATGTTGAAGGGACAACACAATAAATATCTTCATATTCGGTTTCTTTGTTACATACACGATTTAAGCCGCAAATTGTTTTGTATAACCAGCTTTTGCTTAATTCAGCGGGGATATTGTCGGTGGAAAGAAGACTTCTTATATCGGTACTGAATGCAAAAAGACCATTTTTGGCGTAGTAGAATAACGGGCGTACACCCATGTGATCCCTGAATAGAACAACACTGTTTTTTGACGTGTCGTAAATGACACCTGAAAAATCGCCATTGACATTTTTTAAAGAATCAATGCCGAAGGCGTTAATGTAGGAAAAGAGAAGCAGATTGTCGGCGGGTTTGGAGTCAAATGATATTCCTTTTTCTTTAAGCGCATCGGCCAGTTTTTCGCGATTGTATACTACTCCGTCGATTACGGCAAGAATGGAACTGCCTTCCTTTAGAATCGGAGACGGGGAACAACCTTCAATATCCATGTCACCGTCATAACAGCAACCGAGAAAAAAAAGCTCGTCAGAATAAATATCTTCGGCATTCCTTCCGTACAGACTGTTCCAAAGACGCATTTTGAAAATGTTTTGATTGTTTTGCAGCTTTGATAAACTTATTTGCCCGAATATTCCGCTCATTTTTTACCTCGAGATATATTTATGGGTATATGCTATATCCTTCACGAAAAATTGTCAACAAAAAAGACCTGCCCATCAGGACAGGTCCTTATTTGATATCGCTCTGAAAATGTATTAGCAGCCTGAAATCTTTTCAGTTGAAGTTTCCTCGTCGCCCTTGTTTCCTTCGAGCTCGCCGCCGGCAATAATTTCGTTGTAAATGAAGTCTCCGATGCAGCAATCAATGTCAGCGCCTTCGGGTAAGCACTTGAATATGCCGTTAGCTGTCTCTTCGATGTTTAATGATACGATTTCAGGTGTTGTAAATGTCTTCATTTTAAATCCCTCCATAGGTTTTATGCTTTTTATTTTGCTTGTTTCAAGCTTTGTGCTTCGCATAATACAACCGAAAATGATGTTTGTATAGAAAAATATCACAAGTGAAACACATATAACAAAAATGATACAAAAACCAGGCCGTTATTCCGATTTCATAACAAAACCGGAATATGGCCTATGGAGTTTCAAAAAGCTTGTTTGCAGTGATTGCTGCTTGGTACGCTATTAGTTGGCTCCGGATAAATCATCTGCGGATGTGTCGCCCTTGTCATCACCTTTGTTTTCACCCTTTTGACCACGAAGGTTGTCGAAGGGGTTAAAGTGGAAAGGATCGGCAATGGGGTCATTCTCACCTTCAGGTGTATGTGAAAACCATCCGTATGCTGTCTCTTCAATTTCCAATGCCATTATTTCAGGTGTGTTATACTTTTTCATTTTCATACCTCCAAAAATTAGTTGGTTATTTCAACGAATGCGAATATACACAGTAAAGTTGAATTGTTCAACTAATATTACATAAGTGTTACACCTTAAACAAAAATGAAAAAGAAGCCTTGTTTTCAAGGCTTCCGAATTATGCCAATATTCTTTTGAGATAGCTTGTTATGATGCTTGCGATGACGTTTGCTCCGGTAATGTTCGGATGGAGCCCGTCGGGCTGATAAAGCGATTCGAAAACATCTTCCGGGAAAAGCTCAAACTCTTTATGGAGATCGATGAACTCACAGGCGTTGTCCTGGGCAAGCTTTTTAATTGTCGGGAGATACTTAACGAGGTACCGTTCCTGATGCTTCGGCCAGATACAGTTGTGTATGGGAATCGGAGCAACAAGGAAAATAATGGCATCGGGATTTGCTTCCTTTACGGCGGTGATTATTGACTGATAGTCGGCGGCGAAGAAGGCTTTTTGCTTAATCATGTTTGCATAAGGATCCTTTTTGCCTGTTGCACCGTCGTAACCGTCCGAAGCATCGTTTGTTCCGAGCATGATTATGTAAATATCACCCTTCAGTTCAATTGCTTCGTGATACTTCGGCTGGCGTGCATACGGAAGACCATAAGGACGGCCTTCGTGCTCACGATTAATGACGCAGGAGCTTGTGACACCTTTGTTAAAAACTTCGTATTTCTTTCCGAGATAATCATTCATTGCACTTGGATAGTAGACGGACGGATTGTCTCCGAGGCCGAATCCTTCGGTTATGGAATCGCCGATGCATACGATTTTGATTTTGTCATTGGTGCTGCTCATAAGAAACCCCTTGCGCGTAAGAAATGAAAAATGTGATAATTAATAAGGTGAGTAAGAAAGATTATAAAGCCTATAAGAAATAAAAACAATAAAAAAGCAATAAAGAGAGCCTTTCGGACAAAAAAAGAGCAGCGGAGTTTTGAAAAGCTTCGCTGCGTTTGTTTTAATATGAATTACTTATCCTGCTTGTCGGCCATAACCATTGCACGAACCTTGAGAGAAAGTCCGAAGAGGTTTATGAAGCCTTCTGCATCGTGATGATCGTAAAGGTCGCCTGTTGTGAAGCTGGCGATGGACTCGTTGTAGAGGCTGTAAGGAGACTGTGTGCCCTGCTTGATGATGTTGCCTTTATAGAGCTTAAGCTTTACTTCGCCTGTAACGTACTTCTGAGTAACGTCGATGAAAGCGGAGATGGCTTCGCGAAGAGGTGTGAACCACTTTCCTTCGTAAACGAGATCTGCAAACTTGTTACCCATGTTCTTCTTGAAAGTGAGTGTATCACGGTCAAGGATGAGCTCTTCAAGCTGCTCGTGAGCTGCCATAAGGATTGTTCCGCCGGGTGTTTCGTATACGCCACGTGACTTCATGCCGACAACACGGTTCTCAACGATGTCTACGATACCGATGCCGTGCTTGCCGCCGAGAGCGTTGAGCTTTTTGAGAATATCGCTTGCTTTCATTTTTTCGCCGTTTAATGCAACGGGACAGCCTGCCTCAAATGTAAGAGAGAGTGTCTCGCCTTCAGCGGGAGCCTTTTCGGGGCTTACGCCGAGAACGAGAAGATGATCGTAGTTGGGAGCATTATTGGGATCCTCGAGCTCAAGACCTTCGTGTGAAATGTGCCAAAGGTTACGGTCACGGGAGTAGGAGTGGCTTGCATCGAAAGGAAGCTCGATGCCGTGCTGCTTGCAGTATTCAATTTCGTCTTCACGGGACTGCATTTTCCATGTGTCCGTGAGTCTCCAGGGAGCAATTACCTTTAAATCGGGAGCAAGTGCCTTGATGCCGAGCTCGAAACGAATCTGGTCGTTACCCTTACCTGTTGCGCCGTGGCAAATGGCTGTAGCACCTTCCTTACGTGCAATTTCAACAAGCTTCTTTGCAATGAGAGGTCTTGCCATGGATGTACCGAGAAGGTACTTGTTCTCGTAAACTGCGCCTGCCTTTACACAGGGAACTGCGTAATCGTCGATGAATTCATCAACAACGTCAAGAATGTAAAGCTTTTCTGCGCCTGAATACTTTGCTCTTTCTTCGAGACCGTCAAGCTCGTTGCCCTGACCTACGTCGATACAGCAACAGACTACGTCGTAATCGTAATTCTCCTTGAGCCACGGGATGATAGCTGTTGTATCAAGACCGCCTGAATATGCAAGAATAACTTTCTCTTTTGCCATGGTTTTTCTCCTTTTATTATGAAAGATTTTGTTCGTGAAAATTTAATGCTCGTACTATACTCCAAAATTTATAATTATGCAAGCTTTTTTGAAAAAAATTCGAAAATTGATTTTTGGACGGTTGAAATAGTTCTATGTTTCAAACTTGCCTTTTTATAAGGTAAATATTATAATATATATTTTGAGAAGTTATGGCTTTGTATATGTGAATAAGGAGGAAAAAACATGAAAACCATTCTTGCATCAGGGTCGCCGAGGCGCCGCGAAATACTTGGAAAGCTTGGCGTTGACTTTAAGGTTATTGTTTCCGATAAGGAAGAAATCATTACAAGCGATGTGCCTGAGGACGTAGTTAAAGAACTGTCTTCAATGAAAGCACAGGCTGTATTTGATGAAGTCAAAGATAATGAACAGGACGATTTTATGGTTATCGGTGCGGACACTGTTGTTTCTTGCGACGGTAAAATTCTCGGAAAACCCAAGGATGCGGGGGATGCGGCAAGAATGCTTCACAGCCTTGCGGGACGCGCACACGAAGTATTTACCGGTGTTACGGTTAAAATCCGTCGAAACGGTATGAATGAGGAAGTGCAGTTCGCAGAGTGCACGAAGGTTTATGTTTATCCTATGCTTGATTCGGAAATCGTTAATTACATAGGAACCGGAGAACCTATGGACAAAGCCGGAGCCTATGCAATACAGGGCCTTTTCGCTCCTTACATCCAGCGAATCGAGGGCGATTACTACAATATCGTCGGGTTCCCCATCGCAAGAATATTCCAGGAATTGAAAAAAATACAAATATTCCTTGCATAATTATACATTTTGGTGTACATTCTTAAAATATCGTTTTAGAGGTGGCTATGTCTCATTCAACTAAGGTAAAGGAAAACTCAATAAATAAACGTGAAGAGGGCTTTCCGATAGTTTCGCTGATTATTGTATTTTTTATAACGCTTTTTGCACTTGTCATTGGAAACAGGTATCTTCATGAAGACTTTGGCATTGTAATGAAGTGGTGGGCTGCGATTTTGGCAGTCGGTGTTGCATTCTTCCCGGTTGCCCATCTGATCGGAGGAAGATTTAAGGACGGTGGTTATGTCCTTTCGAAGGGGCTCGGTATTGCAATAGGCTCCTGGGTGGTTTGGACTCTTTCGACCTTTAAGCTTCAGAAGTTCACATCATTGAATACAATTATTACTCTTGTTGTATGTGCGGTCATTGCATATTTCCTGTATATCTTTTTCTCGAAGAAATCGGGAAAGAAACCTTTCGAAAGCATTGATACAAACAAAGTCGCATATATGATTTTTTACGAATCGCTGTTCCTACTCGTTTTTATGGGGGCATGCTATATGCGTTCCTTCCGCGTCACCATTACACCGGACACGGAGAAATATATGGATTTCGGTTTCCTGGCTTCCGTTCTTAATGCAGAGTATCTTCCGGCGGAGGATATGTGGTTCTCGGGTGAACCCATTAACTACTACTATTACGGAATCTACGTTGTCGGATACATTGCAAGGCTTTGCAATACTCATGCCGGATACGCTTACAATCTTGGGCTTATGACACTGGCTGCTCTTGGCTTTATTCAGGTATATCAGCTTACTGCTGAACTTATGGTATATTCTGCCGAAGAGTATGACAAGAGAAGGCTTGCCAAGAATTCAAAAGCGAAGCGTACGAGCGCATTAAAGATTAACGTAATGATGCATTCGGCAGGTATGCTTGCAGGTCTTGCCGTTTTTGCAGCCGGAAATATGCAATATGTTCTTTATGCAAAGATATATCCTTTCCTCGAAAAGATTACGCACAAAGAAGTTAAAAGCTACTGGTTCCCGGATGCGACACGTTTTATCACTGACAATTATCAGGGAAACGAAGGCACACTTATTCACGAGTTCCCCTGTTATTCCTTCGTACTTGGTGACCTTCACGCACACGTTACGGACATTATCTTCGTGTTTACCATAGTACCGATTCTCTTTGCATTCCTCCTTAACCGCAAAGAGAGAATGGAAAAAGCGAGAGAGAAGGCTGAATTCGAAAAGCTTAATTATGTAAAAGAAGCTCTTGCTCCTGAGATTCTTGCTGCATCCTTTATGATCGGCATCATCAAAACCGCCAACTACTGGGATTTCTTCATTTACTTCGTAGTTGCCGGCGGCATGCTGATGTTCTCGAATGCAATTGTTACGGGCTTTAAGAAGGAGACCTTCTTTGTGACAGGTATCCATGCGGCAGAGTGCATCATCATCGGTGCAATCATTTCATTCCCGTTCAATATGAACTTTGATTCACCTTCAGCGGGTATAGGCATATGCCGTACTCATTCGAACCCTTACGAGCTCGCTGTTCTTTGGGCACTTCCGGTGGCAACCGCAATCGGGCTTTTCGTTGTTGCCATTAACAGCTACAAGGAGCGTCTTGCAAGTCTCGGGCTCAGAAAACCTAAAAAGGGTGAAATCATCAAGTTTAATCCGAGTGAAAATGAGTATATATTCACGAAGAATAAGGAAGTAAATCATCTTTTCTCATTCATTTACAGAGTGGAGTTTTCCGATCTTTTCATATTGACGCTTGCCGCATGCGCAATGGGACTTATCCTTGTTCCTGAGATTATATATGTCCGTGACATTTACGGCGGTGCGTATATGCGTACAAATACAATGTTCAAGCTGGCTTATCAGGCATTTATGCTGTTGGGCATTGTAATGAGCTATACATTTGTCAGATTTATCGGCATGGCAGAAAAAACGACTCAGCGTGTTCTTTCTTTTGTGGGGCTCTTCTTCCTGCTTTGGACATTCAATTATTTTGATGAGGCAATAAACGCCTACACGGGCGACCTTTCAAAGCCTTACGAGCTTACTCGTGACCAGTACGAAAGAACACTTGATTCTTACAACACTCTTGGCTATACGGATGACGTTTCGGAGGCTGAAGCTTCTGCGGTACGTTGGGTTTTGGACAACACCGACGGAGGAGATGTCGTTCTTCAGATGGGTTCCACGAGCTATGCGGGGTATGCGTTCATTTCGGCATGGACCGGACGTCCGACCGTATGCGGCTGGGCATATCATGAATGGCTCTGGAGAAACAAAGGAACACTTGAATTCCCCGACTGTGTTAAGGAACGTCTTTACTTCCAGTCTTCACCGAGTGATGTTGTGACGATTTACACCTCCGATGACGAGGCGGAAGTAAGAAGACTTATTGAAAAATATGACATAAAGTACATCTACGTCGGTCATACCGAGACTGTAAACGGTACGGAATCCGGCGAACCGGATGAAAATCATCATTATGTGAAAAACCGTTATGCAACCGTTATCGACACAAACCATGAACTCCTCAAGAGCCTTGGAACAGTGGTATTCGATGCGGATACAAAGCATGATTTCGGTTATGAAACATACATTGTAAAAGTTGACAGATGAGAGGCAGACAGTAATGAAAACAAAGGTTTTTATTGACGGTAGTGAAGGCACCACAGGTCTCCGCATAAACGAACGTTTTGCAAACCGTGATGACATTGAGCTTTTGAAAATCCCGTCAGAGCTCCGTAAGGATCCCGAAGAGATAAAAAAGTACATTAATGCATCGGACATAACGTTCCTTTGCCTTCCGGATGCAGCCGCAAAAGAGGCGGTTGAGCTGTGTGAAAATGAGAAGGTGGTAATTATCGACACATCCACCGCTCACAGAACCAATCCGGACTGGGCTTACGGATACCCCGAGCTTTCAAAGGACTTCAGAAATAAAATAAAAAACAGCAGGCGAATTGCTGTTCCGGGCTGTCATGCAACCGGTTTCATTACACTTGTTTATCCGCTTACCGCGGGAGGAATACTTCCGAAGGACTATCCGATAAGCAGCTTTTCACTTACGGGTTACAGCGGCGGAGGCAAAAAGATGATTGCGGAGTACGAAGGCCCCGACAGAGACGGGGAGCTTGATTCGCCCCGTGAGTATGCACTTGGCCAGACTCACAAGCATCTCAAGGAAATGCAGGCAATATGCGGGCTCACAAGGACACCGCTGTTTACACCGATAGTGTCCGATTACTACAGCGGCATGCTTACATCGGTTCCTCTCTTTACGGACATGCTCGAAGGAAAACAGACTCTCGAATCTGTCCATAAGTTTTTCAGTGAATATTATAAAGACGAAAAGTTTGTTAAGGTTATGCCTCTCGGCAGCGAAGCGGATACAAGAGGCTTCCTCGGCGGCAACAACGTAAGCGGCTGGGACGGTATAAGGATTTTTGTTACCGGCAACGATGACAGAATTCTCCTTAACTCACAGTTTGACAATCTTGGAAAAGGTGCTTCCGGCGCGGCAGTGCAGTGCCTGAACATTGTTATGGGATGCGAAGAAGATAAAGGACTTGTACTGTAATGGAAGAAAGAGTGATTATCCGCGCCATGCATGCGTCGGACTATGACAATGTATATGCGCTTTGGAAAACAATTGAAGGCTTTGGTTTAAGAAGCATAGACGACTCACGTGAAGGAGTAATCAAGTTCATCAAAAGAAATCCCACAACGAGTGTCGTAGCTATCGTAAACAACGAAATTGTAGGAGCTGTTCTTTGTGGACATGACGGCAGAACCGGGTATCTTTATCATGTTTGCGTACGCAGGGATATGCGGCGTAAAGGCATCGGTAAGGATATGGTTGTCAGGGCCATGAATATGCTCAGTGAGGAAGGCATAAATAAGGTAGCTCTTCTTGCGTTCCGCACCAATGAAGGCGGTAATGCTTTCTGGAAACGGGTAGGATGGAAAGAAAGAGAAGATATTAATTATTACGATTTTGTACTGAATGAGAAAAACATTACAGCCTTTAATGAATTGGCTGATTAGGAGCGTAAAATGATTACACAAATCAAAGGCGGTGTTACCGCGGCAAAGGGCTTCTGTGCAGCATGCACGGCAGCAGGCATTAAGTACAAGGACAGAACAGACATGGCTATGGTTTATTCTTCAGAGCCTTGCGTAACGGCAGGAACATACACGAAGAACGTAGTCAAGGCAGCACCCGTTCTCTGGGACAGAGAACTTACCGATGGTGAAAAGAAGGTTCAGGCCATCGTTATCAACGCGGGTATTGCAAATGCATGCACGGGCGAAGAAGGCTTCGGCTACTGCAAAAAGACAAGCGATGCGGCAAAGGCTGCACTCGGACTTGAAAAATCCGAGGTTCTTGTTGCTTCCACGGGTGTTATCGGAAAGCAGCTTCCCATTGACAAAATCGTGGCGGGAACAGAGGCTTTGGCCGGAAAACTTGATTCCTCTCTTGAAGCGGGAACAGAAGCTTCAAAGGCTATTATGACAACAGATACGAAGAACAAGGAAATTGCTTTTTCGTTCGAAATCGGCGGAAAGACGTGCGTCCTCGGCGGAATGTGCAAGGGTTCGGGTATGATTCATCCCAATATGTGCACTATGCTTGCTTTCCTTACCACGGACTGCTGCATCGATAAAAAGCTTATGCTTAAAGCACTTCGTGAGGACATCGAAGACACCTTCAACATGGTTTCCGTTGACGGCGATACATCCACGAATGACTCCGTTATGCTTCTTGCCAACGGACTTGCCGGAAACCCTGTCATTGATGATGAAAACAGTGCGGAATACGCTACATTTAAAGAGGCTCTCCGCGGAGTAACGCTTTTCATGGCAAAGAATATTGCTGCCGACGGTGAAGGCGCAACGAAGCTTTTCGAAGTAAAAGTTATTAATGTGAAAGACACCGCAAAAGCAAAAACACTGGCTCTTTCCGTAATAAAGTCAAGCCTCACAAAGGCAGCTGTTTACGGTAACGACGCAAATGTCGGACGAATTATGTGCGCACTCGGTTATTCGGGAGTGGACTTCGATCCTTATAACGTCGACATTACGATTTCTTCCGAATTTGGTTCTTCTCAGCTCGTTTCAAACGGTGTTCCTACGGACTTTGACGAAGAACAGGCAACAAAGATTCTTTCCGGCAAAGAGGTCACCGCAACATGCGACATGAAGGAAGGCAGTGCGGAGGCAACGGCCTGGGGATGCGATCTTACATATGATTACGTTAAAATTAACGCTGATTACAGGAGCTGAAGATGGAATATACTTACTATTCGGGAAACAGTCAGGCGGATGTGCTTATCGAGGCACTTCCCTACATTCAAAAATTCAACGGCAAAATTGTCGTAGTTAAGTACGGTGGCTCGGCTATGGTCGATCCCGAAATTCAAAAGAACGTCATTAAGGACGTGGCTCTCCTTAAGCTTGTCGGAATGAAGCCGGTCATTGTGCATGGCGGCGGCAAGGAAATTTCAAAGTGGGTTGGACTTCTCGGCAAGGAACCCGTGTTCGTGGCAGGCAAGCGAGTTACGGATGCCGAAACGATGGAAGTAGCCGAGATGGTGCTTAACAAGGTTAACAAAAATCTTGTACAGATGATGGAACAAATCGGTATCAAATCTGTCGGCATATGCGGTAAGGACGGGCTTACTCTTCACGTTCAGCGTGCTACGGTTGACGGACAGGACATCGGCTTTGTAGGTGATGTTGACTATGTAAATACTTCTCTTCTCACATCACTTATCGAGCAGGACTTCGTGCCGGTTATCGCACCCATCGGTATGGATGATGATTTCCTTGCATACAATATCAACGCCGATGACGCTGCGTGTGCCATTGCCAAGGCACTTGGAGCCGAAAAGCTTACATTCCTTACCGATATTGAAGGCGTATGTCTCGACCCTAAAGATAAGACGACTCTCATTTCAAGACTTTCCACAAAGGAAGCTTTGGAACTTGTTAAAAAAGGAAACATCGGCGGCGGTATGCTTCCGAAAATCAATAACTGCATAGATGCTATTGAAGAGGGCGTAGGAAGTGTTCATATTCTTGACGGAAGAATGGCACATTGTCTTCTTCTTGAATTCTTTACCGATAAAGGTATCGGAACGGCTCTTTACAAATAGGGCATTACATCGGAGACATTATGAAGACTGAAGAAATCATTGAAAGAGCGGAAAACGTGCTGATGCACACATACGGCCGTTACAATCTTGTCCTCGACAGAGGAGACGGAGTTTATTTGTATGACAACGACGGTAAGCAGTATCTTGATTTTGCTGCGGGTATCGGCGTTTTTGCGCTTGGTTACAACAATGCGGACTTAAACGGAGCAATTACCGCTCAGCTTTCCAAGCTTACGCATACTTCCAATTACTATTACTGCGAAGCATCCATGCTGGCAGCGGAAAAGTTTACAAAAGCATCGGGCATGGACCGTGTGTTCTTTACAAACAGCGGTACGGAAGCCATTGAAGGGGCGTTAAAGCTTGCCAGAAAGTACTACTACAACAAGCATGGCGTTGCCGACAGCGAAATTATCGCCATGAATCATTCTTTCCATGGTCGTTCCATGGGGGCGGTTACGGTGACGGGTACAGAGTCGTACAGAATTCCTTTTGAGCCGCTTATCGGGAACGTTAAGTTTGCTGAGTTTAACAACCTTGAAAGCGTGAAAGCGCTTGTGACGGATAAAACGGCAGCGGTCATAATGGAAACCGTCCAGGGTGAAGGCGGAATTCATCCTTCGACTCCCGAATTCATAAATGGCGTACGCAAGCTGTGCGATGAAAAGGGAATTCTTCTTATTCTCGATGAAGTACAGTGCGGCATGGGACGTTCCGGAGATATGTTTGCATATCAGACTTATGGAGTTATGCCTGATATTATGACATCTGCCAAAGGTCTTGGCAGCGGAGTGCCCATCGGAGCGTTTGCGGCAAAAGAAGAAGTCGCTGCGGCAATGGTTCCGGGCGACCACGGTTCAACTTATGGCGGAAACCCTCTCGTTTGCGCAGCGGCGGGTAAGGTATTCGACATTTTCGAAGAAAAGAAAATCCTTGAAAACGTTAAAATCGTAGGTGATTATCTTTTCGAAAAGCTTGATGCTTTTGCCGAGGCTCACAAAGACATCGTAGTTGAACACAGAGGCGTAAAGATGATGCAGGGCCTTGAGTTTACTTTTGACGTGCACGGCATCGCAAAACGTGTTATGGACTTCGGTCTCATCACGATTGCGGCAGGGAAGAACGTAATCCGTTTCTTACCCCCTCTTATTATAGAAAAGAAGCACGTTGACGAGATGATAGAAAAGCTTGAAAAGGCCGTAAATGCAGAGGTAAATGCTCAATGAGACTTGTGATTCAGCGTGTTTTAAATGCATCCGTAAAAGTAGGAGAGCGCATCACCGGACAGATTGGTCATGGACTTCTTGTGTTTATGGGCGTCGGCCATGACGATACAAAAGAAACAGTGGACAAGTTTGTTAAGAAGCTTATCGGACTTCGCATTTTCGACGATGCGGACGGTAAAACAAACCTTTCCATTAAAGATGTAAACGGGGAGCTTCTTATTGTTTCACAGTTTACCCTTTATGCAAACTGTTCTCACGGCAACAGGCCTTCTTTTACCGATGCGGGGGCACCCGATATGGCAAATGAGCTTTACGAATACATGCTTTCCGAATGTGCGAAGCTTGTGCCTGTTGTTCAGCACGGCGAGTTCGGGGCAGAGATGAAAGTGGAACTGCTGAATGACGGTCCTTTCACTATACTTCTTGAACAGCAGCCGGGTACGGATTTGTTCAGATAGATGAATTGAACACGTTAAAAACAGGCTTGCAAAATTGTTTTGAAAATATAAAAAATTTATGTTGACAAGGGGATTTTACCGAGGTATAATAACGCTTGCGTTTGGAAATTCCCGAACAAATCGGGGTGTGGCTCAGTTTGGCTAGAGCGCCATCTTAGGGAGGTGGAAGTCGCAAGTTCGAATCTTGCCACTCCGATTTTGAAAAGCACTGCACATATGTGCACTGCTTTTTTTTCGCAATGTATGCGCAGTAGTTTTGTAAATAATCGGTTGATGGCTTCTTCT
>JAZLLG010000026.1:0-5540 GCA_045598045.1 Lachnospiraceae bacterium | reverse complement strand
AATTTCCCTTGCAAAGATACCTTGTCCTTCGACCAGAGTCCCGGTAAATGTGCCGTCATAGACCTGTTTTGAACCACAGGAAGGGCTTCGCGACTGCAGTATTGCCAAATCCGGTTTTCTGTCTGCAATTCTTTTTAGTATTGCCTCTGTCCCTGCATGATACTCCGCATCAACACTGATGCCGTTTTTATTGATTACAACACCATTTACGATTTCGGAAGGTACCCTTGGCGTCGGGAGTCCTCCTTCGACTTCCGGACAAACCTCAATCACTTCATGTCCCTTGCAGAAATCAACTATTTTTTGATTAAAATTATTACCACCGTTATATTTACAATTCCTGCCAAGCAGACAGGCGCTGACAACAATAACCATACTTCCTCTATTTCTCCGTACCGGCCTTGGTAAGTGCATCCACAAGCTCCGGCCATCTCCATTCAAGTGTGCGTCTGTCAAGAATGCCCATGCTGCCCCAGTCCGGGAACAAATTACCGTTGTCCCACCAGCAGCAAATGACGTTTCCTTCCTTTGCCTTGTTTAAGAAATGCTTTGCCCATGCCACACGGCATTCGTCATTCTCCGGATTGCTGCGCTTAAGAGCCGCAAATTCATCAAGAAGCACAGGGATATCGAAAGGAGCGAGATAATTGCTTATTCTTTCGAACACAGCATCTATCGGTGCGCTGTCTGCTTCTGTCCAAATACCGGTCCCTTTTTGCTGAAGAGCAAACGGCTCCGGGTCGTAGCAATGCACTGCCACCATAAGCTTCTCGTCTTTTTTACCGTCTGTGAGAGGGACAGCATAATCCTTAAGCACTGCATCGCGCTGAGCCCCGCAATATGTCGAAATAACGAGGATTCTGAACTTATTTGCGTCATCTCTTTCACGTATTGTTCTTACGAAAAGCTCATTGTAGCGGTTGACAACATCATATCCATGTTCGTCCCCTATCCACTCTATGTCTGATTTGGGATAGCGAAGTTCATTCATTCCCTCAAAGATAAGGTGCTCGTCATAATCCGCAAAAGCATCAGCAATCTGACTCCACAATGCTGCAAAAGCCTTTGCACCTTTTTCATAGTTTTCTTCGTATGTATTAAGCCACATTGCATCGTGATGAGTGTTAAGCACAACGTAGGCCCCGAGCTTGTAGGCGTAGTCGACAACTTCCTTTACCTTGTTCATCCACGCTTCATTCACCTTGTAATCATGTTCAAAATCCATATGCTGTCCCCATGAAACAGGAATACGGATAACATTAAATCCGGCATCAACAACCGTTTTCATTATTTCTGGCGTAGTAACGACATTATGCCAGGATGTCTCGAACCTGATCGGATCATCGTTGTACGAGAGATTCATATCCACCGCATCAAGCGTATTACCGAGATTCCAGCCGATTTTCATCTCCGAAGCAATTTCCTTTGCGGTTATTTTTTCAATTCTTCCTCTCATTTTTCTCCCCCTTACGTTACATCATGTATGTACGGTTAACAGCTACTGTGACAGTATATCATACATGCTTTGTAAATGACATATATGAGGAAAAAAACTTATTCTTCATCTTCCATGAATTCTTCGTAATCGTCTTCTGTGGCGAAAAGCCTGTATTCTCCGTTTACATACCCCATATATCCGTCAGAAATTGCATACCCTTTCATAGTGTTTCCTCCTTGCGAACCGGCTGATTTATGTTGTTTACATTGCAAGCTTATCACATTGGGTGGGGATATTTTTCCCCATCTCTTTGCACTTTTCAGGTGATGTGATATCTTACTAGTGTAACATTTGTTTCATCTGAATCAGTGCTAATCATTCTGCTTGAATTTCCTTGTTCCCATCGCGTTCTTACTCCGGAGGTCACTGTATGAAACCCATTAACGAACCAACAAAAAAGGACATGCGTCACATGTCCAATAAAAAAGCAAATGATGCCGTTCACGAAGGCATTGAATCCGCTCTTCTCTTACTTATGCGCGAAAAGCCTTTCGATGATATTACCATCACTGAAATCATTAAGCGTGCAAAGGTTTCACGAATTTCATATTATCGTAATTATGATTCCAAAGAAGCAATACTCGACAATTTTCTTGAACGTTTCATTTTCCGTACTGTATGCGTTGTAAGCCAGTTTGATGCAGGTACGGACGGTTTGGATGCCTGGGTTCTTCTTCTTGAAATGACCCGCGCCGCCGCCGATGATTACAAGCTTCTTCTCGATGCAGGCTTCGGAGACATGATTCTCCGCAAGTTTATACTTGGTTTGGATCGTGCGAATCAGGGAAAGGACGAGGAGCTTTATATGCGCAACGTCTACCTTGCAGGCTGCCTTTACTCAATCCTTACCCAGTGGATTCTTGACGATATGAAAACCGATCATCACCTTATTGCACGAATCTGCAGCGACCTTATGTTCAAAGGATTAAAATAAGTCTTACAACGGCTGCCGCGAGCCAAGCTATGCAGCACTGCCCAACCACCATTGCCAAAGCCCATTTAAGGCCAAGCTCACGCTTTACGGCGGCGATTGCCGCAATACAAGGTGTGTAAAGCAGACAGAATACAAGAAGCGGCAAAACCGTTGCAACATCAAAAGCAGCAAGAACCGCCTCTGTTGAGCCAAACAGAACCGTTATTGTGGACACAACGCTTTCTTTGGCCATAAAACCTGAAATAAGCGCCGTGGAGACTCTCCAATCTCCAAAGCCGAGCGGCTTAAATATAGGCGAAATGAGCCCTGCAATGCCAGCCAAAATCGATTCCGAGGAGTTTTCAACAACCATAAGCCTCAGATTGAATGTCTGGAGGCACCAGATAATTATCGTTGCAACGAAGATTAATGTAAACGCCTTTTGCAGAAAATCCTTTGCTTTTTCCCAGAGAAGCTGCATAGTATTCTTCCAGCCGGGAAGCCTGTAATTTGGCAGTTCCATAACAAACGGAACAGCTTCGCCTTTAAACTTTGTCTTCTTAAGAAATAAAGCAAAAACAACACCTAAAATAATACCTGTAAAATATAGACCAATCATAACCAAAGCTGAATAATTCGGAAAAAATGCATGCGCAAAAAACGCGTATATAGGCATTTTTGCCGAGCAGCTCATAAACGGAGTTAACAAAATGGTCATCTTACGGTCTCTTTCGGACGGTAAGGTTCTCGATGCCATAACGGCAGGCACCGAGCAGCCGAATCCTATAAGCATCGGAACGATGCTTCGTCCGGAAAGGCCGATTTTTCTTAACAGTTTATCCATGATAAATGCAACTCTGGCAATGTAACCCGAATCCTCCAGGAGTGACATAAAAAAGAAAAGTGTTACAATAACAGGCAGAAAGCTCAAAACGCTTCCGACACCGTTAAATATTCCGTCGATAACAAGCGAATGCACCGCAGCATTAATATTTACCGCTGTCAGTCCCCTGTCAACAAGTGCACCGAGTGCGTCTATTCCCATGTCCAAAAGTTTCTGTAAGCCTGCCCCGATGACACCGAAGGTAAGCCAGAAAACTAGTGACATAATAATGATAAATGCCGGAATGCCTGTAAACCTTCCTGTGAGAAGCTTATCTATCTTTGCGCTTCTTTCGTGTTCCTTACTCTCTTTCGGCTTAATTACGGAACGCTCAACAAGTTTACTTATGAATGTAAAGCGCATATCGGCAATGGCTGCTGCACGATCAAGTCCACGCTCCTGCTCCATTTGAACGATAATATGCTCAAGCATTTCTCTCTCGTTTTCATCAAGCTTAAGAGCGTTAAGTATTCTCTCGTCGCCTTCCACAAGTTTGGTAGCGGCAAATCTGACCGGAATGCCGGCTGCTTTCGCATGGTCTTCCACAAGATGGATAATGCCATGTAACGCCCTGTGGACGGCCCCGCCATGATCGTTGATGTCACAAAAATCAGTACGTCCGGGACGTTCCTGATACTTCGCTACATGCACCGCATGGCTTATTAGCTCATCAACTCCTTCATTCTTCGCAGCAGATACAGGAACAACCGGAATTCCAAGAGCAGCCTCGACATCATTTACTCGAATGGAACCACCGTTTTTATGTACTTCATCCATCATATTGAGCGCCAAAACCATAGGCACTTCCAGCTCCATAAGCTGCATTGTAAGATAAAGATTTCTTTCAATATTTGTTGCATCAACGATGTTGATTATTCCGTACGGTTTCTCGTTGATAATAAATTCACGTGTTACAATTTCTTCACTTGTGTACGGAGAAAGTGAATATATACCGGGTAGGTCGGTAATTTCTGTCTTTTCAAGGCCTTTAATAGCTCCGCTCTTTTTATCTACGGTAACCCCGGGAAAATTACCGACATGCTGGTTCGAGCCCGTAAGCTGGTTAAACAAGGTCGTTTTACCGCAATTTTGATTTCCTGCAAGTGCAAAGGTAAGTATTGTATCTTCCGAAACGGCATTTTCAGTGGCTTTAACGTGATACTTTCCTCCCTCACCATGTCCGGGATGCTCAATAAATCTGTGCTCCTTGAAAACAGGATCCGCGGCTCTTTCGTTATCTTCAATCTCATGAATCCCAATCTCATTCGCATCAGCAAGACGAAGAGTAAGTTCATAACCATGAATCTTAACTTCAACCGGGTCGCCCATAGGTGCATGCTTAACCATCGTAACATCAACACCGGGAATCAGGCCCATATCAAGAAAATGTTGGCGTAAAGCTCCCTCTCCGCCGACAGAATCAATCACCGCACTGCTTCCGATTTTTAACTCTTTAAGTGTCATAAGTCCTCCGGTAAAATCAATGTTTTCGTCAATTTTTATTTTCGACTGTCTTTATAACATGTCCCACAGCCGCTGCAACAGGAACAACATCCGTTGCAGCCGTTTTTTCCGTTTTTACGATTTTTGAAAATATACACGATGCTTGCAATCGCAAGAAGAGCAATAACAATAACAACAGCGATTGTAGCAAAATCACCCTTTGTAAAGATAATCATTCTGTTACCTCGTCGGTTAGCATAGACTAACCGTTTTCCCATCAAATCAGTTAGCTTTCGCTAACCGTCGTTATGTTAGCATAGGCTAACCGGATTGTCAAGCACCATTTAATCTGATATAATGTAGATTAATCAATACATTGTTTGGCTATTATGTCGGAGGTTTGGCAATGCAGGAATCAGGCGAAATGTATCTTGAAACCATATGGATTCTTTCACAATCGAGCGAAAAAGTTCGCTCTCTTGATGTTGCCGAGTATATGGGCTACTCGAAGCCAAGCGTAAGCCGCGCCGTCAGTCTGCTGAAAAGCGGCGGCTACATCGAAGTCAATGGTGACGGCTCTCTTTGCCTGACAGATTCAGGCAGGGAAATAGCCTCCAAAATGTACGAACGTCACACACTTCTTTCCTCTGTCCTTATTGAGCTTGGTGTTGACAAGGAAACCGCGGTAAACGACGCTTGTAAAATCGAGCATGATATTAGCGATGTAACCTTCAACGCAATTAAGAAGCATTTTCTTGAAAAATGATACCGGGGGACGGGGATGATGATACTGGGGGACGGGG
>JAZLLG010000025.1:0-16116 GCA_045598045.1 Lachnospiraceae bacterium | reverse complement strand
AATTTAAGCCCCGTGATGGAAGCTTGCTTCCAATCACGAGGCTTAATTTTATTACGCGCCCTGCGAAGCAGGGACGCCTGCAGGATGACGCTTAGGCGCTTGGATGACAAAAACAAGGAGACCCCGGTTTACTCACGACATACGGAAGGCATCCCTTAGTGCTGCTTCATTCCTGACCTGACACGGTTCAAGAGCTTCCGCTTCGTGAGGCCGGAGCCTCGAGTGCGTATTATACTTGGTTTTACAAGCAATGTCAAGAAAATGCGATTTTCTTCTTGATTTGTTTTGTCAACCGATTTACTAAAATGTCATATTTTACGTTTTTTATTGTTGCGAAAACGATTTCGTAGCGAAAAATTTGTGCATTATAAACAAAATCTTAATGAAAACTAAAAAAATACTTGACGAATTGCACAAACGGTTATAGGATAAATGCAAAGGTAAAACGATTTACTTGTTTCGTAAACAAACAGGGGGAACGCTATGGCAAAAGAAACAGCCGTAACAAAAAGAAAAAATTACAGGAAAATCAGAGGCTATAAAGAATTCCTGATGATCCTTCCATTCATCATTCTCGTTCTTGTTTTTGCTTACTATCCTCTTTACGGATGGGCATACGCTTTCTTCGAATACAGACCTCCGAAGAAGCTTTCAATGGAAGACTTCGTCGGATTTAAGCATTTCATCGATATGGTCAGCACGGACGTTAAGCTGAAGAAAGTCCTTGGTGTACTTCGTAATACTTTTGCAATGAGCGGAATCAGTCTCTTGTTCTCATGGTTCCCGATGATTTTTGCGGTATTTCTTAACGAAATCAAATGCAAGCCTTTCAGAAAGTTCGTTCAGACAGTTACCACTCTTCCGAACTTCATAAGCTGGGTTCTTGTTTACGCAATTGCTTTCTGCGTATTCAACTCCACAGGCCCCATCAGTGTTATCGGACAGCAGATGGGCTGGCTCTCGGAGCCTACAAATTTCCTTCAGTCAGGTGATCACGTATGGTTCAAAATGTGGCTCTGGCTCACATGGAAAAACGCAGGGTGGGCTGCAATCATGTATCTTGCCGCAATAAGCGGAATCGATGATCAGCTCATTGAAGCTGCCAAGGTTGATGGCGCTTCACGTATGAAGGTCATCAGACACATTACCATTCCCAGCATTTTGCCGACATACTTCGTAATTGTCATGATGAATATTGCAAGTTTCCTTTCAAACGGAATGGAGCAGTATTACATGTTCGAAAACTCCTTCAATAAGGATTACATCCAGGTGCTTGACCTCTACGTCTACGGACTTGCAATGGGTAGCGGCGGCTATTCGTACTCAGTTGCCATCAGTATGCTGAAGAGTATAGTCAGCGTCGTTCTCCTCTTCCTGACAAACAAGATTTCCAAGCTTGTCAGAGGCGAAGGATACATTTAAGGAGGTCATCATGGCGAAACATTCAAAGAAAATTAAAACCTCGTTCGGTGACCACGTAATAAGCTTTTTCACGTATGTAGTATATTCGTTCTTCGCATTTGTGTGTCTTTACCCGTTCTACTACATTGCAATCAACTCCATAAGTAACAATGACCTCAGCCAGAGAGGAAAGGTCATTCTTTACCCCATGGAGGTGCACTTTACAAACTATATACAGGTTTTCCAGCTCAAAGGTCTCCTGACGGCAGCAAAAGTTTCTGTGGAACGTACCCTTGTCGGTACAGCACTTACGGTAATCGTTGCCGCATTCCTCGGTTACATGTTTACAAGAAAGACGCTTTGGCTCGGTCCTGTATGGCGTAAGCTCGTAATGATAACGATGTACCTTAACCCCGGTATCATTCCTTTGTACATCACCTACGGAAACATTGGCCTCAGAAACAATTTCTGGGTATATATTCTCCCGGTTATCATTCAGCCGTTCTACATCATCCTCTGCAAAACTTACGTAGAGTCGGTGCCGATGGAACTACAGGAAGCCGCCGAAATTGACGGTGCCGGAACGTTGACTGTTTTCTTCAAGGTCATGCTTCCGGTTATCAAGCCCATCCTTGCCACAATAGCTATTTTCGCAGCTGTAGGACAGTGGAACTCTTTCCAGGACACACTTCTCTACATTACGGATGATAAACTCAACACATTACAGTTCACACTGTACAGATACATTCAGTCTGCAAGTTCGCTGAAATCGCTGATTTCCAGTACATCAACGGCTTCTTCGATTGCCGCATCGCTGGCAACTTCGCAGAACCAGACTTCTGTACGTATGACTGTTACGATGGTTGTTGTTATTCCTATCATGCTTGTGTATCCGTTCTTCCAGAAATACTTTACAAAGGGCATCATGCTTGGTGCCGTCAAAGGTTGATTGTCCGCCCGTTTCGGGCTGATAATAATATACACGCTAAACGCGGAAAGAGAGGAAAATTTATGAAAATCAAGAGACTCGTTTCTATGGTTCTCGTTGCAGCAATGGCAGTTACACTTTTTGCCGGCTGTGGTAAGAAAGCAGAATCAGAAACAATGGTAATCGAGAACTTCAACGTAGCTGCAAACTATCAGGGTATGCAGACAGGTTGGTTCGCAAAGGTTATCAAGGACCGTTTTAACATCGAGCTTAACATTATCGCTCCTCAGGTAGGCGGCGATGCTCTGTACCAGACACGTACAGCAGAGGGTAACCTCGGTGACCTTCTCCTCCTTGAGAAGACACAGTGGCAGGATTGTATCAATGCCGGCCTCATTAAGGATATGTCATCCTTAATCTACAATGGAGAGAACCTTGCTCAGTTCAAGAAGGCAATTGACAATCTCAATGCTGACTATGCAGGCAAGATTTACGGTATTCCTACAGAAATGATGCTTACATCCCCTACAGACGTTACAGCAGAAGATATCTACTCATCACCTCGTCTTCGTTGGGACCTTTACACACAGATTGGTGCTCCCGATATCAAGAACCTTGACGGACTTGTTGATACTCTTAAGAAGATGATGGAAGTTGCTCCTGTAAACGATGCAGGCGACAAGTGCTACGGCCTTTCATTATGGAAAGACTGGGACGGCGGCGATGCAATGCTTGGTATCGCTAACGTTGTTCAGCTTACAACATGGTACGGCGAGAAGATTAAGGAATCTGTTATCCTTAAGCCCGACGGAACATTTATTCCCCTTACAGACAAGTCAGGTTCTTACTACAAGATCCTCAAGTTCTTAAACAACGCTCAGAGAGCAGGCATCGTTGACCCCGACTCCGCTACACAGGACTGGAACACAGCATGTGCTAAGATGGGTGCAGGTCAGGTTTACCTTGAGTGGTATTCATGGCAGACAGGTTTCTGGGATGTTGGACATATGCAGGATGGCAGAGCTCACAGAGTTATCCCGATCGAAGATCAGATTTACTATGCAGACGCTGATGCATACTATGGATCAGGCCGTGTATTCGCAATCGGTTCCAAGGTTGATGACGCTAAGTTCCAGAAGATTATGGAATTCCTTGAGTGGTATGCATCACCCGAAGGATGTATGTTCCAGCACGTTGGTATCGAAGACTTCAACTACTACAAGGGTGAAGACGGAAGACTTTACTCTATGAATGATGACGCTCTTTCAAACAACACACCTGTTCCTGAAGAGTGGGGCGGCGCAGGCTACAACGATGGTAACAATATGATCAACCAGTGGATCGTTGGCTCCAACAACATCAATCCTCTTACAGGCGAGACATATGCAAAGGCTCTTTGGTCAACATACAAGGAAGCTACAGATACACAGATGGTTAAGGATTGGAGAGCAAAATACGGCGCAGAAAATCCTGTTGAATACCTTAAGAAGAACAACAAGCTTGTTGTTTCTCCTAACATCTCCGTAGCTCTTGAGTCTTACTCACCTGAGATGGAAGTTATCCGTAACCAGTGTAACGAGTGCGTATGTGACGCTTCATGGCAGATGATTTATGCTAAGGACGACGCAGAGTTCGATGCAATGTGGGATAAGATGACAAAGGACCTTGACGGTCTCGGATTCCAGGATCTTATGGCTTGGAACAAGAGAGTTTACCAGGTAGAAGTTGACGCTAAGAAGGCAGCTCAGTAAACTTTCAAAATCTTCATAGAATTTCAAATGAGCGCTGTGCGTTTGAGCGCAGCGCTCGTTTTTTATCAAAAAAACGATAATTATTCCGAATGTGTGTAATAATTGTGTGTTCAAATCTGAATTTAGATGATATAATGCCCGCGGAACATATTTGTTTCGGGGGTGAAGGTAATGGGAATGATAACAGTAAAAGAAATCGCGAAGATGTGCGGCGTGTCTCCTAGCACGGTATCAAACATCCTTAACGGTAAGAAAAAAGTTAGCGAAGAGACGAAGAAAAGGGTTTTGGCAGTAGTCGAAGAAACCGGCTATACACCGAACTATTTTGCGTCCAGCATGCGAAAAAACAAATCAAATGTTATCAGTATAGTCGTTGAAGATCTTAATCAGTTCACAACGCCTCCTATTGTTGTTGCAATAATGGCATACTGTGAAGAAATGGGCTACAGAACAATCCTTTTTAACCTGCGAATGTATGACCGTTGGAAGGATACATGGTTCGAGAATGAGGAAATGCTTAAGAGCTTCCTTTACCCCGCACTGTATGAGTCGGAGTCCATTAAGGTGGATGGCATTATTTACGTTGCCGGCCATGGCAGAGTAATTCGATGCTTCCCCAAAGATTATAAAGTGCCTACAGTTATGGCATATGCCACGAACGAAGGCAATCGCTTCCCTTCAGTACTTATTGATGATGAAAAGGGCGGCTATGACATCGGAAAATATCTCCTGAGCATGGGACACAAAGACATTGCTGTCCTTACAGGTGTTGAAAATAACTTACATACGGTAAAACGTCTTGCCGGCTTCCAAAAAGCTCTTTTTGAAGCGGGCATACCCTATAACCCGAAAGGAACTTTCCATGGTACATGGCAAAGGGATTCGGGGTACGCAAAGGCACCCGATCTTCTGAAAACGGGCGCAACAGCCATATGGTGCATGAACGATCAGATGGCGGCAGGTGTCTATGATTACCTGCACTCGGAGGGAGTCGAAATCGGAAAGGACATTTCTGTTGTCGGCTTCGATAATATGGATTACTCCGAATACATGTTCCCGAGAATCACTACAAATGCCCTTCCTCTTGCTGAGATCGGACGTAAGTCGGCGGAGATCATGATTAACATAATAAACAATCCCGGATGGCAGCCCGAACAAATGAAGACATGGCTCCCATGTTCGATGGTTTATGGTGATTCGGTAAAAAAGATGAAATAAAAAATGCTCTGTCGGCTGTGAAAGCCGGCAGAGCTGTTTTTATTGAACTTCGGTCAACAGACGCTTTACCTGAGGCGAAAGGAAAAGAAGAAATGCGGCAATAAGCGTGAAAACAAGCTCGGGAAGCATATAAACGCCGTTGTAAACAAGGCTGTAAAGAACCGGATTTGCAATGGACAAACCCTCCCAAAGCTCGCCTGCGGATTTCCATATAGCAAACCCGCTTACAAAGTGGAAAAGGAATCGACAAATGATTGCAAGAGAGATGCCCGCAAGATATCCGGGGAGCTTTTTCTTTCGGAAAATACCTGCTATTCCGAGTATGGAGAAAGCACCGAGGTAATCGCAGAAAATGCAAACTTCAAGCATAAAGCCGGTTATTCCCCAGCCGAGAAGCCCTTCCGAAATGCCTTGGAAAAGTTGAAGCAATGAGTAAACAAAGGCAATAATCAGTCCTTTTATCACGCCGTACTTGATTGAAAAGATAACGATGGGAAGCATTGACAAAAGAGTGATGGAACCGCCGAAAGGAAGGAATTTGAAGGGGCGTATATAACTGAGCACAAATGCCATTGCAACCATTGCGGCGCCTTCTGTGAGCATTTTCGTTTTAAAGTGTTTCATAAAAAAACCTCCATGTATAAATACGCATGGGGGAAATCCGAAAATAAGCTTCCCTACGCCGGCATTATCCGGGTCAGGTAATAAGGGTCGACAAAGGTCTCTCAGCAGAAGCCCCCCTAGCGTTAATAACTGTATTATTTTGAGTGAAAGTATACACCCTGAACGAAAAATGTCAAGGTTTATGAAAGAACTATTAAGGAAATGTCCCAACCTTGAAAAAAAAGAGTTGAAATGCTATCATTACTTAAGTTGGGTTTATATACCCTGAATACATGACTTTTCGAGGCATCATATGAAAAAAATATATAAACATGCGGAAGAACTTATCGGAAATACACCCTTGCTGGAAATGACAAACATCGAAGCGGAGTTTTCTGCAGAGGCGACCATTCTGGGTAAAGTTGAATCTTTTAATCCGGCGGGGTCTGCAAAAGACAGAGTCGGACTTCATATGATTGAAGTGGCTGAGGCTCAGGGAAAGCTTAAAAAAGGCGCAACCATTATTGAGCCGACAAGCGGAAATACAGGCATAGGCCTTGCGGCAGTAGGTGTCGCAAGAGGTTACAGAGTTATTATAGTTATGCCGGACTCCATGAGCGTTGAACGCCAGAAGCTTATGAAGGCTTATGGTGCCGAGCTTGTCCTTACCGATGGCAGTCTTGGTATGAAAGGAGCAATTGAAAAAGCGGAAGAGCTTGCAAAGGCAACTCCCGGAAGCTTTATTCCGGATCAGTTCAACAATCCGGCGAATGCAGAGGCACATTACCTTACAACCGGCCCCGAAATATGGCGCGATACCGAAGGCGAGGTTGACATTTTCGTTGCCGGCATCGGCACAGGCGGAACACTTACGGGCACAGGAAGATTTCTTAAAGAACACAATAAAAACATTAAAGTAGTTGGTGTGGAGCCCGCCGGCTCACCCCTTCTTTCAAAAGGCTACTTCGGAAAGCACGATTTACAAGGAATCGGTGCCAATTTCATCCCCCAAGTGCTTGATCAATCCGTGTATGACGAGCTTATAACCGTAACGGATGAGGACGCATATGAAATGGGACGCCTTGTGGGGTCAAAAGAAGGTATTCTTATCGGAATAACCGGAGGAGCTGCAATGTGGGCAGCGCTTCAGCTGGCAAAACGCCTTGAAAATAAAGGAAAGACAATAGTGGCTCTGCTTCCTGACACGGGCGACCATTACCTTTCCACAAAAATGTTTGAATAGAGAGTAAAGATGATATTTGATACACATGCGCATTACGATGATGAGAAGTTTGACGAAGACCGTGCATTTGTTCTTGAAGGAGTAAGAACAGCGGGCGTTTGCAATATAGTTAATGTCGGAGCTTCTTTAAAAGGCAGCCGTGATTCGGTTGAACTTGCACAAAAGTATGATTTCATATATGCCGCAATAGGTATACATCCCGACAATGCCAAAGAGCTGGACGAAAAGACATTTGCAGAGCTTTCGGCACTTGCGGATGACAGCAAATGCGTTGCGATAGGTGAAATCGGACTTGATTACTACTGGGATGCATCAGAAAGAGAAGTACAGAAAATCTGGTTCAAGAGGCAGCTGGAACTTGCCCGGGAAAAGAACAAACCGATAATAATTCATTCAAGAGAAGCCTGCGAGGATACGATGGATATTCTTAAAGCGTATGCGGGCACGCCTCATCCTCCTATCGATATACACTGTTTTTCATACAGCCCCGAAACTGCGCGCGAATACGTCAAAATGGGATTTTACATCGGAGTCGGCGGCGTTGTGACCTTTAAAAACGGTCGAAAACTGCAGGAAACGGTTAAAGAAACACCGATGGAAAGAATCCTTCTTGAGACGGATTGTCCGTACCTCGCTCCGGAACCTTTTCGAGGAAAACGTAACAATTCCTCATTCATCAAGTATGTGGCGGAGAAAATTGCGGAGCTCAAAGGACTGACTTGCGAGGAAGTCCTTGAAATTACAGAACAGAATGCAAGGAGATTTTATGGGATATCTCGTTAACCCACAGGAAACAATATTTATTCTCAATAAATACAAGTTCATATTTCAAAAACGTTTTGGACAGAACTTCCTAATCGATGAGCACGTTCTTTCAAAGATTATTGCTGCCGCAGGCATTACAAAGGATGATATTGTTTTGGAAATCGGTCCCGGAATCGGCACAATGACACAGTTCCTTTGTGAAAGCGCAGGGCATGTTATTGCGGTTGAAATTGACCGTAACCTTATTCCGATTCTTGAAAATGATACGCTTGCAAAATATGACAACGTTACAATCATTAACGAAGACATTTTAAAGCTTGATTTGAATGCTCTTGTTGCAGAAAGGTGTCCCGGCAGGAAACTGAAGGTAGTTGCGAACCTTCCGTATTACATCACCACACCTATAATTATGGGTCTTTTTGAAAAACATGTACCCATTGAAAATATAACGGTTATGGTTCAGGCTGAGGTTGCGGACAGAATGCAGGCCGGCCCCGGTACAAAGGACTACGGTGCACTTTCGCTAGCAGTTCAGTACTACGCGGAGCCTTATATCGTGGCAAATGTTCCGCAGAACTGTTTTATGCCCCGCCCGAATGTGGCATCGGCGGTTATCAGGCTTACATTACATAACGAAAAGCCTGTCGATGTTAAGGATGATAAATTCATGTTTGAATTGATTCATGCATCATTTAACCATCGCAGAAAGACGTTGATTAACGGACTTATGGGTGATATGGGCGCAAAACTCAGTAAACAGAGCATCCTTGACACTCTCAATGCACTGGGGCTGAAAGAAACAGCCAGAGGCGAGGAGTTTGATCTGGCTAAATGGGCCGAATTTGCAAATGAATTGCAGACCAGGCTTTAAAACTGCCGAGAGCGGTAAACAGGAAACAGGGGTGAAAGAATGAAAATTGAAAATATATCCGGTGACGAGGCGAAGGCTTCCGGCATCGGCTTTGAATCAGATATCTATTACATGGGAAACGGTGAAGCAGAAGTAAAAACCGAGCTTAAAGACATCGCAAAAATGAATGTCAGAAAAGCGGCGGCAAAAATAACATCCGTTTCAAAGCACATTTTGTCAAAGCTTGCAAAGAATGATTGCTCATACGTTCATTTTGTGGCAGAAGCGGGAACAGACATTCACAGTGCCTATGAAAACGCCAAAGCTTTTCATGTTGATTACAGTGAGTACATCATGAAATGGGAATACAGCGAAAAGGATTCCTTTGATTGTGAGGCGGGCATTGTTCTTATGGGCGTCGAAGATGAAGATACCGATTTGGAGCAGAAAGATGCCATCATTGTAAACAGTGCCGAAGCAGAAATTTTTAAAGCAAAGCTTATGCCGTACAAGGACGGAATGTACGTGTATGAGGTTGAGGTCGCCGAAGGCGAACGCCACAAAGGAAACGGCTATAAATACATGCGAAGCATCATGAATTCTTTTAAGGATGCACCGCTTTACCTTCAGGTCGGCAGCAGAAACGAAATAGCCTGTGCGTTGTATAAAAAGCTTGGATTTAATGTGGAACAGGAGTTGTGCTACTACCTGCTGTAAGAGACAATGAGAAAACTTACCGAAGATGAAAAATACATGAAACTTGCGTTGAAGCAGGCAAAACGGGCCGAAAAGCTGGGAGAGGTTCCCATAGGCTGCGTTATTGTCTATGAAGGTAAAGTTATCGGACGCGGTTTTAATAAAAGAAACACTCAAAAGACTACGCTGGCACATGCAGAACTGACAGCCATCGGAAAAGCGAGCAAAGTAATCGGCGACTGGCGGCTTGAGGATTGTGACATATACATTACCTTGGAACCGTGTCAGATGTGCGCGGGTGCCATCGTCCAGGCAAGGATGAGACGTGTTATTATGGGCTGCAGAAGTCCGAAGGCCGGATGCGCGGGCTCTGTTTTGGACATTTTGAACAATGCATCGTTTAATCATCAGGTTGAGCTGACGGAAGGTGTGCTGGAAGACGAATGCTCTTACATTTTGAAAGAGTTTTTTAAAGGGCTTCGTGAAAGAAATAAGGCTGAGAAGCTTGAGAGACAGGAAAGAGAAAGGTTACAACAACAATAAACTGTATCGGAGGTTGCTATGGGATACGCTTTAAAAATTGGGGAAAGAAACGTTATACCGAAGGGCACGACGGTGTTTGCGCAAAAAGAACAGGTTACATGCATGTGCGCTGTAATCGGCGGCAAAGTATGCTGTAAAACGGATTTCGCAATGACCTATGTGTCAAAAGGCGGGTTTATAGGCGTTCAGGATATTCTCGGAGGTCGCTATTGTTGTGACTATATTGCGGAAGAGGAAACGGTACTTTTCCCTTTCGGAGTGTCTGACACAGACAGCCTTCGTGAGGTTTTTAAAGCATATAATAAAGACTACCGCGGACTTGTAATCGGCTCACTGGCAAAAACCTATACGGATCTTCTTAATGTACATATGAAATACCGCGAGTTTACTCAGATTCTTTACAAAGTTTTGAGTGAGGGCTATCAGAAATATCAGGAAGCCTGTCGTAACGGTGGCATGGCTGCGGAGGTTATTCCCGCACTTCAGCATATTTCAGAGTACACTACCGAAAGATGCCTTGACGAAAAATCGGTTACATCTTTTGTTGAGCTGAATTCCGTTCCTGCGACAACCATGAATGCGTTCTTTGGCGGCGCCATGGAAATGACCATGGAACATATTATGAATCTATCCGTGTCAATTGCGGAGATTCTGGCGTTTACTGAGGAAATGGGTGAATATGTGTATGAACAATACACAAACCTTTATAATGACGGCGAGAGAAATCTGACAAGTCTCTGCATCAAGCTTTCAAGAGAGCTTGAAAAGGCAGGCAGACCGGACAAGTCTCTTGCTTCGCTGTGCGAAAATTTCGTTAAGGTTTTTAACAGCGCGGAAGAACTGGCTGTTAAATATATGGGAATTGCACGTCCGTGCAACAGAGAAAGGCTCAATAAGCAGATTGAGGCTCTTACAAACGGAGAGGAGTTTGTTGTTGAAAATACCGAAGAATCTACGGCACAGGATGAGGACCTTTACAGATCCCTTAAGAACTCCCTTAAGACCATCCTTACTTTTGGTAAGGTTGAGCCGGAAATCGCAAAATCTTTTGAAACCGCGCTCAACAACTTCTACGACTGCAAGGACCGTTTTTCAACCGAGGATGAGGGAAGACAGCTTCGTCGAAAGGTTGCCGAGCATTTCTACAAGGTTTACAAAAATGTATTTATTAACAGTATGGAAGTCAGCCCTCTTCCCAAGCCGGTAGAACTTTTCCTTAACTATGGTTTCACCGATGAACGTTTTGTTACAAAGGAAGAGGCTATTGAGCTTTGCAAAATCAAGTTTGCTACGACCCACAGATACCATTGCAATCTTTTTACAATTCCCGAATGGCTTACTGCGATTTACACAGGTAAGAGAGAACCTTCCAAGAATGAGTTCGATCTTGAATATGCGGATACCCTTCGTGAACTAAAGAAAACTCACGACATCGATGACGAAGAAGAAAAACGCAGGCTGAAAAATCCGGAAATGCGTCTTGAATTTGAAATTATGAATATGTTCAAGATGAATCACCGTGTCGTAAACGGCCAGCCAAGTATATTCGTTCCCATCCTTTGCAGCGAACAGATGACGGCAGGACCCGCAAAGGCCGTAATTACAAAGGACAGAATGGGCCAGCTTGTCAATAAATACAGAGATTTGGATATTGGCGTTTTCAGACGTGAAATCATGTACGCAAACAAAGAAAAGAAGATTGAAAAGGAAATTATCCAGCTTGAGGTAAATCCTGACATTATTCTTTTCCCTGCATATGGAGTTAACTCCGCAATGTGGCAGGAAATCAGCTGCAAGAAGCGTGATTCCGCAGGAAGATTCCTGTTCCCCATCATGATGGACGGTGCTGTGGATGACCAGCTTATCAGGGTGCTTGGACGTTTCCGTTGGGAGCTTTGCAGAACAATGCAGGGAACCGCATGGAATAACATCCAGTTTAAGTCACTCACTTCGGAATATTCGGACTACATTCAGTTCTACAAAAAGAATCATGAACTTACCGACGAGAAGAAAGAAAAGGTCAAGAATCAGCTTGTTAAAGGTAAAAACAACGCCCGAGAGGTATTTGTTCAGGACTATGAGGCTTGGATTAAGTTTGAGTCTACGGGCGGTATGAAGCTGAATAAGCCTTCAAGAGAAATTCTCGCAATGTACTGTCCTTTCAACGCCGAAACGAGAAAGGAACTGGAGAGCCAGCCTGCTTTTACGGATGCAATCGGAAGGTACACCCGTGAGGCTCAAAAGAAGGCAAGAGAAATTGAACTCCGTCACCATGCACTTATGAAAGTAACGGATGAAATACCCGAAATTATGCTTGATACATTAAGATTCTATAAGGAAATGTAACTACATGGATCAGCTTGAACAGTTGAAAAAATATATGGAAGAGGGCTCTTACGAAAATGCGGTGGCCCTTCTTCCCTCTGTGAAGGAGAAATCACTTAAATCAGCTTCCGACCTTATGCTCCTCGCAAGAGCTTATGGAAAGTGTGCGGACTTTGCACATGCCGACAAGCTGTTTAAGAAAGCGTACAAAATACGCCCGTCCAAGCTTCTTTTCCGTGATATGATTGAGATTTGCGTTGAGTGCGGCCGAACCGATGCCGCAGAAGAGTATTACGACAAGTACAGTGATCTGGCGTCCGGTGACACCTTTGGCCTTTCGGTACTGAAATATCGCATCGAAAAGAAGAAGGGCACTTCTGCAAAGGAACTTATAGTCATCCTTAAGGAAATCAATGACTATGAGTATACCGAGGAGTGGTCTTATGAACTTGCAAAGGCTTATCATAAAGCCGGAATGCGCGACGAGTGCATAGACGAGCTTACCCGTATTGTTGAAACCTTCGATGCGGAATCGGCAGCGGCAGTCAAGTCCAAAACTCTTCTTGCGTACTATCGCGGGGAGATAAGCGCTGAAGAAATCACCGCCCGCGGAAAAAAACGGGAAGCTGAAGAGCGTGAAAGCGTTATCAGCCCTATAAGCGAAGAGACGTCCGACGACGTAGATACAGCCGACGGGGAACTTGAGGACGAAGAGGCGGAAAATGAAGAAAACGCTGTAGAAGAACCGGATGAAGACGCAAGTGACGCCGATTACATTAATCCGGAACCGGAAAGTCTTGATGAGGATGACTCCGAGGCAATAGCGGAACAGGAAGACGAGCCTTGTGCAAAATCCGTTGAAGAGCTTACGATTGAAGCGGAAGATGAAATCGCAGCGGAAATCGAGGACGAAAAAGCGGCAGAGGAAAGAGCTGAAGAGTTTGGATTCGAAAAGCCTGTCGAAAAGGCCGACGCTGTGGACCTTTTTCAACCGAAGATTATTCTTGGGCCGGATGACATAAAAGAAAGCAAAGCAAAAAGAATTATAATCAACAATCAGATTCGTGTTGAGGATGTCTGTAAGAATTTCTTCCGGATTGCCGGAGTCAGACATCAGATTTTTAATTGCCTGGACCTGGCTGTCAGCGAAAGAGATAAGCTTTTTCTTTGTATTACCGGTGAAGCCGGAACAGGAAGAACGAGCCTCGCAACAAGGCTTGTGCGTGTCCTTTTCCTTATGGGCATTCTGAAAACGGATAAGGTTGTGAGAGCCGATGCGGGGAAGCTTGAAAACACGGATTCGGCTTCGTTCAAAAATATGCTTCAAAAGTACAACGTTCTCGTTGAAAATGCGGGAAAGCTGAATGAGGAGAGCGCAACCGTACTTACGGAAATATCCGGTGACAGAAAGAGCGGAACAATCGCAATCCTTGAAGACAATTCAAAAAATATCAATGCACTTCTGCGAACTGCATCGGGATTGCGTGAAATTGTAAACAATCGTATTCATCTGACCAAATATGATACTGAAGAACTATTGGGATTTGCCTATGACATATGCAAAGATGAAGAGTATTATCTTTCACAGGCAGCGGCAGATAAGCTGAAAGAACTTCTGGAATCCGGAAGAATGGGTGAAAGCAGGCGTGTTTCTTTTGTTGTGGATGTTATGAACAAAGCTGTTGAAGAGGCAGACAGGCGTTATGCCCCCGGTATATTAAAAATGGCTGCCGAAGCAGCCTTTTCTGAAGGTTATTCATTAATAATTACGGAAGATGATATCACACCTTAAAGGGAACCTTTACGGCGGCTTTAAGAGACTGCCCGCCTACTGACTTAACGTCCTTTGAAACGTTGAGGTTGTAGGAAGCATCCTTTGCATAGGGCTCCAGCGGCTCGACCTCGATTTCGTGGGTGTCGCTGTTGTAGTGAATGGCTGTTTTGAGCCTTTGATCGCCTTCGTCGGTAACGTAAAGATTTGTATTGTTAACAGTGGCAGGGTCGAGCGGTGCAGAAAACTTAATGCGCCAAACGAACTTGCCTGTTTTAAATTTAAGATTCTGTTTTACTGTTTTTGCATCAACTCCCTCGGGAGTTTCGATGTTAATAAAATCCATGGAAAAATCCTCCGCATAAGCTATTTTATCACACAGCGGGTGACATTTAAAGAGCGAAAATGATTAAAAAATGCTTTACAATTTCTTAAGTATGAATTATTATTAAAAATGGTCTTCAGGGGGAAGGCTATATTTTCGATACATCATATAAAGTTATTTTATGCTTATCTCGTGAGATTAGGGAGTCGATATAAATGGATCAATACGTTATTAAGGGTGGAGTCCCGCTTCGTGGAGAAGTGACCATAAGCGGAGCTAAAAATTCCGCTCTCGGAATACTTGCAGCAGCTACATTGGTTGATGAGCCTGTTTGCATTAACAATGTCCCCGACATTAAGGACATTGAGGTTTTATTGCGCGCAATGGAAGAAATCGGTGCGCGTATTGACAGAAAAGACGCTCATACGGTTAAAATCAATGCAAAGGGTGTATCCCCTCTTGCTGTTGATAATGAATATATTCGTAAAATCAGAGGCTCTTACTACCTTATTGGTGCATTACTTGGCCGTTTTAAACGTGCACAGGTTGTACTTCCCGGCGGATGCGATATAGGTCCCCGTCCGATTGATCAGCATATTAAAGGCTTTGAAAAGCTTGGCGCTGTTGTTGAAATCAAACACGGTATGGTTATGGCCGAGGCAAAGGAGCTTAAAGGAAACCACATCTATCTTGATATGGCAAGCGTCGGAGCCACCATTAACATCATGCTTGCATCGGTTCTTGCGGAAGGCCAGACAATCATCGAGAATCCCGCAAAGGAGCCTCATGTTGTAGATGTTGCAAACTTCCTCAATTCCATGGGCGCAAACATTAAGGGCGCCGGCACGGATGTCATCCGAATCAGCGGCGTTGAAAAGCTTCACGGAAGCACATATTCCATCATTCCCGATCAAATCGAAGCAGGCACGTTTATGATTGCCGCAGCGGCAACAAAGGGAGATGTTCTCATTAAGAACGTTATTCCCAAGCATCTTGAAGCAATCACCGCAAAGCTTGTTGAAATCGGTGTAGGTGTTGAAGAGCTTGATGACTCCGTCAGGGTATTTTCCGACAAACGTTGTGGAAACACTCACGTTAAGACACTTCCTTACCCCGGTTTCCCTACAGACATGCAGGCTCAGATGGCAGCACTTCTTTCTCTTTCCGAGGGAACGAGCGTCATCACAGAAGGCATTTTTGAGAATCGTTTCAAATACGTTGACGAGCTTGTACGTATGGGAGCTTCCATTAAGGTTGAAGGCAATACAGCCGTCGTTGATGGCGTTAAGAGCCTTACAGGTGCCACACTTTCCACTTCCGATCTGCGTGCGGGTGCGGCTCTCGTAATCGCCGGCCTTACGGCAGAAGGAGTGACAACAGTCGAAAATATTGAGTTCATTGAGAGAGGGTACGAAAAGTTTGAGGACAAGATCAGCAAACTTGGCGGTATCATCAAGAAGATGGACAGCGAAGACGAAAAGGCACTTAGGAAATTCAGATTAAAGGTTTGCTAAAAAGAAAATATCCCACTTTTCCGTTTAGGAAGAGTGGGATTGTTTTTGTATTCCCAATACAAATAAACCACCTGCTATGCAGGTGTGTCCCTGGTCAGCTTAAGCTTCAAGAAAAAAACCTCCTGAGGTATAATAAGTGCAGGTTCGCCAACCGCACAAAAAAATACGAAGGAGGTTTATCCT
>JAZLLG010000024.1:0-23006 GCA_045598045.1 Lachnospiraceae bacterium | reverse complement strand
GAGCGAAAAGCGGTAATGGCTTAAGCCATTATTGTGATTTTCTCTTGAAAAGATTGAATTGAAGTCTTAAAAGGTATATGAAGTGCGAAAAGAGGGTGCACGGCCGGTTAGGCCGCGTACCCTCTTTGTCGACGCTCTGAGTCGGTGAGCATTCACCGACATTTTTTTATAAGTCTTCCTGTGTGATGAATTCCATTCCGGCATTTTCCATGGCGGTCTGGACTTTGTCTATATCGGAGGTCTTGAAGACCACCGTTGCTTTTTCGCTGTCTGTCTGAAGGGAGTACATGTACTCGATGTTGATGTGTTCGTCGAGGAACTTATTCAGGACTTCAGCAAGGCCGCCGCTGTGGTGCGGCATTCTTACAGCAAGAACGTTGGTTATTCTTGCAGAAAAGCCGTTATCGGAAAGCACTTTTTTGCCTTCGTCCGGATCGGAAAGTATAAGGCGGAGAACACCATAGTCCGCCGTGTCCGCGAGACTTAACCCAACAATGTTCAGCTCGGCTTCAGAAAGGGTGTTTAAAACCTCCTGGAGTCTGCCCTCGCGGTTCTCGATAAAGACCGAGAGTTGTTTAATAAACATACAGCGTACCTCCTTATACAAGCTTTCTGTTATCTATTACGTGAATTGCTTTACCGTCACTTCTTTCAAGAGTCTTAGGCTCAACAAGCTTAATCTTTGCCTGAAGACCGATGGCGCCCTGAACAGCAGCTCCGATTTTCTTTGAAAGCGCTTCGATACCTTTAATTTCGTCGGAGAAGAAACGCTCCTCGACTTCAACCTGAAGCTCAAGTGAGTCAAGGTTGCCCTGACGGTCAACAATCATGAGGTAGTGAGGTGTTGCGCCGTCCATTTCGCAAAGAGCCGCTTCAATCTGGCTCGGGAATACATTGACACCGCGGATGATGAGCATATCATCGGAACGGCCTCTGAACCTGCCGAGACGCGCATTTGTTCTGCCACATTCGCACTTTGCATATGAAATGTCGGTAAGGTCCTTCGTGCGGTAACGAATGAGAGGAATGCCTTCTTTGAGGAGATTGGTGAAAACGAGTTCACCCGTAACGCCCTCTCCAACAGGCTGTAAAGTCTTGGGATCGATGATTTCGGGGAGGAAATAGTCCTCAGCGACATGAAGTCCTTTATGATATTCACAGTCACACGCAACACCGGGCCCCATTATCTCGGAAAGGCCGTAGATGTCGTGGGCGTGTATGTGAAGCTTTTCTTCCATTTGGAGGCGCATTGCTTCGGTCCAAGGTTCGGCACCGCAAACAGCAGTACGAAGCTTAATGTTGCCGATTTCGCCCATTTCTTCAAGAGTTTCGGCGATATGAAGAAGGTAGGAAGGTGTGCAGGCTATTGCCGTAACTTCGAAATCCTTCATCATGGTAATGAGCTTTTTTGTATTGCCGGTCGACTGCGGAACTACGGTTGCGCCAAGGTTTTCAGCTCCATAGTGAGCTCCGAGGCCACCTGTAAAGAGTCCGTAACCGTAAGCTATCTGCATACGATCGTCTTTTGTGACTCCGGCCATGGTGAACGCACGTGCAACGCATTCTGCCCATATTTCAAGGTCACGTTTTGTATAGCCGACAACGGTTGCTTTACCTGTTGTGCCGCTTGATGCATGTGTGCGGACGATTTCGCTCATGGGCGCAGCGAACATACCGAAAGGATATGTATCACGAAGGTCGTCCTTTGTTGTGTAAGGAAGCTTGTGAAGATCTTCTATTCCTTTGATATCGCCGGGCTCGATGCCGACAGCCTGCATCTTCTTTCTGTAGTGCTCAACGTTGTGATAGACTCTGTCTACCTGCTTAACAAGGCGGGCGCTTTGAAGATGGGCCAGTTCATCACGGCTCATACATTCTTTTGCTTCATTCCAAATCATAATAGGCCTCATTCCGAAACGAATATTTATTCATTCTTCAAAAATTTCCTATGATTTTCCACCAAAACCGAACAATTGTCAACTGTTTATTTTATGAGATTATGTCTAAGCACTTCTTCATTTCAGCCTTATGCTCGTACATCCTTGAATCAGCCGCTTTCATAATTTCGTCTATTGAATGGATGTCACATTTTTTGTACAGGCTGTATCCGCAGGCAAGAGTGATGGGGTACGGACGGTCAAGAACATATGTGACGTTCTCGAGGAACTGTTCGCATTCATTCATGGCAAGCTCCGCATTTTCAGGCTTGATGGGACCGATTGCAAGTTTGACGTATTCATCACCGCCGATTCGGAAGTTGGACTCATATGTGGCATTTGCCACTCTCGACTTTTCAATGGCCTGAGTGGAAAGGAGAATCATTTCGTCCCCTGCCTCGTGGCCATAGTTGTCGTTTACTTTTTTAAGATTATTATTGTCGAACTCCATAAGAAGAAGATAGTCATCATCGGTCATATCATCTATCTTCTCGGTAATCATTCTGTTGAAGCCGTTTCTGTTGTAAAGGCCCGTCATGGAGTCGGTTACAGACTTACGTTCTGCGTCGTGATAGAGATAACGCACACCGTACTGACGTCTCAATGCTTCTGCGGCATTGTCGATGTTTTTAATCCAGAAAGGATAGTTTTCGGTGCAGCAGAAAGGTTCCTCATTAAAGGATACAACCGTGTAGCCAAACACTTCTTCATTGAAGTGAAGAATGTTGAAAATGTACACTGCTGCCTTTTTTTCTTCATCCCAAAGATCGGGATGCATTATGCCTTTGTCAAAGCGCCGCGTGAAGCTGACGAGGTTCTCACGTTCCTCAGAACCGTCGTTTTTATATGCAAGAATGACTCTTTCATTACTGAGGAAGTTGTCACGTTTGCAAGATTCGCCATAGCCCATGTAACACTTTTCGGTCATTACAATGCTGAATTCTTTAAAGTCCTCCAGCCAGTTACATGAGTTATCGATTTCAAGCAAAAACTCCGTAACCGTTTTGGAGTCAATAAGTCGTTCATTCATGAAGTTGAAAATAGAGAAGAAATTCTTGACGTCGGTATGTTCTTCGGCAGATTCGGACTTAATTTCTTCTTCTGCATGACAACCGCACGTTTTTCCTATGAAGACTTCCGGAAGAGGCCGCTCTACCGGCTCAAGCCCCGCTGAATCACCGAGTTTGGAAATGATGTAACGGACAATTTCATGTCCTTTAATCTCCTCTTCTCTGCGAATGGAAGTGGTGTAGTTGACATTGTGAATGCCATCACCCGAGTGATCGAAACCTGTGACACATATCTGCTCGGGAACGTGAATGCCGTGGCATTCAAGAGCTTCACAAACACTGATTGCCATAGGCTCGTTTGCACAAGCTATGGCGTCCGGAAGACGTTTTCCGTTGGAAAGAATCTTTTCTACAACTTCTTTTCCTTTGTAGTACCAGAAATCACCATAGTAGACCTTTGACTCGTCATAGGGAATGCCGTTTTCCTGAAGAGCAAGCCTATACCCTTCCAGTCGTGCCATACTGTGCGGATGTCCTTCTTTTCCGCTCATATATACGATATCGCGGCAACCATGTTTTTTAATCAGGTGCTCTACGATGCATTTGCTTGCAGTGACATCATCGCAGAGAAATGGAATAAATCCGGGGATTTCGCGGTCGAAAGAGACCTTAAGAAGATTCGGAACCTTTCGGATGCGTTCACACAAATCATCAAGGAGGCCCGGTTTAAGCCTTAACGTCTCCGGCATGAGGATGACTGCATCCATTTTTTCGATGCTTGCAATGTCAAAAACAAAACATTCTCCATTTTGGTAGGCTTCATAGCCACCCTCCTGAACGAGTGTCGAAAACACTGCAATATTGATGTTGTTTTTTAATGCTTCGCGCGCAACTCCTTGAAGGAATTCACGCTGCGCAGGCATTTCGACTTGTCCGACAAATATACCTATTAGGCGTTTTCTGCTCATACCCACAATACTCCCCAATATGAATTATGCCTGAAACCTTTACTGTCATAGAGGCAGCCTTTATTAACTACGCGTCCACCAGTTCTTCTTTTTTTATGTCCCACTCCGAAAGGAGCTTTTCTAAAGAATTGTAGCCAAAAGTAAACTCAATCGTCGGCACCGAAACGATATATCTCTCTTTTCCTTCAGTGCTTTCGGTATGTTTTCTGACATATATGGTGTATAAAGCATCGGGAAGGCCGCTTTCCCCAAGATATCGGACTTTCTCAAATGCTTTTCCGGGCTCTCCTTTGGCAATCTTTTTTGTTCCCAAAAAAGAATCCGGGAGGAAGAACTCCTTTGGTTTCTCCTCTCCCGGAAGCAGATCAAAAATACTCATCTGTTCCGGTGTCGTTTCACGCATGCAATTAACCCATCATAAAAAATTAAGCAGCAAACCCATTATGGATTCACTGCTATGATTTTACATTATTCCAGATGAAATGTATATAGCCGAAAGTCACGATTTTGCACAAAAAAGGCAAATAAAAACGATTTACCTGTACTTTTCCTCGAAAAGCCTTTCATAAATTTTGTTTGTTATTGCGCAATCATTCACCGCCCGATGCGCGCCCTCATAACTTACGCAGTAATATTCGGCAATATCCGACAGCCGGTGGTGAGGAAGTTTTGGCAAAACACGCCTTGAAACCTTAAGGGTGTCAATGAAATTGTTGGTCATCGGCGGAAGCTGATTCATTTCGCAATGGTCGTACAGAAAGTCAACATCAAAGTTTACATTGTGTCCGACAATGATATCACCACCGAGGAAATCACGAAAATCCTTAAGTACATCCTTTGCCGTACGTGCGTTTTTAACCATTTCGTTTGAAATGCCGGTAAGGTTTGTAATGAATGGAGAGATTTCCTTTGAAGGCTTTATAAGCTCCGAAAATCTTTCCGTTGCTTCGTTGTTTCTGACTCGTATGGCACCTATCTCTATTATTTCTTCCATTGCGGGATTGAGTCCGGTGGTTTCTATATCAACTACGGTGTAATCTGCTGCACGGGCATTCAGGCTTTCGCCTTTATAGGGCCGTTTTTCTTTTTTCTTTGCCATTGCTTCACCTATAAAGAAAGAGCTCCGCTGCCACCCGGCAACGGGGCTCCTCACATTTTAACGTTTTAAAATTACTTAAGGAAACCAAGTTCTCTGATGATAGCGGGCTCTACTGCCTTACCCTGGCAAACCTGAATGAAAGAAATCACCTTAAGAACGAATACGATGATAGCACAAACGCCGGCTGCAATCGGAACAATAATTGTCCAAACGAGAACAACTCCGATAATGGCAAGAACTGTACTTACCACCATGTACTTGATAACCTGACGTGTATGGAACTTAAGGTACTCAGAATCCTTTGCTGCAAGGAGTGCAATGATAATTCCGATTACTCCGGTAAGATAAAGCAGAAGTCCATAACACTTGTTATCGGAGATATCTTTTGCGTCAAACTCAGCAGTGTGATCGTAATTAACAGTTGCCTTCGGAGCTGCAGCAGCTGTACCGTTCTGGAGATTTGTTCCACACTCGGGGCAGAACACAGAACCATCAGCTATTTCTTTACCACATTTAGGACAGAACATTTTTTATCCTCCTTAATTTAACCCTTTCAGGGTGATGAACGTATCATATACATTCATGCAACAAATGTCAATAAACCTCGCAAAATCAGTTCTTATATCCGATTTCGTCAGCAAGCTTCTTTTCGATGACAACAATGGCATCTCTGTGCATTCTCATGAAAGTTGCAGGGCACTTGGGATCGATTTTGTTCTGCATAAGAAGCTTTGTTGCAGCGTCTTTCTTGTTGCCGCTGATAATCATGAGAAGTGTCTTTGCCTTCATAATGTTGCCCATACCCATTGTAAGCGCATATCGCGGAACGTCGTCACGGCATGCAAAAAATCTTGTGTTAGCATCGATTGTGCTCTCATCAAGTACTTCCTTATGAGCGTTCTCATAAAGGGTTTCGCCCGGCTCATTGAAACCAAGGTGACCATCGGGGCCAACGCCGAGAACCTGAAGATCGATATCTGTCTTGTCAAGGATTTCGTTGAACTCCTTGAGGTTTGCTTCGATGTCACCTGTTCCCTTAGCAACATATGTGTTCTTCTTATCAATGTTGATGTGATTGAAGAGGTTGTCATCCATAAAGAAGCGGTAGCTCTGGTCATGTGTGGGCTCAAGGCCGACATATTCATCGAGGTTTACGGAATGAACCTTTGAAAAATCAAGCCCTTCCTCCTTGCATCTGCGTGCAAGTTCCTTGTACATGCCCACAGGGCTGGAGCCTGTTGCAAGACCAAGTGTACATGTGGGGTTCTCTCTTACAAGTTTTTCAATAATGTCGGCAGCTTTCTTTGCGCCTTCTTCGTATGTATCAGCAATAATTACTCTCATTTTATTTCCACCTTTCCGTTTATGTTTATCTTTTTGTTACAATGTTTCCTTTTGCTTTGTAAATGCTGTTTTCGGGAATTACTCCTCTTACGCAGGATGTAGGATATACGTTTGAATTACGTCCGATAACGGTTCCGGGATTCAGAACGCTGTTACATCCGACTTCGACAAAGTCTCCAACCATGGCACCGATTTTCTTACGGCCCGTTTCAATGTTTTCACCTTCGTTTTTGATTACAACGTTAAGCTTGTCGCTCTTTACATTGCTCGTAATGGAACCTGCTCCCATGTGAGACTTGAAGCCGAGAATGGAATCACCGACATAATTGTAATGAGGCACCTGAACGTTGTCGAAGATGATAACGTTTTTAAGCTCTGTGGAATTACCTACAACGCAGTTGTCTCCTACAAGAGCGCTTCCTCTGATGAAGGCACACTGTCTGACTTCCGTCTTGTGTCCGATAATGCAGGGAGCCCCGATGTAAGCCGTTGCAAATACTGTTGCGTCCTTTGCGACCCATACATTTTCCGAAATCTCATCGTACTCGTCGGAAGGAAGAGTCTTTCCGATTTCGATGATAAGATCGCTTATTCCGGAAAGTGCTTCCCAGGGATATGTGAAGCGTTTGAGGTAATCTGCAGCTTTTGTGTGTGTAAGATCGTATAAATCGTTAATTGTAAGCTTCATTTTGTCTCCTTTATCAGCCTCTTACCTTTTGAAGATGGCCCGATTCCTTCATGGCGTCGATAATCATATCAACATACTTTTCGCAGTCCTTGTATGTAACCGCTTCGCTCATTACACGAAGGACAGGCTCCGTTCCGCTCTTTCGGAGAAGAACACGTCCGTCGTCTCCAAGCTCCTTTGTGCACTTTTCAACTGCCTTTTTAACAGCGGAATCGTTAAGTGTTTTGTCCTTGTCATCAACCTCAACGTTTTTGAGGACCTGAGGGAACATCTTTACTTCGGAAGCAAGAACCGAAAGAGGAAGCTGTGTATCTATCATAACGCCCATAAGCATGATGGCCGTAACAAGACCATCGCCTGTGTGAGCATATTTACGGAAAATAACGTGTCCGGACTGCTCGCCGCCAATCATGTGGTCCTTTTCTTTCATGTTTTCATATACATATCTGTCACCGACGGCGGTCTTTTCATATTTAAGTCCGATGTTGTCCAGTGCCTTGTAAAGACCGAAGTTGGACATGATTGTGGTAACTACGGTTTCATCCGGAAGAATACCTTTGTTTCTCATATGCTTTGCGCATATGTACATGATGGCATCACCGTTTACAACATCGCCGTACTCATCAACCGCAAGACATCTGTCTGCATCTCCGTCGAAAGCAAAGCCTACATCAAGCTTGTTTTCACGCACGAACTTCTGAAGTCCTTCAATGTGTGTTGAACCGCAGTTCATGTTTACGTTTGTTCCATCAGGGGTGTTGTTAATTACATAACTCTTTGCACCAAGTGCATCAAACACCGCACGGCCGATCATCCATGCACTGCCGTTAGCGCAGTCGAGAGCAACCTTACAGTTCTCGAAAGACTTGGATGCAATGCCTGTGAGATAACCGATGTAACGGTTTCTGCCTGAATAGTAGTCGATGGTTTCACCGATATTGTCTTCTATTGCCCATGCAATTTCTTCACCTTCTCCGTCGAGGTACTGCTCAACAAGTGCCTGAACCTCGTCGTTCATCTTCTCGCCTTCGGCATTCATAAGTTTGATGCCGTTATCGAAGTAAGGATTGTGGGATGCAGAAATCATGATGCCGCAATCAAAGCCTTCTGTTCTTGTAATGTAGCTGACGCAGGGTGTGGTGGTAACATGAAGAAGGTATGCGCATCCGCCTGCGGATGTAATGCCGGATGCAAGAGCATTCTCATACATGTACGATGAACGTCTTGTGTCCTTTCCGATTACGATTTTTGCCTTATGATCCTTGCTGTAGTACCAGCCAAGAAAACGTCCGATTTTAAAAGCATGCTCCGCTGTGAGTACTTCGCCTGCTTTACCACGAAAACCATCTGTTCCAAAATACTTTCCCATAAACTTAATCTCCTTTTTTGTTCCCTTTTCGGGATTCTGTGTATCTGTATGAGCCTCTTTTGTTCTGCCGTCGGGCGGCTTTTTGGAATTAACCGGTATAAGCCAGGATTTTCCTTCTTTCTTTGCACCGGGTATCTTGCCGTCACGACATAAGGCAGTAACCCTTCTTTCAAGCATATCCCATTGTCCTGCGGCTTCACGCACATCAATGTACTTCATATAGGGCTCCTTTCATCTGTAAAAATTCCATTTTGTTATACATCCGGCATGTTCATTTGTCAAGTTGTTTATACATTTTTCATCTTTGTATTATGACATTCGGCGTTTTATATCTTGACATTTGATGCATTTATATCAAGATATGCCGCTTGAAGAGTTTTTTCTCAAACTTTTACATTCATTTATATCTAAATATGACTATAGACTCTTTGCCTAATAAGCTTTAAAATAAGCGAGTATACACATCAATTATTTTAATTTGAGGCACACACAATGAAGAAAAAAATAACAGCAATCGCTTTGGCAGTTATTACAGCGGCCACGTTCGCGTTGTCAGGATGTACAAAAGCTCCGTCCGCCCCCGCCGCGCCGACTGTCACTCCGTCAACAGACGTCATTCCCTCCGTAGCAATCACTCCTACCGATGTACCGGCCAGGGATTACTCCGTTAAGCCCGAGACAGACAATTTTGTCGAGCTTGCCGTGAACGTTTACTATAACGACGTCGACACATCATATTATTCAAACGAAGTATCGACTTCTTCCATATATGTTACCGAAGCCGGTCAATATACACTGACTTTCGATTGTGAAAGAGATTTGTCAGTCGATGCAAAAGCAAAAGGTGTTTCTTCGCTCACAAATCTGACCGCAATTTACCTTCTCGACATGGGAACAAAAAACGGCTCCCAATCTCCTATAACCGCCTGCAATATCAAATTTGACGAGGTTCTTGTTGACGGAAAGCCACTTACAATCACTCAAAAAGAGGCAAAAAGCGCAATCAAGTCTTCCGGGGTATTTGACACAAACGACCCGATTAACGCGTGGGATGGTTCTCAGGTTGAAGAAGTAGCCGTTACAAGCGAGCACGTCGCCAATTTCACAACAGTACAAGGGCCCAAGGTCATATCAATAACATTTACTCTCTCCGATTTGGAATGGGGTAAAGAAGATAAACCGGACGACACTCCCGTTGTCTCAAAGAACACATACATAAATGTCGCTTCCTATTCCGACATAGACTTCGACAAAACAAGCTCCATCGGTATGGCAAAGCTTATGGGAAACGGAATCAATCTCGGTAATACAATGGAAGCCTACGGGCGGGATGTACTTGGCACAAACGCTCCCGTCTCGAGTTACGAAACATTCTGGGGCCAGCCCGTCACAACCGCAGCAATGGTCAAAGGCATGAAGAACTGTGGTTTTGACACCTTGCGTATTCCGGTTGCATGGACAAACATGATGAATTACGAGAGCGGAGACTACACCATTAATCCAAAGCTCTTGGACAGAGTCGAAGAAATCGTAAACTATGCAATCGACGCCCAAATGTTCGTTATCATTAACGATCATTGGGATGGCGGATGGTGGGGCATGTTCGGATCCAAAAATCCCGAAACGGTAGATAAAGCTTTTGCTCTCTACACTTCAATGTGGACACAAATTGCAGAACGCTTCAAAGATTATCCCGAACTTCTCGTTTTCGAATCAGCCAACGAAGAATTGGGTAACAGCCTTAATGATAACACATTGTGTGCGGATTCCGGCTATCTTTCCGAGGACGGTAAATACGAAATGACGAACAGAATCAATCAGACTTTCGTAGATACAATAAGAGCCTCAGGCGGCAAGAACGCCAAACGTTTTCTTCTCATCGCAGGATTTAACACAGATATAGATAAGACGTGCGACGACCGTTTCAAAATGCCCACCGACGTCATCGATAAAAAGCTTCTTCTTTCCGTCCATTATTACACCCCATGGAACTATTGCGGTGCCGAGAAAGACGCCAAATGGGGACTCAAATCGGAAATGAAGGCCATGGAAGAGCAAATTAACAAGCTTTCAAAGTTTTCCAACGATTACGGTATTGTTATCGGCGAATATGGAGCGCTTCCCGTTTACGACAGTGAAACAGGAACTCACACGTTAAAGAGCAATACCGATGTATTTAACGAATATTTCCTCGACTGTTGCGATTCACTTCGCATATGTCCGGTTCTTTGGAGCTGTAATGACTTCTATAACAAACGTGAACTTACAATGATTACTGACGAAATGCTCGATTTCTACATTTCCCGCTGCTACATCAAAGAAGCAGCTACGGGCGAGCCGCAGTTTTCAACTATGCGAAAAGAGCGGATGAAAAAAGAGTACAACAACGCTCCGGATATGTGGGATGATGTAAAAACTTACGAGCCCGGCACTCCCGTTGCATGGATTATGTGGAACGGCGGAGCCGGAACATACAGCGTCGGTGACACCTTTAACCCGGCAGACAACACAGCCGGCATCGTCGCAACAAATGTTGTTGTTTCAGGTGCAGGAAGCTACAAAGTCAGTCTGGATTTTGAAGGCGGAAACACCGGGCTTACCTTTGCAGCCCTTGCCATTGCAGATTGTGAGCTGATATATCCCGGCTCGGTTATAAAAATCAGCGGAATATATGCCGACGGCCAGAAATTAGCCCTTGCCGGACAGCCGTATACAAGTTCAGACGATGGAATATGCACAAGAGTCAATCTTTATAATCAATGGGTAACAAACGTTCCAAACGACGCAAGGACAGCCTCCGGTTTTAAAGAGGGCTGTACTGCCTCATTGATTAACCCAACCGACATCGTAAATGTAAAGAACATCACAATCGAATTTGTTTTGATAACAAAATAACTCTTTCCCCCTTTTATAAATTTGCAAGCCGAAACGTTTGCAAAAAGAGCCGTTCTGAACTATCAGAGCGGCTCTTTTTTAATGCTATTATAATTAAATCACGATTAAATTATCTGCAAATCACGGTTTTCTGTACCATTCGGGATAGTAATGCTTGTCAAGATATATATCTCCGAATTCTGTTGTGGAGCACCCGTAATCCTTGTAAGCGTTCTTGTGCTGCTGCTTAAAAGCGCCGTCTTTGGATACTGTAATAACGGTTGCACCTCGTTGTTCTCCGGAATATTTATATTTAGGCCCATACGCTTCATTGTCCAATGAATATCCGTAGTCAAGCATAACACCTTTGTATTTCACGACGGCATTGTTTGAATGATCGTGTCCGCAGAAGGAAGCCTCAAGGCAATGCATTTCATCTGCAAGAACTTCAAAGAATTTGTCCTGGCTTTCCGGAGTGCCTTCGTTGTTCAAGCCGCCGTAGCATACCTTTTCTTCCCCCCAAACACCTTCAAGGTATACGGTATTTGCTGCAGGGCCCTTTAAAAACGAAGCCTTGTCTTTTTCGTCTCTTGTTTCTACAATAAGGTCGTCAAGAGCATTTCTGTACTCACCAAACGGAATGTGCATAAAGGAGAAGCATTGGAGATATTGTCCTTCGGGAAGCCCTTCTTTCCTCGAAAGGTCCGTAATCACACCTTTTGCCCAGTCCACCTGTGCATCATGAATGGTATCATACGTTCCTTTGATAATGGAAATTATCGATGTATCAACATACGCATTGGAATCGATTAATAGAAGTACTTTTCTAATGCTTCCGTCATCATTTTTAAGAAGTACAACCTGATTGGTAACGCTTGGTACAGTTTTTGCATCGCGGTCGCTGAAATTCTGTTCAAAAAAGCAGTACTCGTACTCATCGCTCATATAAAGCTCGCCGACGGCATCGCGGTCGGCATAGTTAATAGCTTCCGTGTCATGGTTTCCGAATACGGTGGTAAAGTAAACCTGTTCGTGTTCAAAAATACTCAAAAGCGTTTTATGTGTCATCAGGTTATTGCATGTGTTTCCACCGTAAAAACCGATTGCAGGCAGACAGTACGTATTGTCTCCTCCAAGAATGACAATATCCGGCTTTTCCGCACGAAGCATTGTAATAAGTTCCTTTATTGTCTTCTTGTCATTTTTGTATGACCCAAAGCCGCCGCCGATATGGATGTCAGTCAAGTGCATAATGTTAACGTCACGATCGGTTTTGACGCAGTAATACCCGTCTTCCTTAACGGGAACAAGACGGTCCGCACCATACTCAACAGGGTCAAAAGATTCAATGTACTTTCTGAGAGAAAGGTTGCAGAACGCGTTCGTAACAAACATGATAAGATATATAGCCGCAACAGCTATGACAATTCCCAAAAGCACTTTCCACCACTTTGCTTTTTTTCGGTTCCTTTTTATCTTTATTTTTTCCGATTTTTTCATCTGTCCTTCTCCAAATTGAATGTTAAATCGTAATTTATTTTCCTTCCGGAAGGCAGTGCATCCTTATCTTATCAAGGAATCTGATGCCCTCTGCATGCATTGCAAATGTCCTCATTCCAAAATCAAAGCTCCTTAATTTCAGATAGCTTTCAAGTGCTGCGGAAGTTTCCGCCATGGGCGGATATTGTGATACATGGCACGAAAAGATTGCTTTAAGCTGTTTTTTTAAATCTTCTTTTTTCACGCGCACAAACTGATTGGGCTTGTCAGTCATATAAAAGCCCAATGCTTTAAAATCCGTGGCCTCAAGGCCATATTCGTTCATGATGTTCTCAAAACCCGTGAAGAAGCTGATTCTTCGCACAACTTCGCCGACAATCAAATGATCCTTGTGGCATTCGCTTTTCACACAGGGGTCGGGAGCAAAAATCACTTCCGGTTGTGTTTCGAAAATTTTTTCAAGAAGCGCCTTTTCAAGGTCTTTTGGATCATAAAAGCCAACATCTGAGAAATCAAGGAAAGAAATATCCTTTACACCCAGTTCTTCGGCTGCAAGAAGGCTTTCCTGCTTTCGCATCTCTGCCATTTCTCTTGCGGACATCTTCATATTCTCCGTACCGAATCGGCCGTCCGTACAGATTACAAAAGATACGCTTTTCCCCATTCTCACGAGTTTTGAAACAAGTGCACCTGCTCCGATTTCAATGTCATCCGGATGCGGGCCCACAAAAAGGAAACGCGAAAACGAGGTGATTTTCGGCAGTTTAACGGTTTTGTTTACAATAAAGGAAGTCAGTGACATATTATACCCCCTGAAACTAAGCCATTCAGGCTGATTTGACTTATAAACAGTCCATAGTAAAGTGTCTCTTTTTAGTTGTGATTTGTCAATAAAATTATGATAAATCACGACGAATGCCCTGTTTATTTGTATTAAAAGCGAGGCATTCCATTGCAAAAGGCACGCTGATAAGGGCTTCAATATGCACTTTTTAAAGAATAACTTTGAAATGTATTGCTTACGGTTTTCCCATCCCGGAAAGAACCAATAATGTTTTTAATCATTCTGTGTTTTACACAGTCGGTGATTGAAAGTATCAGCCGATAACTGTGCCCACAAGTGCGATCTGAACGATATTGCTGGTGATTTCGAATGTAACGGTAAATGCATCTTCCCAACAAGGAATAAGCACGGTTTCACCATCAGCGGTGTATCCGATTACACAGTAATCTTCAAGATTGCTTTCCTTATCGATCTTCATTGTGCCAGCGAATTCCTCATCATTGTCGTATTCGAAATTGATTACGGATACTTCCTGATCGGCAGCAACGCTTATTCCGTTTTTACCAAATTCGTTCTTGTCAGCTATTGTAACTTTAACGTTCGGATTTTCATCCTCGTATACTTTGGACTTAATCTTGTAGCGAAGTTTCGAAGCAACAAAGGAACCATCGTTATGCTGGTACGCATATTCAATAGCTTCTGTTGCGGATTTTCCGATTGCATAAAGGCCTTCGTCTGATGATTCATCAATGACTCTCGCATCAACGTTCATGTAATCGGATGCAATCTTACTGAGGACTTCCCGATTATCTTTAAGTTCAGCATTTACATCCTGAACATTCTCAAGGCTTGCAAGACCGTTCCAGTCTTCGATAATAACATTTGTCACTTCTCCTGCTTCGGAGATAAGTTTTTCAGGCAGAGTAAATACTTCATTAGCGGTAACCTCACGAACCGTTTCTTCTTCCTCGTCGTTAGTGCCGAAGATGATTTCCTTCGTATTCATCCAACCGTCATCTGCCATAAATCCGACATAATACTTCTTGCCTTCCTCGAGCGGTGTTTCAAGGTAAATCTCAAGTGTATCGCATATTGTGCCACTAATCTCATCATATTCGGGCCAGCCATAAGCAAGGATATTTTCATCCTCATCAAGAATTCCGTAATAGACGTTCGCAACAGGATTGTAATATACAATCTTGTCGGCAGACACTTCATATTTTATGGAGTAGTTTTTAACTTCTTCCATTCTTCCGCATGACTCACAACAGTCATAGTAGATTCCATCAAAAACACAAATTAATTGAGGATGTTTTCCGCTTGTTTTTGCAGCGAATTTATCCGACTTGAAGTTATTTGACTCATAGTCATACATCATAAGGTAATACGTTGTTCCGGGACATAAATCTTCGAAAGAAAGATTGCCGTTTTCATCAGCATAGCATTCATCACTTATTCTGTCGTTTGTTCCGTTGACAAGGTAATATGAATATGCCTCTCCTACTTTAAGGTTCCCGAAAGTAACACTTGAATCTGTAGACTTTGTTGTAATGTTTGCGCTTTCATCCGGATCAAGAGCCGTCAGTGTTGAGCTGGCAGACTTTCCGTTTGTGGATGAAGCTCTGTTTGTCGAACTGTCATACTGAATTGCAGGAATGGAAACGACAGAATAAGCTGTATTTGCGGTAAGTCCTGTAAATACAATGTTTCCATCTTTATCTACAGACGATCCCGAAATCCAACCAATAAGGGGTTCATCCGTTAAAATGTCATAGTCGCTTGTATCAAACAATGCATAATAGTTATTGGAATCTGCACCATATACTGTAATGGTTGTTGAAGTAACTACCGTGGTCATAACGCCGGTGTCCGCTACACTGCCGACAGAGAAAGAGAAGTTTATGTTCTGTCCTTCTTCAACATTGACCCAGGAAGTGGTCATACCTGAATCTATGCCCTGCACTTCCACAACCTTTTCAAGTTCACTATCATAAATGTGTCCATAGTCCTGTGATGTATTGTTTGTAAAATATGTTCGACTGTTATAGTATCCAAGCCATTCATAATCGGGTAAAAGCCCGTCTTCACTGTCATCATATTTTATAACATAAGCAGGATCCGACGGGTCCGCAACATCAGCACTGACATTTCCGACCATCTGCGTCTGAATCAGATTACCATCTTCATCGTATACTTCTTTAAGAGAAGCGCTATCCGAATAATTTGTAATGGTGTAATCGCTGAGCATTGTGTCAGTTCCGAAAGCAAAACTCTTCTGTCCTTCCGCAAGGTCAACCGAAATACCTATGTACTGAGGATTTAAATCCGTCTCAGAAGCTTCTTCATTTGTTTCAAAGCCAACCTGGAAAGAATCAAGAAGAGCATAATCGCTATTCCAAGAATATGCTACGGGGTTGGGATTCTCTTCTTCAGAAGATTTCATCTGCCACTGGTCGCCGCAAACAGTTCCAATCCAAGATTCACCATACCTGCCGGCATCATATTTTCCGACAACATTGAAGGCATAATATTCACTACCTTCAGACCATACTCTGTAAGCCATTGTACCGTTTGTAAGATACCATCCCGGAGTAGCATATCCAAAAAGTCTGTTTTCGTTTTCGCCTGTTCCAAGGAAGCTTATATCAGAGTATTCCGACACGTGAGCGTATAAAGCCATTACTGCTTCTGTTTCAGCTGACTCGCCAATCCCATTCTCTGCCTTTATTTTGTACCAGTTGCCATCAATGAGAGAAGTTCTCATATCTGCAGAAGTATCTGTAGATGTATCTTCAACAGATGCTTCGGAAACTGCTTTGTATTGCCCGTCAAGGCTCGACGAAGTAAGGAGTGTATACGTCATGCCTTCTTTGGATGTAAACGATTCAGCATCATCCTTTATGTCGGCATTAAAGACAATTTCGCTGTCCATATCTTCGCCGTTCATTTCAGAGCCATAAACAAATCCCATGGCTTCAAAGTCATCCGCTCCGTCTGCAAACACAAGGTTTGCGGGAATCACTGACATAACCACAGCAAAAAGTCCAACAGCTGCAATTTTCTTTCTCATCTTCTTCGTGAACATTTTCTTCATAAACGGTACCTCTCTGTTGATTCTATATTCCAACCGGCAATTGAGCTAAGTTGCTTTTGATATGATTATGTAATTAAAAGTCCACCAAAAGCCAAACAAATCAGTCTTTTTTTAGGAAGGAAAAATTAAACCTTTCTAAAGCGAATATAAACAAATGCAAATGATTAGTTATATCATGTTTTAACAATCTCGAATGCCTCTATTTTACTAAGCTCAACTCATTATTAATCCTTTTGTGAAAACCGTTGAGCCTCCCAACTATTTCGTATTTTTTTCGGTATTTTACGTCGTCATTATCAAAACTAATAACTACCAAAAGAGTATTTACATTGCGTAAGTTTTCTCCTTCTGATAAAATACGGGCTGAGAAAGCAAAAAAAGGTGAGCATATGTATAACGGATATGTAAAAGTAATAAGTTCTTCTGAAATTACTCCGGGCATTTTCGACATTGTTCTGTCGGCTCCGGAGGCTGCTTCACTTGCAACAGCCGGACAGTTTATAAACCTTTACCTCAACGACAAGTCAAGGCTGCTTCCAAGGCCCATAAGCATTTGCAGAATCAACAAACGCCATGGTACTCTCCGTCTCGTTTTCAGAGTTGTCGGAGAAGGTACAAAGCAGCTGTCCCATCTCTCGAACGGTTCCGAAGTAAAAATAATGGGGCCGTTGGGAAACGGGTTCATAGACACAGAAATCCGCAGCGCGGTTCTTTTCGGCGGCGGAATAGGAATCCCTCCCATGCTTGGTCTTGCCGAAAAACTCCATTCCGAAGGCATTAAAGTTACAAGCGTACTTGGTTACAGAAACTCAGACACATTCCTTGCAGATGAATTTGAGAACTTTGGTGAGGTTGTCATAGCCACGGACGACGGCAGCCTTGGTTTTCATGGAAATGTAGTAGATGCTGCCGAAGCCGCAGGTCTCATTAGGGGGAAGGATTCTTGCATTTTTGCATGCGGCCCCGGCCCTATGTTAAAAGGTATAAAAGCTCTTTCAGCCAAATCCGGTGTACCTGCACAAATCTCCATGGAAGAACGCATGGCTTGCGGAGTCGGTGCATGTCTCGGCTGCGTTGTCAAAACAACGGAAATCGATGAACACTCACAAGTAAAGAACAAAAGAGTATGTAAAGACGGTCCGGTATTCTACGCGGACGAAATTGAAATCTGAGAGGTGCAGCTGTGAATTTAGGCGTAAGTTTAGCAGGAGTAGATTTTAAAAATCCGGTTACGGTTGCTTCGGGAACTTTCGGTTCCGGGATGGAATATTCCGAGTTTGTTGATTTAAACATGCTCGGAGCGGTTACAACAAAAGGAGTTGCCATAACTCCATGGGAAGGCAATCCCACCCCAAGAATAGCCGAAGTATACGGAGGAATGCTCAATGCCATAGGGCTTCAAAATCCCGGTCTTGACACTTTCTGTTCCCGGGATATTCCGTTCCTTAAGCAATTTGACACTAAAATAATCGTAAATGTTTGCGGCCATTCCGTCGATGAATATGTTCTGGCAGTTGAGCGTCTGGCAAATGAGCCTGTCGATCTTTTGGAAATCAACATTTCGTGTCCCAACGTTAAAGCCGGAGGCATAGCATTCGGTACCGATCCGAAGCTTGCTGAAGAAATAACAAAAAAAATAAAAGCCGTAGCAAAGCAGCCTGTTATTATGAAGCTCAGTCCTAATGTCACAGACATTGCCGAAATGGCCAGGGCAGTGGAAGCAGGTGGAGCAGATGCCGTTTCACTTATCAACACGCTAACCGGAATGAAAATTGACATCAACAGGAGAAAGTTTGTTCTTGCAAACAAAACAGGCGGTTTTTCCGGCCCTGCGATTAAGCCTGTAGCAGTCAGAATGGTTTATCAGGTTGCAAACGCCATCAGCCTTCCTATTATAGGAATGGGAGGAATTGCGTCGGCAGAAGATGCAATTGAATTCATTATGGCAGGTGCGACAATGGTTTCAATCGGCACTGCAAATTTCTTAAATCCTAATATAACAATTGATGTAATCCAGGGAATTCAAGACTTCTGCGAAAAACAAGGTGTTAAAAATTTATCTGAAATTATTGGATGTGTAAGATAAAAATGAAACAGGGGGACGAGTATCATCATCCCCGTCCCCCTGTTTCATTTTTATTTCTTTTTATATGTCTTTGCGTAAAGAACAACCTGAATAATTGCACAGACAACAATTGCTATTGATATATAGATGAGCATTGTCTTTACATCGAAGGTATTGTCCAAAAATCTTGCCTTGAATGAAAACAGGTCCTTCATACTGCTTACAAACATCCCGTCATCGAGTCCCCCGATGGACTCATCCATATGGCCTAAAATTCCGTTCATGAGTGCATTTCTGAGAACAATTGTAACCTGGCTGGCAGGAAAAATGTTACATACGGTCTGCACTTCTTTTGAGAACTGGGAAAGAGGAATATATGCTCCGATTACAAAGCCGGAAGCTGCGGAAAGCATTCCGAAAAATGCTCCGCTTGCGCTTGTCGATTTGAAAAGCAAAACAACAATCATAAATATCGCCGTGGCCGAAACCGATCCGAGAGCAACAACTCCAAACACCCCAAGAATCTGTATTGCGTCCATGTAAAGGCTTCCCTGCATTCCGATTACAACAAGTCCGATTGCGAGAATGATTCCGTTAAGGATAATCGACGACAATGCTGCGGAAGCAAAATATGAAAGAACAATCTTTCCTCTTTTTACAGGAGTAGCAAGTACATCGTAATCAACCTTGTTTTCTTTATCCCTTACAAGAAGAGTCAGGCAGTTGTACGGCACGGTAATCATTGCCGAACCAAGAATTCCGGTAAGGAGAAACAGGTTTGCAAACATATCTGTCTCATCACTTGAAATAAGTGTGTTAAGCCCCGGATATTCATTAAGAGAGCTGTTCATTGCATCTACAAAACTGTTCTTTAAGAAAAGAAGATAAAGAACAAGAACAATAATTGATGTTAGTAAGGAAAATACTATAGTCTGTTTATCCTTAAAAAACACAAGCAGATTTCTCTTTGTAAGTCCCTTAAAATCTTTCATAATCATTCACCCATTTTCCTTCCTGTTATATTCAAGAACACATCGTCCATATTGCCCTTGACGATTTCATAATCGTTTATCTTTTCGCGATTCTTGTATAAGAAATCAGTTATATCAACGTTTTCAAGCTTCACGCTGTAATGATCTGCCTCATAGTCAAACTTGAAGTCTTTAACCAGCTGCTCGTTTGTTTCATTCTTTTCCGTATACCATATGAGTCTTGTCTTTGTGTACAGGTTTTTAAGAGCGGCAGGTGTGTCGTTTGCGACAATCTTTCCTTTATCAAGAATAACAACTCTGTCTGCATCTCTTACTTCTTCCATATAGTGAGTTGTAAGGAATATTGTCATGCCCTTTTCTCTTCTGAGATAGTCTATATAGTCCCAAACCATTTTTCTCGACATCGGATCAAGTCCTGTTGTAGGCTCGTCCAGAAAGAGAATTTTAGGATTATGCAGAAGCGCTCTTATAATATCAACTCTCCTTCGCTGGCCTCCGGATAACGTTTCGTATTTATTGTTCCATATGCTTGCAATCTCAAAGGAATTCATAATAGGCTCAAGTCTTTTTTGAATTTCAGCCTTTGAAATTCCGTAATATGATGCCCTTGTCAGAATGTTTTCTTTAACAGTAAGCTTTGCATCAAGAACCGAATTCTGAAATACTATGCCGATGTTTTCTCTGATTCGGTCATCATCCTTACCGAGCTTGCAGCCGAATATTTCGACATCACCTTCGGTTTTATCAAATATGGTGCACAAGATATTTATTGTTGTGGATTTTCCTGCTCCGTTTTCTCCGAGGAATGCGAAGAACTCGCCTTCCTTCACTTCAAACGAAATGTTGTCCACTGCTGTGAAGTCATTGTATTTCTTTGTCAGGTTTTTTACTGTAATTGCATTCATATATGTTTTTCCTTTCATGTTTTTCTGTTCGTAACTTGATGAGTGCATACTACCACGTGACCAAAATAAAAAAAAGTGCTTCTATACTAACTTGCCGATACAAGCTACCAAGTTGCACTTTTTAGGTATTTTCACCCGAATCGAGGTTTATTCTTTATCCTGAATATTTTTGATTACGTCATTTATCTTCTTTTCGTCCGACTTTGCCAGCCACCCCGAAGCAGCCCAGACAACAGCGTAAATTATTGTATACATAATGAGTATCGGAACAAGCTCCGCAAATCGGGTAAACCATTTAAAGAAGAATCCGCAAAGGCTTACAACACCACCGACAAGAATGAAATGAACGCAAATGCACAACCACATTTCGGATTTTTTCAGCTCATCCAGTTTCGTTAGCAAAAGCGTAGGAAGTGAGCACAAAACTCCTGCAAGAATAACTGAAATCGGCGTATACCACGTCCATCCTATTTCCTGATAGTTTGAATCGGCTAGATGTTTCAAAATTGTCTGAATGCCAATGCCTAAAAGAATGGCCGAAGAAATCAAAGTTGTCTGAGTGAATATCAGCTTTATTCTGTTCATATTATACACCTAGCCTTTCCTTTAACTCTTTAACATAGCTTCTTGCTATAATAACCTGTTCCCCGTTCAACAGCTCCGCTGTCATTCTTCCGTTTATTTCACCCTTAACAGACTTAATCTTTCTGATATTGATAATCATAGCTTTCGCAGACCTGAAGAAATTACGGTTCAGCTGTTCTTCCAACTCATACAGGCGGCTTTTGCTCTCGTAGCATCCTTCTTTTGTGTAAACATATGTCCGTTTATCAACCGACTCTATGTAATATATTTTGTCAGTTCTGCACATGACATTTTTATCCTCTGAAATTACGGGTATCATACGACAATTGTTTTCAAGAATGTCAATTGCACCCTGCAACTCTTCGGTTATTGCAACCGCGTCAATAACAGCACATTCATCTGCATATGAACTTACATTACGAATTTCTACCTTCACAAGTTACCTCCGAAATAATCTTTCCGGTGAATAATCATTCTTAATTACATATTACATAAGATATCAGTCATTCCAATTTATGGCAATTCCTTTTTCTACGCATATTCCATCATTTCGAACGGTAAACACATATGCCGCGCTATCCTTTTGCTGAATAACGTCTTTTTCAACAACGGTCTCTCCGTCATGGGAAACATTTGTTGATTCCATCAGAATATAATCTGTATTGCTTAACGGAGTTATTGCTTCAGGAAGGTTTTCCGTCGTGTATGTGTTATGCGCTATCAGTTCATTCTCACCATCAAACTGCAAAAAGTCAATAACTGAAACCGGATTCATTCCAACAAAATGAATCGTCACGGAACGCTCGGTTGTTTTTCGCTCTCCATTTACTTCCACGTATTTACTTTCAGATATGCTATGCGAGCAAGGGATACTATTGGGACCAACGAAAACACCGCTTCCGGAAACAGCATAAATCGTTCCGTCACTTGTTTGATATACAGGATTCATATAAAAGGTTTTGCCCTCTTCTTCGAAATTCGGTAAATAAAGCGTCCCCTCCAGCTCTATCTTATTGATTTCTTCGTCTTCCGCTCCAACATGCACACGTATGTCCGTAAATGCATTGGTGTCATCCATTAAGCAATTGAACGTCCCGTTTTCATCTGTTACCAACGGATATATAATGTATTCACCTTCAGTCCCGTCAAAATGGACGATATCATTTCCCAATTCGTCGGGCATAAAGGAAGCATACAATCTTCCTTCATACTTTTTCATTTCGCTTTGGCTGATGTCTTTATTCTCGGAAAGCTTCGATACATTATCATTGAAAAATGATTCAAAATCAAACAGCTCGAGCCTCGTCTCGGTAAAAAGAATGCCTATCATATCCCCATCGACTTCGCCTTCCCTTCCTGCTTCTCTTACAAGCTTAAGATTTCCAATAAAGCCGACAATAAACATCGTCACTACAATCAAAACGCAAATGATGATAACCATTGCTTTTCTATTCTTCATCCTCACCCTCCAAAACGCCATCGAATTTCAAAATATCACCAACTTCACATTGAAGGTAGTAACATATTTTATTAATTGTGCCGAAACGAATTCCTTTTGCTTTTCCGCTCCTCAGTATCGAAAGATTAGCCTCTGTAATGTCAACCAGTGCACACAACTCCTTTGAGGTCATATTCCTTTTTTTCAGCACATTGAATATTCTTGTGCGGCGGAGCCGCCTGTCCGGTGTGGCGTGAGCCACGTGTCCGAACAGGGGAGAGCCACCTTTTGATTTATTATTGTTTATGATTATTGAGCATCCGCCGGATTTAATCCGTAGACTTCTCTCATGGA
>JAZLLG010000023.1:0-34958 GCA_045598045.1 Lachnospiraceae bacterium | reverse complement strand
GGACAGTTTCAGTGGCACAGGCTGCGGAAAATTCGCATTTTCCGCGCCTGTGCCTACTTCTTCTTTGTCCCTTGCGGCCGCGGTTCGACCGGCCGGTTTTGCTTCCGCAAATTACGCCCCGTGCCTGTAAGGCTTCTGCGGATTCGTGAGAAACAGAGTCATAACCCGGGAAGTCCATAGAGAATGCGACGAGATTATAAAAGCGGAAGATTGCCCCTTCAAGGGGCAATCGCTCGTTACGGAGTAATTCCCGTAACGAGTGCCACGTAGTGGCCCGCTTTTAACGAGTAAAATGCGAAGCATTTTGCGAGTTTGTCGTAGCGAAAACTGAGGCGCGTGGAACTCCTTAGAGAAGCCCAGCCCGCTTTCTGAGGACGTTATGGGGGTCTCTTAGTGTGCACGTCCCTCAACATGGGCGGGCAGATTTGCGTTTGTGAGCTTAAGCCGATTGTATGTGTGTAAAAAACGGTAAACAGGTGCCGTAGGCAGGCTAAAGGTGTGTCACGTCCCGAAACATGGTAGAGCCGGCAGATTTGCGGGAAGGCTGTAAGACGATATAGCGCTGAGTGGGGGTAAGATGATGTGCCGCAGGTCGGATAAAGGGTGCCCGCAACCGTGAAACGGGGAAGCAACGCAGATTTGATGGGGCGCGTGCGGCGAGGCGAGGAAAGATAATTGTGTATGAAAAAAGGATCTCCGTATAGCGTATCGGGGATCCTTTTGATTTTATCAGTCATTTTTTTCAGTGTAGGAGTGTTTCTTTCTGGACATAATTATCGGATAAAGCATTGCGGAATACATAAACAATGAGGACAGTGCCTGGCAAAAAACCTGAGCCATAGTGACTGCAGCACTGTCTTTTATATTTATGCTGCCGTAAGGCTGACCTACGCCAACGGAAAATACATAGTATTCTCTGTCAAGATCACTAAGGTCTTCATAAAAGCCGGCAAAGATGCCGATAATTGCAACAATGATTGTCAACGCCTTTCCAAATGCATCGTCGTAAAACTTTTCTTTCAAGGTAAGAATAAGGAATACCGCAAAAAGAATAATGAAAGCGTCCTTCAGGAGTGAAGACACATTACGTCCGATAACGCTTAATGCACTGTCATTGTATGCCCCACCGTTAACCTGAATAACTATCACGCGGACAGTATTAATGATTCCAAAAAGACCTATCGCAATCACCGGTATACCCGTCAGTGCTATGTTTTTTTCATTTACTTTACAACAAAGGGCGGTAAAATACACAAGAGCTAAAGCAGGAAATACAGAGCTCAATAATATCCCTGCAATAGAAAGACTACTAAAGTGAGCCCCCAGTAATTTAAGTGACACTGCCCCAAACACAACACCGACAATTCCGAACACAAAAGAAGCAATCGCCAAAAAACCGATTATCTGTTTTTTGATACCAAGTTTTTCAAAGCTTAACATGATGTTTCTCTCCCCTATCACCAATATGGCTGCATCCGCTATTGTACCGAATCAGATGTAACGTCTTTTTTGTACTTAGCCACTGCGTATAGCATCGCAGAGTAGTAAAGAACACTGGCTGTCAAATCACATACTTGCGAAGCAATTTGAAAAAGATAGTACTGCGTTATTCTGGGAGAAATAACCGTTGCTGATAAAGCAAATACAAAAAGCAAAGTTGAAATAAGTGAAATGGCGATTTTTATCGTCGCAAAAACAAATGTAACAACCTTTCCGGTACTTTCATTTTGAAGCTTACCTGATACTGTAAGAATATAAAACACTGCGAAAACAACACTTAAAATCAAATTGAGGATTAATGAAGCGTAATTCACCACACTTGCATAGCCTGCATAGCCTGCTCCTACTATTCCGAAAGTGATTACCATAGAGTAAGCAGAAGAAGCTATGCTGAAAACAACTTGGATTATCAGCGGAAGTCCTGTCAGTGCCAGATTTTTATTATTAACGATACAGCAGAAAACAAGAAAAAGAATTGAAATAATAATCGGAAAAATGAAGCCGAACGATGTCCCCAATGTCATCACATCTTCAGAATTTCCCTGAAGAACGGCAACCGACGCAAGATTAATAATTCTCGTTGCAATCACAAACAAAAGCGAAATACCCGCAAGCCAAATCATTACACTCTTTTTAACACTCATTTGCTCTTTGTCCCTCATACCTTTTCTCCTTTTTATGATATGAATCAGTTTAGCACATTTTTGAAAAAATTACCCCTGTTTTTTCATCGGATTCATTATAAGCTTTTCAAGCAACAATGCGAAAACTTCAAAGTGCTTCTCCGCTCTTCCGGGGAAGATTGTTTTTAAGTTCTCAAGTGTATCGTATTTTATATTCATGAACATTCCATTGTCACCTACTGAAATGTCGTACGTTTCGTAGTATCCGGAATATGCTTCATTTCCGCCGTCTCCTTTTGCAAACCAGTTCGTTGCCTCAAAATAAATGTATGAAATTCCTTTTTCGGCAAAGTAAAGATGGTCTGAGGCAGGAATTGCTGACGGTGAATAATCCTGGAACCATGGTTTTCCTCCGAACTCCAACGAGGAGTTTTCTTTTGTCCATGGGTTTGTGTAGATTGTATTATCTTCTATCTGAGGGCCTGTCCCGTGCTCTTTGAAATACCCATCAAGGTCCTTTGTTTCATATACTTTGATGCCAAGCTCACGTGCTTTTTCACACGCATATGCATATGCTTCCGTGTTATTGACCTTTCCCGTTTTGGGGTCAGTCATTCCGCCGTAAACATTACAATAATCTCCAAAGCTGATAGCATCCATATTTATCATATATACGGTCTTGGCGATTTCTTCGTCAGTCATTCGGTTTGCATATGTTTCCGAACCCACCATTCCGATTTCTTCAGCGTCAAAGAAAACGTATTGCACATCATAGTCCGGAACATTTTTCGAAAGATTCACGGCGGCCGCCAAAAGGAGTGCAATGCCGGAACCGTTGTCCCCTGCACCGTCTCCGTCGTAGTGGGCACCGACGATTATCTGCTGTTCACTGCTTTTGCCCTTTACCGAAAGAATTATATTTTGAACAATAGCGCCCTTGTAGTCCGACTCAACCTTTTCGGATGTTATCTGTTCGTCCGAATATCCCGCTTTCTTAAGTTCGGAAATAATAAATTCAACAGCAGCGTCATGATTGCTTGAGTTTTTGTCAAAACTTCTGTCGATAAGATTTGTACCGATGTACTCAAGATAGCTCATCGCAAGTTCGGATGTTGTTTCACCCTCCGTATGCTGAAAGGCCGGAAGATTGATTTGCCCCTGCTTTGATGAGCAGGGGCACAACCCAAATAACATAAAGAAAACTAAAAATAAACATGATACTCTTTTCATATGACCTCTGTTGTTTATTTTTCCTCGATGTCTCTATATAAGATTAACCTTCAGGTTCTTATACTCTCCGATCATCGGTGCAAGCTGTCTGAAACCGATTTTGCCCGCTGTAAGGAAGTTTCCGTAGGTTGTACCGTCATCGTCGTAGGCAAAGGACATAAGGTCATTTACGTAAAACTCAACACGCTTCGTTGTTTTGACCAGCTTAAGGTGATAAAAATCAACTGCGTCATTCGAATCCGGAATCGGGTCAGCGCCCTGCGCAACGAGGTTGAAACCATAGCTTTTACGAAGGTTACAGGTGTGGAACTGTCTTTCATCCGGCTCTTTTCTTCGAAAATAGGACACATGAAAAGCGTTTATGTCCCCGTGATGATATAACGGATATTCACCGGTACGTTTCTGAAGAGAACCGTCAAAGATGTCCTCACCGTTTATACCTTTGGCCGCAAAGAAAAGGATGGCCAGCCCCGGATCCTTCAAGGGTTTGAAATCCCATGTGATGACGATGTTGTCCGGGAAGTCAACGTTACACCAGAAGACGTAGTTAGCCTTCTGTCCCTGCTCGGCGCTTAATGCATTTTCCATTCTTAAGCAGCCTTCGGGAAAAGTTATTTTTGCACTTCCTTCAAGAACAAAGTCCTTGACGTCTTCGGCAGATGTCAAGGCATTCTCGTAAATCAATTCCATTTGCGAAACTCCTTATCTCCAAACACTATTTTCTCAATACGAAGGCCTCGTGAAATGAGGCGGACACGCAGTTCATGCCTGCCGGGCTTGAGTTTTTCCTCAAAAAGCGGAACAAAACGCCATGTATTCTCGGATGAAAAACACCAAACCCCCGGCTTCATAAAATCATTCTTTGAATAGTCCTTGCCGTCAAGACTCACAATGAATTCGGATTTATCCGTCCCCCACATGAAGAGCTTCAGCCACAAAGTTTTCGTGCACTCCGCTTCTGTTTCGAATACATATTTTAACACAGGTGCTGTATCATAATCAAATTTTTCGCCTTTTTCCCTGACGTAAAGAGCAATGCCCGTTCCGCCGTATGAAGGAGAATTACAGTATGTAACAAGTTCCTTGTCCGTTCCTTCCACCGAAGCATATTCAGTGTTGATAAGTGCCGCCGCCGCATCGATTCTGACCGTTCCGTCCTGTTCTGCGAAAGGCTTTTCACCGGATTCCAAAATGTGTGAAATCGTTTTGTAACTCTTTTTCGAAAAAGTATCAAAACTCTCTTCCGGCTTTCCCGGAAGATATGTATCATAATCATTGTTTACATTGGAAATAATGCACCCGGGTGTTGCAAACACTTCTTTTCTGGGAAGAAGCATAAATTCTCCGTAAAAGTTCTTCGCAAAAGCTTCCGTATCAAATTCTTCCGGTAAAGCAGTGCCATAGCATAAAGTTCCAAGCACGTCTCTTCTTGGAGCCCCCTGATAAAGCACAAATCTGGAAAACGAAAAATACTTGTCAACGCCAAGTATTGATATTGTATGAATGCCTTTGTCCAAAGGCATTGCAACCCTTATGGTGTCATCCACATTATTCTGTACATTATGTTTCCAGGAATACTGATGTTCATCTCTCGTTTCCGCCTCATATATAAAGGGTTTTCTCGAGTCCACCGCTATGGCACACCTTATTCTTCCCACGGAGTTCAAAGAAGGGAAACGATGAATAACAAATGTGTAATCTCCTGTTTCCGGCACTTCAATCCGATAGCTTACCGTAGCGCCGTCCGAATTGAGCTGTACAAGATTACCATGATCACGACCAAGTCCGTAAATTACCGATGCACTTTCGGATTTATATGCATATGAATCCGCTTCGACAATGAGACGGTTATCGTCAAAACCTCCCTGTGACTTCTTAAAGCTTACGACTACTTTCTGGCTTTCTCCCGTCTCTATCGAAGAAACGACAATGAATCCGCTGACGTCCTCCGAAGTATTCACACTTACCATAATACGATCTTCGGTTTCCGCAATACCGCATGTTTTTGAAAGTCGCACCCACTCGGGAGCGGTAATCTCATATTTCAAGCCTCCCTCACCGGCATTTCCGATTTCAATCCACTTCTCCTTATTGTTTGTGAATTCCAGAGAAGACTTTCCTCCCCACATTGTTACGACAAGACCCTTCTTTTCGGTAAACAGAGGCGGCATACACGGAGGGAACATTGCTGTTCTCGGGGGCGGGAAATCCTCCGGAGTAAGTATGTTATTCCACTTGCCTCCTGCCATAATGTTGTTGTAGTAAAAAAGCATCTGCCTTCTCAGCTTATCAAATTTTAAAGACAGTATCGTATATTTCTGCGCAGCCGGTCCTTTTCCCTGTTTCATGCAAAGGTTGCTTCTGTCCGCATAGTAAAACATGGCATTGGAATAGTACGCCGCATGTATCTTCATGAGAACAAGCTCAAAGAAAGCATCTTTTTCATTTTCGGGAAGCTGCCCATAAACATCATTTGCATAATCGAAAAGAGCCTTATACCTTTGCAGTCTGTATGAGCCTTCATCTCCGTAAGCCGTAAGCGGAAAACAGTCTTCCTCGAGATGCTCGATTTTTCTTACATTTGTCAGCGTGTCAAACTCATTCAAAAGCTTTCCAAGCTTTTCGGCATCGCTTACGGTAAATGTTTTGCGAAGCCATTCTGCTGTCCACTCATCAACATTCTTCGTCTTCTTTCCTTTTCCGTTACCGCCTTCCCATGCAAGGTCCGCAAAGAAATGCATTTGCATCTCCAAGGGCTTCATGGCTCCGAAGTTTGTTACCCAGAGTTTTCTTATTCCCTCCGCATAAGCTTTCTCAAGCTCGTTTTTTGTATGTGCGAGCGGAATGGAATTAATAAACAGATATGAATTTCCTGGCGGCGCCCAATAGGAGTTGTGATAGTAAAGACCGTTGCCTCCCTTTCTCCTTCTTTCCGCTTCATTTGGATATCGGCGGACATATCCGTAATTATCGTTTACCCATATAAGTGTGAGGTCCTCAGGCACCTTCAAACCATTGTCATAAAGTTCCAGTACTTCCTTATAGGGCACAAATATTTTCATTGTATCTTTATTCAAGCCGTCCGAAAGAAGTTTCTCCTGGACGGTTATAACATCTTCAAGAAGCTTTATTTTTGCATCCAGCAGTTGCTTTCCTTCAAGGCCTTTAAGCGCTTCCACATTAAAACCGGAATCATGAATCCCACGCATTCCAAGCGTATAGCTGACTTCAAAGTCCTTGTTCTGCTCAACGCTTTCTCTCCAATATTCCGTAAGGATATCACGATTTCTGCCGGGTATCGAAAAATCATATTTAACGTCCGAATATTCCTTTTTCTGTAGCCACGGTATCCATTCTCTGTTGTCGCTTCGCATAAGCATATCGCAATGAGAAGTCCCGACAACAATTCCCATTTTGTCGGCAAGTGCTCCGTTTTCCTTAACAAGATTAAACGAATTAACATGCATTGCCGGCCAGATATAATTCATCTTCAGACGCAATAAAAGCTCAAACACTTTTTCGTACGTCTTCACTCCTATGGTTTTTTCGCCCATATAAGTCTGTACCCAGTGTTCAAGCTCTTCTTCATCATTAATGAAAATGCCTCTGTATTCAATTTCAGGAAAGCTGCTGCGCTCTTCGGCAGGAAACTCAAATCTGTCGCGCCGCTTTTTGGGAACATCGCCAAAGAAATACCACGGAGATACACCCAGCTCCTCGGAAAGCGCATAAATGCCGTATATTGTTCCTCTGCGGTCGGAACCGGTGATGCAGAACGTTCCGTTATTTACGTAAGTTTTGTAAAATTCTTTATGAATGCTGATTTTCGGGTCTGTTTTTATGATAATTGCTTTGTCCGATTCATCAACATGATTGGTTGAGGAATTTTCAAAGGATACGTTACAGCCAAGTACCTCCCTTATGTCTCTTGCAAGATTCGCCGAAGCTATCTTAACCGCGTCACTTTCATTGTCTCCGAGAATAATGCATACATTGTCAAGTCTTGTAAGTTCCATGCCTGCCTCACTGTTTTTCCGGATTGCTTATAATAACCTTTCCTTCTGCCTGTTCTATCCGAACTTTATTGCCTGTTATGTTAAGGTCCGAAAGAATCTCCTTCGGAATCTGAACCCTCCCCGCTTTATCAAGTATGGCAAATTCCTCTTGTGTGTCCTCACGTCTCCAGTCAATACTTGCCTCCTTAAGACGATCTGCATAATTTTCACGCAGTATACGCTCACTGGATATCTTGCCGTCACGGATTGCCACAACTCGGCGGACTTTTTTCGAAAGCTCCGTGTCATGAGTAACAATAAGTATCGTCTGGCCTTCGTCGTTAAGCTCTGTGAATATGTCAAAAATCATATTGGCTGTTTTTCTGTCAACATTTCCTGTCGGTTCATCCGCAAGAAGAAGCTTCGGCGAATTGGCGAGAGCAATGGCAATGGCCACTCTCTGCTGTTCGCCTCCGGAGAGCATATTCATCTTGCTCTTTTTCTTCTCCGAAAGTCCGACACGTTCAAGAAGTTCAAGCGCCCGTGCTTTTCTCTTCCCCTCGCTTGTCAGCTGCATGGGAAACATAATGTTTTCCAGTACGGTAAGGTGCGGCAGAAGATTTCTGGCGTTATTCTGCCACACAAAACCAACCGTGTCCCTTTTGTAAAGAACAAGGTCACGTGTACTCATGGTGAATAAATTCTTTCCGTCAACAAACAGCTTTCCCGCACTCGGCCTGTCCAAGCCTCCGATCATGTTGAGAAACGTGGTCTTGCCGGAGCCGCTGTTTCCGATTATTGCGGTCAGTTCTCCTTTTTCCACCGTAAGATCAAGTCCTTGCAGAGCCAGCACTTCAGTCTCTTTGGATTTATATATTTTCACAAGGCCGTCGGCCTGAATCATTGCTTCCATACTCTTTTCCCGTCTTCAAGTTCGATAATAACATCGCCTGCGTCCATAAGTCCTACGTCGTGTGTCGTCATAATAACCGTAATGCCTTCTTTTTGAGTAAGTTCCTTAAAGAGCCTCGTAACCTCCGCTGCCATTGCACTGTCCAGCTCCGCCGTAGGTTCATCGGCCAGAATGATGCGTGGTCTGTGTGCCATTGCGCGTGCGATTGCAACACGTTGTTGTTCGCCTCCGGACATCTCTGCGGGCATATGATTCATCCTCGAATAGAGTCCCACCATTTTCAGACATTCTTCCGCTCTGGCTTTTCGATTTTTCTTAATACCGGCCATGCGCAACGAAAACTCGACATTCTGATAAGCCGTGAGCGAAGGGATCAGGGAAACCGACTGAAAAACAAAACCAAGCTGTTTTCGCCTTATGTTGTCCGCTTCTCTTTCCGAAAGACCGCTCAAATCCTTACCGTCTATTGTTACATATCCTGATGTAGGCTTATCCAGCGCTCCGATAATGTTCAAAAGCGTTGTTTTTCCCGAACCGGAATGCCCTTTCAGTATCGCCAGCTTTCCTTCGGGAATCTCTGCACTTATATCCGAAAGCGCGGTAAATTCACCCCCGGGAGTTTTAAAAATACGTCCGACATTATTCACGGTGATAACCGGTTTTTCATTTATGTACTCTTCCATACTTTACTCCTCGCCAAGCTTCAGTGCCTTTGCAACATTCATTCTGCGCACGATTCCGATAAGAACGAGCAGGCAGAAAAGAACAACGCCGATTATTACGCCATACAGTTTCAGCATATCCTCTTTTTCAGTCACAAACTTCATGGGAAGTACCTGATTTGATACCGAATATGCCGCCTGCAGAACAGGTACGAACAGATTTGAAGTAAATTTACCGATGAGAATGCCTGAAGCAATCGCAAAACCTCCCGCGAAAAGCTGTTCATTTATAAGCAGATGGAACACTTCGCCTTTATGCATTCCTCCGGCTCTGAGTATTCCAAACACCATTTCTCTTGAACGAATAAACATTATCCAGTAAATCAGATATCCTGCAGCACAAAGAAGCATCGTAATAAGGTAACCCATTGTAAGTATGCCGTTTGTGCCTTGAAGTAAAGGATCTACGGTAACCTTGTCAAGTTCAGCGTTCCTGTCAACGAACTTGGTAAGCAGGATTTTTTCATCTATTACCCACTTGTAAAACTCAGATGTATCGCAACCGTCCTTAAGCTTCATCCAAACTTCGTAAGGAGTTAAGCCCCAGTTTTGATTCAAAAGGCCATAGTGTGTGACAATCATAAAGTTTGATGTGGTATACAGATTACCTGCTTCGTCGGTATATGAAGCAGAAGGCGTAAAGCCCGGCCAATAGTCAAAGAAATCAAGAATCCTGCAATACATTTGCTTACCTTCGCTGTTTTGGAAGGTAATGTTATCTCCGATGTTCAGCCCTCTTTCATCTCTGAAGGAAGAAGAAACAAGGCATCCTCTTTCCTCAACCGCAAGTTCATTAAGATAAACCCGGAAATCCTTCTCACCAAGCCCAGCGGGAAGGTCTGTCGTTTCTCCGAACTCTTTTGTATTTATGCCAAGAAGGGTGACCGTTACCCCGCCCTTTCCTTTCACAAAGCCTTTGTTGTCAAGAAGCACCTTTGTTGCGCTTTCAACGGATGAAAGCTCCGTGAACCTTTCAAAATCAGGTTCGAAGTACATAAATGTCTCACCGCTGTCCTCAACTGCGTAGGAATTGTCCTTCCATACTTCCTTCACGATAAGGTCCGCGCCGGAAAGATAATCCGCATCGTCCCTTGCGTTCGTGAGGATTGTTCTTGCAATAACGGAATGCAGCATTCCAAGTGAAATGGACAGAATCATAAACAACATGATGAACTGTTCCTTGCGCCCGTTTTTGCTGTTTTCCATAAAGGAAATATATGAAGCCGGCTTCCAGAACCGCTTTCCGATGACATAGATGAGCTTTACGAGCACAGGCTGAAGCCTAATGAAAAGCAGACCAAGACCGACAAGCATGAGCGACGAACTTATGTAAATAAGCGGGTCCATTGACTGTCCTTTAAGAATATCTTCCGTCACACCCGTCTCTGCTCTTGATGCGGTGTAATAGCCGTATACGGAAATCCCGATGAGAATAACATCCAAAAAGATTTTTTCCCACCATGCATGTTTCTTTTCGGCCTTCTTTTGTTTAAGATTTACAATGCTTACACTGCTGCGGCGTATTGCGGGAATTGTCATGATAAGAATGCAAAGCACCGCTGCCGTCGTAACATAAATAAACACGTCTTTCGTATATTCAACATTAAGATTTCTTGCCGTGGAAAACTCCATAAAGCTCCGTGTGGAGCCGAGAAGCTTTGCAAAAACCTTGCCTAGCAACAGACCAAGTCCGCTCCCGATTACTGTCAGAAAGACATTCTGGTAAAGGTACATGCGAAGAATCTGCCACGTGGAGCTGCCTCTGCTTTTCATAACCGAAATCTCGTTGCTTTCCATCTCGTACAGCTGTCCGACGACCATAAAAATGAAAGCTCCGACAAGGAAAAGCACCGGGACCATAAGCATAAAAAGCGTTGCTTCGGTTCTGTCCTCTTTCAGGAGGAACGAGTCAAGTATGTGAAGGTATCCCGGCTCTGAAAAGCTGGTTGCGTATTCGCTTTCTTTCATCATATACAATGTTTTGTCGTAAAGATTCCGGACATTATCAGCCGAAAGGTCAGAGTACTCAAACATCGTATTGAAGATAGCCGTAAAAGAGTAATACGGCTCCGGATTTTTCATAAAGGTTTCCTTGAACACATTCTCGTTCATAAGAAGTAATGTATCAGCTGTTTGCGAAACCATCTGCCAGTAGTAGTCATCCGATTTTGAAGGAGCATAGACACCTGTGATTTTTATTCTGTAGTTATTGCCGGAAGCATCCTTTAATTTGCTTGTTAACTCTTCACCGACGATAAACTTACAGTTCACCATTGTGCTTTCGTTTATAACGACTTCAATTTTGCCGTCATCGGTAAAGCCGTCTTCGGAAAACATCTCGCCCGAAAGCATTTTTGCATGCGAAGGAAGATTTGAATAGAAGCCCACGCGGACAGGAAGGTCCATTATCTCCTGTCTGATTAATGAAGAGGTAACCGACGTATTCCCGATATTGAAAAATTCAACAAGTTCCTTTTCCGTAACACCCATTTCCGCAAAAAGTGCCTTGGCGGTTTCTTCTGCTTTAAAAACAGGTTCCAGGCCGTTTTTGGCTGATGCAACAACGTTAAATCTTGCAGTGGCTGGCCATAAGCCGGTTTCGGAAAGTTCCGTTCGGAACTCGTCCTGAAGCATACGGTTAAGCGCCGCATTTTTATACATGGGGAAACTTGAAACAGCGCTGATAAGCAGAACGATGCCGGCTAAAAGACATACTGTCATCCACTTTTTTGCCAAAAGCTTTTGAAACATCACTTTAAGCATACCGTCTCCCCCTCTCTTATTCCTTCGAGGCAATAATAAACCTCTTTATCACTTCCCCAGGAAAGAAAACATACCTTTTTTACGCTTCCGTCGTCTGAAACAACATTAGCCGAAAACGTACCGTTGAAAACCGTTACCGCCGCTTTTGGAACAGTAACCGCTTCTTTGAATTCGGGAATCTGCGCTTTAACGGCAAAGCCTGCGCGCCCCATTATTCCTTGCGCTTCCATAATTGCCCGCACATTTTCGGGGTCGACCTGAATGAGAAGAAAATCCGTCTTCAATGTTGTTGACGAAGCGTTGTCATTGAAACTTATTACCTTTCCCGCTGCTTCGCATGTGTTTCTTTTTGCATCGACATACGAAATGACAACTCTATTCCCAAAAGAAAGGTCCTTTGTGTTCTGAACAGCCAGGTAACAGTTTGCACTGTCCGTAACCTGAGCCACCACATCGCCTTTGTTTATAACATCCCCCTGCTTATACTCCGTAAGTCCCACAATAATTCCGGACTTGTCGGCACGCAGCTCATGAGTGGAATAGTCTGCCGTAAGTCTGTCAATCTTTTCCCTAAGAGAGCTTATTTTCTCCTCTGATTCATTTCTTTCTTCCATTCTCTGAAGCTGGAGTTTCAGGCGTTCCAGTTCGATTTCGTCGCCTGAAACATTTATTTTTGCTATTACATCTCCTTCATTAACATAGCTGTACAATCCTGTCGTATAGCTTTCAAAATGAACAGTAACATTACCGATATTGCAGTTGATGCTTTCGGAATTCGGATAGAAGAAAAAGCCTCTGCTCTCATAGTTTTTGACAATATCCTTTACTTGTGCGGTTCCTGTCTTCCCCGTTTCCGTTTCGGAGCTGCTGTCCGCTATTTTTTCTCCTTCGGAAAGTCCTGATTTTATCTCCGTAAAGAAGCCGTCGGATATTCCCAAAGAAAGATATCTTTTTTCCGGAATTGTGCCGTTTTGAACGTATACATAGCTTCCGGATTCATCGTTTTTGATAAGCGTTGTCGTGATCGAAAGCGCCTCTTCCGCTTTGTTTTCAATTAATACAAAAACTCCGCGGTCACCTGCCGAAATACTGTTTTCATCGTCCGTCACTTCGAAAAGAGATCTGTTCTTTTCACTGCATTCAACGCGTTTGCACTCATATCGGCGACCGTTTATAAGTGCATAATAATCCTCAGCGTTTGCAATAACATCAGACTTGAAGAAATCCGTGTAGATAATCTTCTCTGTCTCGTCCGCAACGGAAATGACCGCAGCCCCCGCCTTAACCGGACCTGTACCGTCAAGTATGCCTGCAATTGTCCCCTCCGCATCAGCTTTCAGAATGAATTTCTCCCTCTGTAAAACAAGCTTCTCAAGTTTTCCGTTTATGTAAGTACTGTCAAGCGTAAATAATTCTTTTTCTTTATCAAGCTCTCTTTGAAGCTCGGCCGAATAAGCCTTTTTTATTTCTGCTTCAAGAGAGGCAATACGTTCTTCTGCCTCACTAAGTTTGTTCGTATATTCCTCAATAAGCCTTTCTGTTGAAGCATCATCGGCTTTTGCAATCACGTCTCCGACGTTAACCTTACTTCCGGGCAGCACGTTTATCGTGAATTTTTTCACGTCCTCCGGAAAAGCATATTCCTTAACGTTGGGAATAACCGTCACCTCACAGCAGGAAGCATTGTAAATGTCTCTTTTTGCAACCGTTTCCGGTGAAGTCTCAAATGAAACAGGCTCCGCCAGCTCCGTAAGCACTCGTTCAGGTTCCTTGTACACAGGCGTCATAAACGGAAGCGTACAGCCGGTAAAAGCCGCAAACGACAAAAGACACGCAATGGTTTTTAAAATCTTTTTCATCATCTCAGCAACACCATTTCCCCTTCCGTCAGTCCTGATACGATTTCCACGCCATCGTCTCCGTGCAAGCCCGTTGTAACCCACTTAACGGTTCTGACATCATTTTCATCAAGCACGTAAACAAATGCCTTGTCTGCCGCTTCATGAATTGCCTTTGCAGGCACTTTAAGTACCTGCTCCTTTTCTCCGATCACTACCGTAATATAGCCCGTAGTCCCTACATTTATAAGCGAACCGTCATATTCCGGAGACAGTTCAAAGTAAAAGAAATCACCCCATTCGTCGGTGTTAATCGGAATAAGCTCGTAGGTTCCTGCCGCTTCACCTATGTTTATTTTCATAAAGACATTCCTGTCCTTCTGAAAATACTCGGTATATTTGTTTTTCGTAACGGTAAAAATACAGCCTTCCGTATCAACAATTGTCATAATGCGGTCGTTATTCTTCGAAGTACTTCCCAAAAGACCGTTTTTAACCCAGGTAATTACTCCGTCGGCTTCAGCATAAATCCTGTTTTCGGCAAGTTCATTTTGAAGCTTTTCCAAAGACAGTTCATCGAGATATATGGTATCCTCCAGATCTTCCATGGCATAAGTGTCACTTGGATCGGTATATTTCAAAAGTATTTTGTTCCGTTCGATTTTGTAGGTAAGTTCCTCAATTTCATTTTCAAGAGAGGCGCTTCCGAGCTTAACCAAAAGCTGACCTTTTTCAACTCTGTCCAGCCTCTTGACACATACTTCCGAAACATACATTCCCTCTTTCGGGATAATGACCGTCGTTTCTTTCTGTTGCTTAAAAGTACAGCTGACGGTTTTGGTTGATTTAAGATCCGCTCTTGTAACAACGGCGGCAGAATATTTAGTTTTTTCTCTTTCGGGAACAACAACAATATCCGGCTCCTCGGTAACCGGGCCGGCACAGCCTGCAAGAGTGCAGGTAAGCAAGAATACAATAAGAAGTTTTTTAACACGCATACCCCATCTTCTCCGTTTTTATTTTGTAACCCAATATCAAAAAATCGCAAACGTTTCCCTTGTTGCTTTTATATTATACCCACAAATATTTATTCCACTCAATAATCATTTCCATTCATTCAACAAATTCATTAGTTATTTAATAATTTTTTACATGTAAATCGTTTTTTTTAGTCCGTTTCTGTTGTATAATCAGACTAATATTTTATACGGAGTTGATTATTTTGCCTTTACCGATATTGATAATTTTATGTTTTTTGGGAATGATATTTGCACTGAACATTTTATGGTGGTTATTTATCATCATCTGTTCTCTCTTTGTGAATCCTGACAAAGACAGCAGTCACAATTCCCGCTTCTGCAGATTCCTTTTAAACTTTTCCACGGACCTCGCTATGATATATACCCGTGTCCGCGTTCACGTAACCGGAAAAGAACTGCTTCCGGAAGGTCGTTTTTTACTTGTGTCAAATCACATTTCAAACTTCGACCCGATCATCCAATGGTACGTTTTAAAGAAATCGGATCTTGCTTTCATCTCAAAACCCGAAAACTTTAAAATTATCGCTTTTGGTAAAATCGTCCGGAAATGCTGTTTTCTCCCTATTAACCGTTCAGACCCGAGAGATTCCGTAAAGACTCTTCTGGCTGCTGCCGAACTTGTTAAAAACGGTGAGGTGTCCATGGGTATTTTCCCCGAAGGTACAAGAAGCAAAACAGGCGAACTCCTTCCTTTTCATGACGGCGTCCTCAAGATTGCCAAGTCGGCGGGCGTTCCCATTGTAGTCACCGTAATGAAAGGTACAAACCAAATTGCAAAAAATTTTCCATGGCATCGCTCACACGTCGACATGGAAATAATTAACGTCATAGACAAAGAAACCGTTACCGGTAACTCAACTCATGAGCTTGCATCAAGGGTTCGTGAGGCCATGCTTAACAGTCTTGAACAATAAAGGTGAAACGAATGGGCAAAAACATTGTTTTATACAATCCCTTATCCAACAACAAAACCGGGCTTAAGACCGCTATGAAAGCTGAAAGCTCCTTAAACGGCGAATGTGTTTACGAAGACATTACTCTGATCGGAGATATCGTCTCCTACATAGAAACCGCCGATCCCGAAGACACACTTATAATCGCCGGTGGCGACGGAACAATCAATCATCTCATCAATGATTTAAACGGCATTGCTCCCGCCCGTGAACTTCTTTATTATCCGACCGGAACCGGAAATGATTTCTTTGCCGACACAAGAAGTTCCAAGGGAGAAACATTTATTTCCCTTAATCAATATATTAAAGATCTTCCTACCATTACCGCAAACGGAAATACACGTTTTTTCATTAACGGTATCGGATACGGCATAGACGGTTACTGCTGTGAAATCGGCGACCTTATGCGCAACACAAGTGACAAGCCCGTCAACTATGCTTCCATCGCTGTGAAAGGTCTTCTGTTCCACTACAAGCCCCGTACGGCAACCGTTATCATAGACAGAAGCAAAAAGGTATATCACCGCGTGCGCCTGGCTCCCACAATGAAAGGGCGATTTTATGGCGGCGGCATGATGATTGCCCCCGCTCAGGACAGGCTTTCAGCTGAAAAGGAAGTCACCTCTGTCGTCATTCACACTGCCGGCATTCTGAAGACACTTTTAATCTTCCCGAGTATCTTCAAAGGCGAACATACCAAGCATAAAGAGATGGTTACTATCCAAACCGGCCATGAAATCACAGTACGCTTCGACAAGCCCTGCGCTCTTCAGATTGATGGCGAGACAGTCCTCAACGTATTTGAATACACTGTAAGAACATAAAAATAAGCATGCCTGATTTTTTCGGGCATGCATTTTTTTACAGAAACTCCTCAAACACGATGTTACTTACATCAAGACCAAAATCCGTAAGTCTGATATAATCATCTGATCTTTCAAGAAGACCTTCTCTTACAAGTTTTTCAATACTCTTCCCATAAATGTCCGAAAGATTCTCATTAAACTTTTCACGAAAAGAAGTTTCAGATACGCCTTTTGTCATTCTGAGACCAAGTATCATAAATTCGGACATTTGCGCTTCCTTATCCAGCACTTCGTCAAGCAGTCTGCACCTCGTTGATACGTTTGTATCATCTATGGTTTCATCCGCTGCATACATCGAGTATTCACCATGTGTCCCGACATTTGAATATCTTCTTCCGTCAATAAGCGAAGCCGCACCAAGTCCGAAACCGATGTAATCCGTTCCTGTCCAGTAAGAAGAATTATGCACGCTTTCGAAACCGGGCCTGGCATAATTGGAAATCTCATAGCGTTCATATCCCGCTTTCTTCAGTCTTTCCTTGGTCCATGCATACATAGCGCGGTCTGTTTCTTCGTCGGGAAGCATTTCTTTTTTTTCACCGTCAGGCCCGTACATTTCAAAGAACTTCGTTCCTTCTTCGATAATGAGGCTGTAGGAAGAAATATGTTCCGGATTTAATGAAAGAATCTTTTCAAGGTTGTCTTTGTATTTTTCCATGCTTTGTCCCGGAAGCGCGCTGATAACATCGCATGAGATATTCATAAATCCTGCTTTTCTTGCCTCTTCTACGGTTTCACGTGCCTGTTCGAACGTGTGAATACGTCCAAGCATCTTCAGCTCATTGTCATCCGCCGACTGAACACCGATTGAAAGTCTGTTAAAGCCAATTCTTCCGTACATGGAAAGCTTTTCCGGTGAGACAGTTCCCGGATTCACCTCAATGGTCGTCTCCGTAAGAAAAGTCAGATCAAAGACGTCCCTTATTGTTTCGAAGATTTCCGCGATTAATCCTGCATCTATCGAAGAAGGCGTGCCCCCGCCAAAATAAATAGTTCGGACATAATATCTTCCCGCCGCTTTTTTAAACGCAAGTATTTCTTTTTTCAACATAAAAACGTACTCCCGAACACAGGAAATGTCTTCGGGAGCCGATAAGAAGTCACAATAATTACATTTTCTCACGCAAAAGGGAATATGAACGTATATTCCCAAAGGGAGTTTAGTCATCGCCATCAAGCTTAAGAACCGCCATGAACGCCTTCTGAGGAACTTCTACGTTACCAACCTGGCGCATACGCTTCTTGCCCTCCTTCTGTTTCTCAAGGAGCTTCTTCTTACGTGAAATGTCACCACCGTAACACTTTGCAAGTACATCCTTTCTGACTGCCGAAATGGTTTCTCTTGCAATGATACGCCCGCCGACAGCTGCTTGAATCGGCACCTCAAAAAGCTGTCTCGGTATCTCGTCTTTAAGCTTTTCGCACATCTTTCTTCCGCGCTCATATGCACCGTCCGCATGTACGATAAACGACAGTGCATCAACTTCCTCATGGTTAATAAGTATGTCAAGCTTGCAGAGTTTCGAAGGCTCGTAGCCCTTCATTTCATAGTCAAGTGATGCATAACCCTTGGAACGCGATTTAAGTGCATCAAAGAAATCATAGATGATTTCGTTTAACGGAAGCTCATACTTAAGCAGCGCTCTTGTCTGCTCCATATATTCCATGCCAAGATACACGCCTCGTCTCTCCTGGCAAAGCTTCATAATTGCTCCGACAAACTCCGTTTTGACCATGATTTCCGCGGAAACAATAGGTTCCTCCATATGCTCGATTTCTGCCGCATCGGGCATATTGGTGGGATTGGTGAGTTCAATCATTTCTCCGTTTGTCTTGTAGATTTTATATATAACGCTGGGAGCCGTTGTAACAAGGTCCAGCATATATTCTCTCTCAAGTCTTTCCTGAATGATTTCAAGGTGAAGAAGTCCGAGGAATCCACATCTGAAGCCGAAGCCGAGAGCGACGGATGTTTCAGGTTCAAACTGAAGCGCCGCATCATTCAGCTGAAGTTTTTCGAGAGCGTCGCGAAGGTCTGTGTAGTGAGCGCCGTCCGCAGGATACATTCCGCAGTAAACCATTGGATTAACCTTTTTATAGCCCGGAAGTGCTTCACAAGGTCTCTCTGCTTCCGTAACGGTATCACCGACACGTGTATCTTTAACATTTTTAAGGCTTGCGGTGATGTAACCAACCATTCCCGCCGAAAGTTCATTTGTCGGAATAAATGTGCCGGGCCCGAAAGTGCCTACTTCAACAACTTCTGCCTCCGCTCCGGTTGCAAGCATCTTAATCTTTGTGCCCTTTTGAACCTTTCCTTCAAACAGACGACAGAAAATGATAACACCACGATATGAATCATATAACGAGTCGAATATAAGTGCCTTCAGAGGTGCGGAAGCATCTCCCTTCGGTGCGGGCACTTTATTTACAACAGACTCAAGCACTTCTTCTATGTTGATTCCGTTCTTTGCGGAAATCAGCGGCGCATCCATGGCTTCGATGCCGATAACGTCCTCAATCTCATTTTTTACTCTGTCGGGCTCTGCCGAAGGAAGATCGATTTTGTTAATAACCGGAAAGACCTCAAGGTTATGGTCAATAGCCATATAAACATTTGCAAGAGTCTGCGCTTCGATGCCTTGTGCGGCATCGACAACAAGAATTGCACCTTCGCACGCCGCAAGACTTCTGGAAACCTCATAGTTAAAATCTACATGGCCCGGAGTATCAATGAGATTGAAAATGTATTCCTCACCGTTTTTTGCCTTATAAACCGTTCTGATTGTCTGGGCTTTGATTGTTATTCCTCTTTCTCTTTCAAGATCCATGTTGTCGAGCACCTGCTCCTGCATTTCTCTTGTTGTAAGAAGGCCTGTTTTTTCAATTATTCTGTCCGCAAGTGTTGATTTGCCGTGGTCAATGTGGGCAATAATACAAAAGTTGCGGATATGTGACATATCTACGAGACTCATTAACTTTACCACCTCCCGTGAAAGCACAATTGTCCGCTCTCCGAGGTGTATTTCCTCCTTATATGCTGATAATCAGCTTAATTGTTTTTATTTCGTATGGCTTAAACGAAAGCTTTACTCCGAGTACATCCCTTTCCAGCCTCTTTTGAGAGTATTCAAGCATATCACATTCAAAAGCATCCGAAACAATAAATGCACTGTTAATTGAACACTCGGAACGTCTTCCGAAGCTCTCGTAAAGGCGCAGAACAACCGAAACATTAACGTGTTGTTCCCCTGTTTCCATGTTTTCGGAAATGATTACAGGCTCGCCGGTGAACTGAAGTTTAACCGTTTCAAGTACTATATTTTCCGGCATGCCATAGAACCATGATCCGGACTTTTCGGAAGGTTTTGTCCCCATAACCGTCTTTAAAGGGTTATTGAGGAAATATGCATTCGCGTTTACTCTTCCTTCTCTGAAGTCTCCATCATGAGGCAACAGCGAATACGTAAATGTGCATTCCTCGTTGCCTTCCGTTTTTTTCAAGGCATTGTATAACGTAAGCGAACATACTGTTCCGCGAACGGAGCACCCGTACTTTCCGTCATTCAGAATCGCCGCACCATAGTCGTTTTCACTGACGTCCACCCACTTATGAGCAAACACTTCATATTTTCCGCGGTCGCTCAACGTATTTTCGTGGGTAAACCGCTCAATGTTACCGAACTGGATATCATAAACCGCCTTATCCGAAACAACATCAATGGGAAAGAATGTCTTCAGTATCAGATCCTGCTCACGCCACTCCATTTCGGTCCGGAAGTCTATACGTTTTGTTGCTTCATAAAATGAAATGTACTGCGTCACATGCGAGTTATTGAACGCTCTGACAATTTCGACCGTGTAACGGACCGGCCCGTTCTCCACAAGCCTTGCCGATCTGACATCGTCAAGCCTCCAGCTTTTTTCGGCATAGAAAGGATCTATATCGCCCTTGTAGCCGTCCGCATTCCGGTCCTCATAGGCACGAAGAATATTTCCTCCCTTGCCTTTAAGTATGTCACGTTTGGACAGTTTATCAAAAACACCGATAAGCTCAAACTCCTTATTGAAAGTAATGTAATAAATCGGTGTGTGGAGTTTAAATCCGCCCTTATCCTGAGGAAGATTTTCAGGCATAAACGTATTTTCCGAAACGTAGTCTGTTCTTAAAACCTTGTAGCCTTTCATTGGAACGTCATGAACAAACACAAGCGTATTACCGTTTGAAAGAAGCTGCGAAGGAAGCTCAAGACCGGTTTCATCATCAAAAACACGCACATGCCCCTTAATCTCCGCAACATCGTCTCTGTTAAAGGATGTGCTGTTGTATATGTATGCGAAGTTCTTCTCAGCTACTGCAAAGTCTCCGCACTCTTCACCAACCTCGGACGCACGGACAACATCAATTCCAAGCTTTTCGGTGATGTCGGAAAGCTTTATGCTTGTATTGTCCGAAGCAGTCTCAAAAGCCTCCGAACACGACTTATATTCATTTTGAAGGACCTTGTCATAGCAGACATTAATTTCTTCGGAAGGGTATTCTGTGGTGATACCTTCAAGAATCGCCGCAACAGAATAAAGTTCGCTTTCCGAAATAGCATTTTCGGCATTTCTGAGCAGTTTCTTTGTTCCCGCATCATCTGAATATGTGCCTCTGTAATGCTTTAACGGAAGTTCTCCGCTCCAAACCGGAACGATTTTATCCTTAGTTTTCTTTTCAGCTGCTTTAAAGAAGTCCTTTATATAACCGATTTTTACATTGGGGATTCCCGGAAGCCCTGTTCTGAGGCGTTCCAGAATCTCAAGCGTTTCCTTATAAGGCCCTTCTTCTCCGCCAGTCAAAGCAAGCGAGCAATCGTGAAGAAGCTTATGAGTAAGCTCTTTATCGTTTTCAAAAATAACCTTTACAGGTGACTTTTCATGCATGCTTTCCTCAGGAAGTACGTGGGTCAGCACTCCTGTCCCGTCAATTCCCCTCCAAAGGAAAGTATCGTCGGCCAAAACGCTTCGTTCTTCTTTGCTTCCTGTTGTAAGGAAATATTTGGTTCTTGTCTTTTTAAGTATCTGGGGAAGCGACGGCGTGCATCCTCTCACTTCGGGACTCCAAAGCACGTCGTTGTCGCTGAGGTTGAACTCGTTTCTGAAATATGTTTTCCCCTTAAGCAGGCTTCTGATTATTGACTCTCCCGAGCAAAGACAGCAGTCTGCCTCGCGCCACATGGAGCCTTCCGTCTCCCAACGCCCGTCAAGATTGCGAGCCTTGACACGTTCAAATGTTCCGGGATCCGAAGCATTGACGAACTCGTAAGCGGCAGGACGTCCGCCGGTAAATTTATACCAGGGATACTTGTCCATAAGATGAATCTGCTCAGCAAAAAGAGAGCCGGCATTTTCATCCACGGTATTTAAGAAATGTCCGATAACCGTTGCGGTGGCAGCCGTTTTACCGACACCGATAACGCGTGTCTCGGGATTGTAAATATTCTTTTCAAGGAAAGCTCTGCACTCAGAAGCCGATGCTTCAAACACTTCACTTTCAATGTCTCTGAGGTCAAGCAGGGAAACCGCATCATTCAGAGTATCAAAATAGTCACGTTTCAGTCTGCTGTCGGAGTCAAGTAAATCTGCGACCTCAAACGGAACGAGAAGATCATAGTAAAGTGATTCTGTTGTAGAATTACCCACATTGCGGGCAGAATCAAGAGTTTTAAGTATTCCCCTGATTCGTTCCCTTTTATTTTGCATTACCTGTTTTTCCCTTTTATCTCCGCTTTATTTACATACATACGATGATCAGCCTCACGAACCGCTTCACGTATTGTGGCCTTGCCTTCATGCCGCATGCATACGCCCCTTGCTGCAACAATCTGATATCTTGGCCTGTTCTTATTTATTTCTTTGACTTTTTCATCAAACAACATGAACATCTGCTCAATGTTGTACATGTCCGCATTTCGGATAATGATGATAAACTCATCGCCACCCATTCTTCCAACAGTACCAATCTTTCCAAACACTTCCATAAGAACGCTTGAGAAGTCCTTAAGAAGGGCATCTCCTTCATCATGACCGTATTTATCGTTTGTTTCCTTCAGGCCGTTAATGTCCATGGATACAATGCCGTAAGGAGTTCCTTCAGCCTCAACCTGATCGAGCATAAGCTCACATTGACGTCTGTTGGCAAGTCCTGTAAGAAAGTCGTTATACGCAAGTTGTTCGTAAAGCTCCATTTTTCCTTTCCTTCGAATCTGTTCAGAAACTGTGCTGGCGATATCAAAAAGCATCGCAATGACCAGAACAAAAGCGCCGAAGGAGGACGTTCCGTTAAAAAGAATGTTTGTAAATTCGAAATAATTAATCAGTGTGAATCTGCAAATATCAAAAACGGCGAAAAATCCCATTATGCACATTCCCGTGCAAAATGCCACATACTCGCCTGTGCCGTCCCTAAGCTCCTTAAAGGAGAAAATAAGAATAAACGCTCCGGAAACAATGATAAACAGATTGATTGCAAGCAGTATCTGGCTGAGAGGAAGCAGCTTCAGCAGGCAGAAGACCATACCCGCAAGGAAAATGACGCCATACAGTGAAAAGATAACCCTGTAAGCTGTTTTCCATTGAAGATTCATGCGTTCCCTTACTCTTGCACCAAAATATGCGAAAACAAACACCGGTGCAAAGTAAAGAGAAATGTATTCCAGCACCGTCTTTGTTGCGAAAACATCAAAGAAAAGCGTGAAAAGATTCTGCTCGCATATCGACCACAGTCCCATGAATAAAGAGAAGCAGCCTATACAGAAAACTTCTTTTATTCTGTTGTTTGAAATAAGCAGAATTGCGGAAACAAGAATGATTGCTATACCGAAAACAACGAGGAAAACGTCAATGAAGAAAATCATTGCGCTGTCCCTGAGCATATTCATGCGTGCAGTGCTTCCGTCGCAAAGAAGCGGAGCTTCCAGCTGTGTCACGCCGTTTCTTTCGGACACTTTAAAAACTATTTTTAACGGCTTGCCCTGATAATCATCGGAAAGCGGTATAAACACACGTCCATAGCCCATAACGCTGTTTTTATCGTAGTTTGCTTCGCCGCTTGTGTAGATTTCATCTTCATCAAGATATACATGACATTCGCAGAATTCTATGTAGAGACGTAATGTCGGATTGTTTATCTGCTTATACGTCATTCGCCCTTCCAAAGTGATGACGTCCCCTCTTTTCACCATCGGAAGCCTGTAGTCTTCTATATTAACGTCCTTGGTTACCTTATCATTAACCGTAATGTTCCAGCTATGATTCATGTAGCCTTCTTCTTGTATTCTAAGCTGAGCCCTTACATTTGATGTAATGGCCATTTCAGCGAGTATTAAGGATAACAGAATGAGAATGACCGCAGATTGCAGTCCTTTTGTTTTTTTCATACATTCCTTCCTTATCGAGCACATAATAATACATAGTCGATTTTACTCTCTTTTTCTGCAAATCACAACTAAAAAATCGTTGAAGAGTTCGAAAATAAGAAAGCAAAAAAATGAGACCACCAAAGACATTAATGCCTGTAGTGGTCTCGTTTTGATGTTTTTATTTAAGGTTGAATCCGAAAGAGAATGCCTGCTTATTGATTTCTATTGTCTTCGGAGGAACAGTCTTTTCAATGCAGGAAAGCCACTGTTCTTCGGAGAAATCCATATGCTGAGCCGCAAGGCCAAGAACGATAAGATTGAATGTTCTTGCATTACCAAGCTTCTTTGCTTCGGTTGTGGCGTCTACAGAGTAAAGCTTATGAGAAGCCTTGAGGGAATCGATGATTCCTTCGGGATACTTTGCAGCACCGGTATTAACCGTAACAGGATTGATTTTTGTCTCGTTAACTATGATAACTCCGTCTTTCTTAAGGAAGTTTGCGTAACGAAGTGCTTCAAGCTCTTCAAAAGCAATAAGAACGTCTGCCTGCCCTTCTTCTACGATGGGCTCGTAAACCTTTTCACCGTAGCGAACATATGTTACAACCGATCCGCCTCTCTGAGCCATACCATGTACTTCCGAAAGCTTTACGTCATATCCCGCATCAACGGTAATTGCACCGAGAATTCGGCTTGTAAGAAGGGTGCCCTGTCCGCCGACACCGACAATCATAATACTCTTTGTTTCCATCTTCGTCCCCTCCTACTTGTCTGCCTTTTTAATGGCATCAAACTTACAAAGCGACATGCAGAGTCCGCAGCCGTTGCAGCTTACTTCATCAATTGATATCGTGCCGTCGGCATTTCTTGTAAGTGCGGGACATGCAGGTTTCTGACACATGCCGCACTTCTTGCACTTCTCGGGTTCTGCTACGCACTTCTGAGTAAACTTGTTGCTCTTAAGGAGCACGCAAGGAGCTTTTGTAATAATTACAGAAACAGCTTCGCGCTGTGTTTCGCGCTTAACAAGCTCTTCAAGCCCCTTCTGGTCGAAAGCGCTGATTTCATAAACGTTTTCAACACCGATGGCCTTACAGAGATTGAAAATATCAATGGCGTATGTTTCGTCGCCCATAAGTGTCTTGCCTGTTGCAGCATGATCCTGATGTCCTGTCATACCGGTTGTAGAGTTGTCAAGAATCATAACCGTACCGGTACCCTTATTGTAAACCATGTTTATAAGGGAATTAACGCCTGTATGGAGGAATGTCGAATCGCCGATAACGGCTACCCAGTTCTTTATGTAATCCTTGCCCTTTGCCTTCTCCATTCCGTGGAGAGTGGAAATGCTTGCTCCCATACAAACCGTTGTATCAACAACCGAGAGCGGTGCCTGCGCACCAAGCGTGTAGCATCCGATATCACCGGCAGCATGTATTTTAAGCTTTGCAAGTACTGAGTATACGCTTCTGTGAGGACAGCCAGCGCAGAAAATCGGAGGACGTCCGGGTACTTCCGCAGGAGCGGCAAAATTCATATCAAGACCAAGCACAGCCTTTCTTAAAAGATTTGCACTGTACTCACCCTGCTTTGTAAAGATTTCCTTGCCGACACACTTGATGCCCCAGGACTTAACCTGCTCTTCGATGACAGGCTCAAGTTCCTCAAAAATGTAAAGTTTGTCAACCTTTGCGGCAAACTCTTTAATAATATCGACAGGAAGAGGATTGGTCATACCAAGCTTCAGAACAGATGCCGTAGGACATGCTTCCTTAACATACTGATATGCAATACCGTTTGTGATAAATCCAATGGAAAGGTCGTTATATTCCGCACGGTTTATGGAAAGCTTCGAACCTTCCTTTGCGAGGCGGTTCATTCTTTCTTCAACAACGATATGGCGCTTCTTTGCCATACCGGGCATCATAACGTTCTTTGCAATGTTTCTTTCATAAGGCTTGTCGGGAATTTCTTCTCTATCGCAAAGAGTAACCTTGCACTGTGAATGTGAAAGTCTTGTTGTTGTACGGAGAATGACCGGTGTATCGTATTCTTCGGAGATTTCAAAAGCAATCTTCATGAAATCCTTAGCTTCCTGAGAGTCTGAAGGCTCGATAACAGGTACATTTGCTGCTCGTCCGACCATTCTTGTGTCCTGCTCGTTCTGTGAGCTGTAAAGACCGGGGTCATCAGCCGCAACAAGCACCATACCGCCGTTTACGCCGATATAAGAAGCGGTGTAAAGCGGATCTGAAGCCACATTGACGCCAACGTGTTTCATAGAACACATACTTCTGACGCCTGACATGGATGCTCCGATTGCAACTTCTGTTGCTACCTTCTCATTAGGTGACCATTCGGAATAGATGGAGTCCTTATATGCAACGATGGACTCGCTTATTTCCGTACTGGGTGTGCCGGGATATGCTGCGGAAACCTTAACACCTGCTTCATAAGCGCCGCGGGCTATTGCTTCGTTTCCAAGCATTACTTTTGATTCTGCCATAACAATTCTCCTATAATCCCTGTTTATTCAGGTTTTCAATGGTGGAAATAATATGCGCGTGTGCAAGCTTTTCCGCCAGTTTTTTATCTCTTGCCTTAATAGCCTCAAGTATTGCTGCGTGCTCCTCGTTTGACTTTGTTGCACGTTCCTTCATACCAAGGGAAACCTTTCTGATTCTTTCAACATAATGATGATATGTGGAAAGCTGGTGCTCAAGGATTTTACTTCCCGAAGCTTTGTAAATCATCTCGTGGAACTGGCTGTCCAACTCAACGATCTGCTCATAATGACCTTTTTTTACATGAAATTCGGAAAGATATACATTTTCCTCGAGGGCGTCAATTTCTTCATCAGTCATCGTGGAGCAGGCCCAATTGGCTGCCAGTCCTTCCAGATAAGAACGGATAACGTAAATGTCATGGATATCCTTTTGAGAGATACCCGTAACGTAAGCACCTTTATTCGGAATGATATTGACAAGTCCTTCAAGTTCCAACTGACGAAGTGCTTCACGAACCGGTGTTCTGGAAACGCCAAGTTCATTACCTATCGTAACCTCTTTAAGTTCCTCGTTTTCAGCATACTTTCCCGAAAGAATATCTTCACGGATTCTGTTGAAAACCCGTCCTCTTAAGGAATATTTGTCGGTTACTTCTCCGGAAACCTTGCCTTCTTCCTTTACTTCAATATTTTCTTCTTTTTTGCTCATTTATCCACCCCGGATTAATATAACGCATCCTTACTTAAGTGATGCGATTGTTTCCATGATGTAATCTGCAAACTTCTCGCCGGTAACTCCGGTATCACGTCCCGTGATAACATACTTCTTTTCTGTTATTGTACAGATATCCAAAGCTTTATAAAGAAGGTCTGCTTCTTTCTTATAACCGATGTGAGCAAGAAGCATTGCACCTGCACGAATGACACTGCAAGGATCTGCGTAAATATCTCTGCCTTCAGCAACCATTCGCGGAGCTGAGCCATGAATAGCTTCAAACATTGCATATTTTTTACCGATGTTTGCGGAACCAGCAGTACCGACACCGCCCTGGAACTCAGCAGCTTCGTCGGTGATGATGTCGCCGTAAAGGTTTGGAAGAACAACAACCTGGAAGTCGCGGCGTCTGTTTTCATCAATAAGCTTTGCTGTCATAATGTCGATGTACCAGTCATCGGCTGTAATATCAGGATATTCCTTTGCGATTTCACGGAATGTGTCAAGGAACTTACCATCTGTTGTCTTAATGATGTTTGCCTTTGTAACAGCTGTAACTCTCGTCTTGCCGTTTGCCTTTGCGAACTCGAAAGCTGCACGGATGATTCTCTCACAGCCCTGTGAAGTAACAACGGTAAAATCAACTCCAAGGTCTTCCGTAACATGAACGCCCTTGCTTCCAACAGCATAAGCACCCTCTGTATTCTCACGATAGAAAGTCCAGTCGATGCCCTGCTCGGGGATGCGTACGGGACGCACATTTGCAAAAAGGTCAAGTGCTTTTCTCATTGCAACATTGGCGGATTCAACGTTAGGCCAAGGATCGCCCTTACGAGGGGTGGTTGTGGGGCCTTTAAGAATAACGTCACAGCCCTTAAGTTCTTCAAGAACATCTGCAGGAATAGCAGCATTCTCCGCAACTCTTCTTTCAATTGTAAGGCCGTCGATAACCTTAAACTGAACCTTACCATTTTTAACCTCGTCCTCAAGGAGATACTCAAGAATTCTCTGAGCCTGCTTTGTGATTGCGGGACCGATGCCGTCACCGCCGCAGACACCGATTTTGATGGTGTCAAGCTTCGAGTAGTCAACAAAACCACCCTGGGCCTTCATATCTTCAACTCTCTTGAGCTGCTCTGCAAGAAGCTTGCCGAATTGTTCCTTTGCGTTTTCGATTTGTGCTGTGTAATCCATTATTTCATCCTCCGATGTTTTGTTCTGTCTTTATTCGGTTACCTTAGGAAGGTCGATGCCGTATTCAGGCTGATATTTTTCGATAAGTTCCGACATTTCCTTATCTGTGATAACTGTAATACGTCCGTTGTCGTACTGCTCGTCAACCCACTCCTTAATCTTTATAACCATAGGATGTGACTTGGATATCTGAGCATCGCCCTTAAGTTTGAAGTATGTGTTAATCCAGTGTGCGATACCCGCAAGACCGGATGTATTCGAAACAGATACAACTACAGGGCGGTTAAGGAACTTCTCCGTATCGAAAATATTGTAAATCTCTTCGTTCTTAAGAAGTCCGTCCGCATGAATGCCCGCACGTGTAACGTTGAAATTCTTTCCTACGAAAGGAGTACGAGGCGGAATCTTGTAGCCAAGTTCCTTTGTGTAGTACTCGGCAAGCTCCGTAATAACGGTTGTGTCCATTCCGTCAAGCGTACCTTTTAACTGTGCATATTCAAATACCATTGCTTCAAGCGGAGTGTTACCTGTTCTTTCACCGATACCGAAAAGCGAACAGTTAACGCCGGAAGCGCCGTAAAGCCATGCTGTGGTGGAGTTGGAAACCGCTTTGTAGAAATCGTTGTGACCATGCCACTCAAGAAGTTCCGAAGGTACTCCTCCGTGTGTCATAATACCGTAAATGATGCCCTGAACAGAACGAGGAATAACCGCGCCGGGGAAGTTTACTCCGTAGCCCATTGTATCGCATGCACGGATCTTTACGGGAATGCCGTACTCCGCGCCGAGTCTCATAAGCTCGAAGCAGAAAGGAATAACGAAACCGTAAATATCGGAACGTGTAATGTCCTCAAGGTGGCAACGCGGTGCAATGCCGGTTTCGAGACACTCTCTGACAATGTTGAGATAGTGTTCCATAACCTGGGCACGGGTCATTTTCATTTTATAGAAGATATGATAGTCGGAGCAGGATACAAGAATACCGGTTTCCTTTACACCAAGTTCTCTGACAAGCTCGAAGTCTTTCTTGCTTGCACGAATCCATGTCGTACATTCCGGGAATTTATAGCCTCTCTCCATACATTTGTAGAGAGCATCTCTGTCCTTTTTGCTGTACACAAAGAACTCACTCTGACGAATAAGTCCGTTTGGACCGCCGAGTCGGTGAAGCATGTCATAAATTGTAACAATCTGTTCTGCGGTATAAGGTGCTCTGGATTGCTGACCATCTCTGAACGTTGTATCCGTGATCCAAATCTCATCAGGGAAGCAATGTGGTACAATTCGATCGTTGAAAGCAATCTTCGGTATTTCCTCATAAGGGAAAAGATTTCTGAAAACGTTAGGTTTTACAACGTCTACAAGCTCATACATATGCTCTTCAAGAGTAAGAAGATTGTTGTGAGGATTGACATAGACTTTTCTGTTTTTCATTACTTCTTCAAGCATGATATATCCCTCCACTAAATGTATTTATATCCCCCGAAAATTAATTGTGCATAATTGTATACAATAATACTTGTCTTGTCAATATCATTTACTCATTGTAATAATTCATTTTTCAGCTATAATTAATAACTATGAATAATAAGATAATCAACACATTTAAACATGGCGATACAAAAACGAAAACAGTCCTTGCCGTTATGCTTGCGGGACTGCTTGTTTCGCTTGCGCTTCTGGTCATTTCCATCATCACTTTTAATTCAACGCTTACCTTTATATCCATCATTCTTTTAATCATTGATCTTGCATATATATTCGGAACAGACTTCTCAAAGGAAGTTGTCGAACGTGAAAAGCGTGAAAAATACCGTGCCGAAAAAAAGGCTGAACGAGAAAGGAAAAAAGCCGAGCAGGATGATGATGACACTCCCGGAGCGCTCGAATGGGTTTCAGACAAAAAAGAAAAAACCGATGATTCCGCAAAGGACGAAAAAAAGGATTCACAAACCAACGCCCTTGATGACGACAATCCTCTTGAGCAATACGACGACAAGTACCTGAAAAAAGTCATGTACCGCTACAAAGTCCGTCAGGAACATGTAATGCTTCTTATCGACAGCTGCCAAAAGGAAAAAATAACCGAATGCCCCGGATTCCTTTGGAAAGACAAGGTTTACGCCTATCTTCTTCTCTTGGAGTCCGAGCCTCGTATGGTCAAATTTCCTCTGTCGGATTTTCCGGATCTTAAAGTCCGTGCAGGTGTTTTGAGTAAGCCTTCTCAGGAATACGACAATTTCAAAACCGATTCCAACATTTCAAGGCTTTTCTCTTCGTTGCTGCCAAACTATACGCAAGGCGAGGATCCTCGTACTCATCGTACCACCTACCGCAAAAACCTTTATGGTATCGGCCCCGACATCTGGTGCACATCCAATTCCGTTAAGAACATTATGCTTGTTCTCTCGTTAAACGTTGTACTTACGGATTCACGCACAAATTCCGATGCTTACGGCAAATATTTCCGTGACGTTTATACCGCAAGACTTATGTACAGAGACGGTGTTCTTTCCGCTGAAGAGTACAAAAACCGTGTTCTGATGATTCTTTCAGACCTCGCCGGCGGTGCCGAAAACGACGGAGAATTCATCGAGAACCTGAATCAGATGCAGACAAACGGCCTTATTCCTCAGGAATACGTGGATTACGCCTCTCAGAAAAGAAATCAATATAAAAAAGCTACCACCTCAAGAAGGCGATAGCAATGTTTATAAAGCATCACCCGCTGCTGTTTGCAGTGGGTGTTTTTTATTCGTTATAGTGTGCAAGAAACTGTTTTGTTCTTTCCATCTTAGGATTGTCAATCACTTCTTTAGCCGGTCCCTGCTCAACAATCACGCCCTGATCCATAAAAATGACGGTGTCCGCAACATCCCTTGCAAAAGTCATTTCATGTGTGACAATAATCATTGTTGTACGTTGATCGGCAAGCGAACGAATGACTTTAAGGACTTCTCCCGTAAGTTCGGGGTCAAGTGCCGAAGTCGGTTCATCAAACAGCAGAATGTCCGGATTTAATGCCAAAGCCCTTGCTATGGCTACACGTTGCTGCTGCCCGCCCGAAAGCTGGTGCGGATAGTGATCCGCCCTGTCTTTAAGTCCCATTCTTGTAAGCAATTCCAGACCATGTTCCCTTATATCGGAAAGCATTTGTTTCTTTGCGGGTTTCGGGGCATTTTTATACTCTTCGCTTTCTTTTACAAACAATTCCTCCGCAAGACAGACATTGCCCAGTGCGGTGTATTGCGGAAAAAGATTGAAGTTCTGAAAAACAAGGCCGAAATGTAGTCTTCTTTCTCTCATCTCCTTTTCCGAAATTTTCTCCGTCTCGGAAGCGTCAAATATACGCTTTCCGTTTACGATAACCTCACCCATGTCAGGTTTTTCAAGGAAATTAAGGCAACGTAAGAGCGTTGTCTTTCCTGAGCCCGAAGAGCCGATTATAGCCAGTGCGGAGCCACGTTCGAGTGAAAATGAAATATCATTCAGAACTTTAGTATTTTCAAAATGTTTTTCTATATTTTTAACTTCAAGAATTGCCATTATTTGAAAAACTCCAGTTTTTTCTCTAATCTGCCAAGAAGAATTGTAAGTACGCCGGTAAACAGAAGGTAATAAATCGCCGTAAAGAAAAGCGGCCATATTTCTCCCGCAATACCTTGCGAACCCTTTAAGAAAGACTGCCCGGCCCAAATTATTTCCTGCAGAGCAATGATTCTTGCCAAAGCTGTGTCCTTTACAAGAGTAATAACCTCATTTGATATCGGCGGAACTATGCGCTTTATCATTTGAAGAAGCGTAATCCGGCCGAATATCTGTTTTTTAGTCATTCCGAGTACAAGCCCGGCTTCTTTCTGTCCAACGGGAATTGCCTGTATTCCGCCTCTGTAAATCTCCGAAAAATAGCATGCATAGTTAAAAATGAATGCAACGGCTGAAGCCGCAAATCTGCCTGTTTCACCGCTTCCCCATAATGATTTTCCGAGTATAAGGCCCGGGAAATAATAAATAATGAGAAGCTGAATCATCAAGGGCGTTCCTCGAACAACCCAAATGACAAACTTTACGACAGCGCTTACAGGCTTTATTTTTGACATTGAACCAAAACATATAACAAGTCCCAAAGGAAGTGCTCCGACAAGCGTCACGGCAAAAAGCTTCAAGGTCTGTAGGAAGCCCACGTTCAATGCTCTAAATACAATTGGCAGTTGTTCCAGAAACTTCTGCATAATAACCTCTGTTACTGTTTGATCAAAGCGGCTTCAATGCCGTACTTCTTTGCGATTTCTTTGATTTCGTCGTAGTAGTCCTTAAAGAACTTATTGAGCATCTCTGCAAGGTCGGAGCCCTTTCTGAAGCCGACACCATACTCCTCTGAATTAAGGCCGATGGTGTATGTAAGATTTGAATAACCTGTGCCGTCTCCTACCATGGCTGCGGCCATAAGTGCATCAATGACTGCAGCGTCGCTTGTACCTGCGGATACTTCAAGAAGTGCGTCTGCCTGTGCAAGTACGGGTGTATAGTTAAAGCCAAGTTCCTTTACAACCGCTTCACCTGCAGAGCCGGCTTCTACCGCAAAAGTAATGTTTTTGAGCGCATCAACATTATTGTAAGTGTCTTTATTCTCTTTCTTTACTACTACTGTCTGAGCGTTGTTGCAATAAGCCTTTGAGCATGACATTGCTGCAAGAACTTCATCACCGAGGGTCATTCCGTTCCAGACACAATCTATGCTTTTTCCGTTAAGTTCACTGACTTTGTTGTCCCATTCAATCTCAATGAATTCACATTCAACATTGAGAACCTTCTCAGCAAAAAGCTTTGCGACATCCGCATCAAATCCGATCCAGTCACCGTTTGCGTCCTGATAGTCCATAGGTTCAAAATCGGTAATGCCGACAACAAACTTTTTGTTTGCCTTGACATACTCTGAATCAGACATATCCGATCCGCACCCAAATACTGCAATTGTCATAAGTGCTGCAAGTAAAACAGCTATCATTCTTTTCATTTTGTTCATGTTTTGTCCTCTTTTCTCTTACATATTTGATTTTGCTACTCTACCATGTTAGCACGCTAAAGTCAATAACAGTTTTTCGTTTTTTTATAAATGAGCTCTTGCAAATGCAAATTTCATTTGCTATAATTCTTTTGCATAATATGTCAGCATATTATAACTACACGTTATAGAGGTTTTTCATGGACGAGGCGCTTTCCCTTTCTTCATATTTGGTTTTCAATACCGTTGCAAGAAACGGGAATCTTTCCGGTGCCGCAAAAGAGCTGCTCATAAGCCAGCCCGCGGTCAGCAGAAGTCTTCAGAAGCTTGAAGAAGGTCTCTCCGTAAAGCTTTTTGTGCGCAGTTCAAGGGGTGTCCGTCTTACAGACGAAGGCGAGCTTCTCTACGAACACACGCGCCCTGCCTTTGATTCGCTTGCTCAGGCCGAAAGAGCCTTGAAGTCTCACAATGAAAAGGGTGTCGAAAACATCAAACTCGGCATAAGCACAAATCTTTGTAAGCTTCTCTTCACGCCCCGTCTTAAGAGCATCATCAAAGAATATCCTTCCTTAAAGCTTGATCTTCGTCTCTGTTCCAGTAATGAAATACTTGAAGCAGTTGAAAGCGGTGAACTTGATTTGGGTCTCATCACCCGTCTTCCTTCCGTCCACCGTCTTGAGTATAAGGAGCTTGCGTCTTTTAACGATGTCTTTGTCGCAAGCCCTTCCTATATAAACCTGCAAAAAGAACATGGTGTCGAACTTTCGGGAAATTCCATTGTTGAAAACTCCCGCCTGTTGCTTCCTTCCAAAACAAGCGGTACAGGTGCCCTTCTTCACGGCTTTTTCAGCCATTCAGGTCTCACACCGTCCCTTGTAACAGAAACCGATTCCATTGACTCAGCCATCGACTTTGCCCTTTCGGGGCTTGGCATTGCCATTGTTCCCGATGTTTTTGCAAAAGAGCACATAAAAAAAAGAGCCCTCATAGTTCTCGATGCTCCCTTTAGTCTTTCCGGTCACAGTGCCGGACTCATATATGAAAGAACCACTTCCCAGCGTGAAAGTGTGATGTCTCTCGTTCATACCCTTATCAAGGAGGATTCGGTATGACACACTTCATTAATAAAAAACTTTCCATGCGTTCCAAAATACGGCTTTATCGTTTTCTTTACACCCTTAATGCCATGGACTTTTCGTACCTTCGTCCTGTCATTCTCGCCTCATTGCTTATAGGCGTTTTATACATTCGTTCGCTCCTTCCGGAAAGCTACCTTCTCACTGTTTCAACGGCTCAGGTCTACCTTTATTACACTGTCGTTGCTTTCCTTGGAGTCGCACTTCTTTTCTACTTACGCCCGTACTTCAGACGTTATCTTGCAAAGTTTCGTGTAAAAATGTACCGACGTAAGAAAAAAGCTTGTTCTACCTTCTTTCTCTAAAGTACTGCTTCTTAGTTGACAGTGTTTCGCTTGCCCTGTCAGTTAAGGTGCATTGCAAAAGAAGGTCTCTCCTTCATATTTAAAAAGGAACCGATCTACCCAATCGGTTCCTTCAGACTGTAGACAAACCCAGCGGATATCGTCGCTGGGTTTTCTCACTTTTTAGTAACAAAAAGTGGCTTAAAGCCTTGATTTTACTGGCTTTAGGCTACTTTTTTTGATATAATTATCTTATCAAAAAACAGGTAGGA
>JAZLLG010000022.1:0-2838 GCA_045598045.1 Lachnospiraceae bacterium | reverse complement strand
ACGCCATCCGGACTCTATCGCTGAGCCACTACTATAACTAGGTATCAAGAGGTTTGCAATACTAACTTCTAGGATATATTTTGCAATACTAAGTTCCAGTTTTAGGGTGAATGGACTGGAATTTAATTTTCCAATTCACCATTGATTCTGTTCTTATTCGTTCACAAAAGAAATCAGACAATAGAAAGCCGGGGAATTCTGGCATACGTAAGTTTGAGAAAAAACTTAAGGCACAGGATTTATATAAGGGTATCTTTGCGGCTTTGGAAATTGAAAATCTTTTATCGTGCCTAAATTCCTTGTTTGAAGATAGTGCGAATTTTATGAATCAGCCCAGAACGGTAAATCGCCATTTCATAGACCATGGAATGCTAATCCGCAATGTTACCCAAAAGGACGCAGTTAAGGTTATTCTATTAGCTTATAATCTCAATCGTTTTATGAATGAAATAAAATAAGTTAACAGGTTAGTAAAACGATTATGAGCTCATATAGGGCTCACGGCAGATACTGAAAGGACCAGCTCACGCCAGTCCTTCCATGTTCATCATCTTATCATCAATATAGTAATCGCAACTTATCTTCCTGGAGTTGTTCCCGTACAGGGCAATGACTTCAGGAAGATTGTCGTTTACAGCATCAAACTGTAAGTCCTGTTCAGTGCACCAGGCGACGGCTTTGTCGAGAGCTTCGCCGGCGCGGCAGGTCCAGAGAATCAGTTTGTTACCGGAAGCTTTCCAGTTACGAAGATATTCGATAAGCGGAGTATTGGGTTCTCCAAGCTCCGGCCATGAGCTGAAGCAAAGAGTGCCATCGAAATCGACGGCTATTGTTTTGTATTCACATTCCATATCAATGGCACCTCCTGTGATTATTTTGTCTCTTCTTTCAGATTGAAGAGTGTTTCAACCGTCATCCCGAAGTACTTTGCCAGTCGCATAGCCATTTCAAGGGATGGCTCGCGGGCTCCGGTTTCGTAACGGCTGATGGTGTGAACGTTGCAGCCGAAAACATCGGCAAGCTGAGCCTGAGTCATGTTGCGGTTGGTGCGTGCTTCGTAAAGTGTGTTGGTGGTACTGGTCTCCAAAGAAAATCCCTCCTTTGCGTTGTAATATTCCCCTTTTGAAGCCGGAAAGGCGACTTCATGTTATAGCCTAACTGAAATTATACATTGGAGGTTGTACCATAATCTGTACTATGACAGAACTCTGCCGAAAACTTTAAAAATACTGTATTCGGTTATCGGAATCGGATCATATTTCTCATTGAGAGATATGAGGAAGGTTCCTTTTTTATTGTTCTGAAGCTTCTTACAATAGGCATTTCCGTCCAAGAGGAAAATCCCGATTTCTCCGTCAGCAAGTTCCTCTGCCTGCTGAATCCATATTGTCTGTTTGTCCCGGTAGCGAGGTGTCATACTGTCACCGCTGATTTTTACACCAAAGTCTGCCTCTGCAGGAATATCATCGGTACGTTCAACTTCTTCGTAGTCGTCACCGGTAAGGAAGTTACCGGGGCCAGCCGATACCGGCATACCAAACAGTCTGATGTAGTTCTTTTTTATCGGAATAATCTGAGCCTTACGACGCTCGTATTTGCCGGAGCCAGTCAGGAGTTCAATGTACTCGTCAACCTTTTCACGGCCTTCATCGGAAAGCGGTGCGGTTGCGTTGTAAGGATTGAATCCGAAAACCTCTTCGTAAATATCTTTTATTCCAAGAATTCTGCACAGTGTAAAGTACTGTGAAAGAGTCGGCTCGGTACGGTCCGTTTCCCATGCTGATAATACTTTGTTGTTAATCTCCATTCCTTCTTTTTCAAGCATTTCACAGAGCTCGTTCTGATGGAGATGTTTTTCTTTGCGGTATTTGGCGATAATACCTCCAAATGAATTCATAAAAAATCCTCGTTTCTAATCTGGGTTGTGGTGAAGTACACTTTCACCGTATACAGAGTATCAAATTTTTGTTGTATTTTCAAGCAAAATCTTTTACATCAAGAAAAATGAACCAAACTGTCCATTGATTTCTTTTTGAAACAAGATTATATTTATGACTGTAGCGAAGAGCTACCGGACATTAAGGAATGGTAATGCGGGGTGTCCGAGTACATTGAAGGGAGGTAAATGGGGAATGACAGTGACGGAAATAATCGACTGGGTGGATAATCTTGAAGAACTGGAAGCTAAGGATAAGGTTCTTCTTCGGAATTACATCCTGTCAAAGAAAAAGGCAACTAATCATCCGGATTCAGAGGATGAACTACTTGATTGCATAGCGGAACTGACGGACATGATTTCTGCTTGTGTAGATAATCAGCCCTCGGGTCAGGCGGAAAAGAAGCCCTGCTATGACAGAAGCTTTCAGGTTGGCAACATGCAGTTTGTTGTCGAAACAGAAGCACAGATGCAATTTGACGTTTTTGAACATTTTGACACACGGATGACTACTTTATTCGATGTCAATACGGAGCGATTGGGACTAATATGGAAAAGCCCATGTGCGTAATACGGACTGATTCGTTACTGATACGGAGAGGTTTGTAAAGCGGTGTAAAAGAGGTCCCAACAATGAAGAGTTTAAATTAAAAAATCCAGTATTTATGCGGCTTCCGAGGTTTCGGGAGCCGTTTTTTACCTAGAATTTACCTATTTTGTGTTGTTCATATGGCCTTTTGAGAACCAATGACGACTACATCTTGAAAATTCTCTGCAAAAAAAAGTCTCCACAAACCCAGTAAAATGGGCATTCTTTCATTTCCTATTTTAAATCGTACAACACTTTTGAAATTTACCACGTCCGTACAACACTGGTTCTTTAGTGGTCTTTTTTATCCCCG
>JAZLLG010000021.1:0-42704 GCA_045598045.1 Lachnospiraceae bacterium | reverse complement strand
AAGGATAACCCAGTAACTCGTTAACCTTGGCCGGGGAACCGGTCTTTTCAAACAATAAGAGAGCGGCGGTAATCTGTTCTTTTGAATAACTCATACTCTTTATCGAGTGTTATTCAGTCCAACTTTTCGTCCGCACCCCCGAAATCGGAATTTTATTTCTTCCATACACTTTTCGAAATCGGAATTTTATTTCTTCCATACACTTTTGATAATTTCTCTATCGCGGCCTTGATATGAACCTATCCCCTTAAAAATAATATCAAACCCGCATTTCTGCATAACAGCAAGAGACGCTTTATTCTCAGCAAGGCATATTCCATACACCTCTTTTAAGTTAGCTTCTTTTGATATTACCGGGAGAAATGCTTTTACAGCCTCAGTTGCATATCCATTTCCGGTATATTTTTTTGCAACATGATATCCGACTTCCCAATTACCACCTTCTATAGGAACCAATTGCACATATCCGATATTGCTATTTGTTTCTTTTACTATAATCGGATATACGAGTGGTCCTTCAAAAGAACCATATTGAGATATAAGAAACTCCAAAGTTTCCTCTACCTCTTCTACAGAATCCCATACTTCGTCTGGTACGTATTTTTTATTATCTTCATCCACTGAGTTCTCTTGAACAACTTTTGCCATATCCATTGTAAACTCAGTTATAATCAGCCTTTCTGTTTCTATTAACATTTAAAATATACCCTCTCAGGACTTTGCCCGGAATATCATACCGAATATATTCCGTTTTTTTCAATTTCCATTCTTTCAGCAATTTGCTTTTCAAAAGCAACCTTATCATCAAATATTTCTCTAGAACAATCGTAATTCAACAAAGCTCTATGCTCAGCAATCTGCTTTTGCCATTCGCCCATATAAAATTCCGGAACTTGATTCATCTCTTGCTGAGCTGTATATGCATAATAGCTTATAGACATCCAGATTCCCTGGGAACCATAATGATCCAGAAGGTCAGCATCCTGTAACAATTTCTCGTCCCAAGAGTGAACATCTGGGTCGGGGTGTCTATCACAATGAGCTGAAATTAATCTACATACCTGGTCAAGTTCAGTTTCAGTCATTTCATCTTTCAGAAGATCGCGTACCAAAACAGCTCCTGTATGATTATGCGGCTCTATACCTTTTCCAATATCATGAAACATCCCGGCACATCTTAATACATCGTCCATAGAATCATCTTCGAAGAGCCTTTTTCTTAATTCAATAACTCCGTTTGCCACTCTCATACCATGAAAGTAGGCTGCGCCGATTTCTCTCTCTTTATGTGATTTTTTCTTTCCCATATACTTAAAGGCAAGCTTAGTTAATCTATCAAAGTCCATTTGTTTTCCTTTCACCATAAAACGGAATTTCATTTCTTAATAATCTTTACACCGGCGTTCCCACTTCAATGAGATTTCCATCCAAATCATAGAAGCGTATGACCTTCTGGCCCCAGCTGTGAGTAATCAATCTGTTTACATACTCTGTATCGGGATATAAAGCCTCCAGCTTTTCTATAAAAGCTTCGATATTCTTTTCCTCAAAATACAATTCACTATGATTCGACCTTGGTACAATATCTCTTTCAAGAAATTCCTTCCAGTACTTTTCTTCCTGGAGAACTAAGCCTTCTGTCAGAATCATATTTCCGTCGTTATCAAGAACCATTTCCAATCCAAACAGATCATGATAATATTTCCGAGATTTTTCTATATCTTTAACTACAATCAGCACATTTCTAAGCTTCATTATACTTTTCCTATTCCAGTTCACTCATTATATTAGCCAAAGCATTATAGAAGTTTTCCATCTGCTCAGCCTGAGACCATGCATATATCTCATCAAAATTCTCATACAAGGCTTCAACTATCCAATCCAGCTTCTCCTTGTAATTGATTCCTTTATATTTACTAAGTCTTTTATCGTCATTTTCAATGGCAGCATCAAGTATTAACTTCAGTTTGTTTTCTGCATTAAGCATTACTGCAGAAGCAAGACTAGAGCTATTCTCAAGAGAATCTACCACTCCCATTATGGACTTGCCATCAGTATCCCCTTCAAGCCACTCAGCCATCTCGTAAACCTCACCGGCCTGATCAGCTGTTTCAAGAATATTATCTATTGACCTACTAATATTAACTGCCTCAATCCAATAACAAATTATCTCTTCCAGAGTTTTAACGGTATAATGGATTTCCATGATTTATCTCCTGTTAAGTAGAATATTATGCATTCGGCGTCAAACTATGAAGTCATTCGACGGAAGAAATCCCGTATCTCCGCCTTTTTCCTGCATTTGATATTTGGACTTGACGCCAAAACCTGACACCAAATCTGGTTTTTTACATTTTTCTTCCGTATATACTTTCGTATACAGATAAAAATATACGATGACGTCTCCAATGCCGCATATACAAAGGCTTCTCGCTTTTCGCCAAGCGTCGCGTAGCTTTGAAAAAACCATCTAAAAATGTGGTAAATTTTTGGTATGTGGTAAGGAAAACGGCCTCCCAGAAGTCTGGGAAGCCGCATAAATACTGGGTTTTTACTTATCTAAACTCTTCATTGTAGGGAACAGCAAAACATCTCTTATTGCCGGGCTGTTTGTCAGGAGCATAACGAGTCTGTCGATGCCATAGCCGATACCGCCCGTCGGAGGCATGCCGATTTCGAGGGCGTTAAGGAAGTCCTCGTCGGTGTGCTGTGCTTCTTCGTCGCCGGCTGCTGCGTTGCGGTCCTGTGCAGCGAAACGCTCACGCTGGTCGATGGGATCGTTCAGCTCGGAGTAGGCGTTACACATTTCCCAAGTGTTTATGAAGAGCTCGAAACGCTCAACCTTTGAAGGATCGGAAGGTTTCTTCTTTGTAAGAGGTGAAATTGCAAGAGGATGGTCCATAATGAAGGTCGGCTGAACAAGGTTCTTTTCGCAATACTCTTCGAAGAAGAGATTGATGATGTCGCCCTTTGTGTGGAACTTCTCATATTCGATGTGGTGCTCGTCGGCCAGTTTCTTTGCGGCTTCATCGCCGTCAACCTGGTCAAAATCGATGCCGGCGTACTTCTTAATGGCGTCGGTCATGGTGAGGCGCTCGAAAGGTTTGCCGAAATCAAGTTCAACATCTCCGTACATAAACTTTGTTGTGCCGAGAACCTTTTCTGCAAGGTAACGGAACATGGACTCTGTGAGTTCCATCATTCCCTCGTAGTCTGTGTATGCCTGGTAAAGCTCCATAAGTGTGAACTCAGGATTGTGACGTGTGTCAAGGCCTTCGTTTCTGAATACACGGCCGATTTCAAAAACTCTTTCAAGGCCGCCGACGATGAGTCTCTTTAAGTAGAGCTCAAGGGAAATACGAAGTCTAAAGTCCTCGTCAAGAGCATTGAAATGGGTTTCGAAAGGTCTTGCGGAAGCTCCGCCTGCGTTTGCAACAAGCATCGGTGTTTCAACTTCCATGAAGTTTCTTCCCGCAAGGAAGTTTCTGATTTCACGGATAATCTGTGATCTCTTGATGAATACGTCTTTAGATTCCTCGTTCATTATGAGATCAACGTATCTCTGACGATATCTTGTGTCTGTGTCTGTGAGGCCGTGGAACTTCTCAGGAAGTATCTGAAGGCTCTTGGAAAGAAGAACGATCTCTGTTGCATGAATGGATATTTCACCTGTCATTGTTCTGAAAACAAAACCATTAATGCCGTAGATGTCGCCGATATCCGACTTTTTGAAGTCTGCGTAAGCGTCTTCGCCCACAGCGTCTCTGGCAACATAAACCTGAATGCCGCCCTTAAGGTCCTGAATGTTACAGAAAGCCGCCTTGCCCATAACTCTCTTGAACATCTGGCGTCCTGCAATTGCTACTCTGGGTGCTTCTGCGTCAAGGAGCTCACGTTTTTTATTATAATCAGCCTTTTTGACTTCTTTTGCCTCTTCTTCCGACAAGCCGTCTACCGAAGGTTCAGCCCAGCCAGCAAGCTTCTTTGCTTCGTACTCTTCATAGAGAGCCTTGGCTTCGGAAGTGTGATGTGTCTGGTTAAACTTGGTAATGGCAAAAGGGTCCTTGCCTGCTTCCTGAAGAGCGGCAAGCTTTTCACGGCGCACCTTTAAAAGCTGGTTAATGTCCTGCTGCGGCGCGTTGTTCTGATTGTTGTTCTGATTATCTGCCATCGTTTTTCTCCTTGCATTTTTTATGTTTCACACACGTTCAAGCTTTGATTGAAAAAGCTTATCTTTGAATGTTGAAACAGTTACATTTTCGGCACATTATAAGCCACCGGACGGTGTAAAGTCAAGCGTTGTTTACATATAGAGGCATTTATGATACTATCTTGCAAAATCAAGTAAAACAACAAAAGGAGACTTCACCATGTTACCAAAAGATCCTGTCATTCTTCTTTCGACAATAAATACTCTTCTTCGTGATAAATACTCTTCTCTGGACACCCTTATTGACGATTTGGGGGATGAGGCGAAAGATGTTGTTGAAAAACTTAAATCAATAAACTACATTTACGATGCTGAAACAAACCGTTTCGTATAAGCCTGAGGAAAAATCCGGCTTTGATGAAAACTAAGCCGGATAACCAAAGAGGTCTGCTCCTTTTGGGAACAGACCTGATTTTTATTTATATCCTTTGATTATTCGGCTTAATGGCTTGTAGATGAATGCAGTGATGACGGAAACCGAAATGCACTTAATGAGATTAAGCGGTGCCGTTGCAAAAAGGATGAAACTTGCCATACCGTTGATGGCGGAATTCACGCTTGTGCCGGCAGCGATGACGTTATCAAGACCACCGAACGCTTTTCCATAAAGAGGAAGAAGCACAAATGCATTCAAAATGCAACCGACAACTGTGCAGTCAACAGTTCCTATACACATACCGAGAATTGCTGTTTTCTTTGTTCTCTTGCTGCGGTAAAAAAAGCCTGCCGGAACAGCAAACGAACATCCAATGATGAAATTGGCAAGTTCACCGATACCCATGGTGACTGTTCCGTTTATGAGGAGGTTCAGAAGAACCTTAAGCAGCTCAATCACAATACCCGCAAGGGGTCCAAGGCAGAACGTACCGATAAGAACAGGCAGTTCGCTGAAATCAATTTTGTAAAATGGCGGAAGGAACGGAACCGGGAAGTCCAGGAGCATAAGCACTACAGCTATGCCTGAAAGCATCGCAACCGTAACGAGCCATCTTGTCTTATTGACCTGACTTTTCATCGCTCTTTTCACCTTTCAAAGGCTTTGCCGGCCGACGTTCGGCCAATCAGACAGCCTTTTCTACCTTGAGAATTTTGTAGGAAACGGGACCTGTAGGTGTTTCTACGGAAACAACGTCGTTCTTCTTCTTTCCCATGATGGCTGCTCCGAGAGGAGACTCATTGGAAATAAGATTCTTTATGATGTTTGCCTCTGTGGAACCGACCATTCTGTACTCAATGGTTTCATTAAACTCCACGTCAAGAATGGTGATTTTGCTGCCGATGTTTACACGGCCGGCTTTCATCTCGTCTTCATCAACAACCTCTGCGTTCTTGAGGATGTTTTCAATCTCTTCGATACGAAGCTCGACTTCTCTCTGTTCGTCCTTGGCTGCATCATACTCAGCGTTTTCGGAAAGGTCTCCCTGTTCTCTTGCTTCTTTGATTTTCTGGGAAATCTCTTTACGTTTGTTTACTTTGAGTTCTTCAAGCTCGTCCTCGAGCTTTTTGAGGCCCTCATATGTGAGAAGGTTTTTCTTAACGTCTGCCATTTAAATTCTCCGTTTCTTTAGTGATTAACTCAGCTGCGCCGACAATTCGCGCAGATTTATTCGCGCGTATTTTATTGCATATCATACGTTTTGTCAAGCCATACACTTCTCGAATTCATCCATCATATCATCAAAAATATTGAGGGCATTCTGAATGGATTCAGGCTTGGTCATATCAACGCCTGCAATCTTAAGAAGCTCCGTGGGAGGAAGTGTGCAACCGCCCTTGAGGAACTTGAAGTAATCGTCAACTGCGGGCTGTCCCTCTGTGAGGATTCTGTTGGAAAGTGCAAGTGCTGCAGAATAGCCTGTAGCATACTGGTAAACGTAGAAGTTGTAGAAGAAGTGCGGTATTCTTGACCACTCATAGGCAATCTGAGGATCGCTTACAACCGCATCTCCGTAGTACTTTACATTAAGGTCGTAATAAAGCTTTGAAAGGGCATCTGCCGTAAGGCTTTCACCGTTTTCAGCCATCTTGTGTGTGTTGTACTCAAACTCTGCGAACATAGTCTGGCGGTAAAGTGTTGTTCTGAAGTCATCGAGCATATGATTGATGATGTATGCCCTTTCCTTCTTGTCTGTTGTCTTCTTAAGAAGAGCCTGTGTAAGAAGAGCTTCGTTACATGTGGAAGCAACCTCAGCCACGAAAATCTTGTACTCGGAATCCAGGCTTGAATTGTTCTGTGAAGAGAAGTAGGAATGCATTGCATGGCCGAGTTCATGAATAAGTGTGAACACGGAATCAAGTGTCTCGTCATAGTTAAGGAGAACGTAAGGATGTACTCCGTAAACACCTGCAGAGTAAGCACCGCTGCGCTTTCCTTCGTTTTCATAAATATCGATCCAGCGCTCGGAAAGTGCACGCTTAATAACCGCACAATACTCCTCGCCCATAGGCTTTAAAGCATCAAGTACGATTTCCTTTGCCTCTTCGAAAGGAACCTTTTTGTCAACGTTGTCAACAAGAGGAATAAACAGATCGTACATATGCTGCTCGTCCATCTTAAGAGCTTTCTTTCTGATGGCCATGTAGCGGTGCATCTTGTCAACGTTCTTGTCAACTACGGAAAGAAGATTCATATATACTTCAATGGGAACATCGTTTCCGAATACGGCGCGCTCAAGGCTGGAGCTGTAATTTCTTGCCTTTGCGCAGAAAACATGACCCTTAACATGTGTCTGATAGTTTGCCGCAAGCGTGTTCTTGTAGGTTTCGTACATTTTGTAGTACTCTGTGAACATTTCACGTCTTACACGTACATCGGGATTCTCAAGAAGCATTCTGTAACGTCCGTGTGTGATGCGAACCTTCTCGCCCTTGTCATCGGTGATTTCGGGGAATACAAGGTCTGCATTATCAAACATGCCGAATACATCGCTTGCGCCGCCGAGAACCTCGCCTGCGGAAGCCATAAGCTTCTCCATTTCGGGAGAAAGTGTATGTTCTTTCATACGAAGGATGTTTCTGATGGATACATCATACGCATGAAGTCCCGGCTCTTCTTTATAGAGTTCATCTTTCTTTGCGGAAAGGCCTTCAATAAGTTCGGGCTCTGCAAATGCAAGGCTTTCACCAAGCTTTGTCCAGAAGCTCATAAGCTTCATTCTGAGTGCCTGGTTCTCAGTGTTCTTTGTATCCTGGTCTGCAAGTCTCATAACATAGTTTGCAGCCTTATCAAGCTTCTTGTTGATTTCTTCGTTGATATCGAAGTACTTCTTTAATGTCTTTCCGTTTTCGCACAGTCTCCCCTTCATCTCGGCAATCTCGCCTACAAGGCCTTCAACTGCCTTAATGTCTGCTTCATAGTCGGCCATTGTCTTGTAGATATCACTGAGATTCCAAGTATCTTCTACTCTGACTTCGCTTCTTTTCTTAAGTTCTGCTGCCATAATCTTCTCCTTTTATTGTTCAAGCTGAATTTCATACAGCTTTTTATATATACCTTTTTCAAGAGCAATAAGCTCCTGATGAGTTCCCTGTTCAACAAGCCTTCCGCCATCCATTACCATAATTTTGTCGGCATGCTGTATTGTGGAAAGGCGGTGGGCAACCATAATTGTTGTTCTGCCCTTCATAAGTGTAGCCAGAGCGTCCTGAATCAGGCCCTCCGTCTCCGTGTCTATGTTTGCCGTAGCTTCGTCAAGAACAAGTATTTTTGGATCGTATGCAAGCGTTCTCGCAAAGGAAATGAGCTGTCTCTCTCCCGCAGAAAACGTTGAACCACGCTCCGTAACGTACTCCTCGTACTTATTCGGAAGTTTTTCGATAAAGCCTGCCGCATTGACATTCTGCGCTGCTCTCTTTATTTCTTCATCGCTTATTTCCCCGTTGCGGAGTCTGATGTTGCTCTTAATGTCTCCGGTAAAGAGGAAAACATCCTGCTGAACCTGTCCGATGCCCTTTCGAAGTTCATCTGTTGAGATGTCCTTTATGTCAACACCGTCAATTGTAATCGAACCCTTCTGAACGTCGTAATAACGACCGATAAGGTTGAGAATCGATGATTTTCCGGCTCCCGTCGCACCGACAAACGCAACACTCGAACCAGGTTCAATGACGAAGGAGACATCCTTGAGAATCCAGTCTTCGCCGGAATAAGCAAACCACACGTTCTTAAACTCGATTCTACCTTTAAGCTCGCTGATGCGCTCGGGATTCTCCGGATTCTTAATCCTTGTATCATCGTCAAGAAGCGTAAACACTTTCTCGGCAGATGCAAGCGACTGCTGAAGCGTTCCGAACTGCTCTGCCAGCGCCTGTATGGGTTCGAAGAAAGAGCCGATGTAATTCGTAAAGATGTAAAGCGTTCCGACGGTAATTGTTCCTGAAAGGACATCTATTCCGCCCGCCCCAAGAATCGTAACAAGAGCAATCACCGAAAGAATGTACATTATCGGTCTGAAAACCGCAAACACCATCATTTCCCTGAAGGACGCGTGGTACAGGTCCTCAGCCCTGTCATTGAACTCCGCGTTCTTCGTTTCTTCCTTCGCAAACACCTGAATAACCTTCATTCCGGAAAGATGCTCGGAAAGATATGTGTTCAGCGCCGTCAGCTTTGTACGCACAATGCGGTACGTTGTGTGTGCAACCTTTCTGAAGCAGAAGGTGAAAATGCAGACGAAAGGCAAAAGCACAAAACCAAGAAGTGCGAGCCTTGGATTCATCACAAGCATAACAACGGCAAGACCGATAATCTTAATGGAATTCTTGATGAGATTAATGATTACCGAAGTAAACATCTCATTCAGGGCTTCCACGTCGTTTGTAACTCTTGTGACAATTTTACCAACCGGAGTGATGTCGAAGAAACGCAACGACAACGACTGGACGTGCGCAAAAATCTCCTGACGCATGTTGTAGATGATTGTCTGGCCGGTCCAGGCTATGAGCCAGCTGGAGAACACATTCAGCCCGAACATAAGCGCTATTGCAATAATGTACTTGACGGAAAGCTCCGTTAATCCGCTTTTGTCACCGCCTTCTGCGAATATATCCACAGCCTTACCGATAAGGGTGGGCCTGTACAAGTCCAGAGCCGTCACGGAAAGCACCATCAGAAGTCCGCCGGCCAACTGTTTGATGTATGGCTGCGCGTACTTCAGCAGGCGCAGGAAGACACTCTTATTCTGTTTTAAAGCTTTTTCTTCCATGCCCTATTCTCCGGACTTTTCCTCCGACTCTTCCAAAAGCTGCTTTTCGCAGAGCTCCGCGTACTTTCCGCCGAGTGCCGTAAGCTCGCTGTGGCTGCCGTACTCAACCGCCTTGCCGTCTTCAAGCACCATAATCTTGTCACAATGCTCGATAGTCGAAATTCTATGTGCAATGATAATTGTTGTCTTATCTTTTCTGATTCGTTTAAGATTCTCCAAGATGTTTTCTTCCGTATCGGTATCAACCGCGGAAAGAGAATCATCAAGAACGAGAATCGGAGCGTCCTTCATAAGTGCTCTGGCAATGGAGCTTCTCTGCTTCTGGCCTCCCGAAACCGTAACGCCGCGCTCACCGACCATTGTTGCGTATCCTTTCGGGAACTCAACAATATTGTCGTGGATGCATGCTGCCTTTGCCGCTTCGGAAACCTCATTCAGATCGTCATAAACCTTATCTGCAAGGCTTTCACGCTTCTCCATTTCAGCTTCAAGATATGCCTCCAGCTCTTCTTCCTTAGAAAGCAAAATCTTTCTCGCAATCTTCCTGTTCTTGGGAAGCTCTCTGTACTCACGCTTTCCGAATGCTATGTTTGTCTGCAAAGTATCGGAGAAAAGGAAATTGTCCTGCGGAACATATGCAATCTGACTTCTGAGAACACGAAGAGGGATGGTGTTTATGTCATGTCCGTCAAGATAAATCATGCCATCTTCAACATTATGCATATGAAGAAGAAGGTTTGCTATCGTGGATTTACCGCAACCTGTCCTTCCGATAACGGCAAGTGAAGAGCCACGGGGAACATTCACCGAAATTCCGTCAAGCACGGTTGGAAGTTCTTCCCTATATTTAAATTTGAGATTCTTAAAGGTTATTTCTCCCTTAAGTTCCGCAATGGTATTGTCTGTTTTGTCCGTGTCGGTAATCTCCGGAACTTCTTCGAAAAGAGCTCCGATACGCTTCATGGAAGCAAGGCCCTGCGAGAAACTCGTGATGGCGTCCCCCATGGCAAGCATAGGCCATACAAGCATTGAAAGATACTGCATGAAAGCAACAAACTTACCGGGTGTAAGCGCACCCTTTAAAACAAGTGAGCCGCCGAAGATGAGAGTGATAACGCTGGATATACCGATTAAGAGTTCCAGCATGGGCATAACAACCGCCATAAGACTGACAACTCTCATATTTTTCTTTTTATTAAAGGCATTGACCTTTGCAAAAGCCTCAAGCTCTTTCTTTTCCTGAACGAATGCTTTGATGACTCTGATGCCGGATACGGACTCCTGCACCTGGTCGCTCATCTTCGAAAAAGCCTCCTGCTTTTCGTCGTACCTCTGCTCCACCATTTTCCCGTAAACAATGCCACCGAAAAGAATGACAAGCATGGGAATTATTGAGAGTAACGTAAGCGGAACGTTAACATATACGGCCATCTTTACGAGTACCATAACGGTCATTACCGAAGCATCGAAGGCAGAGATAATTGCCGAACCTAGTGCCTGTCTTATGGCTCCGAGATCGTTTGTGAAATAGCTCATAAGATCGCCGGTTTTATTGTTATTGTAGAAATTTACCGACTGCTTTGAAAGATGTGCATAAAGATCTATGCGGATTTCATATTCGATTTTCCTGCAGGCTCCGAAAAGTGTATACCTCCAGAGGAAACGGCACACCATAATAACGGCACCGCACGCAAGTATAAGCCCGACAATCCTTAAAATGCCGTTTTTGTCAAGTGTTCCGTTTGTAAGGCCGTCCGTAATTTCTCCCGTAAACTGAGGTACAAAAAGGTTTACGTAATCAACAACAAAAAGCGTCACAAGTCCGACAATGTACGCGAACCCGTGCCGCCAAATATAGCGCCATATAAACTTTGCACTTTTATTCTCTTTCTCTGACTTTTCCATTTTCCAACACTAACACCCGATCGCAGGTTCTGTTTATGACATCAGGGTCATGAGATATGAAGATGTATGAAAGGCCATACTCTTCTTTGAGCTTGTCAAGAAGCTCAAGAACCTGATCGCACACTTCGGCATCTATTGCCGAAACAGGCTCGTCAAGTATAACAACTTTTGGTCCGGAAATCAAGGCACAAGCTATGGCAATTCTCTGTCTTTGTCCGCCCGAAAGCTCCCTTACGCGCCTGTATGCAATTTCGGAACGAAGGTCTACGGAAGAAAGTGCATCCAAAACTGCTTTTTTGTATCGCTCATGTTCGGAAAAGAATTTATGTTTTTCTCCCCTCCGCTTTTCACCGAGAAGATATGCTTCACGAAGAATGCCACCAATCGTCCTCGCGGGATTAAGACTTGAGTACGGATCCTGAAATACCATCTGAGGATATTCATAGCCATCGGCAAAAAGTACACTTCCTGTATCCGCTTTTAACAATCCGGAAACGATTTTTACAAGTGTAGATTTTCCGGATCCGCTCTTTCCGACGATGCCGAGAGTCTCTCCCTGCAGTAGGTCAAATCCGACATTTTCGAGCACTTTTTTTGTCTCTTTTTTTCCAAGAAGGTTCGTGTCGGAATACGCAAATGCAAGATTTCTTACGCGCAATATGACTTTCTCTTCGCTGTCAGTCCCATTTTTGAATTCATCGGAAAATTCAGACAAATCGTGTTTGTCATACTCTTTGTAATTGCCGTCAACACCGCTGTTTTCAACGATTTCACCGTTTTTCAGGGTGATAATCCGGTCTGCAAGACGATTGACCAGTTTTCTGTCATGAGATATGAAAATAATGGAGATTTTATACTTCTCTCTGTAGTGCAGAAGAAGGTCGATGACTTTTGACTGTGTATCAACATCAAGTGCAGTTGTTATTTCATCAGCTACAAGAAGTTGTGGTTTTGTTATCATGGCCATGGCAATCATGACCCTCTGTCTCTGGCCTCCGGACAGTCTGTGCGGATAGGTTTTTACAAGCCTTTCCGGCTCGTCGAGGCCTGCATCCGCAAGAGCGGTTAATACCGCTTTCTTCCTCTCCGACCTTTCTACTTTCGTAGAAAACTTGCGATTATGGAGAATTAATGCCTCTTCCACCTGCCTTCCGACGGTCAAAAGCGGATTAAGACTTGTCATTGGTTCCTGGAAGACATACGCAATCTCACTTCCGCGGATTTTACACAATTCCTTCTGTGTCATCAGGTCTATTCTTTTACCGTTGAAGAGCACTCCGTCGCTTTTGATTATGTATTCGTCCGTAAGAACTTTGGCTATTGCCATGGAAGTGATGCTCTTGCCGGAGCCCGAGCCGCCGACAAGACCGAGTATTTCTCCTTTTTCCACACAAAAGCTGACGTTCTTTACGAGCGCCTTTTCTATCCCTCCTGCGGGAACGGATACATTCAGTTTTTTAACGTCAAGAAGTGCCATTTATTTCTCTTTTCCGTGGGAAATGAAGCCAAGACCGAGTGTAAGCAGAAGTATTGTTATGCCGGGTGCAATTGCGTACCACGGAGCAAAAATAATGTAACTTTGGGCCTCTGAAAGCATCCTGCCGAGGCTCGGATCGGGCGGCGTCACGCCAAGACCAAGATAGCTCATTCCCGCTTCCGAAAGAACCGCGTTTTGGAAACCGATCAGAAGCGAGGAGGAAATAACCGTTCTCATATTTGGAAGGATGTCCAGAAAGATAATTCTGAAATTCCCCGCCCGCATGAGTTTAAGATTTTTAACGTAATCAAGCTCCTTCATAACAAGCATTTCACTACGCACAACTCTGACAAAGCTTGGTATGAACGCTATTCCGAGTGCAAGCACGAGGTTGTATTTTCCGCTGCCGGTGACGGCAATGACCACAAGAGCGATAAGCACACTCGGAAAGGCTGCAAGAGCGTCGTTTACACGCATAAGCACCGCATCAACAACGCCGCCGAAATACCCTGTCAGAGCACCTATAACCGTTCCAATGACAGCTCCGACCGCAACAACACAGAAGGCAATAAAGAAGCTTGTGGAAGCGCCCTGCATTACGCGGCTCAGGACATCACGTCCGAAGTTGTCCGTGCCGAACAAATGCAAAAGGGACGGTGCCTTGTTTTTCATTGTGACATCCATCTCCGTTACGTCATAAGGTGTCCGGAAAAGGCCGACAATTGCAAGCACAAGAACAAGGGCAACCATAATGATGCCCACAAGTCTTGTTTTGCTTATCTTTTTTCCGTTCTCTTTTTTTCTCATTTTACTCTCGGATCGACAACTCTGTACAATACGTCTGCAAGTGTATTCATAACAACAACCACCGCCGCAATGTAAAGGACAATGGCAGAAACAACAGGATAATCACGATTTGATATGGAAGCCGTCAAAAGCCTTCCCACACCGGGGATACCGAAAACCTGCTCACATACAATGCTTCCGGCAAGGACATCCGCAACAATCATCGCAAAAAACGTTATTGCGGGAATGACTGCGTTCTTCAGGATATGAGCCGTTAAGATGCGTCCCTCGGTGTTTCCTTTTGCTCTGGCCGTTCTTACATAGTCCTGACGGCTTTCGGCAACGATACAGTCTCTCAAATACTTCGTCATCATCGAAAGCTTCGGGATTGCTACCGTTACGGCAGGAAGAATGAGGAACTTCAAATATCCGAAAAAGGACTCCGACGGGCTTACGTAGCCACCGAAATTAAACAACGAAAGAACTATGCCGAAGATATAAGTCAGCATGATTCCGAGGAAAAACTGCGGAATCGCCATACCAAGTTGCGTCAACGTTGTTATGATGTTATCGACAACACCGTTCGGTTTCTTTGCTCCCGCTATGCCGAGAGGCACCGAAAGAACGAAGATAATGATTATTGAAAACAGTGCCAGAAGCAATGTGGAAGACAATCTTCCCGCAATCAACTCCGTAACACCGATTTTGTACTGAAGAGATGTGCCGAAATCAAGCGTGACAGCGCCCTTCAGCCATCTTCCGTAACGCACGAAAAGGTTGTCATTAAGCCCAAGCTGTTCGCGAAGCGCATTCAGCTGTTCCTCCGTGGCGTCCATTCCGACAAGCGTTGTTGCAGCATCGCCGGGAATTATTGTGAACGCAAAAAAGGTCACGAAAGAAATCACAAGCAACGTGACCACAAGAGCAATCAGTTTTTTGCTTATGTATTTCATCGCGACCTCCTTTTCTTATCTTTTATATGTCAGCACGATATATCTTTGAACAGTCAAGAACGTATACAGGATAAGGTGTATAACCTGCAAAACCCTTTTTAACAACTGTAATCTGTGCGGGATCCTCAATGAATACAGAGGCCGCATTTTCTGTCAGTACTTTTTGGCAAAGCTTATAGTATACAGCCTTGTCCTCGTCCTTCTGAGCTGCAAGAGCATCTTTATATGCCGAATCAAAGGCTTCGTTTTTAAAGTTGATGAAATTGTTGCCGGCCGTACTTACATAGCGTTTCAATACGTCTCCGGGAGCAAGATTTGCATCAAGTCCGATGATTGTAGCCTCGAACTTTCTGCCGCTGTAAACTTCCGAAAGCCATGCGGACCACTCTACAAGCTCAATCTTAGCAGTTACGCCGATTTTCTTCAATTGCTCAACAATAACCTCGCCCGTGGCAATATGCTGGTCATAGCTCGAAGGAATTGTAATCGTAAATGTAAATCCGTCCGGATAACCTGCCTCGGCAAGAAGCTTCTTTGCTTCGTCGGTGTTGTATTTATATACATCAACAAGACTTTCATCATATGTAAGAGAAATGCCGGGGAACACACCGCTGCCGATTACCGTTCCGTGTCCGTCGGAAATCATCTGATTGATTTCGTCGCGGTCAACCGCATAACAAAGCGCTTTTCTGACCTTCTCGTTTTTGAAGGGCTCAAAATCGTTGTTAAGGAACATCGCCTGAACAAGATTGAAGTTGCTGTAAACAACGGAATACTTTGATTCAAGCTGAGCCGCCTGATCACTCGAAAGCTGGCTCATAAGGTCGATGTTTCCTGCCATAAGTTCGAGGAAAGCAGCATCAATGTTTGCATAAATCTTGAAGGTAACTTTATCAAGATAAGGCTTTGTGTCGTAATAACCGTCGAACTTCTCAACAACAAAGCTCTGCAAAGGAGCGTAAGAAACGAACTTAAACGGACCGGTGCCTACGGGTGCCGTTGCCTGATTTGCATAATCGGCAGGGATAATTGCACAGGTCAGGTAATAAATAAGTTCGGTGGAAGGAGTGTTAAGCTCCACAACAACCGTCTTATCGTCCGTTGCATATATGTCTTTAATAACAGAAAAAGCCGATTCCACTTGGACGTCTGGACTTGCGACGCCTTCGAAACCGGCACATCTCTTTAAAGAGTATACGACATCTTCTGTTTTAACAACATCTCCGTTGTGGAAAAGCACGTTGTCACGAAGAGTGAAGGTGTACTTCATGGAGTCTTCTGACAATGTATAGCTTTCTGCTACAGCCGGATAAACCAGGCCGTGCTCATCGGGCTTAACAAGGCCCTCAAAGATGTTAAACAGAACTTCGTCGGTTCCTGCCGCTTTCGCTACATGCGGGTCAAGACTGTCTAAATCCTGCGGAATTCCGACAATAAGGCTTCCGCCTTGTGTCGGATCGGGGGAATCGGTGCCCCCGTTATTCTCCGTGACGTTCGTGCATCCGCACAATACACCCAGAATCAGAATACCAATGAAAAACAAACGTTTTTTCATAAGGGTCACCTCTTTTTAGTTTTTATGATTAATTACTTAAGTTCGTCTTTGTCTTTCTTCTTACCGAAAAGGCTCTTCTTTTCAGGTTCAGCCTTCTCTGCTGCTGCCTTCTCTGCTGCCTGCTTAGCGGATAAAGGCTTTTCGATTTCAACGATGGCTGTCTTCTTCATAGGGATACGGCAGTTCTTGTTGTTACCGAACTCAACCATGATAACGTTGTCGTCTACGATGCTGATGCATACGCCGTAGAAACCGCTTGTTGTAAGAACGCTGTCGCCAACCTCAAGAGAGCTCATAAGCTCATCCTGCTGCTTCTGCTGCTTCTTCTGAGGACGGATAATCATGAAATATAAGATTACGCCGAAAAATGCCAGATAAATGAGGATCATTCCCCAACCACCCATCGAACCGGGGTTTTCTCCGCCTGTTGCTGCAAGTACTGTAAATAAATTCATTTCTAAAACCTCTCTTTAAATATTTAACAAGCGCCGGGTTAGTCTTCACCCTCGCGCATAGCTTCGATTTTCTGCTTCTTGAACTCGGAGTAACGGTTCTGCTCTATAGCTTCGCGAATTTCCTCCATGAGGTGATTGTAGAAGTAGAGATTGTGTGTTACAAGAAGTCTCATGCCAAGCATTTCGCCTGCCTTAAGGAGATGACGGATGTATGCTCTTGAATAATTTCTGCAAGTCGGGCAATTACACTTTTCATCAAGCGGACGGCTGTCAAGCTCATACTTTGCATTGGTGAGAGTCATCTTTCCGTGATTGGTGTATGCATTGCCGTGACGACCGTTTCTGGAAGGATATACACAGTCAAAGAAGTCAACGCCTCTTTCAACCGCCTCAAGAATGTTCTCGGGAGTACCGACACCCATAAGATATGTGGGCTTTTCAAGAGGAAGGTACGGCATAACCTTTTCGATAACATGATACATCTCCTCATGCGTCTCACCTACGGCAAGTCCGCCGATGGCATATCCGTCAAGGTCCAAATCCGAAATCTGCTTTGCATGCTCAATGCGTATGTCATCAAAAACACCGCCCTGATTGATGCCGAAAAGCATCTGATTTTTATTGATGGTATCTTCGAGAGAATTGAGCCTTGCCATTTCAGCCTTGCAACGCTTCAACCATCTCGTGGTGCGCTCTACGGACTGCTGAATGTAGTCACGCTCCGCACGGCTTGAAGGACACTCGTCAAACGCCATGGCAATGGTGCTCGCAAGATTCGACTGAATCTGCATACTCTCTTCAGGTCCCATGAAAATCTTTCTGCCGTCTACGTGGGAGTTGAAAGTAACTCCTTCTTCTTTAATCTTTCGAAGGCCGGCAAGCGAGAACACCTGGAATCCGCCCGAATCCGTAAGGATGGGCCTGTCCCAGTTCATGAACTTGTGAAGTCCTCCCATCTGCTTTACAACCTTATCACCCGGTCTTACGTGAAGATGGTACGTATTGGACAGTTCAACCTGCGTTCCTATTTCTTTTAAATCCATTGTGGAGACTGCACCCTTGATGGCTCCGACCGTTCCGACGTTCATGAATACAGGTGTCTGTATCGTGCCGTGAACCGTTGTGAATTCACCTCGTTTTGCATCTCCGCTTTTACAAATAAGCTTATACATATCAAATACTCTTCGTTGCCGTAATCGCCAAAGCTCCGTAACCGATGTGGCATGAAACTGAAAGCGAAAGCGGCGCCATTATTATATCATCAAATTCAGGGAAGGCTTCTTTTATTTCCTTCAGCCACACTTCGGCTTCTTCGGGATTTCCGGAATAAGCCGCATCGATGTGCATCTTTCCCTGACAGCCTGCGAATCTTGTCTCAAGGTCCTTCTTAACGGCCTCAAGCATTTTTTTCTTTCCCGCATCCTTGCCGCGAACCTTTGTGTAAGCGTCAAGCTTGTCACCCTGAATCTGAAGCACGGGCTTAATGTTAAGCACCGTTCCTATTGCTGCCGCCGTAGGAGTGATGCGTCCGCCTTTTTTAAGATACTTCAATGTTTCGAGAGTGATGTAAATGCTGGACTGAAGCTTTTCTTCTTCCAGACGCGCCTTGATTTCAGCTGCCGGAACCCCAAGCTCTATGAGATTCAATGCGTCTTCTACCGCACGAAGCATCGTTACGGAAATGCGCTGATTATCAACGACAAACACTTTATCCTGATAATCATCCGCAGCAAGCATCATTGCGGTTTCGCAAGCCTTACTGAGTCCTGAAGACATAGGGATGTAAATAATCTGGTCGTAGCTTTCAAGCACCTTGTCCCACATGTCAAGTACTTCGCCGGGAGACGGCTGCGACGTTTTGATGTCCGCATCCTCTTTAAGCTTTTCGTAGAACTGCTCCTGCGTCAGCGTAATGCCCTCGTAGAAGATTTCGTCATTAATAAAAAACGGCATGGGAAGCACAAAAACCCCCATTGCTTCCGCTTCTTTTTGTGTAATACCGCTATTGCTGTCGGTAACAACCGCAATGCTCATCGTTTCCCCTCCGGAAATAACAATAATCCCAACCACAATAATGTAAATCCGAAATATTTTACCACGAAACCCGCTTTCAGTCAAATACATAACGCATCAGGGACGGTCCTTTTGTCACAATGCGTGTCTCTTTCGCATCAGGGACGGTCCTTTTGTCACAATGCGCGGAAACACGAATGTGATAGAATCATACGTGTATGATGCATTGTCGGTGGTTTAGTACTCTGTGTAACAGATGTAGGTACCGCAGCCGTGGTCGTAAGCAGTATTGCATCCGGATCTCGTTAGTTGGCAACAAATAAATATCTGTTGTGGAGAGTATAAAACGTATTATAAAAATTTCTTACGATGTTAAGAAAAAAATCCCCCAAAACAATAATTCTTCATTCTATGAATAGTAATTGTTTGGGGATTTTTCTTTATTTAGTGTTCCAATATAAAATTAGTTCAGTATCCCTTTTCAGGAGGAACGAGCACCTATATATACTTCTGTGACTGAGCCTTGATGAGCTCGGCATCGTCAAAGTAGTTAATCTTCATTGCTGCCTTAACCTCGGACATAGTCTTTGCAGCCTGTGTACGAGCTGCCTCCGTGCCCTTTCTGAGGATGTCATATACACCCGGGATGTCCTTTTCGTACTCGGCACGTCTTGCACGGATGGGGGCAAGCTCTTCCTGAAGTACGTTGTTAAGAAACTTTTTAATCTTAACATCGCCGAGACCACCGCGTGTGTAGTGGTCCTTAAGCTCCTGAAGATTTGCATAGTCAGGAAGATACTCTGCAAAATGCTCCTGGTTGCTGAAAGCGTCAAGGTAAGTGAAAACCATATTGCCCTCAACGTGTCCGGGATCTGAAACCTGGATGTGAAGAGGATCTGTGTACATGCTCATGATTTTCTCTTTAACAGTCTTCTCGTCGTCGGAAAGATAAATGCAGTTTCCGAGAGACTTACTCATCTTTGCTTTGCCGTCTGTGCCGGGAAGACGTCCTTGTGCTTCATTCTTCGGGATAAGTGCCTCCGGCATAACAAGCGTCTCGCCGTAGATGGTGTTAAACTTGTGCACGATTTCCTTACACTGTTCAATCATAGGGAGCTGGTCCTCACCCACGGGGACCGTTGTTGCCTTGAATGCGGTGATGTCCGCAGCCTGGCTTATGGGATATGTGAAGAAGCCAACGGGAATGCTGGTTTCAAAGTTTCTCATCTGGATTTCACTCTTAACCGTGGGGTTTCTCTGAAGTCTGGAAACCGTAACAAGGTTTGAGTAAAAGAAGGTGAGTTCCGTAAGCTCTGAAATCTGTGACTGGATGAAAAGATTAGCCTTTACAGGATCAAGTCCGACTGAAAGATAGTCAAGAGCGACTTCGATGATGTTCTGACGTACCTTTTCCGGATTGTCGAAGTTGTCTGTGAGAGCCTGTGCATCGGCAATCATGATGAAGATTTTGTCATACTCGCCGGAATTCTGAAGCTCAACACGTCTCTTCAAAGAGCCGATGTAGTGTCCGATGTGAAGTCGTCCGGTGGGACGATCGCCTGTTAAGATAATTTTTTCTTTAGCCATAATAATTCCCTCTGTTTCTGTATTTCTGCTGAAAAAACAATTTCCCGTATTATAGCACGATGTTACCGAAGTTGTAAATCAAAAATCGATTTTAAAAACGCATCTTCGCTTTCACGAAGATGCGTTTCATTTGTTTTAGGAATTTCTCTTATTTGAAGGGATTCTCTGTGGGATAGAACATTCCGGCAGGCTGATTCCAACCGATTTCGTCTACCTGAACACCGATCATCTTGAATACTTCGAAGAGAGCCTTGCCATAGTGACCGAATGCAACCGCACCGTGGTGAGGATAATTCTTCTCGATGAGAACGTGACGATAGAAACGTCCCATTTCCTTGATGGCGAATACACCGATGCCACCGAAGGACTGTGTAGCAACAGGAAGAACCTCGCCCTCTGCAACGTATGCACGAAGAACGTTGTCAGCTGTTGACTGGAGACGATAGAATGTGATGTCACCGGGCATGATGTCGCCTTCAAGTGTTCCGTTTGTAACCTCGATAGGAAGGTTACGAGCCATGATCTTCTGGTACTTCATCTCGCAGAATGCAAGCTTCTTGGAGCATGTGTTACCGCAATGGAAGCCCATGAACGTATCTGTATGTGTATAAGGGAATTTGCCCTCGATGGATGCTTTGTACATATCCTTCGGAACGGAGTTGTTGATATCAAGGAGTGTAACGATGTCATCTGAAACTGCTGTACCGATGAACTCGGAGAGACATCCGTAGATATCTACTTCGCAGGATACAGGGATGCCCATACCTGTGAGACGGCTGTTTACGTAGCAAGGAACGAAACCAAACTGTGTCTGGAATGCAGGCCAGCACTTACCGGCAATTGCAACGTACTCTCTGTAACCCTTGTGAGCGTCAACCCAGTCAAGGAGTGTAAGCACGTACTGAGCAAGCTTTGCAAGAACTTCAGGCTTCTTGTTGCCTGCGCCGAGCTCTGCTTCCATCTCTGCAACCTTTGCAGGAATTCTGGAGTCGCCGGCATGCTTGTTGAAGCTTTCGAAAAGGTCAAGCTCAGAGTTCTCTTCGATTTCAACACCAAGGTTGTAAAGCTGCTGGATGGGAGCGTTACAAGCAAGGAAGTTGAGAGGTCTGGGACCAAAGGAAATAATCTTAAGGTTTGAAAGAGCGATAACGGCACGTGCGATGGGCACGAACTCGTTGATCATCTTTGCGCAATCCTCTGCGTCACCGACAGGGTACTCAGGGATGTATGTCTTCTTAACGGAACGAAGCTTTAAGTTGTAGCTTGCGTTGAGCATACCGCAGTATGCATCGCCACGGCCGTCAGCAAGGTCGTTCTGGCTCTCTTCGGCAGCTGCTACGAACATCTTAGGTCCGTCGAAGTGCTTTGCAAGGAGTGTCTCGGAAATTTCGGGACCGAAGTTTCCAAGGTATACGCAAAGTGCGTTACAGCCTGCTCTCTTGATGTCGTCAAGAGCCTGTACCATATGGATTTCGCTCTCTACGATGCAGATAGGGCACTCATAGATGTCTTCTGCATTGAAGTTCTTCTTGTAAGCATCGATAAGGGCCTTACGTCTGTTAACGGAAAGGCTTTCAGGGAAGCAGTCACGGGATACTGCAACGATACCGATCTTAACCTGAGGAATGTTCTTAATTGTATTCATGGTTATCTTCTCCTTTTATATTAGTAAAATACTAAAAAAGTTCATTTGATAGCACTGACATTGTATAACGCGAAGAGTAAATTGTCTATTCATTTTTTTGTCTCTTGTTATCAAGAAGTGCTTTACCACCTCGGATTTGGAAGCGGACAGGAGTTTCTTTCAACTGCGGCACGCATCTCCACATAGCAGCCGCACACCGCGCATGTCCCCGAGAACAGCTTCTCACACTCTTTACAGCAGCCAAGCCGTTTTTCGTATTCTTCGGGAGACGTTTTTATGCTTTCGTCGAGCCCCGCGATGTAATCCCGCACGGTAAGGAAAAGCTCTCCTTCCTTCAGCTCCCGCACAAGGCACTTTTTGCAGAAGCGCCACTCTTCGCCCGTCATGTTTCTTCACTCCGTTTGATCTGTTTTATGTTCTTTTCCACAAGCGGCCTTGCCAGCATAACCATATGTCCACAGCCCTCGCACTTGAGACGGAGGTCCGCCCCGATGCGAAGCACCTGCCACTCATGGCTGCCGCACGGATGCGCCTTTTTCAGAACAACCACATCATTAAGCCTGATGTCCATTTCATTTTACCGTGATTTTTGAGAGATGCCAAAGCTCCTGAACATACTCCTCGATGGTTCTGTCGGAAGAGAATTTGCCGGACTTTGCAATGTTCATAAGAGATGACTTTGTCCACTCCTTTGCGTCTCTGTATTTCTCATCAATGCGCTTCTGGGCGTCCGCATAAGAAGCGAAATCCTTGAGGATGAAATACTGGTCCACATTAAGCAGTGAATCGTAAAGCTCTCTGAAGAGGTTGGCGTCCTCGTTTGTGTATGTACCGTCCACCAGCTGATCCACAACCTTTTTGATACGTCCGTCGGAATTGTAGATGTCACGCGGATTATACTGATGATTATGTTCGAAATCAATGACTTCCTGCGCTGAAAGGCCGAAAATAACAGCATTTTCCTGACCGACTTCTTCAACAATTTCGACGTTTGCACCGTCCATAGTACCAAGGGTAATCGCACCGTTCAACATAAACTTCATGTTACCCGTACCGGAGGCTTCCTTACTTGCGGTGGAAATCTGTTCCGAAACATCCGCTGCCGCAAAAATCATTTCCGCGTTGGAAACACGATAGTTTTCTATGAAAACAACCTTAATCTTTCCGTTGATGGAAGGATCGTTATTAATCACTTCACCGACGTTGTTAATGAGCTTAATGACTGCTTTTGCCCTTCTGTAGCCTGCTGAAGCCTTTGCGCCGAAAATAAAAGTACGCGGGCAAATATCCATGTAAGGATTGGACTTGAGTTCGTTATAAAGATACATAACGTGAAGAATGTTAAGAAGCTGTCTCTTGTATTCGTGAAGACGTTTAACCTGAACATCGAAAATGGAGTCCGGATCGATATCCACACCGTTATGTTCCTTAATGTATTTCGCAAGTCTCTTTTTGTTTTGGTTTTTAATGTCTGCAAGCGCAATGAGCTCGTCATCGTCACCCGCATATTTGAGAATGCCGGAAATCTTTGAAAGATCAGTAATCCAGCCTTCTCCAACCTTCTGAGTTACCCAGTCGGCAAGAAGCGGATTGCCGTGAAGAAGGAATCTTCGCTGTGTAATACCGTTTGTCTTGTTGTTGAACTTTTCGGGCCAAAGCTGGTAGAAATCCTTTAACTGCTCGTTTTTAAGAATTTCGGTATGAAGACGTGCAACGCCGTTTACAGAATAGCCCGCAACAATGGCAAGATTGGCCATACGCACCTGACCGTCGTAAAGGATAGCCATGCTCTCCACTTTCTTGGGATCGTTGTTGTACTTTTCACGAATCTGATTGACGAAACGTCTGTTAATTTCTTCAACAATCTGGTAGATACGGGGAAGAAGTCTCGAGAAAAGGTCGATGGGCCATTTTTCAAGAGCTTCGGACATGATTGTATGGTTTGTGTAAGCACAGCACTTGCTCACTACCTCCCACGCCTCGTCCCATGTAAGAGTATAGTCATCAAGAAGGACTCTCATGAGTTCGGGTACGGTTACTGTCGGATGTGTATCATTCAGCTGGAAACAAACCTTTTCGTAGAGTTTTTTGACGTCATCGTGTGTCTCCATATACTTGGAAACCGCACGCTGAACGCTTGCAGAAACAAAGAAATACTGCTGTTTGAGGCGGAGTTCCTTACCTGCGTAGTGATTGTCGTTGGGGTAAAGCACCTCACAAATTGTTCTTGCGAGGTTTTCCTGCTCAACGGCACGCTGGTAGTCACCCTTGTCAAAGGAGTCGAGGTTGAAGTCATTGATTGCCTCTGCATCCCAGATACGAAGGGTGTTAACAACGCCATTATCATAACCCACAATGGGAATATCATAGGGAACCGCACGAACGGAAAGAGCATCTTCCTGTGTGAAGCGCTCTCTTCCGTCTGCGCCCTTTACCATCTTTACGTAGCCGCCGAACTTAACTTCGGTGGCATACTCGGCACGCTTAATTTCGAAAGGATAACCGTCTTTAAGCCAGTTATCGGGCTTTTCAACCTGAAAGCCGTCTTCGATTTTCTGTTTGAACATGCCGTATTTATAGCGGATACCGCAGCCGTAAGCCGGGTAACCGAGAGTAGCCAATGAATCAAGAAAACATGCCGCAAGCCTCCCGAGGCCGCCGTTTCCGAGAGCGGGATCCGGTTCTTCCTCCTCGATGTTTTCCAAGTCTACGCCAAGCTCTGTGAGAACCTCCTTAACTACAGGCAGAGCCTTTAAGTTAATGATGTTGTTTCCGAGCGCCCTTCCCATAAGGAATTCCATGGAAAGGTAGTAAACCGTCTTTGCATCCTCTTTACGGATTGCTTTATGTGTGTCAATCCACATATCCACAATGTAATCCTTAAGAGAATAGGATAAAGCCTGATAAATCTGCTGCACCGTAGCTTCTTCAATGTCCTTACGATAAAGCATCCGCATGTTGTAAACAATCGCCTTGTGAAGATCTTCCTTGTTAATGTTCATTGGTTCCTCCGTGAAATGATTATTCTGTCTGTAACTACAGTCTTACAACTCCGATTGTAACGTCCTCGCCGTTAAGATTCCATGCTTTGTCGTTGCCGCATGTCTCTCCGAGGATAATCTCTTTGGCAAGAACAATTCTCTTGATTTCTTCAGCATTGTCTGATGCAACCTTCTGAATGAGCTCGTTGCCGGAAATGTAAAGCTTAATGTTGTCCATAACCTCAAAGTCAGAATCCTTACGCATTGTCTGAACCTTTGAGATAATTTCACGAACATACCCCTCCTCGATAAGCTCCGGAGTAAGTCTTGTGTCGATTACTACCGTAATGCCCTTATCGGAATCGGATACATAACCCTCTGTTTTCTGTGATTCGATGAGAAGATCCTCTGTTGCAAGTTCTTCTTCAACTCCCTCAACCACTATTTTCACAGTGCCCTTTTCGTTGAGAGACTGCATTGCTGCGTTACCATCGATATTGGCAAGTACTTCCTTGAGTGCGTTCAGACGGCTGCCGAAGCGACGTCCGAGAGTCTTAAGCTGAGGCTTGAAGGTGTATGAAGTGAAGCCGGAAACATCATCGGTAAACTCCACTGCCTTAACGTTAAGCTCGTCCGCAACGATTTCCTTGAAGAAATCGGGAAGCTCATGCTCAGCCTTAACGAACATCTTGGATACAGGCTGACGCTGCTTGATGTTGGAAGTGTTTCTGCATGCACGTCCGAGAACAACAATCTGAAGTACCTCTTCCATGTCATCCTCAAGTTTCTTGTCGATCCATGCATTATTAACAACCGGGAAGTCACAAAGGTGGATGGACTCGGGCTGTGAAGCATCAACGGAGCATACAAGATTTCTGTAGATGCTTTCTGTCATGAAAGGAATCATGGGAGCAGCTGCCTTGGAGATGGTAACAAGTGCTGTGTAAAGTGTCATGTAAGCATTGATCTTGTCCTGCTCCATGCCCTTTGCCCAGAAACGCTCACGTCCGCGACGAACGTACCAGTTGGACATCTCATCAACAAAGCTTTCAAGAGCTCTTGCTGCTTCGGGAATTCTGTAATTGCCGAGATCGTCGTCAACTTCCTTTACAGTGGAGTTGAGACGAGAAAGCAGCCACTTATCCATAACGGGAAGCTTGTCATATTCAAGTGTATACTTTGTAGCATCGAAATTATCGATATTTGCATAGAGCACGAAGAACGCATATGTGTTCCAAAGTGTGCCCATAAACTTTCTCTGGCCTTCCTGTACAGCCTTGTCGTGGAAACGGTTGGGAAGCCAAGGAGCGGAGTTGATGTAGAAATACCAACGGATGGCATCCGCACCGAACTTTTCAAGAGCATCGAAGGGATCGACCGCATTACCCTTTGACTTACTCATCTTCTGACCGTTTTCATCCTGAACATGTCCAAGAACGATAACGTTCTCATAAGGAGCCTTGTTGAAAAGAAGTGTAGACTCAGCCATAAGTGAATGGAACCATCCACGTGTCTGGTCAACGGCCTCGGAAATGAATTTTGCCGGGAACTGCTGCTCAAAAATTTCCTTGTTTTCGAAAGGATAATGATGCTGTGCAAAAGGCATTGCACCGGAATCGAACCAGCAGTCAAGAACCTCGGGAACACGCTTCATTACGCCGCCGCACTCAGGACATGTGCAGGTAATTTCGTCAATGTAAGGTCTGTGAAGCTCAACAGTAAGCGCATTTGCATTTCCGCTGAGCTTGTTGAGCTCTTCACGTCCGCCTACGCACTCCTGATGATGACACTTTTCACACTCCCAGATGTTGAGAGGTGTGCCCCAATAACGGTTACGGGAAATTGCCCAGTCCTGAATATTTTCAAGCCAGTTACCGAAACGTCCCTTGCCGATGGACTCGGGAATCCAGTTAACTGTGTTGTTGTTTCTGATGAGATCGTCACGAACGGCCGTCTCCTTGATGTACCATGACTCACGTGCATAGTAGATGAGAGGTGTGTCGCAACGCCAGCAGTGAGGATACTCATGCTCAAACTTGGGAGCATCGAAAAGCTGTCCTCTTGCATCGAGATCCTTGAGGACCTCAGGGTCTGCCTTCTTAACGAAGAGACCTGCAAAAGGTGTTTCCTCTGTCATTTCGCCCTTGCCGTTTACAAACTGTACGAAAGGAAGATCATAATGTCTGCCTACGTTGGCATCGTCTTCACCGAAAGCGGGAGCAATGTGAACGATACCGGTACCGTCTGACATTGTAACGTATGAATCGCATGTTACGAAAAAGCCCTTCTTGTCCTGCTGTGCCGCACGGTCGGCTGCGCACTTGTAAAGAGGCTCGTACTCCTTGCGCTCAAGGTCTGTGCCCTTGAAACGCTCGATGATTTCATATGCGGGAGTGTCTTCCTTTGCAAGCTTTCCGAGAACTGAGTCAAGGAGTGCCTCAGCCATGTAATATGTGTAACCGTCCGCTGCCTTAACCTTAACGTAAGAATCATCGGGGTTTACGCAGAGCGCAACGTTGCTGGGAAGCGTCCAGGGTGTTGTTGTCCATGCAAGGAAATACGCATCCTCGCCGACGCATTTAAAGCGTACGATTGCGGAACGCTCCTTAACGGTCTTGTAGCCCTGTGAAACCTCTGCAGTTGAAAGAGGAGTACCACAACGAGGGCAATAGGGAACAATCTTGAAGCCCTTGTAAAGAAGGCCCTTGTTCCAAATTTCCTTAAGAGCCCACCATTCGGACTCGATGAAATTGTCGTCATAGGTAACGTAAGGATGATCCATATCGGCCCAGAAACCTACCGTGCCGGAGAAATCCTCCCACATGCCCTTATATTTCCAGACGGACTCTTTACACTTCTTGATGAACGGCTCCATGCCGTACTGTTCAATCTGATCCTTTCCGTTAAGGCCGAGAAGCTTCTCAACTTCAAGTTCTACGGGAAGTCCGTGTGTATCCCAGCCTGCTTTTCTGGGAACCATATAACCCTTCATTGTGCGGTAACGGGGAATCATATCCTTGATTACACGTGTGAGAACGTGTCCGATATGAGGCTTGCCGTTTGCCGTGGGCGGTCCGTCGTAGAATGTGTAGGTCTCGCCTTTTTTACGCGATTCGATGCTCTTCTCGAAGATTTTGTTTTCCTTCCAGAAGTTCAGAACTTCTTTTTCTCTTTCCACGAAGTTCATGTTGGTGTCAACTTTGTTGTACATATCTATTCTCCTTGAATGTAAATTCAAATCTATCTGTTTCTCGTTTTGAAGAGGAAATCACGTATGTTCTGACGAATTGTTTTTCTCTTCTTTTTACGTTCATCGAGGACCGACTTGACTTTGTCCTCAATCCTTCCGCGAACCATCTCGGCAATCTGAGGTGTCTTTAAGTCCTTAAAATCCTCATAAAGGATGGGGTCCAGAATGTGAACCTCTGTCTTTGCCTTACCGAAACGAATGCCTTCGAAAGCTTTGTATGAATCAACAAGCGCAACGGGAATAATCGGTGTTTTTGACTTCAGGGAAGCCTTGAAACTTCCAGGTTTGAACTCCTGAATGTTGTTGTGATTGTGATTGTATCCGCCTTCGGGGAAAATCAGGAACGGCTTGCCGGCTGCTGCTTCTTCGGCCATTTCCATAATGATTTTGATGCCGCTTCGAGGATCGTTCAGAACAAGTCTCTTACCGTCACAAAGATCAATAACCTGCTTTGTAAGCGGAACGTATGACTTTGCTTCGTCCATTACTATTGAAATCAGCCTGTCCTGTGCTTCGAAAATTCCGAGAGCATCCCACTTGCCCTGATGGTTTGCGTACATAATGTAGCCACCTTCTTTGGGAAGCTTCTCAATACCATACGTTTTTGTACATATGTGTGCAGAACGGCGAATCATTCCGATTACTTTTTTAATTGCTTTGATTTTCTGCTCTTCCGTATACTCTTCTTTATGCTTTGCCATCTTCTCGAGATTGGCAAGAACAGCAGGTACGCGGTACAGATTTATGAATATTGTCCAATAAAACCTAAACATATCTGCCCCCTATCATAATCATTTATTGTAACACAAATCTGACCTTTTCATCAACAAAATTTTTCTCATACAGAGTAAGAAACCGATATATCACTGTATAATTAATGAAAAGTTTGCATATGTAAATAAAACGTGATATATTGTTTCAGATTATGCTTTACAAAAGTATTATAACAAAGAAGAAAGGCGCTATTATGTCAGGCGAAAATCTTACACTGCTTACCGATTTCTACGAAATCACCATGATGCAGGGTTATTTTAAAAACGAAAAGAACAACGATGTTGTTGTCTTTGATGCTTTCTACCGTGAGAATCCTTGCCACGGAGGCTATGCGGTTTGTGCGGGCCTTGAGCAGGTTATTGACTATATCAAAAACTTACACTTTGAAAAGGAAGACATTGACTATCTTCGTGCCCAGAATTGTTTCGGCGAGGATTTCCTTGAATATCTTTCCACATTCAAATTCTCCGGTGATATTTACGCCGTTCCCGAAGGTTCCGTTGTATTCCCCATGGAGCCTATGGTTAAAGTTATCGCTCCCATCATGGAAGCACAGCTTGTTGAAACGGCTATTCTCACAATGATCAATCACCAGAGCCTTATTGCCACAAAGGCAGCCCGCGTTTGCTACGCAGCAAAGGGAGACCCCATCATGGAGTTCGGTCTGCGTCGTGCGCAGGGTCCCGACGCAGGTACACTCGGCGCTCGTGCAGCAGTCATTGCAGGCTGCGCAGGAACAAGTAACGTTCTTTCGGCAAAGCTTTTCAACATGCCCGCGCTCGGCACACATGCTCACAGCTGGGTTATGAGCTTTGATTCCGAGCTTGAAGCGTTCAGAAAGTATGCCGACTGTTTCCCTCAGAATGTCACACTTCTTGTTGATACCTATGACACCCTTCGTTCCGGTGTTCCCAACGCCATTAAAGTTTTCGAAGAGCTCCGTGCCGCAGGAAAACTTCCCAAGAAGTACGGCATCCGTCTTGATTCCGGTGACCTTGCATATCTTTCAAAAAAAGCGAGAAAGCTTCTTGACGCAGCAGGCTTTGAAGACGCAGGCATATGTGCATCCTCGGACCTTGATGAGTATCTCATCGAGTCACTTAAGTCACAGGACTGCGCAATCAATTCCTGGGGTGTAGGCACAAACCTCATCACCTCCAAGGACTGGCCCGCTTTCGGCGGAGTCTACAAGCTTGCCGCCATCAAAAAGAACGGCCTCTTCATTCCCCGCATCAAGCTTTCCGAAAACCCTATTAAAATCACAAATCCGGGTAACAAAACAATCTTCCGTATATACGAAAAGGCAACCGGCAAGATTAAGGCCGATCTCATCGCTTTTGCGGATGAAAAAATTGATGAAACAAAAGAACTGAAAATCTTCGATCCTAACGCAACATGGAAGCGTACAACTCTCGAACCCGGCACATACACGGTTCGCGAGCTTCTCGTTCCGATTTTCAAAAACGGCGAATGTGTATACAAAACGCCTGCCGTTATGGACATCCGAAAGTACTGCGCTTCCGAGCTTGATACTCTCTGGGATGAAACACGTCGTTTTGTTAATCCTCACGAAGTATATGTCGATCTTTCCAAGAAGCTTTACGATTGCAAACAGGCTCTCCTCGACAGCTACACCAAGGAGTGACCTGCAGGAATATACACACAGGACGTGATAAATTGAAACACTCTCTCTTTAAAAAATTAATAATCAGCGGTCTCGTCACCGCAATGTTGGCCGGAGCATGTGGATGCGACTTTTTTGTCTCCCCCTCGGAGCTCTTCGTGACGCCCGGTGTTTCTCCCACCGTTACGCCGCACCTTACGGTTATCCCCGGCGATCCCAACGCTGATCCCACAGTAGTTCCCGTTACTCCCGGGCAAAGTGATGTCGAACCGACATCACCCGCAACAGGAGTTCCTTCCCCGACAACGGTTCCATCGGCAACGCCGTCGCCGGTTCCTACGGTTCCGCCTGCACCGGCTGAATTAAACCGTGATCCTTCCACATATGATTTTCTCGTTAACCGTGCAGTTCTTCTTTCGGACAACTACGCTCCGAACGATCTTGTTCCGTTAAGTGAATGTGCTTTGGACTACGACAATCTTTCCGACGACAAGCACAAGCTCCGCAAAGTGGCTGCAGAAGCCCTCACGGACATGTTTAATGCTGCAAAAACGGAAGGTCTCACCCTCGTGGCGGTTTCCGGGTATCGTTCGTTCGAGCGTCAGTACCAGATTTACGGCAACTACCTTCTGACATACTCCCTGTCCCACACAAACCGCTATTCGGCTGTTCCCGGCTCCAGTGAGCATCAGACAGGTCTCGCCATGGACGTTTCCTGTTCCACCATCGACAACAAGCTCATTGACGAGTTCTATGACACACCGGAAGGCAAATGGATGTACGAGCATTGTTGGGAATACGGTTTCATCATCCGTTATCCGAAGGGAAAAACGGAAATCACAGGTTACGCCTATGAGCCTTGGCATGTTCGTTACGTCGGTATCCCGCTTGCTTACTATCTCACCACAACAGGGCTTACCCTTGATGAGTACTATGCTTCCTGCGATCCGTACGATGATGCCTACCTGAACACTCATCCTCTTATAGATACAAACACTCTCAAGTATCATAAGCTTTACGCTTCCGCCAAATATGGCAAGCTCATAATGCTTCCCGACGGAAATGCATGGATTAATCCTGCCACTTCATATCCGTACCTCATTCCCGCACTCAGGGATGCAAAGAAGAACATCGTTAAGGACAGTAAAAAGAACTACATCTACAGTCAGCCTCTGACAAACTGCTTCGGGGAGTATTTCTTCGACGAATCCGGCAACCTCATGATGAAGCCGGTATACAGCGACGAAAAAGGCAACCCCATCCTTAACAGTAAAGGTGAAGCATTCTTCCTTGAACCTCTTGTTGAGGGCAACGGAAACTTTGTACGTGATTATGACGGCAACATCGTTTACAGAGACCTTCTTTTAGACAGCAAAGGTCAAGTCTGGGTCAATCCGGACGGCACTCCCGAGCAGCTTGTTCCGCTCCGTGACGACAGCACATATCTCGTATACGATGATTTCGGCAAGCTCATGTACTACACTCCTTACGAAGACTTCATGCACTACGGTGAAGGCGGCACATCCGACTATCGCGTTGATGCCAACGGTAATCCTCAGTACTCTGCATGGTTCTACAACGCTTTGGACATTGAAAAGAGCATCGCTGTCATCGAAAGCGGCGTCACTCCTTCAAATGGTTTCCGCGAAGAGTAAAGGAGCAGCACCATGATACGTTTCATTCTTTCAATGGGCACCGTGGTGGTTTTCCTCATCATCACGCTTCCCGCTCTGGGCATTCTTTGGATTGTACGAAAGTTCAGTCCGATGACTTCTCAGAAAATCGGTCAGTTTATGGTTAAATATGCCTTTAAGGTAGTTATGTTCTGGACCGGCACACGCACACGCCGTATCGGTCTTGAAAACATTCCTAAAGACACTCCGGTTATGTTCGCCTGCAACCACAAGAGTCTGCTCGATGCCTGCATCATGTACGACACCTTAAGCGTTCCGGCAGGCTTCGTTGCAAAAAAAGAGCTACGCAAGGCTCCAATCTTTAACCGGTGGATGCTTCTTCTCAATTGTTTCTTCCTTGACCGCGAAGACATACGTTCCGGAGTTAAAATGATTCTTCACAGCATCGACTGCATAAACAATGGTGTTTCCATAATCATCGCCCCGGAGGGCACCCGCAGTAAAACAGGTGAAATGAATCCTTTCAAGGAAGGCAGCTTCAAAATAGCCACAAGGACAAACTGTCCCATCATACCCGTTGCAATTTCCGGCACGGACGATTTGTTCGAAAACCACAAACCCTTCGTCAGGAAAGCTGTTACCGTTGTTCAGTTCGGAGAGCCCATATATCTTGACAAGCTTACGTCCGAGGAGTTAAAAACCGTAGGCGCTTATACACAGAAAAAAGTGGCTGAGATGCTTCTTGGCCATGAAGAATATATTAAAACTAATCCGTCCCGCAGAAATGCGTGACGTCAGGAGGTTCTTTTATGAGATCACTTTCAACACTCGTACTTGCCGGTCTTCCCACCTGGTCAATCGTACTTATCATCGTTCTTGCGGTTATCACCGCATTACTCGTTGTCCTCATCATTGTTGGCAACAAAATGCAGAAAAAGCAGGAAGCTGCCGAAGCCCAGAAAATGATTGGCGCGCAGACGGTATCAATGCTCGTTATCGATAAAAAGCGCATAAAACTTAAAGATGCAGGCTTCCCGGATATTGTTGTTGAACAGACGCCCAAGTATCTTCGCGGCTCCAAAGTTCCCGTTGTCAAAGCAAAGGTCGGCCCTCAGATTCATACACTTATGTGCGATCCCAAGATTTTTGACAGCATCCCCGTAAAGAAGGAAGTTAAGGCCGTAATCAACGGCATCTATGTTATCAGTGTAAAGGGTCTTCATGCTCCTCTCGAAGCTCCCAAGAAGAAACAAGGCTTCTTTAAAAGAGTTCTTGCAAAGGCTCAGAAAACCGTTGATGAAAACAATGCGGCAAAGAAGGCTGAAATTAAGGGAAAAGCTAAGAAATAATGCAGATTACCATTGACGATTACAAAATAAATTACGAGATTATCGGTGAAGGTTCAAAATACCTTGTCATTCTTCAAGGTTGGGGCACTACGATGTCCATATATGATTCCATGGTTGAAGCTCTTCGCTCCAAGTATAAGGTCGTAACATTGGACCTTCCGGGTTTCGGAACAAGCACGGAGCCTCGTGAAGCTTGGTCGGTGGAGGATTATGTCTGCTTCTTCCTCAAGTTTCTTGAAGCTTTGGACATCACATCCTGTTCGCTCGTCGGTCATTCCTACGGCGGACGTATGATTATCCGCCTTGCAAGCCGTGAGAGCTGTCCCGTTACGCTTGAAAAGCTTGTTCTCGTTGACAGTGCCGGGATTCTCCCCAAAAAGACTCCCGCCCAGAAACGTCGTATCAGAAGATACAAAGTCATCAAGTGGTTTGCAAACAGAAAGCTTTCAAAGCTTTTGTTCGGCAATCTCATAGAAGAGTGGAAAAACAATCAGGGTTCGGCGGATTATCGCGCAGCCAGTCCGATGATGCGTCAGTGCCTTGTTAAAGCAGTAAACGAGGATCTTACCGCTCTTCTCCCGAACATCCGTCAGGAAACTCTCCTCATCTGGGGAGACAAAGACACCGCCACACCTCTTTCGGACGCTCAGAAGATGGACGAGCTCATTCCGAATTCCGGTCTTGCGGTTATAAAAGGTGCCGGACACTACTCCTTCCTGGAGCAGCCGGTTCTGTTCAGAAATATTATTAACGCATTTCTGTAAGTTTTTTCAGGGGTTTTATGGATACATTCAACATCATTCTATTAACAATATTTCTTGTTGTTTTTTATGTGGTTTTATGGCTCGCCCTGCGCTACAACACCCATATGTTGCAGCTCAACGGCTACAAAAACAACGAGCACCTTAAATGGCTCGGCAAAGAGTATAAACGACAGGCATTCTGTCGCTTCTATACGGTTCTCGCCCTTTTGAACAGCCTGCTCTATATTTTTTGGATTCATGCCGGCTGGTTGATTATCCTTGAAATCGTTTACGCCGTAATTCCCATTATTGGTTTTTCACTTCTGAAGAAATCAAATACAAAGAAAAAGCTCGTATTCACAAAGCGCGTAAAGAGGCTTATTCTTGCGGATATCCTTCTCAACACCCTTGTTCTTGCGGTTGTCTTCCTTGTAATTCGAAAGTGGCTTTATTTTGCGGCTCCGCTTCTCATTGTTGCTCAGCCATGGGTTCTTCTTTTGTCAAATCTCATAATGAAACCTGTGGAAAAAGCAGTAAACCGGTCTTTCATCAATGACGCAAAAAAACGTCTCGAGAGCTGTTCCGGGCTTACCGTTATCGGCGTTACCGGAAGCTATGGAAAGACAAGTCTTAAGTTCTATCTTCAGACGCTGCTGAGTGCCAAATACAACATACTTGTCACCCCTGAAAGCTACAATACGCCGATGGGCGTAGTCCGTACCATCCGCGAGCAGCTTAAAAGTACACATGAGATTTTCATTTGCGAAATGGGTGCACGACACGTAGGTGACATTAAAGAAATCTGCGACATCGTTCATCCCGACCACGGTGTAATCACTTCCGTCGGGCCTCAACATTTGGAAACGTTCTTTAACATCGACAATGTCAGAAAGACAAAGTTCGAGCTTGCAGATGCGCTTCCCAAGGACGGAAAGCTTTTCCTCAACGCTGATTCCGAGGAAATTCTTAAAGATAATCGTCCCTTCAATAAAACATTCTACAGCGTTGAATCACCCCTTGGTTACCACGCCGAAGACGTTACTCTCACACCTCTCGGAACCGATTTCACTGTCGTTGCTCCGACAGGCGAAAAGCAGAGTTTCCACACTCAACTCATTGGTTCTGTCAATGTTTTAAACATAATCGGCGCAATTTCGGTTGCACATTCTTTCGGTGTCGATTTTGACACGTTAAAAGTAGCCGTACGCCGTATCAAACCGGTTCCTCACCGGCTTGAGCTCAAGGAAAACGGAGCCGTCACCATCATTGATGACGCCTTCAACTCCAATCCCGTAGGTTCAAAAGCTGCAGTCGAAACGCTTAAAATGTTCGACGGTGCGCGCATTCTCATTACTCCCGGAATGGTTGAGCTTGGAGAAAAGGAGCATGAGCTTCACTACAAATTCGGTACATACGCAGCAGCTTGCTGCGATTATATACTTTTGGTCAATAAATATCGAACAGGCGACATCAAACAGGGTGCACTTGATTCCGGTTTCCCTGCCGAAAGGTTGTTCGAGTTTGACCGTTTCAACGAGGCCTTCAGTCACGCATGTTCTCTGAACACCGAGGGCCACAAGTACATTCTTCTTGAGAATGACTTGCCTGACAACTATTAAACTTACAGAAAGGCATTATCATGATTAATTTGGCTGTACTTTTCGGCGGACGTTCCGTCGAGCACGAAGTATCCGTAATTTCCGCAATCCAGGCCATCTACAGTATGGACAGAGAGCGCTTCAACGTAATCCCTGTTTACATCACCAAGCAGAACGAGATGTACATCGGAGACTGCATCGCAAACATCGACGAGTATAAGAACATCCCGGCTCTTTTAAAAAAGTCACAGCGTGTCGTTATGATGACTTCAGGTCAAAACGTTGTTCTTTCACCTTATCCGGCAAAGCTTTTCGGAAGCAAAAAGGAAACCGTCATTGATGTTGTTTTCCCCATCGTTCACGGCACAAACGTTGAAGACGGCACTCTTCAGGGCTATCTCAAGCATCTCGGTGTTCCGTTCGCCGGCTGTGACGTCGCTTCCTCTGCCATCGGCATGGATAAATACATCCAGAAGTGCGTATTAAAATATAACGACGTTCCTGTGCTTGATTGTCTGAGATATACTCTTGAGCATTACAAAAACGTTGACAACATCGCGAAGGAAGTTGAAGAAAAGCTTGGCTATCCTGTAATCGTAAAAGCCGCAAATCTCGGCTCCAGCGTAGGCATTTCCGTTGCAAAGGACAGAATCGGCCTCCTCCACTCCATCGATGATTCATTCACATACGCAAAGAAAATTATCATCGAGCACGCTATCACCAATCTTCGTGAAATCAACTGTTCCGTTGTCGGCGACGAAAACGACGCCATCGCTTCGGAAATCGAAGAGCCTTTCCACAGCAAAGAAATTCTCAGTTACAAGGATAAGTACCAGTCTAACGGCTCAAAGGGCGGTTCCAAGGGCATGGCAGGTGTTTCCCGTCAGATTCCCGCAAATGTACCTGCAGAAATGCGTGACCGAATCCGCGAGCTTGCTGTTAAAAGCTTTAAGGTTCTCGGCTGCCGCGGCGTTTCACGTATAGACTTCATGATTGACGAGGACAACGGCGAGCTTTATTTCAACGAAATCAACACCATTCCCGGTTCTCTTGCGTTCTATCTCTGGGAACCCATCGGAATGCCTTACAAAGAGCTGCTTAGTCGATGCGTAGACCTTGCATTAAAGGCACAGCGTGAGGAAGAAGCCATCACATTCTCCTTCGACACAAACCTTCTTTCCACGGCTTCTTTCGGCGGTGCCAAGGGCAGCAAGGGCGGAAAGCTTTAATCCATGAAAAAAGATGTTCTTATCAAAATATCGGGTCTGCAGCCCGAGGTACAAGGCGATGACGCCATCGAAATGACAAGCGTCGGCACGTATATGCAGCGTGAAGGTGTGTGGTATCTTTCTTATGACGAGGAAGACGAAGGCCGTCTTTCCAAGTGCCGCATCAAAGCAACGCGGGAATATGTCGAGCTCACAAAGCAGGGGCACATCACCACACGTCTTGTTTTCACCCCCGGAGAGGTTTTTGAGGCACTCTATGCCACCCCGTACGGTGACTTGGACATGAAGCTTCTCACAAAAAGCCTCACCGTTCATGAAGACGATGACTGCCTCGACATAAAGCTTATTTACGAACTTGGCCTTAATGGACAGTTCATTTCAAATTGTGAACTTAATATTTCCGTGGAAGAAATAGGGTAAAAATCAAAGACCGATATCTGCGTTATTACGCCGATATCGGTCTTTTTTTAGCTTGTCGGACTAAACCCGTTATGCTGCGCGGTTAGTCCGCGTTTTTTCGGGCAGGAGGCGGACTGATTCACCAAGTTGGGGTTCAGGCGTTACCACTGCGACCTTCTCGCTTGCTGCAACAGTTACGGTTGCTGTAAAGTTGTCGTAATAAATGGTAATCACGTTACTTTTGCCGCCAAGCGTAAGGGGTTCAGCGGTCCAACCACTGATGTCCTTTTTGCTGCCGTCGCTCATAACTGCTTTTACGGTAATGTCATCCGTAGTGAGAGTGTCACCAATGTAACGTGTCTTGGACGTTACGACGGCAGTAATACCCGTCATTTGGGGTGTCATAACCACAAAACTTGAAGTTATGATGGTTTCTTCTTTATCACTATATTCTGTTTTTATAGATATCTCATAATAATAACGGGTGACAGGGAGTTCACCAAATTTTAGATTCTTATCAAGCTTGCTCTTTGCCAGCTTGTAGCTGTCCGCATTTGGAAAGTCGCTTACTTCCTGAACAACAACTCCATCTATGTCAATGATATAGCCCTTAATTTCCGTAATCTTTACATTTGAAACAATATCCGCCTCAATATTAAATCTTTTCCCCTTATATAATGTACCTGTAGGAGCTTCAACGTTTTCTACGATAACTTTAATTTCGGGTGTCGGCGTTGGTGTATACGTAGCTGTCGGTGTCGGCGTATCTGTTGGCGTCGGAACAGTTGTATTCGGTGAAGCCATACACCCTGTCATATTAACAAGAATTGCAACACACAAAACAAATACAATCCTCTTAAAAGGATTATTCATTGTATTTCCTTCCTTTACGATTATTTAAATGCAAAATCCTTCAATCTACATCTTTATCAGCTTCCAGGCATGATTGCAATTAATCCGAAATAAAATAATAATAAAAACAGGGTTCACCGCTTGTTTGCAGTGAACCCATTTATTCCCCTATCTTACTTTGATCAGCTGAACTGTAACTGAATATCCTTTGTAAGGATGTCAAAGTAGCTGTAAGACTGTGTCTTGATTGTGTCCTCAGCCTGATCGAGCTTTATAACGAAGAGATTCGTATAAGTCTCTGTAATTGTTCCCTCAATGACCTCATATCTGTTTCTTCCCATGTTTTTGGTAACCTTAACATGCTTGCCCGCATTATCACGAATGTGTCTAACAACGGGGCTCATTTCGCTTGCCTGTTTCATTTTTCCTGCTCCTTCTGCGGAAAACCGCTGCCAAATTTCCTTTGTAGCTTTCTACCCAAAACCACAAGGATTAGTGACATGAAAATCACGCTAATACTATATCATGTGGTGGGTATTTTGTCAATTCGAATATACGAATATAAGACTATTTTCTGAAAATCAGGCATAAAGACCTACTAAATTGTGAGAAAAAGAGGGCATTCGGCCCTCTTTTATTGCACATTATTCAGAATATTAGCAGCCCTACCAAATATGAAGCAAGATTGATGTTGAAGGCGTACAGGAGGCTTCTCGGAAAAGAGAGTTTCTTTACTTTAAAGCTGCCTGTTGCGCGGAGCTTATATATCATAAAGCCTTCGGAAAGAACCACAAGAGCCTCGAGCGCATAAGTCAGAAGCTGTATTGTCCCCGGCTCAAGGAAATTTCTTGCCACCAGGAGAATTATGTTTACAAGCGGATTTGTCACTACATTTATAAGCGCAACATACAGCACCCATTTAATGTCACGTGATTGGACGGCCACAAGACCACATTCCACCGACAATGTAATACCAAGAGCAATCAAAAGGCCCATCGCTTACGCTTCCTCCGTTATCTTTTTCTTCTCGACACGTTTAAAACGAGCGCAGAGAAAAAGCGATGCTGCAGCCACAAGTGTCGTTATAACAAACACAAGTGTTTTTACCGTTCCCGAAGGTGCGAAAAAGTAATTTGGAAGAATGCCGACAAAGAGCATGAGTGTCGTCAAACCAAGCGAAAAGCCGGGGTTATCCGGGAAGCAGCAGAACACTTCATACAACGTTACGGGCATCACCGAATGAAACAGGATAATGCCTATCGTGCAAGGCAAAGCAACATTGCCGAACAGTCCGCATAACAGCGCTGATATTAAGAGTGCAATCGTGCCGTAACGAAGGTTTGCAATTCGTAAATCCGTTTTTGATTTGAATAGCCTTACGGAAAAAATGACAAAGAAGCCACCAAGAAGCTTTCCCGTAAACCCAAGTATGTTTGAAAGCATCGTACTGCTGAGGCCTATGGACGAATTGCAATATTCAGTATAGCCGCCGGGAGTACAGAAGCCACCATAAGAACGGGCAAGAACTGCAACCAGGCAAAGCACAAGTGCGGGTGCGAAAAGAGAATTTTTCTCCGTTTTATTACCGGATGTTGTTTCCAACGTATCACTTTCAGCACGTTTAGTGAAAATCATTTCCATAACGGCTACTTCGATGATTACAAGAGCAACACCGCATATAATCCATGTCGGTGTGCTGAAGGCATATTGGCCGCAAATATCACCGAAGGCTACGCCAAGAGCACCGAAAGAAATAAAGATGCCTCCGTTCCTCAATCCTTTTTCACCGAGGCACATAACGCCTTTACAACCGCCCGCATGGAATATGGAATTTGCAATACCAAGGAGAACAACTGCCGCAATAATCCATATTTTTGCCGAAATACTGTCTTCATATACAATCTTCCACGTATCCATTCTTCCAAGGAAAACTGCTAAATATACAAGAAGTATTATAGTGTAAGATATGCCTGCGGAAACCTTTGCCTTCAGCTTGTCACAGAAGTAACCGAGTGGACACTGAAGCGCAAAAGCGAGGAAGTTGTAGAGTACAAATAAGGCCAGGCAGGCTTCCGCGGAAAAGATTCCGTAAACGTATCTGAACATAAAGAAATGACACATAAAATCTGTCAAAAGATGTTCAATACCGTATATTACCGCTGTTCCGGCTTTTATTTCTCGAGAACCGGGCATAAATCCTCCTTTGAATAATCACGATAAGGCCTCGTTTGCTTCCTTTTCTTTAAGTTCCTTCAGGAACTTTACCGCAAAAGGAACCGCCGCAAAAAACGTCAGAACATCGGATATTCCCTGGGAATACTGAATGCCGGGAAGTCCGAGAGTATTTGAAAGTATGATAATTAACGGAATGAAGAACAGACCACTGCGGAGCATCGAAAGGATTGTTGCAACAAGTCTTTTTCCCACGCTCTGGAACATCATGTTTGCACAGACGGAGAGCGGTTGGAACACCTGACCGACAAACTGCGCAATGAGCGCTGTTGTGCCGATTTTAATTACCTCGGGATCGTTTCTGAAAATCGCAACAACATCATCCGCAACAACAAGGCCGATAAGTGCAACGGTTCCGAGAAGCGCCTCTCCGATAGCAAAAGTGAAAAGGAATGCACTTCTTACACGTTTGTACTTCTTTGCACCATAGTTGAAAGCACAGACAGGCTGGAAGCCCTGACCGATGCCGAGCGCTGTGGCAAATGTGAAGAAACATACTCTGTTTACTATGGACATGGCTGCAACCGCTTCATCTCCGAATTCCTTTGCATAGCCGTTGAGGAGCATTGTTGAAATGCTTGTGAGGCCCTGACGTACAAGGCTCGGGAAGCCGGTTGTCCAAATAAGGAAATGTTCGTTAACATCCTTTGAAACCTTGCTCAATTTAAGCTTGCTCTCCGTTTTACCAAGAAGGTATACCGAAAGAAGCAGGCAGAAGCTTATAGTCTGGGAAACCGCCGTGGATACGCCGGCACCGGTAATGCCCATACCTAAACCGTCAATAAGAAGCCAGTCTCCGAAAATGTTGATGATACCGCCTGAGGCAAGTCCTATCATTGCAAGAGCTGCTTTCCCTTCAAACCTCAAAACATTGTTAAGTACACAGCTTGAGCACATAAGCGGTGCAGCGATGAGTATATATTTTGCATACTCTCTTGCATATGGAAGAATTGTTTCCGAGCTCCCGAGAAGGCGCATAAGAGGATCGATGAAAACCAGCCCGAGTACACCAATTATAATGCCTGTCACAAGCGCTCCGAAAAAGCCTGAGGATGCAAATCTTGTGGCCTTTTCTTTATCCTTTGCACCAAGAGCACGTGAAGCAATGGACCCTGCGCCCTGTCCGAACATAAAGCCGAATGCCTGAATGATTGCCATAAGCCCGAAAACAACACCTATGGCTCCGGATGCACTGTTTCCTTCTTCGCCGACAAAGTATGTGTCTGCCATGTTGTAAACCGAAGTTACAAGCATGCTTATAGTTGTTGGAATACCGAGCGTAATAATGAGTTTCGGTATTTTTGTTTCTGTCATTTTTTGATATTGTGCCGTACTGTTTTCCATGTCTGTCTCTTTTCCTTTGCGGATATTTCCCCGTTTTTTATTCAATCGGGATATACCATACACCTTTTTCAAAGGTTAGTCAAAGAACTTTATGTGCTGAAAATCGTAAATAATTGACTGAATTTTTATAAATGTATTACTTTTATTTATTAAATCTTAAATATGTATTGACGATACAGAATTTAGAAGGTATTATTTCATTTACATGCATCAAGGATGATGCAATTGCTTTTGTCTCCGAGGAGGCATAACAGGGAGGTTTACATGGCAATATCACTCATTAACGGCGCAACCTACACGCCCATCATGAACAATCAAATAGCTTTGCAGTCGCAAAACGCATCTGCAATGAACAATACAAACTCCGAAGCGTACATTAACGGCAGTTCTGCTCTTGCTTCAAACGAGATTGCTCCCGTTGTCACAGAAACCCGCAAAAAGGAAAAGGCTGTCTGGGTTGCTCCCGCCATCAAAGAAGGTGCGGCTGAAATCAAAAAAGAGCAAGGTCTCAATAATGACGCACCCGTTTTCATCGAAAGGCGTCACCGCATACAAGCTGTCAAGTACGACCGTCGACGTGAAAGCAGAAAGCGCACATTGATTGCAGAAGATGCCATTGATATGAACGATCACGAGAAAGCCGAACGCACAAACAAAGTCGGTGAGTACTGTCTTCAACGTTTCGGCAAGACCGCTCCCAGAAACGGCGGACGTTTTGACTTAAATGCATAATAACTCATAAAAAAGCCATCGGGTAATCCGATGGCTTCAGACTGTAGACAAACCCAGCGGATATCGTCGCTGGGTTTTCTCACTTTTTAGTAACAAAAAGTGGCTTAAAGCCTTGATTTTACTGGCTTTGAGCCGCTTTTTGTGGTATAATTGTCTTATCAAAATACAGGTAG